>CAYGBT010000019.1:56748-59347 GCA_964348275.1 uncultured bacterium
GCCCACTGATCCCCGCTTCAGGGTGCGAATGCACCATGTCCTAAAAAACTACGATCGGCTGCGGGTAGCTCTGCGGACCGCTGCGCGTTATGCTCCAACCGGCCCGTTCACAGTGGCTGACTTGGGAACGTATCCCGGAAGCTTCCTCAGGCTCCTCCGCCGCATGCTCCCCCCCGAGATGTGCCGGCTGATCGGAGTCGGTCTGATGACCTCTGAAGAGTTTCGCAGGGCAATGGCGAAGGATTGTGCGGCAGAGATCCTGACGGTCAACCTGGACCCCCGGAACGATCAGCTGCGCGGCATGCGTTATCCCACGCGCATCCCCTTGGACGACGGTAGCGTCCAATTAGTCTCGGCCCTCGAAGTGATCGAGCACCTCGTCTCGCCCTCCCACCTTTTCACCGAGGCATCACGCATTTTGGCACCGGGCGGGCACTTCCTGGTGACCACGCCGAACGTGACCCGGATCGGCAATGTCTTCAAATTGGTCGTCGGCCGCTCAAATTTTGACCGACTGATCCCGCTAGATTACGATCACCCCGAGGACGAGTGGCGGCCTCATTTCCGGGAATATACTCTGGCGGAGCTCTGCGACTGCTTCCGGCGGGCCGGATTACAGGTAGTCGAGGCCCGCCATTTCCTCGGTGACAACACTCGGTATAACGTGAAGCGGACCTTACAGCGTCTGATCGACTTGGCGAAATGGTCCCTTTTACGTGTTGCCCCACTTTCGGGGCAGCCTTCTGGTGGTAGGACGAAAACCGGTCCAAGGGGACGAGGAAGCGGCTAGGTCGTGCTAGTGCCGCTCGATTCGGAGGGGCACAGGAAGAGCAGTGCATTGAGATCAGGACCAGCGATTCTCCGTAAGACAGGCTCTCCGCTTTTCATACGTTGACGGCGTGACCTCCTAGTTTTACCCCTAGACTCTCAATTGTAGGGTGGCACCTTCTCGGGCCCTTTCGCGATCCGAGAGGCGATATTTTTGGGGAGAGATGAGCTTGACAGCAGGTGTTCTGAAAGTCCAAGAGTTTTGCCGGAATCGCGTGAACCGGACGAAAGGCAAGCAGGGTAACCACGGAGTCTCCGAGTGGTTTCGCCAGTTCGCAAAGCCTTCGTAGCATTCGGCACCTTGACATGATATCTATAAAGGCAGTCAAGGTTGAGCAGTGGTGCGGATTCGGGCTGGGCGACACGGCGCTTGACTGTCGAGAAGGCGAGGAGGGCTGCAGCGTGGGAAATCGATCTCTCGGGCACCACGCGGGGGGTGAACCCGCGACTGAGAAGCCCGCGGTGCCGGAACCGACGTACGCCGAACGGGCACGGACACTACTGCACATTGGCCGGGTGGGGAGCCTCTCGACCACTTCCCGGAAACACGCAGGGTGGCCGTTTGGCTCGGTGATGCCGTATGGGCTCGACGACCGCGGCCGGCCGGTCTTCCTGATCAGCAATATGGCCGCCCACACGCAGAATATCACCACGGACCCCCGGGCGAGCCTGCTGGTGACACAGCCCGACTGGAGCGGGGACCCGCTAGGGGGCAGTCGTGTCACCCTCATGGGGGATGTTTCCCTGATCCCGGTGGAGCATTTGGGAGGGGCGCGCCAGCTCTACTTGACCCGATACGAGAGTGCAAAGTACTGGGTGGACTTCGAGGATTTCGCCTTTTACCGGATGGAGGTCCTCGATGTCTATTTCGTGGGCGGGTTTGGCGTGATGGGGTGGGTGTCAGCGGAGGAATACACTCTGGCCGAACCCGATCCCCTCGCGGAGGGGGCGCCGAGAATTCTCCAGCACATGAACGCCGACCACGCCGATGCGTTGCTTCTTTTTGCGCGGGTTTTCGGTCGCTTCGAGGTTGATGAAGTGACGATGACTTCGGTGGACCGCCTGGGTTTTCATCTGCGACTCAAAAAGGGGGACAGAGTTCAAGGGGCCCGCATCCCCTTCACCCGTGAGGTCAGAAGTCCCCAAGAAACCAGGGCAGTTCTGGTGGAAATGGTCCAAGAGGCGAGAAAAAGGACGTGATCATCTTCACGATGTAATCCTTACAATCCGACCGTGTAAGCCTTACATTTTCACGAGCGAAGGAAAGCGCGGCCAGCGCTAGACCCCACCCTTGAGCGTTTCCAGTAAAACTTGCAAAATCAGGGACATTGCCTCTGCGAGTCGTGTGTGGTCCCCCAGTTTGGCATGGACTCTGCCTTGTACCCTTGAATACGCTTCACCGTGACTGGAGACTGCTTTTGTGGACACCCGTTGCAAGCTCGATTCGAAGGGGGAGTCAGCGGCTGGCCTGCGGCGAGGATTCCTGCAGTCCAGGCGGCCTCCCTCGTCGAAATCGGCATAGGTGAGGAGGATCGAGCTATGGCACTCTGGAAGGAATACCCGCAGAAAGAGCAAATGCCATCCGGGACCGATCAACCCGAGGTGACGCCGTCGCGCGCTCAGTCACCAGGCCGAGGGGAGGAGCCCTTGCGGAGAACCGACTCTCTCATTGCTGCCGGGATAACCGTCGAGGGGAAAATTGAGGGGGCAGGCCACGTGCGGATTGCCGGCCGCTTCAAGGGAGACGTTCGCGTGGAGGGGGACCTGACCA
>CAYGBT010000020.1:0-54808 GCA_964348275.1 uncultured bacterium
AGCCGTTCGCGGATCTCGACCGGGGCCGTGGTGTGGTTGAGGCCCACCGTCAGGATCACCATGATTCCCGGTACCCGCTCCCCAGTTCGAGGTCTACAGTTTGGGCTTTATAGTTTGGTCCTCGTTCAGAATTCATGGCTCTTAGTGGTTCATCGTTCACAGTTCATGGTTCATGCTTCGAGGGCCGCAAAGATCACGAAGAACGGTTCACAGTTCATTGACGCATTGTAGAATTCAGAATTAAGAATTCTTAATTCTAAGTTCTTAATCCTCCACTCTAAATTGGCACCTTAGACCCAACACCTAACACCCAAAACCTCATACCAAACACCGATCGCCGATCGTCGCATCCACCTCAGCTGCCTCCGTGAGGACGTCCCAGCAACACACTCATCCCCACAAATGCCCCTAGGAGTACCCCGAAACCCACAATAGCCAAGAGTGCTGCCTTCCTCCCTCGCCACCCGGCGGTGAGTCGGGCCTGCAACAGTCCCGCATAGAGTCCCCAGGTGAGCAGGGAGAGAACCAACGTTGGGTCCCAGGTCAGGAGCCGCCCCCAGGCCGCCTGGGCCTGCAAGGCCCCCATCACCAGGCCCGCCGTGAGCAATGGGAAGCCCACGAGGAGCGCCCGGTGCCCCAGGCCATCAAGGAACTCCAAGGAGGGGAGCCGGTAATACATCGGCCCCAGACTCTTGGACTTGAGCTGCCGCTCCTGGAGCAGATACATGAGCCCGACCCCGCACGTGAATGCCAAGGCGGCATTGCCCAACAGGACCAACGTCACATGGACCCAGATCCCCGTTTTGGCCAGGGCCGAGCTCAACCCCGCCCCTTTTGGCAGGCTAGCGGCCGCAGCGGTGGTGAGCAACACGATGGGCAGAACAAAGGCCCCCATGATCTTGCGTTGGAACTTGAGCTCGAGGCCGAGATAGACGAGGACCGTGACCCAGGCGAACAGGGAGAGGGCTTCATAGGGGTTGCGGGGGGGCGGACGGCCGGCGGCGACGAGCTGCAGGAGTAGAGCGCCGGTGTGCAAGAGAAAGCCACCGACGGTGGCAGCGGTGGCCATCCGACCGAGGGGGCCGCCTTTAACCGACAGGAGCAGCAGGTACGCGAGCGTCCCCACGACATATAACGCCAGGGCTCCGTAGAAAAGGGTTACGTCCATCAGAAACGGTCCCAAGTCCGAGGTCCGAAGTCCAATGTCAGAACAGCAGGTTCACGGATCAGAGTCCATAGTGGTTCAGGGTTCAGAGTTCATAGTTCAGGGTTTAGCTATTGGGTTTTGGGGTTTAGGGTCTGGGGGGTCAGTTTGACAGTTGAATTGCCAGCTTTCCGACCAGGGGTGCCAGTCAATGGCTGATCACCCATGGTTCGAGGTTGGATGTCCGTAGGCCAACACCTAATACCTAAAACCCACTACCCAAAACCCTACGTGCGCCGGGACCGCCGCTGGCCTGGCCCCAGAAGGCCCTTCACCTCTTCGACAAACTCATTGACATCTTTGAACTGGCGGTAGACTGAGGCAAACCGGACGTAGGCCACCTCGTCCAACTCATACAAGCGGTTGATGATCAGCTCCCCGATCTCGCTGGAGCTGATTTCCCGATCCGGCTTCTCCATAAGGCGCGCTTCGACCTCGTCCGCGATCTTTTCAAGCTCCGCCACGCTCACCGGTCTTTTCTGTGTAGCCTTCAGCAGACCGCTCAGAATTTTATTGCGGTCAAAAGGTTCTCGGCCACCGTCCTTTTTCACAACCATGAACTGGATTTCTTCGATCCGTTCATACGTGGTGAACCGCCGACCGCAATGGAGACACTCCCGGCGCCGCCGGATCACCTCCCCATCGCGGGCTTCCCGGGAATCGACGACCTTTTCCTCCACTCGCCCGCAAAAGGGGCACTTCACGAGGACCGCTCCTCTGCTTTGAGCCCGAGCCGCCCGGGGTACAAGGGAAATTGCTGGCAAAGCTCCCAGACTTTTCCTCTTACGCGCCGATGACAGTCCTCATCGGTCACATCCTCAAGGACCTCAGCGATCAGCTGGCCGATGAGCCGCATTTCTTCCTCCCGCATCCCCCGAGTGGTCACCGCCGGCGTCCCGATCCGGATGCCGCTCGTCACCGCAGGCTTTTCCTGATCAAAGGGAATGGCATTTTTGTTTACGGTGATACCCGCCTTCTCCAGCGCGCCCTCCGCCGCCTTCCCAGTCAGCCCCTTCGCTCTCAGGTCCACCAGCATCACATGGGTGTCGGTCCCTCCTGCCACCAACCGGAAACTCAGACGGCTGAGCTCCTCGGCGAGCGTGGCCGCGTTTCGTTGAATCTGGCGCTGATATGCCCGAAACTCCTCGGTCAAGGCCTCCTGAAAGGCGACCGCCTTGGCGGCGATGATGTGCATCAAGGGACCACCTTGAAAGCCGGGAAAGAGGTTCTTATTGAGGACCGCCGCGTACTCCTCCTGACACATGATCATGCCGCCTCGGGGTCCCCGGAGGGTCTTGTGGGTGGTGGTGGTGACAAACTCGGCGTAGGGGATTGGAGACGGATGAAGTTTTGCGGCGATGAGCCCGGCGGGATGCGCGATGTCAGCCATTAAGACCGCGCCGACCCCCTTCGCGATTTCTTTAAAGGGAGCAAAATCGAGGGCCCTGGGATAGGCGCTGCCGCCGACGACGATCAGCTTCGGTTTGTGTTCCCGAGCCAGCCGTTGCACTTGCGCGAAGTCAATCCGCTCCGTCTCAGGATGCACCCCATAGGAAACGACGCGGAAAAACCGGCCGGAGAAGTTCACGGGGCTCCCGTGGGTCAGGTGGCCGCCATGCGCCAAATCGAGCCCCATGATGGTGTCCCCCGGCTGGAGGACCGAAAAGTACACCGCCATATTGGCCTGGGTGCCGGAATGAGGCTGAACATTGACATGCGCCGCGCCGAACAGGTCCTTGGCGCGCTCGATAGCCAAGGTCTCGGCCTGGTCCACGAACTCGCAGCCGCCATAATACCGCCGGCCAGGGTATCCCTCGGCGTACTTGTTCGTCATGATGGAGCCCGCGGCCTCCATCACCGCCTCACTCACAAAGTTCTCTGAGGCGATGAGCTCGAGCCCATAGGCCTGCCGCTCCGTCTCCCGGTGAATGGCTTCGCTGATTTCCGGATCCACCTCGTGCAATCGCTTCACTCTTTTCTCCTCGTTCGTCAGCCGTCAGCAATCAGCAGCCAGCTTCAAGTATTTCGGATTTAAAATTGCGAATTTGGAATTTTGCACGGAAGCTTCTGGATTGCCAAATTCGAAATCCGAAATTGAAAATTCGAAATGCGTTGGTAGAGGACGGCATCTTCACTAGCGTCCTTTCTACGTCCCCTCGGTCTGCTGTCCGATGAGGTAGGCAAGCTCCCAAGGGAAAGTGAACAGGGCGGTATGCACCGCCGGTCCGTAAAAGCGCAATCCAGCCTCTCGTCCCAATCGTTCGTTGAACCGGGCATCCACAATCCCTAAGTCGACAGGGTTCATGTCTTCGTTCGATCTTGCGAGAATGAATCCCCAATCGGCCCGGAAGGAAGGAATGTAGGCCCGGTAGGAGACGAGGGAAGAGAAAAACTTTCCCACGTCCTGCCGAATCCTCCGGTGTCCGGCAAAATCCGACAGGCCGAGCTCCAGGGCCTGCATCACCAGGATCCCTCGATCAGTCAACCGCTCTTGGATCGTCCGGTAGTAATCCTCCGTGAAGCCCGCAGTCACCGGATCGGTGATGTCCTGAATGATCACATCGAAGAGACCGATCGGCCGCTGAAGGAATTCACGGGCGTCCTCACACACGAGCGTCGCCCTGCGATCCTCGAACGCCCTCGCTGACCATTCCGGGAGATACTGTCGGCAGAGGCTCACGACCTCGTCATCCAAGTCCACCATCACGACCTCCTCCACCATCGAATAGCGGAGGACCTCCCGGAGGGCAGCTCCCTCGCCGCCACCGAGGATCAGAATCCGGCGGGGGTGCGGATGCAGGAGCATCGCCGGATGGACTAACGCCTCATGATAGATATGCTCATCCAATGCCGCCGACTGGATCTTCCCGTCGAGGATCAACATCTTGCCGAATTTCGGGCTTTCGACAACCTCGATGGTCTGGAACTTGGTCTGTCCCGTGTACAGGGAGCCGGTCAGGGCGTAGCCGTGGAACTCGTGACGATCGATTTCATCAATATAATACAATCGGGAAAAGGCACTCATCTCCGGACCCTGAAAAATTGAGCACTTAACGGAAGTGATGGTACTCTACGCGCTCCACCTTGTCAACGGCGAACTTCCAACGGTTGCGATGGATTCGGCTATCGGAGAGGAATGCGAGGGGGGATATTGGTGTAAGTTGAACGTCCTCCGGGACCCGTAAAACGATAGACACGGATCCGGGGAGGGGTGCGAGGGAGCAAAGCGGTGGGTCCGTGATAGCGCTGCAACACTTTCTTGACATACGCGCGGGTCTCGCGGTAGGGGGGAATACCCTGAAACTTGGTGACCGCTGTCTCCCCCGCATTGTAGGCAGCCAGGGCTGCACGAAGATCCCCTTGAAAACGATGAATGAGATCCCGGAGATATTGAATCCCTCCGGCGATGTTCTGGAGGGGATCGAAGGGGTTGTGCACCGCGTACCGGTCCGCGGTCTCGGGCATCAGCTGCATGAGTCCTATCGCTCCCTTGGGCGAGACCGCCCCGGGATTGAAGTCTGATTCAACGGCGATGATAGCCTCCACCAGGTGAGGGTCGATCCCGTGCCGATGGGCCGCGGACCTGATGAACGATCGAAAGCCAGAGCGGGGCTTTCGCGTGCTGACCCTCGACGACACGAGGGGACGGCGTGGGGCAGGGATGTTGGTGTAGCGGACTGTCCCAGAGACATCCACCCGGCGGTAGACTCTCGCGCTACTCGCCACCGCCAAAGCGGGGAGTAAAACGGGGAGGAGTAGTCCCCACAAGATCCGGCCCTTTTTCCGCATGGAATACCCCTGTCCCAAGTACGCTTCAAAAGGGTCGCTGCAAGTCCCGTACCGTCTAGACCCCCCCCGAAAGTTAGGGCGGCCCCGCCATTTTATCCATTCCGCCCCCCCCGTCAATCCAAAAACGCTCTCATGTTGTTGCAGGGGCAGCGCAGTGTATAATGGGACAGCGTGAAAGCCTGTGGTAGGGAGGGGGAATGAGCGACAAGAGTGGACCTCTTTTTGAACGATTGGTTCAGATCATGGCCACCCTTCGAGGGCCTCAGGGCTGCCCGTGGGACCGAGAACAGACCCGCGAGTCCCTCAAGGCCTTCCTCATTGAAGAAGCCTATGAGGTCCTGGAGGCGTTGGACCAGGGAGGAAGAGAGAAGCTGAAAGAGGAGCTCGGGGATCTCCTCTTGCAGGTGGTCTTTCACGCCCAGGTGGCCGCGGAGCTAGGAGAATTCACCATGGAGGAGGTGCTCGCAGACATCACGGACAAGCTCGTCCGGCGCCATCCGCACGTCTTTGGTGAGACCTGCGCGGAAACCGCCGCAGAGGTTCTCTCCAACTGGGAGCGGCTGAAGCAGGAGGAACGGGGTGGGGTCACGGAGGCCTCGGCCCTCGCGGGCGTCCCGAAAACCTTACCCGCCCTTCTCCGGGCCCTGCGGCTGCAAGACAAAGCGGCCCGGGTGGGGTTCGACTGGGGAGAGACCCCGCAAGTCCTCCAAAAAGTGGAGGAGGAGCTGTCTGAACTCAAGGGAACGATGGGGAAGGGGCCTGAAGCGATCGAGGGGGAACTGGGAGACCTCCTCTTCAGCCTGGTCAATCTCGCCCGATTTCTCGAGCTCAATCCTGAAGAAGCCCTCCGCAAGTGTATTGACAAGTTCGCTCGGCGGTTCCGCCACATCGAAACCGTGATCGCCGAGCGGGGGAAAACGTTAACCGAGAGCAGCCTGGAGGAGATGGATGCCCTGTGGCATGAGGCAAAGGTCGGCGAGGATCCATCGAGGGGCCGGTAACACCGGAAGGAGCCCTCGACCACTAGGACTCCATCGCGCCCTCTGGAGGAGCAGGGAGTGAGTATCCTCCTTCTCCTCGTGGACGGCCTCGGACTCGGGGAGCCGGACGCGGACCGAAATCCTCTGGCCATTGCCCAGACCCAGTGGTTCCGCTGCTTTCGGACCCAGATCCGGGAAACGGATGGCTGCTCGGTCATTCCGACCGACGCCTCCCTCGGAATTCCGGGACTCCCCCAGAGTGCCACAGGACAGACCGCCCTGCTGACTGGACTCAACGCCCCCCTCCTGGTCGGCCGACACATCCAGGGATTCTGCACGCCGACCCTTGCCGCGATGCTCGCCGCGCAATCCGTCTTTCGGGCCCTCTCCCTCCACGGCGGACGGGTCGCTTTCGCCAATGCCTTTAGCGACGCCACGCTGAGACGGCATCGGTTCCCCTCAGTGACCACCGTGGCCGCGAGAACCGCAGGCGTCCGACTCCGAGAGCTGAGTGACCTTGCCAGAGGCCGGGCGCTCTACCACGACTTTACGAACACGCTGCTCAGGAACCGAGGCTTCTTAGTTCCCCTCCTCACGCCGGACGAGGCGGCACGGCGGTTGGCGGAGATTACCGAGAGCTATGATCTGACCTATTACGAATATATCCAGACCGATTTGGCCGGGCATGCACAGAACATGAATCGGGCAGTAGAGCTCCTCGAGGGCTTGGATTGCTTTGTCTCGCATTTGGTCGCGCTGCTGGATTGGTCTCGCCACCTCCTCGTCCTTGTCAGCGACCATGGCAACGTGGAAGATCTGAGCACGGCGGGTCACACCTGGAATCGCGTCCCGACGATGGTCTGGGGGCGAGGGAAGGAACGGCTGGCCCACCGGATTCACGCCCTAACCGACATTGCCCCGGTGCTCCTCACAGCGTGGCACAGCCACTAGGACGCTCGTAGGCTGGAAAGCTCGAATGCTAGGAGGCTGCAAAGCAAACAGCCTTGAGTTTCCTAGCGTTCTAGCAGTTGTCAGCTTGCAAATTTGACCGGGTGGGAGTACTCTATCTTTATGAGGACATTCCGCATCATATGTGCGCTGGCTCTACTCTTCGTCCTGTCCATCCCAGCAAGCAGCGCTGCCCCCCCTGACATCTACGTGGCCCAGGTGGAGGGAATTATCTCGCCCAGCACAGCCGAGTTCATTGTTGGGGCCATTCATAGGGCCGAACGGGGCGATGCGCAAGCGCTCGTTATCGCGCTGGATACTCCCGGGGGCCTCGATCTCTCCATGCGGGTCATCATCAAGGAGATGCTCCGATCTCCGGTCCCCATCATCGTCTACGTCTCTCCCAGTGGGGCAAGGGCCGCCTCCGCTGGCACCTTCATCACCATCGCCGCGCACGTAGCCGCCATGGCTCCCGGAACCAACATGGGGGCCGCCCATCCGGTCCAGATGGGGGGCGGTGAGATGGACGAGGAGATGGCCAAGAAGGTCGAAAACGATGCGGCCGCGTACATCCGAGGCCTGGCAGAGCGTCGGGGGCGCAACGCCACCTGGGCAGAGAAGGCGGTCCGCAAAAGTGTTTCGATCACCGCGAAAGAGGCGCTCAAATTGAAGGTCATCGATCTCGTCGCTGACGATACCGCTGACCTTCTTGCGAAGATAGACGGGCGCACGGTGGTGACGGGAGCCGGGAAGATCACCTTGAAGACCAAGGCGGCCAGGATTGTCGAGGTCGAGATGAGCTTTCGCAACATGGTCCTGAAGGTCATTACCAATCCGACCATCGCGTACATCCTTCTGATCTTGGGGATGGCGGGCCTGTATTTCGAGCTGTCGAATCCCGGCGCCATCCTACCGGGGGTTCTGGGAGGCATTTGTCTGATCCTCGCCTTCTACGCGTTTCAAACTCTCCCCATCAACTTTGCGGGTCTCCTTCTGATCATCCTCGGGGTGCTCCTCTTCATCGGCGAACTCCAGGTCGCCTCCCACGGCGTCCTTACCGCGGGTGGGATTGTGGCCATGCTCTTGGGGTCGTTGATGTTGATCGACTCCCCGGCCCCCTTTTTGCAGATCTCTATTTCGGCCATCGTTGGAGTCACCGCAGCCACCGCCGCCTTCTTCCTCCTCGTGATCGGGGCGGCCATCCGAGCCCACCGGCGCCAGCCGGTCACAGGGCGAGAAGGCCTGATTGGCCAGAGAGGGGTGGCCAAGACGGCACTGGTACCGGAAGGGCAGATCTTCATCTCCGGAGAGCTTTGGAAAGCGAAGTGTGATGAGGCGGTCGAACCCGGGGACGAGGTCGAAGTGACCGGCGTCTTCGGGTTGACGTTACAGGTGAGAAAACTTTCCCAGGAGGCACAAAAGACCGGATAGGTCAATAGGGATTGCTGCCCGAAGCAAGGCAGGGAGGTAACAACAATGCCTGGTGCGTTCCCATTCAAAATCGGTGTGTTCGGGGTTTTCTTTCTGGTAATTCTCGTGTATATCCTGATGTCCGCCTTCAGGATCCTGAATGAATACGAGCGGGCGGTCATCTTCCGCTTCGGGAGGTTAGCGAGGGCGATCCTCAATCCGGGCGGCGAAGGCTACGGGCCGGGCATTCTGATCCTCCTTCCCTTTATCGACAAGATGGTCCGCGTGAGTCTCAGGACCGTGGCCATGGACGTACCCTCCCAGGACGTCATTACGAAGGACAACGTCTCAGTGAAGGTAAACGCGGTGATCTATTTCCGGGTGGTCAACCCGGAGGACGCCATTGTCGCGGTGGAGGACTATCTGTACGCTACATCCCAGATCGCCCAGACCACCCTGCGGAGCGTGCTCGGGGAATCCGAGCTGGACGAACTGTTAGCCGAACGGGAGCACATCAACCGGAAGCTCCAGCGGATCATCGATGAGCATACCGACCCGTGGGGGGTCAAGGTGACGGCGGTCGAGGTCAAGCACGTGGATCTGCCGGCCGAGATGCAGCGGGCCATGGCGCGGCAGGCAGAAGCAGAGCGCGAGAAGCGGGCCAAGATCATCCACGCCGAGGGCGAGCTCCAGGCTTCGGAGAAGCTCGCACAGGCGGCCGCGATCCTGGCGGCCGAGCCGATTACCATCCAGCTCCGCTACCTGCAGACCCTGACGGAGATCGGCACCGAACAGAACTCAACCATCGTCTTTCCCCTTCCCATCGATCTCATCGCCGGCCTCGTCAACCGGGGGGCCAAGTCCTCCTGAGCATAGGGTACACGGACCGGAGGGGGAGACGGCTCAGCGTTCTCCTCCTCCGCTCTACCCCTTCCGACTCAATCGATGAAAATTCGCACCCTGCATCGCTGGGATGTCCCGCCGGCCGAGGCGATCCGGATCCAACGAAAGCTTCGGGGGCGTCTCAATGCGGGTGAGTATCGGGGGCCCATCGAGACGGTAGCGGGCGTAGACGTCTCGTACGACAAACGCTCCCCGACAGTGTATGCCGCGGTCATTGTGATGCGTCTTTCCGACCGTGAGATCGTCGAGACAACCACGGCGGTGAAGGAAGCCATCTTTCCGTATATTCCCGGCCTCCTCTCGTTCCGCGAAGCTCCCGCAGCCCTCGAAGCCTTCAAGCGGCTCCGCCGCCGACCCGATTGCCTCCTTTGTGATGGACAGGGGATTGCCCACCCCCGGCGTTTCGGGCTCGCCTGCCACCTAGGCCTCCTCTTGGATCTGCCCGCCATTGGCTGCGCCAAAAGCCTCCTCGTGGGAGAATATTTGGAGCCCGCAGAGAAACGGGGAAGCTTCAGGATTCTCTATACTAAAGGAGAGCAGGTCGGGATTATCCTGCGGACCCGGGACAGGGTAGAACCGATCTATGTTTCCCCGGGCTATCGGATGAGCGTTCAGCGGGCGGGGGAGATCGTCCTGAGAGCACACGGAGGCTACCGGATTCCCGAGCCAACCCGCCAGGCCCATCTCTTGGTGAATGCACTGCGCC
This sequence comes from uncultured bacterium, assembly GCA_964348275.1. Taxonomy (GTDB): domain Bacteria; phylum Methylomirabilota; class Methylomirabilia; order Methylomirabilales; family CSP1-5; genus CSP1-5. Next base: position 9,941 of record CAYGBT010000020.1, read on the forward strand.
GCAATGACAGAGGTGAGGCGCCTCTCCGTGAGGTGCCAAAGAAGAGATATGGTAGACCGTAGGGAGGAAGGAGGGGAGCGATGCGACGAATCGGGATCGCGGTCCTGACGATGATCGTCCTGGGGGCGGGGGTTGCACTGGCCCAAGAGAAACCACCCTTCCCCGCGGGGCCTAAACCCATGACGCCCCCCAAAGGTGAGGTAGGGCGTTATGTCTTTTTTCAGGCCCGGTCCGCGGGGGAGCTAGAGTACCTGTTAGACAGCGTGACCGGAGACCTGTGGGTCATCTCCAGGGACCCGGACACCAATTATGTGTATCTCGGTTTTATCCCCAAAGGGCCGAGCTTTACCTTTGAGGATATCCTCCGCCAGAGACAGATAAAGCGGGTTCCTCCCGAGCCGTGATTTCGGTGTGCGCAGAGGGGACAATGACTGAGCCAGATCAGCGCGGCGTTCGAGCCTTTAATCAACCCTTTTCGAAGGCCTTCCCCGAACTGAAAGATGCGGTGGTGGAGTACGAGGTCTCGAGCCGAGACCTTGCAGGGGCCGAAACGTCGCACGGTCGGTTCACGATGTGGGCCAGTGCCGGCACCTTTCAGGGCCAGATCCGCTGCATCCACCCGGAGTGCTATGGGGGCGGCTTTGAAGTCGAGCGGATCGTCGATGCCATGGTGAAGGAACGGCAGGAGAGCCGGGAAGGGGTCTTCGCCTGTCCCGGCTGGATTGGGGATCGCGATCAAGTTCCCTGCGTTAACAGCATCAAGTACACTGTCGTGTTGTTCTATAAACTCCGGACAACCCCCAAAGCTCCTCTCGATTGAAAGGGCCTCGACACTGCCGCCCTTGTTGAGTATATTTATTGTTCGCTGGGGGGTTAGCTCAGTTGGGAGAGCGCTGCCTTCGCAAGGCAGAGGTCGGGGGTTCGAATCCCCTACCCTCCACCATTCGACGCGCGGGGAAAGCTTTCTGGCGAGAGCTTTCCCCGCTGGCTCATGGCAGGCCATCTGCGGCTGGCGAGCCACTTCTCATGCGTCGAATGGTGCCCTGAGCGAGCCACCGAAGCGCGAGTCGAAGGGCTTCATGTCTGACATGATTCACGTCCTCCCTCCAGTGACTGACATCGCCCAAACACAAAGAGTGGCCTGTTCCCTTTTCGCTTTCAGTAGAGTAGCGAGCATTCGATGCTGAAGATTTTCGTGGTTTCCGACTCCACTGGCGAGACAGCCGAGCGGGTGATCCGATCCGCGCTCGTCCAGTTCGAAGGGGCGCCCGCGAGCGTGGTCCGCCGTGGGCATATTCTTACGCCAGAGCAGCTGCGCGCCGTGGTTCAGGAAGCCGCTGACCATGATTCCCTGATTCTTCATACCCTGGTTTCGGATGAACTCCGCCGCGTGATGCTGGCTGAATCTCGTTCGCACGGGGTGGATGCGATGGACCTGATGGGCCCGGTGCTGGATCGCCTCACCAAACACCTGAGGCTCACCCCGAAAGAAATGCCCGGGCTCTTCAAGCAATTGGTCGAAGCCAGGTCGAGGCAGATCGAGGCGGTGGAGTTCGCCTTCCGCCACGACGACGGACAACAAGCCCACGAGCTCGACCGTGCGGAAATCGTCCTCGTCGGTGTCTCCCGCACGATGAAAACGCCAACGACGCTCTACCTCGCGTACCAGGGCTGGTTCGCCGCCAACGTCCCCATCGTCCTGGACATTGACGTGCACCCGACGGTGCTCTCCTTGCCCTCCGAACGGGTCTTTTGTCTTGTCATGGACCCCAGCCGGCTGCTGGAACTGCGACGTGCCCGCGCGGACCATCTCGGGATCCATGAGCAGCCATACGCCTCACTGGAGCACATCCGGAAGGAGCTTCGTCACTCTGAGCGACTGTCTGGCGACTATCACTGGCGACAGCTCGACGTGACGGGCAAGTCGATTGAGGAGGTGGCACGAGAGATCGTGGGTCTTCTCCCCATTGAGGACCAAGCGCGCAGGCCGTCATGGCAAGGCTAGCCCAGAAAATGAAGAGCCCGGCGAGCCCTAGCTCTTCATTTTGAGACCATTGGAGCATTAGACAATGGAACATTGGGCCAATGCGGTCTACGGTTCCATTGCTCCATGCCCCCGGTTGACAAGCGCCACCGTCCAAGGAGAAGGCCGTTGCCTTCGCCGAAAGGTCCCAAGGTTCTCCTCATCGAATCCATGTACCACAAGGACGGTGAAGAACTCCTCGCCACGCACACCGACGTCCAGATCCTCAGCGACGCCGCCGACGATCAGATCCGCGAAGCCATACGGGTCGCATCGGCCGTGGCCGTCCGTTCTCCGTCGCGGCTCCGGGGTGAGGTAATGCGGGAAGGAAGCAACGTGGTCGTCATGAGCACATCGGGACGGGACACGGACGCGATCGACGTCCCCGTCGCCACCGACCAGGGCATCGCGGTCGTCAATAACCCCGGCTTTGGAGCTGCTCCCGTCTCAGAGCACACGATCGCGCTCATGCTCGACCTCGCAAAGCAGATTACCCGGTCAGACGCTCGGGCCCGCCGCGGCGATGGGTGGGCGGACCACAATCAATCCTCCCGGATCGAGCTTCAAGGTCGAACCCTGGGGCTGATCGGGTTGGGCAACATCGGCACGGAGGTCGCGCGGAAGTGCGTCGCGGCCTTTCGCATGCGGGTGCTGGCGTATGACCCGTACATCCCTCCGGCGAAGGCCGAAGCGATCGGCGCAATGTGGGTGAACGATCTCACGACCGTTCTCCGAGAGGCCGATATCGTGTCGCTCCACCCGGAGCTGACCGAAGAGACGCGCGGGATGATCGGGTAAGCGGAACTTCGGACAATGCGCCCGGACGCTTTTCTCATAAATACGGCGCGCGGGCAAATCGTCAGAGAGGAGGCACTCCTGCAAGCCCTGCGCGGGGGGTGGATCCGCGGAGCGGCCATTGATGTCTTCGACCCTGAGCCCCCGCCTCCTGACAGTCCGCTGCACGCACTCGAGAACCTGAATCTGACCCAGCACGTCGCCGGGCTCACCAGGGAGCCAGCGCGCGGTCTGGCGCTCTGTGCCGCAACCCAGATTCTTCAAGTACTCCGAGGCGAGCGTCCGCCGCACCTGGTGAACCCGGGGGTCTGGGACCAAGTGGCAAAGCGCGTCGCCGCGAAGCCCCTCCTCCGTGGCTGAAGAAGGGTATGACGTACGGGGCCGATCACGCGTGAATAGTAACTTTTACATTGCCCATCATGTAAACATTACTGCTTCCACTGGCAACGAACCCCCACTCTCGCCCTCATACTTCTATTGAGGGTTCCGCGATAAAGCTTGGAAGATCCTGGTGCTCGCCCATCGAAACCTCCCCCTTCTCCAGGTCTGGCACGGAGGTTGCCATTTTCGCATGTAAACAGAACGGCAACCAATGACAAGTCAACCGAAGGCAAGATTATAGAGGAGGTGAGCAGAGATGACCAAACGCACATGGCTCTACCGTGGCCTGGGGGGACTCCTATTGGTGGCGGCAGTAGTGATCGTGCAGGGCTGCGGAGAGCAACAGCAAACGGCCAAAGCTCCTGAGGCGCCGACTGAGGCAACCGAGACCACTGCCCTAGCCACTTCTCTTGTCTCTGGCGAGATCCTCTCCGTAAACCCGACGGCAAACATCGTCGAGGTTCAGGATGCCAGTGGCGCGAAGTGGGTCTTTGGTGTTGATCCGGCCACGACGATAACGGAGAACGGCAAGACCCTGCATTTGGCTGAGCTGACTCAGGGGAGGACGGTCGACGTCCTGCATGCGCCGGGCTCGGGACAGGCAGGAGAGACGTTGATGGCCAAAGCCATCGCCGTGAAGCCGTAAATCAAGTGGACCTTCCAGAAGGCGGCCAACAGATGAAAAGCCCGGGGGACTCCCGGGCTTTTCATTTTCAGAGCATTGAAACATTGGAACTTTGGACCAATGACCCAATGCGGTTTATTACTCCATTGCTCTATTGGATCTTACATTCCCCCGTCCGTCCCCCTAATCAGGAGAATTCAGAAAAAGTCGGTTGTCCACTTTTCGACGTAAAGAACAATTGGCCTGATGGAGAACGGGTCAAAGGTTAGCCTAATTATCCGGAAATTAAGGATTGGCATGATCTTAGCACCCCTATTACGGATGCCGTGGCCCGCATGGTATCTCCGGCCGATTTAACGAAACGCGGCGGTGATGGACATGAGGGAGGAGAAAGAGCAAAAGAAGGACATTTATGTGGTTGCCTCTTTAGATGAGGTCGATATGGAGCAGGCATTAAAGGACCCCGCCATCGACCTCGCCGTGGGCAAATGTGACGGGTGCGCGAAAGGCGTTGTCTACTCAAAAGACGGCTTTGAACGGTCCAAGGCCACCTCGAAAAATCCCGTGTCCATGTATTGCATTCAGTGCGTCGACATGATGGCCTGGGCCAAGCGGTTTGGGGAAAAAGTTGGCAAGGCATAAAAGTCAACACGAGAGAACTTGCCCATAAAGCTGCAAGCGAGCGACCACCCCTCAGTTAGAGTCCTCCACTTCGCCCAGGGCTTTGCCCTCCGGAACCCAACTCTATCGCCTCAGCGCTAACGAAAACCAAGATGCGAGTCGGTCCGTAGGCAAGGGAGAACCGCCGGAACTGCTTGACTTCCCGGCGGCTCCCTCATTCTGGTTTACCTACCGGTCTTGCCTTCGCAAGGCAGAGGTCGGGCCCTCGAATCCCTTCCCCTCCACCATTCGACGCGCGGGGAAAGCTTTCTGGCGAGAGCTTTCCCCGCTGGCTCATGGCAGGCCATCTGCGGCTGGCGAGCCACTTCTCATGCGTCGAATGGTGCCCTGAGCGAGCCACCGAAGCGCGAGTCGAAGCGCTTGTCCCGAGCAGACTCGAGGGGCTTCATGTCTGACATGATTCACGTCCTCCCTGCAGTGACTGACATCGCCCAATCACAAAGAGTACATCGTCCATTTCACTCCCCTGATGCCGGACAGTATCGCCCCTGACGTTCATCAGGCGTCGCAATAATCTTGCCGCGAGCCATGCATTTGACGTGTCTGTGCTCTTGATCTCTTCAGCCTCTGGGAATAAATTTCAGGTAGCGAGACTTCGCGACCCTTCAGGCTGTCGCGTCGGTGACCCTTGGATGAGAGTAGCGGTCAGCTACCCTAGGCAGTAGCAGCATGACACCGGGGTGAGTATCCTACCCGGGCCCACCACAGGCACAATCGAAGTCCCAACACAACTTCGGACGCCCTCCCGGGCGGCGCATTGTCCGGGAGGGCGTTTTTGTTCGTCATCTTGAAAACTTTTTTTCCGGGATGGCCGCCTCAAATCAAGCTAGCACGGAAGGGCAGATATCATGAAGTTGCGTCCGTTGGCTCAAGCAATTCTCACCCTAGGCCTGCTCTTTCCCTGGAGTAACTCAGCCTTCGCCGTTGACGATCCGTCGATCAAGGGGGAGCTACGCGCCAGGATCCAGGAAGCGATTCTACACGCCATCGATCAGGGGACAGTCGGCGGCGTCTATCATCTTCACGATCCGCTCACCGGAAATGTACTCAACCTTGAATTCATGAAGCTCCATCGCGATATCGTAAAGGAGAGCGATCTTTACGTGCGTTGCGCCGCCATTAAGGACAAGCGTGGCCGTGTCGTGGACGTGGACTTTTTGGTGATTCCGGATGCCGATGAAATGCGGGTCACGCTTGCAGTCGTACACAAAATAGGGGTGGAAACGAAGGGGGCGGACACCCTGATGCCTATCCTCGTGCTGTGGGCGATGGTCTACCCGCATCAGTGGGCGGCTGTCTCCTGGTATACCGAAGCTATCCTGTGTCAGTGGAGAGCAGAGAAACTCCGTGATAACGGCTTTATGGCCGTCTGCATGCCACGTACCGTCAGACAACCGGCGTCTAAGATGCGCCGACCTGAAAACAAAAGGGTACCACTGAAGTCGGGGTTGCGGTCAGGTTGATCGTTAACGGAGGTAGGCACGCCGGGACCAGAGCTTGCGGATCAAAACGCGGATGGTGGCATTTACCTGCGCTGGCACTTCGCCTCTCTTCCTCAGGGTGCGCTCCAGATGACCTTCCCGCCCTTGTCCCAAATGGAAAGGTGCGAGCTATCAAGGAAAAGGTTCCTGACATCTTTTCCTCTTCGGGCGGGGCGACCGGGGGTCGGATTTTGAGATCTTGATAATCCTTCGGTGCGGGTTTTTGCACTACGCGACGGTAGCTCGGTCCTCAAGGGATACCGAGAGGGGAAAGAAGAGGTCAGATCAGCCAGGGAGCGCTTTCCGCACGCAGTTAAGAATTGTATTCCGTGACACGCCTATCTGGGACAGTGCGAACACGGTTCGCTGCAAAACCCAGGTCAAAGCAGACTCATCTCGTGTCTCCGTCTTCACGCGGATAAAATCCGCCACCATCTCCCGTAGTTCGCCCTCCCATTTCTCGTCCTTATTCACGTTGCATGTCGCTTCCCCGAGGGCTAAAGTAACAGGAACCCCGCCGCAGCCTCGGTCTGTCGTGGGGCCAGGGCTCATCGGGTGGTGACGTCACTCGGTGAGCCCGCTCCGCTCCTTCTACATCTATTATAGCTACCTGAAGTTGATTTACGAGAAACCTTGGGGGGTTGGGGTCAGACTTTGATGTCTTGAACATCTTTCGGTGGGAATTTTTCCGGGCAGAATGCGGGGCTGGACACGCAGGCTCGAGCTAGAGGTTGCGGATGAAGGCGCGGATGGTGGCATTTACCTGCGCTGGCACTTCGAGCGGGAGTATGGCTTATGGAAGCTTTGTGAATTTGTGCTTGACAAAGGTATCAAGATCTTATAAAAGACTGCACCTGAGCCCACCGGGAAATAAGGACCCTCTGGGCTCCTGAAGAGGAGGGCGGCAAACCCAAAAGGTTTTCCGCCCCTTCTTTTTATTTATTATGGCATCCGGAAAGCCCGACTCATCCCCGCTCTCTTCTACCTGTCCGCCAGGCCCCCCTACGGGGCGCTCCAGATGACCTTGCCGCTCTTGTCCGAGATGAAAAGGTGCGAGCTATCATCGCTCAAAACAATATACGTGGCCTTGGGCTTCGCCTCCTTGCCTAAGAGCGTCATCCCGGGAGGCCCATCGGCATACACGTTCAGTCGGGCGCTCTCTTTCCCATCCGAACCGTAAAGACTGAGGCCGGATTCATCTTCCATCCCGCCTACCAGCCCGGTGCGGAGTTTCCCCTTGTTGTCATAGGGGTACAGGCCAGCTCCACCGTTTGTCACGACCAGCACGGCACGGGTCGCTCCGTTTGGATCTAGCAGGACAAAACGCTCGGCCTCGACTACCTTTTCGTCGAGGACATGTCCCATCAGCACCATCGCCACGATCAAGACCAGGGCCAAGGCCCCCGCCCGCTGCAAGCGGCGGTTCTCCCGTTCCATTCCTTCCAGCCGTCGTTCCAGGGTCTCCATCGTGGACTCACTCATCGCTTACTCCTCCCTAACGACGCCGTTTCCCTCCCAACTCACGCCGCACCGTTCATCTTTCTAAAGGTTCGATACACTCCGGGATGTCATTGGATGGATTGTTCACCGTAGTACTAACCGGGTACGCCATCAACTCCTCTGGGGGATAGGGGCGAAGAACCGGCTGAAGCCGCTTAGGCTCTTGGATGGCCGGGTCGAGCCACAGGGCATAGTCGGTCGGGTCCAGGATCACCGGCATTCGGTGGTGAAGACCACGGATAAGGTCGTTGGGTTCAGTTGTCAGTAGGGTGCACGAGTCGATGGACACACCCCCTTGGCCTTCCCAATGCTCCCACAGGCCTGCGAAAGCAAAAGGTTTCCCATCCCGCCTCCGGACCTAGAAGGGTTGCTTCCTGCGGTCGAGCCGCTGCCATTCGTAAAACCCATCGGCCAGCACCAAACACCGCCTCCTCTTGAAGGCTACGCGGAAGGCCGGCTTGCTCGAGACAGTTTCCGCTTTCGCGTTGATCATGTCTGCACCGATACGCGGCTCCTTCGCCCACGCGGGGATGAGGCCCCAGTGCCACTGCTTGAATTGTCTGTCTGCATGCTCTGGTGTGATCACCACCGTCGGAGCGGGTTGGGTGGGAGCGATATTATACCGTGGTGCCCAGGCGGGGACATGGGCCAACTGAAATAGATCGGCGAAGATCGCGGCAGCCGTCGTCAGGGTAAATCGTCCGCACATCCCTATCTACCTCGTTTGGGAGGTGGAGGGTCAGACTTTGATATCTTGATAATCCTTCCGAGTGATTCTTTGCAGGGAGAACGCGGGGCTTGGTGTAGGTGGCTTGCTGACCGAACTGCCCGCGCCGGATCTAGCGCCTGCGGATGGAAGCACGAATCGCGGCATTCACCTGCGCAGGCACTTCGACGGGCAGCATGTAGTTAGGCAAGCCTGACCCCCTCACTGCCTCAAGGGATTGCGGAACATATCGCGGGGTACACTATGCCACGTTCAGTCGCCGTTTACGGAATGCGGAGAGGGAGGTGTGATTGCAGGACCTGACCTCTACTCCTTATTTTATTGCGCTCAGGGTGTGAATTTGGCCGAGCGCTCGAAAGGTACACTCTCCACGGACGCGTTACCTAAGTGAACCCGCCCCCTAATTGCGTAACCATACTCCTCCCGCTCGCGCGAAGCTAAGACTTGTCGAACAATGTCAAAAGCCGTTGTCCTTGCAACAATCGATAGGACAGATTCCCCCAGGCCAGGAACCGTGACTTTTTGTTTGCTCACTGCACGCGTCAATTGGACTTCATTGACATCTAGGTGAAAGTCGATTCCAGTAACCTGAAGATCGAAATTGTTGGGGTTTTGGATCCGCAGGTCCACCTGCACTTTCTGTTCAAAGAGGCTGGCCTCTAACGGCGCAATATTAGACAGGTACACTTCGGGCGGTTCGACCTCACCTCGAATGGTCGGGCCCGCGCACCCAAATAAGAAGGCGATCCCAAGAAAGACCACAGCAAGATTTGAGCCTTTCACCATCCTATAGCCATTATCTTGGTGAGACCAAGTGCTCAAAATATTTCGAGGATTCATCATTGCCTCCCACGATGACAGCCGATGTAGCTGACCCCTTACGGCGCCTCGCAACTTAGGAAGTTAGGCACCATTATGAGTTCCAATGACATCAGAGCCCGGTCGGATACCATGCCGTATGCGAGGCAGCTGAGCGCCCAGCGTCTACGCGCATACCATAACGAGCCACAGGAGGTCATGTCAATACACTTCTGATCGGGATCAGGCAGCAACCCTCCCTGGCTCCGTAAAGCGATTCCAGAAATTGTTGAGGGTGCGGATGGGGTCAAGTCGTAGGCCGACAGAATTGCGCATACTGGTCCTAGGGTTTTCGGATATCGGAAGGGGCTCAGACTTTGATATCTTGATCATCTACTGGCGCGGAGGTCATACCTGAAGGGATAGGCGTACGTACTCGTGACGCCCATCCTCGCTCACTCGCAATGACCCGAGCTGGAGCACGTCACCCCGTTCGACCGGCGTCCAGAGGGTTAGGTCTTCGGAGGTGACGTCTTTCAAGACACCCAGCCCCAAATACTCGCCATCTCTCAAACACCCGACCAGTAGGTCCCTCAAGTCGCTCCAGTTGTATAGGTGGACGGTTTCCACGTTCAGCGCGCGCTTCGCCGTCCCCAGGGTGTGGGGGTACCCCTCGACGACGAGACTCGCCTCATGGGTGGCTCTCCAGGCTCCTTTGACCTCACGACCCAAGATGACCGAGAGCATTTGCGTGTCGAGGGGCTCCCCTCGGCCCAAGAGCCGGCGTTCGAACTGAACCCCACTCAGCGGCCAGCGTCGGTGCTCGGCAGCCCGGAAATAGTCGCAAAACGCCCGTTCGCGCGTCCGAATGCGTCCCTCGCGGATCTTGTGGCTTTGGTGGTCTACGTGGAGCTCAATCACTGCAATCCCCTTTTGGGCGTACATCTTGTAGTAGTTGAGCTCATCACCGCGTTGCATCAGCACCAGCACATCAGGTTGGACGAGATTGATAAGCTCCGTTTTGTAGGCCAGGGCCGCGCCATCAGCAATGTACCCGTCCGTGTCGATGAGACAGGGTCGTTCTGCTCGCCGGACCATCACGGCGATACCGGTAGTCACCTGCAGAAAGTTTCCGCGCGGCGAGACGTCCCCCACGAAGTAGCCAGCGCGTATTCCTTCCGGCGTCCCCAGGGAAACGACGCCTGGAGGCCCGATCCACGATTGCCCGATATCCCCATCGACGATCTGCCCGCCCAGCCGCTCATGGAGCTCACGAATGAGGGTGGTCTTTCCCACGTCGGTCGCGCCCAGGAAGAGGGCAACCGAATTGCAGTGAATCAATGTGGCGAGCTCACCAACGGCTAAGGCGCTCAAGAGGACTCACCCCCCCTAGAGCTCAGACCTGTTCCTTCACGTCCTGAGGACCCTAATCAAGAAGGTACCACGAGAGGGGGTACAGGGAAGCTTAGAAGATTTGAGGAGCCGGGACTTGGAATTTTACCGCCTAGTCACCACTCCACGGAAGGCTTGGATCGTTTGAGACACACACGACCGTCCCTTCACACGTCCTGTGGTCATAGTAAAACATGTCGCCCACCCGGACCGGACGTTTTCGGGGGTCGGTGAAGACAGGGCGGACCTCGGAATCAGCCAAGTCGAAAGACATAGCGCAGTTCTCACACTTGTACGGCCGAATGACCATTCCATTGCCAGAGGGGACGGCTTTCCCCTGCTCGAGCATTGACCGGAGGTAATCGGTGATCACCTCCCGCGCCTCTGGCGAAAGTTCACAAAACTCTAACCCGGTGTGGTAGATCATGACGGCTTCTCCGTCCACGTCGACGCCTTGCCGGGCGACCATCGACCATACCACACGAGACCGAAAACTGATCCTTTTACCCTCAAGCTCAAGCTCCAAATTGCAAAAGGTCCCTGGCCGGACGACCTGGGCACTTTCGACCAGCACGCCCCCAAGAGCGATGTTGACCAGCGACACCTCATCGATCGGGGACACCCGCCCCTTGGTCGTTTCCCTGATGACAAACCGCGTATACTTTCTCCTGTCTGCCTTTTTTTCTCCCATTGTAACCCCTCACATGCAATTACCGAGTACGGGGCACCTGCGGAATGCACGATTCCTTGGTTCGAATCGAACTCCGCTGCCCGCTGGCCTTATCGCAACATTTGTGCCAATCGAAGCGTCTGGCCCGGTAGGGTCTAGGTATTGCGTAACTACCTATCAAATATAGGAAAATATCGACTTGGGGGTCAAATTGAGACTACCCGACTCGTTTAATTTCCTTGCGGTCGCGTGCCTTCTGTCCAGTTTCCGCATATGCCTTCCCCAGCCAGAGGTCGGGGGCGAGTGAAGGTCTTCGGGTTCGTCAGCATAGTCCGTTGCCTCCCTGGTACGGGGCTTGCACAAATCTATCCGTCTAAAGGTAATTCAGCCGCTACGTGCTCAGATGAAACAAAATTTCTTCAAGAAAATTCTGTTGCGAATACCCATCTATTTACTGATCGTTGCTGCGATATCCTTATTTCCTTTTTGGCGAGCCATACGCCCTCCAAAAATTGTCTCTCCCACTACTCCGGCAAGTTATCGCCTACCCAGTGAGGATGTAACACTCATAACGCCGGATGCGTTAAAACTTGCCGCGTGGTTGATCTCCAATACAAGAAATCACATACGCAACCGAGCAATTATATTGGTCCATGGGTATCCGGGTGAGAAGGTCGATATGCTTGGTTTTGCCGCTTTTCTGCATTCTGATTTTGATCTTTTGCTATTGGATTTACGATATTTTGGCAAAAGTGAAGGTAACTATACGACTTTTGGTATTCAGGAGAGAATGGACCTAAAATCAGCGGCTGATTTTCTTGAGTCAAGAGGGTACGAACAGATTGGCGTATTGGGATTTTCTCTGGGCGGAGCGATTGCTTTGCTCACTACAGCAGAGGATAAACGCATCAATGCAGTGGCAAGCTATGCTGCTTTTTCCGATCTGGAGACGCTAGGTCTTGAGACATATTCTCGGCTATGGATATTAAAGAAACCGATGGTGAGTGCAATGCAACTTTGGGCCCGCACTCTTTTTGGTGAATCTGTCGTGACGATTTCTCCGATCAACGCCGCACGAAGAATAGACGTGCCGGTTCTTATCATCCATAGTCGCGAGGATAGGCAGATCCCGGTTCGTCATGGTGAACGGTTAAAAGAAGTTCTTAAGAAGAATTCAAGAGCAGAATTCCATTTCCCTGCCGGCGGGTTCCACAGAGAGGTCCCTCCCGATTTTAATCAGCGTGTAAGACATTTCTTCCTCAAGGCTTTCGGTGTAGCCAAGGAAGGAAAAGCGGGGCCAAGTTGAGCCTCCCAGACCCCACCAAGACCAAGATGCGTTCTGAGGATGTACAAAAGGGCACAGACTGGGCGTTACGTCTTGAAATCCTTGCACGCGTTTGTTAATGTCCCCTGGTATCTCGGCACCTGTGGATAGCGCATGCAGGTGCTGTTATTTCCTGCCTTCACCCGAGACAAGGTGGCTATCTTTTTCGCTACGGCAGTGCGTTTCTACCTGATCAAAGTGAGCTTATTCTTTGAACGATTTGGCTCAGGCGGTGACGATCGTCAATATCCAAGCCCCCCCAAAGAGTGGGTCGGGGGCTTGAGAGGGGAGTGAACAAATGGTGCGAATTGAGGAAATTAAAGTGGTCACCGTCATCGGGGCGGGGGTGATGGGGAGCGGTATCGCCCAGCACTTTGCGCAGGCCGGCTACGAGGTGCACCTTCAGGCTCGGCACGAGGAAACCCTCGGGGAGGCTCGGGCCCGCATCGCCAAGAACCATGATTTGATGGTGGAGGCTGGGCTTCTCTCCAGGCCGGCGGCTGCCGAAGCATTATCCCGGATCCGGACCCTCACCAACGTGGAGGTGGCAGTGAGAGGCAGCCAGTTCGTGAACGAGAGTGTGCCCGAAGATTTAGACCTCAAGCGCCAGATCTTCGCCGCCCTAGATCGCCACGCACCCTCGGAAGCCATCCTCTCCAGCAATACCTCTGGCATCTCCATCACGGCTATCGCTGCCGCCACAACCCGACCCGAACGGGTGGTGGGACTTCACTGGATGAACCCTCCTCACCTGATGCCCCCGGTGGAGGTCACTCGGGGCAGAGAGACCTCCGGCGCCGTTATGGACTGCACCTGTGACCTGGCCCGTCGGATCGGCCGCGTTCCCATTCGGGTCGAGAAGGACGTCCCCGGATTTCTCTGGAACCGCCTTCAGTTCGCCCTCATTCGCGAAGCGGTCCACGTGATAGAGGAGGGGATCGCCAGCCCTGAGGCGGTCGACCTGGCGTTGACGGCCGGACTCGGACTTCGGTGGGCCACTGTCGGGCCGCTCCAGACTATGGACCTCGCCGGCATCCAAACCTTTCATGCCATTGCCGGCTATCTGTACCCGGAACTGTCGGCGACCAAAGACCCCCAGCGAAGCCTCGCAGAGAAGGTGGCCCAAGGCCACACGGGGGCGCGAGTCGGCCAGGGGTTCTATGCCTATCCGCCGGGAGCCCACGAGGCCGCCATCGCTCGACGCGACGCCAAACTGTTTGGCCTCCTCAAGCTCAGGGCGGAAAGATGGGATTCGTAAGGGCTCCAAAAAGCAAAAAGTCCCAGGAATACCTGGGACCATTTTGCTTTTCGAGTCTCACCCGCCAGGATTAGTCATTACCGGCTTCGGTAAGAAGCTCCTCCACGGAGATGCCCACGGAATCGGCGATGTTCACGTCCGCCCAGGCGATCGCCGGGGTGGCGAAGAGGGCGAGGACCAACGCGATAGCTGCAAAGCGCTTCATAATGTTTCACCTCCTTTCGTTCAGTGTCGAAATTACCCTTCACCCTTCTTTGATGCCGCTGGGGGGAAAAGGTTTCAAGAAATCTCAAGGCCGCCGTATCCCCTTTCGCTCATTGGTATAACTGGGACCGAACCCTGTGGGTTCCCGAGAAAATCCGTTGCTCGAAAAAGGAAAACCGCCGGAAATGCCTGCATTTCCGGCGGCTTGCTCGCGCCAATTGGTTGGGCTGTTAAATCATCAGGTCTTGGGCTCCTCCGTTAGATCCTCAACCCGGCGCTCGGATTTTTCGACAACCACGACTTTCTTTTCCCCTTCTCTCGCCATGACGCCGATCACATCCGCAGTGTCGAGTTCTCGCTCAAGCTCATCCCAGTAATCATCGATGAATTCTTCTGCCACGGCCAGGAGACCTTTACGTCTCCCTTCGAGGTCCTTTACACGAAACAGCAAGTGACTACCCTGACTGGCGACGCCAGATTCGATGGTGAACCCAGGAGGATGCTTCTTTTCCAGGTAGTCCTTTATGCGCGAAAGCTTGGCCGCCGTGTCCCGCCCTTTTGATGTACTCATCCCCCCTCCTTTTCCTGTAGGGCACACTCGAATCGCTTCTCGTCTTCAGAATACCCCAGACCATGGAGGGGATGACAAGTCCGAAGTGTTTTTCGGCATCCGACACGAGGATAGGCAGGCGGGAAATCAGTGGGCAGGGGATCAAAGGTGTTGGTTGGGCAGGGTTATCATACGAATCCGCTGGAAGCTATCTGGCTCAGGTACCGTCGGTACCCCACGAGACTGGAGTCGTTCCCAAAGCGCACGAGCTGGATCCCATGGCGAAGCCTCCCGTCGACCATCCCCTGGGGATTCTGCCATATCACTTTGCCTTCGGCAGGAATCGTATTCTCGGGAAGCCTGAGCCGGAGACCGAATACGGTCCCGGGGTCCAGCCGTTCGGGCAGGAAGAGTAACAGGCCACCGAGGCTCACGTTGCCCGCGGTGCCCACCAACTCCCGAGACTTATCGGCACCGGCCGCGACGAGGCATCTGACATCCACCCCAGTGGTGAAACGCGGATGACGCCGGTGATGGCGCATCGGGCTACCTCGCCGAACCTTGTCCACGGCCAACTCCACTGCGCGGACGAGACTGGGCCGATTCAAGGGCTTTGGCACAAAGAAGTCGGCTCCGGCGCGAAAGGCCTTCCCGGTGTAGGACAGGTCCGTCGATGCCGTTATCCCGACCACAGGGATATCTGCGAGGACGGGATCCCGCTTCAAGCGCGTCAATGTCTCGATTCCGTCGACACCGGGCATCATCATGTCCAGGACAATGATGATCGGCTGCACCGTCCGGGCCAGTTCGATCCCCGACTCACCATCGGGAGCCGAACGGACGTCGAAACCCGCATGTGTTAAAATGGCAGTGACGAGCTCCCGCGACCTGGGATCATCGTCAATAACCAGGACCGGCCGCTTGTGCATAGTCACCTCCAAAGAGGCTTTTGGACTGCGACGACCCTCGTCGTGCTGCCGTGTGGGCTCAGGGCCTGCTGCGCTTCACTCCCATGGACCACGCGGATGTCATCCATTCCCGACCCACCGTCAGGCCATCAGGGCTTTGTTCCTTGGGAAAGTTTCCTTGGCGGTGATCACGATGAAGAAAGTCCGCCCATCCGGCAGGTTGGAAATCGTGAAAGCGCTCCCACGACCGACGTCACTCGAGGTAAGATTCTGAAACGCTCTCTTGCGACAACTGTGCCAAAAATCGGGAAATTAGGGCGTCCGCGCAACTTTTCAAATTCTCTCGCTCTAATCAGCCATACGGACCAGTTTCCAATCCAATGCCTGTTACGGGGGCTGGGAAGACTCGGTCAGGGTGTCAACATGTCGTTCGAGGACAGACAGTTTGTCACACGGGAGATCATACTGAACACGACGACGCCTTCTTCGGAATACGGCACTCCCCGGAAACGTCTTGCTTATAGAGCGCCTATTTGTAGACCGAGTGGAACGGATCCGTCGAGAAAGTGGAGAGAGAGGTGAGACAATGCGATCGTTTATCGGGACTCTCATCGGCCTAGTGTTTCTCGGGTTGTTGGTGCCTCCAAAAGTCGAGGCGGTGAACATCCTCGTCAGGGAGGTTAGACGAGAGCGACAGCCGGAAGGGCTTTCGGTTGTTTACGAATTACGGAACGCCTCTGTAGACCGTTGGGACCTGCGTCGGGTCGAGGTGCACGTCTTTGACCACACCGGTCGGCGGGTGACACTGCTTCGTCCCATAACGACCCTCGCCCGTCTAGAACGCGAGGATGTGGAGTTTTTCCGTGCCCGGATTCCCTCAACCACGCTGCCGGAAGCCCACCGTCTGGAGGTCCGGATTTTCGTGCAGGAGGTTCTGCGATACCCGGTCGCTGACCCTATCCCAAAGCGGCTGGTCTTTCCCTTTCTCCTGAGATCAGAAACGATCCCCAGGCTCCTCCGCGCAAGTGCAGGGACGCTCCGCGTGGAATCAGCCGGGATGATCCAGCGGCCCGGCGGCTCTCGGGCAATCCTGCTTCGCCTGATCAACCAAGGTCGCGAGACCATTTCAGAGATTGTCCTTTTTGGAGAGATCAGCGGCGTCGACGGATCGCTCCAGCGGCTCCGGTTTCCCGTAAGGCCCAAGGTCGTCCTCCCCGGCGCTGAGACGTATGTGTCCGTCGCGGTCCCACCTCCCATCCTGAATAAGGCGAAAGGAATTTCGCTCCAGGCCCTCTACCGCAAGGCAGCAGGAGGAGAGGCGGTCAGATATGTGGAGGATCTGCAGATCCGTGTGAGAAGCAACCATCCCGAGGCAGGACGGGATCTCGAAGGAGCGGGATGGAAATCTCTCTGACGTGACCGCCTCACCCAGGTGAGGGATCGCGCTTGTAATCCACCAATGTCTTTGCTAACCTCCTCTCACTCATCGGCCCCTCCGGCTCGCCACTCCGGAGGCACCGTCTCATTTCCGTGGCCGGGATAACGCGCCTCTAGAGACCTTCACGGAGCACCCGCCATGATCCTACCGCTGGGCGATGCCCCTAATCCGCGGGGGACACCGTTCGTCACCTATGCGCTCATCCTCGTCAACTGTGCCGTGTTCGTGCTCATCACCCTGCCACTCAGCGTGAGGGTGCCCGACCCGAACGACCCGGCGCTCTTGGAGTATCTTCGCACGGTGGCCGGGACCCTGCCACGCCCGGTACCATTGGAGGAACTGTTACGTCACATATCTGCATACGACCTGTTCGTCTTCCGTTACGGCTTTCGACCGGCAGCTCCGACCTTAGCCACGCTCTTCACGGCGATGTTCCTCCATGCCGGGTTCATGCATTTATTCGGCAATATGCTCTTTTTGTGGATCTACGGTGACAACGTGGAACACCGACTGGGCCGCCTTCCTTTTTTGTTCTGGTATGTGGGGACCGGGATGATGGCGACGGTGTTCTACACACTGTTTGATCTCGATTCACCGCTTCCGCTCATCGGGGCGTCGGGCGCCATTTCAGGTGTCCTCGGCTTCTATTTCATCTGGTTTCCCCGCAATACGGTTCGGTTGCTGTTCATTCTCTTCCCCTTTTTCATGAACGTAATCACGGTGCCCGCTCGGCTCGTTCTCGGATTCTACTTACTGGTAGACAACTTGCTACCGTTTCTCATCGCACGCGGCATGGAAGGCGGTGGCGTCGCGTACGGGGCTCACATCGGCGGCTTTTTGGGGGGGCTGACCGCTGCCTGGTTCATGAACCGGCGAGAGGTCACTGCACGGCCGCAGGAGTACCGCCAGAGGGTCGCCGCCGCCAGAGAATCCATGGACCAGCCCGCAGACGCCATCGCTCAAGCGCTCGCCCGCGGCGATTTCCCTGATGCGGCAGAAACGTACTTTGCGCTCGATCCAGACGAGACGCGACGCGTGCTCATGCCGGAGGATTCGCTTGCCCTGGCCGACTGGTTGCAGCGCAATGGGCACCATCGCGCCGCACTCATCGTCTATCGACGCCATGTGCGCGACTATCCGCAGGGACCTGGGACCGCCGAAGCGCACGTAGGGGCAGGCATGGTGCAGTTAATGTCCCTCGGCCAAGCGACGCCAGCGTATCAGCACTTCCTCGACGCGCTTGATCTCGATCCGTCGCCCGAAACCGCTGCCCGGGCGCGGGCCGGACTTGATGCCATCGCCGCTGTGCAAAAGTTTCAGGTCGGGCGTCCGCGCAATTAAGCGGATTGGCGTACACCGCTACCTGTGGCAGCGTTGTGGGAGACGAAGCGCCTGGCGCTTAACGGCACCTGATCAGAGGGCAATACTTCAGTCCATTGGGGGAGAGGCAATGATGGACCCGGGGTAGCGATAGCCGCTCGCGGAACCCTGACACCATTGACTGCACACCAGACACTCAGGCGCCCTCTCGGGAATCGCACGAGCCGGGAGGGCGTTTTCCTTCAAGAGGAACGAAAGACGAACGACTGAGTGGAGTCGCGAGGACGTAGCGTTGTGATGACCTACCTCGGAGGCATACCGTTCACGACATGTGGAGCGCACCGCACGCCAAGGTTCGGAGTCACCCGTGGTGCAAGGATCCATCCTCGCACGGTTTATCCATGGGCCAGGGAGACACGCCATGAGAGTCCTTTTGGTCCACCCAAGTCCTTTAATGTATTCCGAGATTTACCTTCGCCTGGAACCTCTCGGATTGGAACGAGTGGCCGAGGCAGCCCGCCTGGCCGGGCACAACGTACGGCTCCTTGATCTCCAGATCTTTCACCATCCCGACTACTTCCAAGAGCTCGACGACTTCCGACCCGAGGCGGTCGGCTTTTCCATAAACTATTTCGCGAACGTCCCCGAAGTCGTGGACCTCGCGGTCGAGACCAAGCGCCGCCTGCCAGAGTGCTTTGTCTTTATCGGAGGGCATAGCGCCTCGTTCATACCGATGGAGATCTTGGAGCACGCGAAGGGAGCGATCGACTGTGCGGTGCGGGGCGAGGGGGAAGCGATCACACCCCGGATCCTCGAGGCGATCCCGCACGGCAATCTCGCAGTGCTTCCCGGCGTGGTGACCTTAAATGGCATCGGCCCTTCACCCACCCTTCTCGATATGTTGGACAAGTACGCCCCGGCTCGGGACCTCACCCGAAAGCGGAGGAAGTATTTCATTGGAGAGCTGGATCCGTGCGCCTCCATCGAATTCACCCGCGGCTGTCCCTGGGACTGCACGTTCTGTAGCGCGTGGACCTTTTACGGGCGCAGCTATCGTAAGGTCTCTGCCGAGGCGGCAGCAGAGGAGCTCGCACGCATCCCAGAGCCGAACGCGTTCATCGTGGATGATGTGGCCTTCATCTATCCGGAGCATGGCCTCGCCATCGGTCAGCAGATCGAGAAGCGGCAAATTCAAAAGCAGTACTACCTGGAGACCCGCTGTGATGTGCTTCTGCGCAATCGAGAGGTCTTCGCCTATTGGAAGCGGCTAGGGTTGCGCTATATGTTCCTGGGATTGGAAGCCTTAGATGAGGAGGGGCTCAAGCTGCACCGGAAGCGGATCACACCCAGTGAGAACTTCAAGGCTCTCGAAGTGGCCCGCTCGCTGGGTATTTGGGTAGCCATCAACATCATTGCGGACCCCGACTGGGACGAGCACCGTTTTTCGCTCATTCGGGAGTGGGCCCTGAGCATTCCCGAGATTGTGCACCTGACCGTCAGCACGCCATATCCAGGGACCGAAACCTGGCATACAGAGTCCCGCAAACTCACCACGCTCGATTACCGGCTCTTCGACGTCCAGCACGCGGTCCTACCGACCAAGCTGCCCCTGAGGCAGTTCTATGAAGAGCTCGTGAAGACTCAGGCAGTATTGAACCGGAAGCACCTCGGCTTCGCCGCGGTCCGAAAGGCTTCATCGACGGCGCTCAAGCTGCTGCTTCGCGGCCAGACCAATTTTGTCCGGAGCCTCTGGAAATTCAGCAGCGTCTATAACCCGGAGCGTCAGTATGCTGACCACTTTCAGGAAGTGAAATGCCTGATGAGTCCGCCCCCCAGCCGGACGGGTGCCAATCCGTCTGCCGCCGAGCTTTACATCCATGCTCCCGCGGCAGGCAAACGGGCAGCGGGACATGGCTAGCGGGGTTGTTGGGGATCTACGACTGGCGAGCCAAACTTGGGGACAATGACGTTCCCTCTCCCGGCGGTCGCCAACACACGCATCACATCCCGAGAGTCGAGTTCTCGCTCAATCTCATCCCCATGCTCTGCAAATTCTTCTGGCAGAATGAGGGTAGGTCCGCGTTGTCCGTCAGGAGTCCTGACTTCAAATCGCAAGTGGCACGGCATAAATTCCCTGTACGGTTCGACGGTATAGCCTTGGGGGTATCGCTCTTCGAGATAGCGCCTGACCCTCAACTCTATGTAGGCGAGTCTCTCCGCGGAGTCCATAATCTCCCTTGTCCTCACTCTACGTACAACACTGACTTGCCTGGCACCTCTGCTGGGACCCCAACGTCGTCGGTACGCCCTCCGATAGTGACCCTCGACGCACGATACAATCTGGAAGCTTCCTTCCGGATGCCGACGTCGCAGTCTCGGTGCCAAGGCAATGTATATCGTTGCCAAAGTAATGTGTCAAGGCAACGGAGGAGGATACCGCAGACACCCAGCATCAAGAGGGCGTTTTTTCTTGGAGGGAACAGCACAGGAATGAAAAGGGTCTGTCCTTAGGGATGGAGGCGTATCGTAAGACTTGTTCGATCATGTCGCGCGTGGACATTCGGCGTGAGGGCGCGCCTCATGCGACAAATCTGCGATTCGGCACAGCCCGGCGAAGATCCGATCGCTCCGCGCGAAGTATAGGAAGCGTCCCGTGAGTGCATGCCCCTTTAGGAGCCCCGTATCAACGTAGAACTCGTAAAAGTGAAGTTCCTGCGGGTAAGCGGGATCCCAATCGCATCTGGCTATGCCGGCCACACCTGAGGTTTCCTGGTCGTGGTAGACTGCGTACGTGTGTCCGTCATGTTTGACAAACACGAACAGCACGTGCACCCCAGACGGAAATGACAGGCGGAGTGGGGTTGTCGCTAACAACGCTTCCCGGGCTACTTCTCCGTTGTTAAAGTTGGGCATCCCGCGTTCGACCACCTGGACCCAGCTATACGAGGATTGCGCGAGACTGATTCCTCCGATGCCCAGCACGAAGAATGCGACCAATCCAAGAATCGCCCTTTTCCGCATCTCCCCCTCCTGGAGACGGTTCGTCTCGTATGGTCGGCAAGTTGTTGCATTTTTGGTGCCAAGTTGGGATCACGACCTGCCTTAATCCACAAATAGCACCGTTCTTAGAAATCATTCCAGACTCAGCCAGATTCTGCAAGCCAATCCACCTTACGATCTTAGCACACAAGTTTGCCCTCAAGATGGGCATCCCAGGGGGCTCGCCGATCCGCATTCACCAGGCGCGAGCCACAGGGGCAGCTCAAACCCTTGACACCCCCGGCACACCTGGGTGATACTTAAAAACTTCCCAAGAAATGGAGGTCGAGGGAGATGGCTTACATCCTCGGGAAAGGATTGATCCTTCGCGGCGAGCTCACGGGCGAGGGAGATCTTCAGGTGCAGGGTCACTTAGAGGGGACGATCAGCGTCACTGGGACTGTCGTCATCCTGGAAGGGGCGAGTATCCAGGCGGACGTCTCCGCCACCGACATTGTGGTGGCCGGAGTCGTTCGCGGAAATCTGATGGCCTCGGGCAAGGTGGAGATTTCGTCAACCGGCCATCTCATGGGAGACGTCCGGAGCAAAGTTTTGATCGTGCGGGAGGGAGCAGCGCTGAATGGAAGGATCAACGTGGAAACTCCGTTGAGTCCGGCAGGGGTCTTTGCTGAGATGACGCGGCTGATGCAACAGGAAGAGACGCAGCGGCAGCTTTAAGAACGACAGCCCTTCCGCAGGAGAGGCCATTGATGGCTCGCCAATCCCGGCCTCTCGAAACCCACCGGCCCGACCGCACCCCAGCCGAGCAGATCGCTCAAATGGGTAAGGCCGTCCTGCTTCGCTATGCTCCGGAACGGCCGAAGAAGTATCCAGTTCCCGTCCTCATCGTTACGCCCCTGCTCGTGAGGCCTTATATCCTCGACTTGGCCCCCGGGCTCAGCTTTGTCGAGCATCTGACAGCGCAGGGTTTCGACGTCTTCCTCATCGATTTCGGAACCCCAGATCGTTCCGATTGCAGCCGCCGGTTTGAGAATCACCTCCACGATATTGGCGTTGCTCTGGATGAAACCCTTGCCCATTCCGCGGCATCCTCGGTAACGATGCTCGGCTATTGCCTCGGCGGGCTCTTTGCCGTCCTCTACGTCGCGTCGAACCCCGAAAAGATCCGAAACCTCATAACATTAGCGACGCCTTTCGATTTTTCCGAGGCAGGACCCCTCTATCGGTGGCTGCAGGGCTTGGATGTCGATCGGCTGGTCGATTCCTTCGGGAACATCCCCGGCGAATGGATCCGCGATGAGATCAGACTCTTCGCCAGCAGCACGAGCCCGCAACGCAATTTCAGCGTCTGGCTCGATCTCATCTTCAACGTCTGGGATAGGGAATATCTCAAGAAACAACAGCTTCTCACGCATTGGCTCCAGGACCTTCGGGCGTTTCCGGGCGAGGCCTATCGGCAGTTCATCAAGGACTTCGTCCAAGCGGATAAGTTCGCCAAACGGCAGCTGTGCATGGCGGGCAAGCTGGTCGATCCCTCCCATATCACGTGTCCCCTTCTCATCCTGGCCCACACAGAAGACCTGCTCGCCCCTCCGAGCTCGGCGAGGCCCCTGGTGGATCTTGCGGCAAGCAAGGACAGTGAATACTTCGAAGTTTCGGGAGGAAGCGTCGGCCACATCGATATCATCATCGGAAGTGAAGGGCCAAAGATTACCTGGCCGAAGGTCAGTTTGTGGTTGAAACCCCGCTCCCGGGTGATTTGAGAAGCTCACCACCGCCTAACCCCTTCCGGTTGCCATGATTTTCCCCTCCTCTGAACGCCCCCCGCCTCGTCTTGAGGCACAGACAGTCGGTCTATACGGGAGACCCCTGTATAGGTGATTCTTCCTCCGGCTGCCCATTTCCCGGCAGCCGCCCAAAATCCGTCATCATGCCAGGGTTCCCCTCCCGTTTAGAACCCTTCACTTTCAACTAGTTCTGGCCCGAAGGCCATGGCACATGGATTGCGAAGCAAGCTTCTGAGGAGGTAGTAACACCTCCGCCCGATGCGCGATTGGAGGGAATCGATGGTGAAGGTCCAGGAAAGGATCGAATGTCCCACGTGCCTCGGGGGGACGAATCCAGACTACTCTCTCCACCCCTGTCCTGAGTGTTGGGGGTCCCAGAAGATCCCCCAGGTCCCCTGTCCTGCGCGGAACGCGATCCTGGGAATGTACCGTTGGCTTGCTGATCGAATAACAAAGCTGACGGTCAAGAGGTCGGTCGAATAAACCGCCGCGGCAGAGAGTAACGCCCCAACGGGTCCGAGGTCGCTTACTCTACGAGGACTATCCCTGCCATATCCACCCCACCTTGGTCACCGTGATATATGCAGTAATAGGGAAATGTCCCGGCTTCGCGGAACCTAATCGAAAAAAACGCGCCCCGGTCTAGATCCCCAGAGTCGACCTTCCCATCATCGGCCGTGACCGTGTGGACCTCGAGTTCCTGATTTAACCAGACCACGGTCGTTCCCTTCTGTATTGTGATCTTCTGGGGTGCGAAGGCAAACTCGTCCAACACGACAATGACCAACGGGGGGGCACTCGCCAGAATCGGTCCAATCCCCTCGCGCTGTGCACGATCGGCAAGGGAGACCACTTCGCCGATCACCTGCTCCATCGGCTTGAGGTCCGCTGCGCTCGCCACGGCCAAGGCGCTGTCCCGGATCCTGGTGACCCAGGCCTCAACGTTCCCGGCCAGAGCAGTAATCGAAGCGGCCGCGGGCGCGCTCGTCACCGCTTGGACGTATCTGAGGATGCCGATTCCGTCACCGGGATCCTCGACTGACCCATCCTTATCAAGGTCGCCAAAGTGGTCCCCGCTTTTGCCTTCGATAAGGTTGACAAGTCTTTCCCCGGCGCGCTTGGCGGCCTGTAGATCCCCGGCCCTCACCGCAGCCTCAAGTTCGCCAGCCTCGCCCACGAGATCGTTCCCCCCCTGGCGGAACTGCACGAGCGACGCACTCACAGCTGCCACGGGTTTCGGCACCAGATACCGGTAATTGTAAATCCCGATACCCAGAACAAAAATAATGGTCCAGAGGCCAAGCGTGGCACGCATTACCAGTTTGAAGTTCCGAACGCGAAAACGCGGGGGAATTACCTTGGTGCGCATGCGCAGGACCAAATACACACCACTCAGTTGCGCGAGGAGCCCGAGAAACCCGTGAGCCAGCATCAGCTGCGCAACGATCCCTCCGGTCGTACCACCGAGAATCACATACTGATAAAAACTGGGGATCATCACGAACAGAACGAAGAACAAGTTTCCCACGACCATCGTGGTCTGCATGTTGGCATGCTTGGGGATCTGCCCGATGCGGGCGAGATAAAAACCCATCCAGAGCCCGACAAGCAACACGATTTGTGTCACCAGATTGATATCAGCGGCCAGCCGCGTGCCAAGAATGGCCTGCATGGTCACCTCCAAGAAGAGAGAGAGTTTCCATCCTCGGGGAGGACCGTTCCACTCCTCGGCGGATCACCCTTCCCTCTACTGATATCTTGTGTCTACTAATGTAGCACCCTCGGGCCCTCGCTCCAGACCTCAGATTGGTTGAGCCGAGGAAGGGTCGCTCCGCTCGTTGGCGGAATTATTCCACATGTCAATAGTTCGTCCATGGAGATGTTCCGCATAAGCCACTCAGCAAAGCAACAGGACGGCCAATCCCCACCTGCACTTCGTTACGTTGGGAGGGACCCCGGCCGTCCCGGTCCGGGAGCCCGTACCGGGATCTCGGACACGCAAACTAGATTCCGCCTTCCTCGCGAATCCACCCCTCCCTCGGCTCCGGGGTTGGCAGCACCGGCGACTCCGAGCGACATTGCCGGGAGTCGAAACGCTTTCGGACCGTACAGGGTCGCCGCGGGCGCGAAGGGTTCCGGGCTCTTGCGGAGAGGCGTAGAGCGAGGGGCCGAAGGTGCTACCTCAACTGGAACAAGATTCAGCAGAAAAGAGAGGAGCGATCCGCTGACGAGGAGGACGGTCCTCCCGAGGCTGAAAAGATATGAAACGACACCGTTCAGGGCTGTCCCTCGCGAGGGGCAATCGCGAGGATATAGCCGCACGCACGGCAGAAGAGGATGGTAAAGGGCTCAACGGACTTCACTTGAAACTCCGAGGCCTTGCACGACGGGCAGAGGGCGTCCGCCATGATATACCTCCTTTGGGGGATCCGTGATGACAACACGGCGTAGATGTTAGCCGCTTTTGCCCCCCAGCGGAACCCCTTCAATGAGTCTCACCGGGATACCAGCTCGGCCGGGTTGCCTGATCGTGACTTGCCGCACAGTTCCTTTCGTGTACACCAAGGCGCCCGCGGCTCTAACCTCGCCCACACAATGGGCCTCCGCTGCTGCTGATGTGGAGTGGTGTATGCCAGGAGGGAACTGGCCCTGGTCTTGCATTTTTGGTGCGTCCGTCCCGGCCAGCGAGTGAGAAGGCCCCCGATCAATGTGATACAATCAATGGGGATACCTGTTCGGGATGTTTCATTCCCGGAATTGCCCACCGCGATCTGTGAGGAGGTAAGACACGTGAGACGGTATCTGATCCTCCCGCTGTTTGTCACCTTGCTTGCCGCCGGATGTGCCAGGACCTATCGTCCTCCCATCGATCCCACCTTTTCCGCAGATCCTGCGCTGCTTCAAAGGGACCTTGCCGAGTGTGAGCAGATCGCCCGAACGTACGCGGAAGACCCCGGCGCAACGGCCGCACGACGTGGAACCGCGGGGGCGGTCGGTGGGGCAGCGGTTGGCGCAGCGCTTGGGGCGATCGCCGGTGCCATCACTGGAAGTCCGGGCACGGGAGCGGCCGTCGGGGCAGCCACCGGAGGCACCAGCGGTGCCATCGGAGGAGCCGCCGCTGGCGGGACCTCCGCTCAGTCACAGTTCGAGAATGCCTATGATGCCTGCATGCGGAACCGGGGCCACAAACTTCTGAAGTAACTTCCTCAGTGCGCCTTCATCGAGCCCTCTGTCCTCTTCTTCCTTTTACTGGGAGAGGGGAATCGTTCCCTCTCTTGCCTCTCGGTAGGATCTCCTTACTTAACCGTACTGATGGTGCATCCGTTGGCAAGGGGATTACGCCAGTCCCTTGTCTTTCATCCAGAGCGCGAGACAGCAGCAGAAAGGCGGCGGCGTGACAGTAGGCCAAAGCATTACTGACTGGAGCCGAGGAGGGGAGGTGCAAGGAAAATTACAAAATGATAGATAAGGAATCAAGGAGGGTGAAGGTAAAGAGGGTGATGCTGATGAGTCCATTCACATTGAAGAAGGCAACCTCCAGCCGCGCAAGGCCATGGCGGCGTATCGTGACATGCTCATATCCCAGAAGGACCACAATACATAGAAGTCCCACGTAGTACAGAGGACCCAAGCCGAGAAGGTAACCAACGCCGCCAAGCAGAATGGGCACCGCGATGTGGAAGACGAGGCTCAATCGCATCCCCGCTTCACGTCCGAGTCGTACCGGAATCGAGTATAGCCCGTGAGTGCGATCAAACTCGACATCCGCCAAGGCATACAGGATGTCAAAGCCGGCTACCCAAAACAGGACGGCCAGACCGAGGACAAGGGGCGGCAGGTCCACTCGCCCGAGGACGGCCATCCAGCCTCCAATGGGAGCAGAGGCGAGACACAGCCCGAGGATCACGTGTGAAAATGTGGTGAACCGCTTGGTGTACGAATAGAAGACGGTGAGGCCAATCGCGACCGGAGAGAGGTACAGACAGAGACGGTTCAGTTGCGCCGCAGCGAAGACCAGGAGAGAAAAAGAAGAGGCCGCGATGACCAACACGGTAAAAGGCTGCAGAACGCCTCGGGGAAGGGCACGGTGGGCGGTCCGGGGGTTCAAGGCATCCAGGTCCATGTCTACAAGCCGGTTGATCGCCATGGCGCCGGTCCTGGCCCCCACCATCGCGACGAGGATCCAAACGATCGTCTCGCCTTTCGGGATCCCCTGGGCGGCTAGGACCGCCCCGGTGAAGGCAAAGGGGAGGGCAAAGATCGTATGAGGGAATTTGATCAGCTCCAGAAAGAGGAGGAGCTGCTGGAGAGGACCGAGGGCTTTTCGCTCTTCAACCACGATACCCGATCCTCCTTCCCTGATGGATGCTGACGATCCCGAACGTCAGGGGCAGAACCGAGACCTGAATGAATCCCGTGTTCTCCATCAGGGACCCCAACTCCTCCGGCGAGGGGAAATCATCCACCGAGGTTGGGAGATACGCGTAGGCCGCCCGGTTGCCCGACACGAGACCCCCAATCCAGGGCAGAAGCCGATGTGAGTAAAAGCGGTATAGAATTCCGAATAGGGGCGCTGCGGGGGTCGAAAATTCCAAAATGACGACCCGTCCACCCGGTTTCAAGACCCTGGCCATCTCCTCGAACCCTCGGCGCCGATCAGCAACGTTCCGAATGCCGAATGCTACAAAGACTGCGTCGAAGGTCTCATCGACAAAGGGGAGTCCCTCAGCCGGCGCAGCGACAAAGCGGACCTGATCCGTGACCCCGGCTCCCATGGCCTTTTGGAGACCCCGGACCAGCATCGGTTCACAGTTATCCACCGCAACCACGCGAGCCCCGGACACCTGCCGAATGATCTCGAGTGCCACGTCTGCGGTCCCGGCGCATAGATCGAGCGTTCGTCCCCCAGGGGGAATCTCACTCTGGCCGACTGCAACCCGTCGCCAGTAGACATCGCGACGGAAACTGAGCAAGCGGTTCAGCAGATCGTACCGATGGGCGATGGACGTGAACATTCGCCGAACTTCTGCCCGCTTGACGTCGGCAGCATCGGGCCTCATGGCGGCCATCCCTCAAAATTCCTGACACGGTTCGAAGGGTGCCTCTACTGCCTTGCTATTTTGACGCACGGTGGGGAGCCGTACTGCTGACGAATGACGTTTGCGGCTCAACGGGTATCGGTTGCGGGACTTTCGGCGAGTCGCATCCTGATCGGGGCTTTGACTGGATGTGGTGCGGTGCAGCAACTTCGCGGCGGGCGGCGCCTCGAGACCTCTGACCTCAGCAAGCCGGTTTT
This sequence comes from uncultured bacterium, assembly GCA_964348275.1. Classification (GTDB taxonomy): domain Bacteria; phylum Methylomirabilota; class Methylomirabilia; order Methylomirabilales; family CSP1-5; genus CSP1-5. The sequence goes on from CAYGBT010000020.1 coordinate 38,099, forward strand.
GGACTCGCGCCGTCCACAGCGGCCTCCACCCGCTCCAAGACAACCTCGCCCAGCTTGGGGTGGATTCCGAGAGGCTCGGTGATTGTCCAACGGACCTCGGGATGCCTGGCCGCTGCCTCTGCCACGAGCCGCGGGACTGTCTCGTTGTAGTGGTCCCCGGGGGCGAGGAAATACGGGTGCACGACAACCTCTCGCGCACCATCCGCGACGCAGGCGTCAAACCCCTGGGCAATCGTCGGCTCGGCGATCTCCATATGGGCGTAATGGACCACCACAAAATCGGAGAGGCGTCGGATGGTCTCGGCCACCTCGACAAGTACGGCATTGGCCTGTTCCCGTCGGCTTCCGTGATCCACCAGCAGGAGTGCGCGCTTCATGGATGCCTTCCTCCCGCATAGACCAGAGGAGTTCAGAGCTACCACACGCGTCGGCTCCGGTCAAGGGATACTGGGCCGACTCTTTTCCGATTCCCGCAAAATGCCAAGGAATTCTCAGCGGAAACGCTCACACTATCTTTTTAACCGCCGCTCCAATTCCTGACTGATACGGACCGATGCTTGCCGGTCTCCCGACCCGACCTCGATGACTACAACGGTCAACTCAAGGCCTCTCGGGCTCAGGTTCACCTCCACGTCGGTGCCATCAGCGCGCTTGGCCACCACCAGGCCCCCGAGCTGGTCTTTTGTCCGCTGGACGATGGTCAGCTCCAAACCTTCTAACGAGGCAAGCGTGGCCTCCCACATCTTATCCAAAGGCGCTGCAAACTCTTGGGTCAAATTCCCAGTCACACGATTATACTCCGCGGCACTGCTTATCCCTCCTGTACCGGAATAGACGGTGGAACAGGCGGTCACCGCGGTCATACATAGGATTAACATATTGGCCCGCAACACTTTGTCTCGCATCCCCTCCTCCCGGCCTCCGGCCTTTCCCATCGATCCCCTCCCAGTTCGGCTCCCCGTCTTCTGCGACCATCGCCGATATGCCTCACTGCGATACTCCCCGCTGAGAACCGATCCTACCCCAGAAGGAAGTCCCGCGCAAGAATCGGCGGTTGAGGGGGGTCATCGGTCGGCATTCAGGCGATGGGGAGTAAACCTCCGGTCTTCTCCGCTAAAAACGCCAGGTCAAACTGATGGAGAAGACATTTCGATCATAGTCGAACGCGTCCAGGTTCGAGATGTTATCGTCGAACAGGTAATCCAGCGACACGGTGAAGTGTTCGGACAGGTCTTTGGCGATGCTCACCAGATGGATGAGTTCTTCGTCATCACGACGTTTGGTGTTGGGCGCAGCCGCCGGCAGCAGGGTGTGCTTGTTCTCGTAATCCCGCAGGTGAACGTCCAGGTCGTACCGCAGCCGGATATCTCCCCACGGAAGGGTATATTGGCCGCCGACAAGAAATCGGTGACCCCAGTAGACCCAGTTGTCCCCGTCGGCATCGTCAAAATCGTATTGGTATCCGAATTTGATGTAATGGCGGTCCTCTTCAAACCGAAAGAAATGGGTCACCCCGACCATATAGTTCGTCGCGTCCCGCTCCTCGGCGGAGGGAACGTCGTCCTCGTCAAAGTCTTTCAGTTGGGTGCGAAACTGAAACGTGGTCAGGTTTCCCGCATTCTCCAGCAGCGTGAAAAACGGCTGGAAGGTCGGGAACTGCACGAAGGTGTCCCCACCGAGGGTGATAAAGTCGTAGGCCACCTGGAGGCCCGCAAAGTACGGCATATCGGCAAGCGAGTCCCGGTAGGTCAGGCCGACCGTCCCGGTATGATCTTGGACGTTGAAGTCCGAGGCGTCGTCGCGGTTGTTGATGGTTTGCAGGAACGCGTACGAGATCGTGCCCTCCCAGCCCACGCTCCTGAGCCACGTATAGCCCAGGCGAACGGCGATCACCTCGCCTTCGCTTTCCTCATCCTGGTCCCGAAGGGCCCGGGCCACGATATCGGTACTGGAATTGGGAACGACCGCGGCGTTATCATCGTAAAACAGGCCAATCCGCACCTCACCTTGAAACCGCCGCTCGCGCCGCGCGGCAGGCTCGAGCGCATCCCGAAAGCGCTTCGCCGGAGACGCCAGGGGGGAAAACGGCTGCAGCCGGATCGCTTCCTCCATTTCAGTCTGCGCCTCTGCGGGCAAGCCCAAGGCACCCAGCGCCAGGCCAGTGTAGAACTTGCTGAGTTGCGCAAAGTTTTCGTCGCTAGGAACATTGGCGCGCAGAAATCGGAGGGCCTCTCGATACTTTTTATCCCGGTACGCCATGAACCCCAGGTAGAACCCGAGGTTCTGCCGGCGAGGTTCCACCTCATACACCTCTCGCAGCAACGGCTCGGCCTCTGCGTACTGTTGTTGACTGAAATGGAGCACACCGAGCTGGAAGGTAACATCCGGATCGGTGGGACGAAGCCCCCTGGCCTTCTCCAGCGCCGCCTGGGCTTCGGGCAAGCGATCGGTGGCGATAAAAATCAGGCCGAGGTAGTAGTGGGCGGTGACATTGTCAGGGTCAAGGCGAAGGGCTTCCTGTATTTCCTTGAGGGCCTCGTCATATCGCTGATCATCGTAGGCAAGGATGGCACGATCGATGAAGACTTCGGCTTCGGTTGGGGCCTGCGCCCAGGCATTGGGGACCTGGCCACCAATCCACAAGCCGGTCAAGAGCGCAAATACCGAAACCTGGAGAAGACGTTTCCCTAAAACCTCCGTGCCGTTATACAGACCAGTCACCGCGGCTCACCCCGTGGACTGCTCTGAACACACCCACCCTGTTCCGAGTCGATCAGGCCGGCCCACTCGCAGGTGGGGTCGCATCGCACGGACAACAGCCGAGTCGCTTTCTACGAGCTTTCACGAATATTTCCGGCCCGCATCTGCAACCCAGGAACTGCTGACGCTAACCTAACATGAAAAATCGAAAACTACTACTGCCTTCCGCCTTTACCTCGTCACCGTGTTACTCGTCGGTGAGAAGTAAAGCGGTTCGGGCACACTGGTCTTCCGGGGAGAAGCACAGTTCGAACTGACGATCACTCAGGTTGGAGATCTCACGTACGGACCCCGGCTGACTTACGGGGCGGCGATGTTCACGCTGCCGCCTTGAGTCGCCGAGATGAGACTACCGTTCACCGAGATGTTTCCGAGTGCGGGGTTCTTCACCGGATTGGGGCCGATCGTGACGGACCCGCCGGTGGTCGCGCTGACCGGCAGTCCACTCAGGGTGGCTGTCGGCGCAATATTATTGTTCACCACGATCTGGTTGCCGCCCGTCCCACCGAAGTTCACCAGCGCGCCGCTGACGTCGAGGAGGGTTCCCGCCCCATCCACGCTGGCGAGGGGACCATTCAGGACGTTGATCCTACTGCCGTTGATGAGACTCAACAGGTCTCCGGTGACGAGCATGTTGCTCCCGTCCGTCAACCGGATGAGCGGGCCATTCTGGACATTGATCAGCCCATTGTCTAACGCCACGATCGGGCCGAGGGCTGCGACCTTGCTCTTGAAGAGGTCGATGGTAGACCCATCCGTTTTTAGTGACGTCTGACCGGTCGCCCAGCCGATGAGGCGAATAATCGGGGCAGACGCTTCCAGGAGTGCGGTATCGAGATACAAGGCGTTTCCGCCGGCCGTATCTCCGGCGCCGCTCTTCACCACAATGGTGGTCCCGTCAGTGGCCTCAACGAGTGAACCGATCGGCTTCGTCGCTCCGGGGAAAGCCGGAGGGTCAATGCCATTGCCGAGAATCGGCTGGTCTGTGCCGAGACCGGTGGATGCGTCGACATTGACCCCTTGCACGTTGAACAAGCGGTTCGGGCTATCATGCTCGGTAGTGTCAGCGGTCCCCACGGTGATCATCGCACCTTCAAACAGCGCCACGGGGTCGGCCGTGTTCATGACGATGAGACCGCCGTCGCGAATATCCAGCAAGTCTCCAGCAACAGTCGGATCCGTCCCAACATCGAACGACGTGCCCAGATGAAAGACTGGTTCGAAAACCGTGCGCCTGGACCCACTCCCCTGCAACACGAGGTCGCCCGGGAAGGCGGGGTCGATCAGACTCACGTTATCGACGCCAAAATTAAACACTGCTTGATTATCAACCTCGGCGAATCGCAGACGAACGTTCTGCCCCGCCAGGGCAGAAACGTCAAAGACAAACGTATTGTATCCGCTGACCAGGGGGTCCCCGGGATTCGTTTGGAACAGGTTTTGGATCACTCCCGCGCCGATATCCTGGATGGGAGCCGCTGGGTCCATGAGATCCACCCGGGCCTGCTGGTTCGCAACACCCGTGTAATCTAATGTCGCCGGTGTCACGAAGCCACCGGCATTCGCGTTGCCAATGAAGAGGTCAAAACTCAACATGCCGCTCACAGGAACCGTGACATCCTGATAAAGAATGTGACTTCCCGGAGCTGCCGAATCGGTTACTGCCGCAAAAGTCCCCACGGGTGGCACGGGCAGCGGCACAGGCACTGTCGTTCCGCTGAATGGCAAGGCTATCGTCGCATTGTCGTAGATAATGAAGCTTCCGTTACTTCCAAGCTGATTAAACACATTCCAGCCTGAAATGTAGGTATTACTCACAAAACCAGTAGGCGGCAGAGGCAGTAGGGAGAACGCACCGGTCTCAAACCCGGGATTCACTATGATATTGACATTGTTTTTTGCCGGTGGCGCAGGCGGTGGCGTCACCGCCGACGGATCTTCGTCGAGGGGAGTTCGATCCGTATTGGCATCACTCAATAATCCGCTTGTGCTTGTCTCTGCTTGGAACGCAGGGGTCTGTTCGGTTGCAATCCCCACGAGGGCCGCCATCAATTGTTCTCCGGTCCTGACGTGAGTCTCCAAGATCTGCGCACGATTCGCCTCCCCCGGGTGGGAAGACCCCATGTCGAACTCCGCCTGTAATTGAGCGGCTTCCTGCCGTGTGATCGTCTGGACAGGTTCGACTTGGGAGCCCGTCATGGCGACCCGTGTGCCTTCACACAGGTTGAACGGCAACTTGTCCCGAGGGGTGACGCTGGCACAGTCATCGAGCATCGTGAACTGACTGCGGTCCTTTGCACTATCACGCTCTGCGACGATGTCGGTCCCCCGGATCCCGGCCACGGCATTGGGGGTGCGAATTTCGACCTCATCGCCGGGCCGCATCAACTGCGGGGGGACGATCACCCGGATCTTGCCGTCGACGAGATCGTATACTGTTCGGGTAGCGCCGCTCGGGAGGATTTCGGCGCGGACCTCGAAGCGCGTGAGCTCGCGGACGGTCACGCTGCTCCGACCTCCAAAGAGCATGCGCGCCATGGATCGCTCGAAGGTATCGATGAGGTCGCGGAGGAAGAGCTCGTCCTTAAACTGCAGAGGGACCGGGGTCGGGGCAGGGCGTCGGGTAAGCTCTACTCGGCCCTGGGTCCCCGTCACGACCCCGACCGCGGAAGGCTGGGCCGTCGCAGGCAGGGGGAGGAGCAGAACAAAGAGACAAACCGAACACTTGGCCGCCGCGCTGCGCCAATGCTCTTGCATGGCTCCCCCCCGGTCGGTTACGTCACTAAATAATTTCTCCCATCCGCTGTCAAGGAAAATCTGCATGGAAAACGCATAAATACAACTATCCTTTGATCCGTCCAATCTGTTGCCGCATCCCTACTCCTGTTCGTCCCGTGACCTCGCTGTACTATGAACTGAGCGAGGCTGGGATATTAGCAGAGTGGGCGCCATAGGTGATCGGTGGCCCGCTCTTCGCAGACCGCTCCGCTGAGATAAAGCAGTGACCGTACCAACTACGGTCGGGACGTAACTTATCGATTCCTAAGATGATTTGCTGGCTCTCGCGGAAAGGGAGAAGGTGGGAAGAAAAGAAAAAAGTGTGTTACATTGTGAAAGGTTCACTCCAATGTGGATATTCTGTCATAGGGTTCCTCGCTCCTGAAGAGGCCCATATCCTCGCTGTTTCACGACCTCCTCGAGCACCTCTACCTCCTCACTGGTCAGATCGATAAACTCAATGCCTGCCTCCTCCCCTCGGCTCCAGGCCACCTTTCCCTTCATCGCAAAGGTCACCGGGGTGTCGGGTAGTCTGAAACGGATGGGCACCTCCTTTTTTTCGGGCAATGGGCTGGGGGTCCGGACAGCGGCCCCCCCTTTACTCAGGTTTATCATCGAGGCGAAGATCGAAAACTCTTCATCAAGACTCAAGCTGATCGGGATCTCCATGGGGACCCGGAGCTCCATTCGCCGGACCACGCTCTCCACGGCGTAGACCTTCACTGGGGTCTCTCGCCCCCTCACCTTGAGCTCGCCCAAAGGTTCCACTGGGAAGAGACTCCCGATTTCTTTCTGGGTCTCCTGGCTGATCACGATCGCGACATCGAAGTCCCTGGCCACCCCCTCCAACCGGGAGGCCAGGTTCACCGTATCCCCGATGGCGGTAAACTCCAGCCGCTGGGCCGACCCCATGCTCCCGACGACCGCTTCCCCGGTGTTAACCCCCACCCCGATCCGAAGTGGTTCCCCACTCCTGGCGAACCAGTGAGAGGTCAGGGCCTCCGTCTGCTTGTGCATCTCGACGGCGGTTCTGACCGCCCGCGCGGCATGATCCTCGTACCGGAGGGGCACCCCATACAAGGCCATGATGGAGTCGCCGATGAACTTGTCCACTGTGCCGCCGTGCTTGAAGATGATCTCGGTCATCGCGGTGAGGTAATCTTGGAGCAGGCCGACGACTTCCTCCGGCGGTAGGCGCTCCGAGATCGAGGCGAACCCCCTGACGTCGCAGAAGAGAACGGTCACCCGCCGCCGCGAGCTCCCGAGGCTCAAACTTCCCGGGTGGCGTACGATTTCATCAAGGATGGCGGGGGAGAAGTAGCGAGAGAGCCGTCGCTTTTCCCGCTCCTCTTGGATGTAGTTCCTGAGGACCGCCACTCCGTAACCTGTGACGAGGGCCGCCCCCATCGGGACCACCTCGAGCCAGAGGTGCCAGAGCACAAACGCGAATACACACAAAGCACCGTATGCGAGGGTTAAGGTGGCCACCAGGATGAATGCCTTCAGGGGCCGGAACCGAAAGCCGATCAATGCCGCCGCCAGGGTCGCTACGATCACCAGGAGGAGATGGAAGAGGCGTGGGGGATGGGCCAAGGGATTTCCTTGGAGGAGGGTCTCGAGGAGATTCGCCTGGATCTCTACCCCCGACATTCGCTGTTCCGTGGCAAAAGGAGTGGGGAAAAGATCGTGCAAGCTGGGGGCCATCGCTCCAACCAACACGATCTTATCCTTGAAGGTCTCCGGCGGCACCTCCCCACGGAGCACCTGATAGTACGGGATGGCGGGAAAGGTGCCGCTCGGCCCATGGAAGTTGATCAGGATCGACCCTCGCGGTGGATCCCTGTTCTGGACACCAGAGATGAACTCGAAGAGGCGATAAGCGAAGCTCGGCCGGGATATCCCTTGGTGTTCTTGAGCAAGCATCCCTCGCCGGATAATGCCGTCGGAATCCACGGGAAGGTTTGTGAATCCGAATCCTTTTGCCTGTTCTCGAATCAGTGGGAGCGGAGGGTTCAGATGCTCCTTGAAATAAAGCGGGCCTTCAATCTCACTAAAAAAAGCGGCCAGGATAACGTTCCCAGCCCTCTCGATGGCGACGGCTATCGCCTGATCATCCCGCGGACCCATCCGGCTCGGCTCGACGAAGAGGATATTCAGGCCGATTGCTAGCGGCTCCTCCTTGCGTATCGCATCGAGGACGGACGCGTGAAGCGACCGCGGCCACGGCCATTGGAGATTCAGTTCGTCGAAGGAATCCTCATCAATGGAGACGATGAGAATAGGCGAGCGAGGGGCCTGCTTCCCTCGGAGGAGGAATCGCGTGTCCAGGGATTTGAGCTCGGGGGCATCAAACAGGCCAACCAGGTACAACGTCCCCACGAGAGCGCCAAGCGCCAGACCCCAGGCGGCACGGGTAAACCTATTTCGCCACCGTTTCATCAACCGCCTCCGACGCGCCCCCGCTCACCCGGATTTCCAGGCAAGCCATCAGAAATCGGCCGGCATTGCCCGGTGGATGTACGGGGCCAGACCCCGGCATAAGTCCCTTAGCTTCAACAGGTCGAATGGGATAAAGTCCGCTCGCGCCGCTTTTGGCGATCGCGCTCGCCGGCTCACCTGGATCACCCCAAGCGCCTCTCCTCCGGGGAGGAGCAGGGGGGGCGGTGACCATCTTTTGAATCTCGAGGGGTCGCCTCTCCCTCCCGCGAACCCTCTCGTAGATGTAGTGGTGTCGGACCAGAGAGACATCGTTGTCGATCCGCCCCGTCCGAGTCAGAAGGACCTGCCCGGCGATGCTGTTGGTCTTTACGGGGAAGAAATTCATCCTACCCATATACAGCAAAACTGGATAGGCAAATCGGAGCAATTGGCCTTGATCTTTCACCAGGAGGATGGCCAACTCGTCCAGCTCCACGTCGAACGCAGAGGCTAGCGAGGCCGCAAGCCGTTTCATAAGCCGCCCCAACACCGCTTCGGGGAGCATGAACTCTTTATACCAGTCTTCGAGGTCCCGTCGCATCTCCCAGGGAACCCGATCGGCCACCCGTCTGATGAGAGCCCGCCGTGGGGCGCCCGGCCTTTCTTCCCGTCGGCGATCCTCCCCGGAACGGCGATCTCGCCCGGACCGGCGATCGATGATCGCAACTTCTTGGATTACTCGCAGCTGCACCGCTCGTTCCCTGCCCCTCTGATGCCCGCTTCTCGATCGACTCTTACGAAATCATTCGCTCTGCACCGCCTCGTGCAAATCGGGGTCTTCGGTATTCCACTCACCCAGGCTGCGGGGAACTGTCAGCCGCAAAACAAGACGCCCTCCCGGGCCGCATCACGTTCGGGAAGGCGCCTGGTCTTTCGCTACGCCAACGGTTGTGCCAGCCGCGGGCGAGGAACTCTCGTTACCCCGGTTCAACCCCTGCCTCTCCTAGTACCGTTCCAACTATTTTCTGCCAATTTTTCGCTACGCCCGCTCACGACTGCTGGAAAACGTCCGGCCCTTCACATTCGGCGTATCAAGGTGGAACGACACTAGCTCGAAAGTTTCCTAGTATTGCGCACGAAGGCAAGGAGTGTCAAGCACCTATAGCCGATGGCAGGACCGGACACAGGAGCACAGGGCGAAGGTGCCTCTCGGTTTCACTGTGGTGACAATCGGGATGAGAATGTGCGCAGGGGTTACTGATTTGAGGAGTGCCACGATCCGTCCGTGGCATGGTGCAACTCATGTCCACAATACTTGAAGTCCCACTTTTGACAGTAGAGCGTGCTCGTCTTGGGGTTGAAGAATGCTCTCACTTCCCCTCGCCCAACGACAGCGGGAAGCATGGAGAGTCCCTCGTACTCCTCATGCAAACTTTCTCTGTCCAGGTAAACGACCTTAATGCGAATGTCGTGCTCCTCCCGGTATCGCCCCAAAGAAGGTGTTGCACAGCCCATGGCCAACAGGAGGAGAAAAATTAGGATAAGTGGTCCTAAGGTCTCCAGCCCATAATGGAGAAAACGGGAGGCGCTTTGTGGAAGCCGATGATGTCCCGTAAGGTCACCGGTCCGGCTCTTCTCCCTTGTCTTGCCGGTCTTGAACATAGTTTCCTAGCGTGAAGGTCCTTCAGGAACATCGTCGCTTTAGCCTCTCTTCTCATACCGACGGATTGTCTTCCTGTTTCGCGAGGGGCGACTCGAGATCCTTGCCTACTGAGACATTCTTCCGGGAGCCACCTTACCCGCCAGATCACCCCTGGGATTTGCAAAGGGGGGGCCAGCTCCTCGTTTGTCGGGGATTCGGTTCGGTCCCTCCATTGAGAATTGCCCGATTGCGCCTCAACTCCCTGACAAGGCTACATTTTTAGGGGCCCCGGAGGCAAGCATCTCCACCGTATTCCATTGCCTCGTCGGGCTCCGAAGGCTCATTTTGGGGCGGTTCGGCCGAGAACAACTGTACAGAATTCGGACACAGAAGCGACCAGGCTCGAAGGCCCACGGGCGGAGGGTCCTCGACGGCCGCCCTGTGGACAGCTCCTGATCAATGAGGGGGATCTATCGAGGGAGCTGTGGGCCAGCATTTATGGAAAGCCGGTTTCTTTTTGCTTGAACGGTAGGGAAGATAGGAACGTGGCAGATCCAGCCGGTACAGAGTTCGGTCACGGGTGCCATTTCGAACGACCCGTAACCGACTTGGCACTCCTACCCCGCGGTCACCCGCCACGGGAGTCCCCCTCCGCACCTTGAGCCGTCAAAATGTATTCACTTCTTGGACTCGAGGGCCTTGATCTTTCTCCGCATCTCGAGGTCATTGATCATGGTCCCCAGCTTGTTCATGATGGCATCGACCGCCCCGTTCCAGTGCGTCCAGTCGGGGGCCATCATACTGGCTCCCATCCTCCAGCGGCGGCCATCGTGATGCCAGATCAGGTAGTGCATGATCTCGGGGGTCTCATCCAGGGGATTATCCTTACTGACGAGCCCCTCCTTATAGGCCTGCTTCAGCAGATTGTCGGTATACGCCCAGAGTTTGTTATAGTCGCTGACCACTTTGTCGAAATCGACGAAATAGTTATCAGCCCACTGGCTTGAGTGGCACTGATAACAAACCTTCTTCATCTGGGCCCGACCCTTTTCTGCCTGGGCCTTATCCGGGACCCGTTTCAGGACAAAATCGACTTCTTTCGGGCCTTTCCACTGAGGCACGGACTTCCTGGGCTGAAGTTCCCAGTAGAGTCTCGCACCGACATCGTGAGTCGTCTCGACCACCCCACCAAATCCGCTCATATGGCACGTCGCGCAGGTGGGAGCAACAATATCCCTCGGCCCCCATTGACCTGCGGGGGCTCCAAAGTTCCATTTCTCTCCTTCAGCATAAAAGATATTGCCATGCTTGGACTCGACATAGATCTCGTGCTGGGGATGATCAGGGCCCAGATGGCACGAACCGCAGACGTCGGGTTTCCGTGCTTCGGCAATGTTGAACCGATGTCGGGTATGACAGTAGGTGCACGAACCCAGACTTCCGTCAGGATTCACCCTGCCCACACCCGCATTCGGCCAGCCCTTCAACCTGCCACCGGGCTCAGCGATGATGAACGTCCCGTGACAGCCCTGACAGCCCATGGTCGAAGCATTTTGGTGATTATACGCTGGATCATCCAAGAGCCCGATTTTTTTCAGGATTCCACTATCCGGAAACAACGGGGAAAGCGTGGTCTTGGCCATCTTGTCCGGATCGAGCTTTTTGGCCGTCTCCTGCTTCAGGGGATCGAGCCCCATTTTTCCGGCCTTGATGTAGTACGGCTTCAAGGGACCGAAGAATGCCCCCCATGCGTGTTTGCTGTTGGTGTTCTGGGCAACCTCTTCCGAATGGCAGCTTGCGCAATACTGGGGGGAGGGAACCGCGGTGATTATCGACCCTTCGTGTTTAAAGCCCGAAGGATCTCCCTTCTTTGCCTGATGACAATCGAAACAGCCGACGCCTGCTCGCCTGTGCTTGCTTTCCTCCCACTGTTTGTGAATGCCCGGCGTTTCCGTGGCGTGGCACCTGATGCACTCCTGGCCCTCTCCCGCCTGTTCTGCAGAGACGGACGCAGGTAACCCCACCCCCATGACGACCACCCCCGTGAAAACCAAGGCCTGAAGGATACGGATGTTTTTCATACATACCTCCCGCCTGTTATCGGCATTGCCTGTCCGTCTGTCGTCACGTTTCAAGCGTATGCATCTTGCTCACCGGTTTCCCCAGTTCGTGGCGAAAACTACTCAGTACTCTCTGGATTGTCAATGACCGGTTTCCCGAGGAAAATATGATTGGAGTCACATCTTCGTGCGGCAAGAAACGGCAATGCCGCCATCCCAATCGGAAAGAAAGCAGGCTTAGATCGGGTGGAAGCGAGATGTGGGAGCAGAATGGCAGCAACATTCCGATTCGGCGAGAGAGGAATCGCTGAAGTGTTTGATATGCCTGGAGCCGGCGGGGAGGGTTGAACTCCCGACCTGCTGATTACGAAACAAAGCCCACCAGGGACAGAGGCCAATCTACCACAACAAAACCCAAGAACTCTAGGGCCTTTCGCTTGCCCTTGTGGGTGGTGGTTTCCCTGGCATGGCGGGAGTTTTCAGACAAATATCGGACACTAGCAGGCTCGGCCCACCAGCGTTAGCCAGGACTAAGACAAGAGCGCGATGGCAAGAGGGAGAACTAAACTAGGCAAGAAGATCAGATGAGACTACAGCCAATAACCTTGGCTAGAGGCTGTTCCCCTGCATAGGGAGATCAACTGTCGGAGGACGACCATCGACGATAACAAGCATCCTCCCTATCCCTGCCAAGGGGATCCCTGTCCCACATGCCCAAGACTTTTATCCTCATCTCTAGTTCTCCGCGTTACTACCCAGCTGCACAGGCCAAGGGTTCGAATCCTTTCGGACGCACCTCCAAATCTACTGGCGTCCTCGGCGGGGGTCATGCCGGTAGCAACTTGGTAGCAGGGCCATGGAAGGACTTGATTTGCGGGGACTGGGCGATGGGGATCTGATTAGCAATTAGCAGGTCGGGCGCTCAATTACAAGACGATCTCTTCCTGAAGCTCCAGCGGGAGACGAGGGAGGCTTGACGGGGGCTGTGTTAGTGAGGTACCTTGACCAAGTGCTCCTCAGAGGTAGCTTACTAACGTAACGTTTATACTGTTTCTCGCCAGCCTTTTCTTCAAATTGCACCAGTCGGATGCCGTGGGAAATAGGCCGGTCGCCCAGTTCATAATCGTGCCAAATCACTTGCCCTTCGGCGGTCACCTCCCCCTGGGGCAACCCCAGTTGGAGGCGAACCACAGTCCTGGCTGGTATCATTTCTGGTAGCCAAATCAGGAGCCCTCCGTGGCTAACATTCTCCGCGCGGCCCACGATTCCCCGGGAATTCTCCCGGTCCCAAGGATTGAAGATCCGAACAGGCAGCTCTGCCTCCAAACGGGAATGCAATCGGAGATACACCCGATTATCGCGCTGAGTCGTTTCCACGGCCATCCTGACCACAGAGATCAGGTTCGCCGCCCGAAACAGCTTAGACAAGAAGAACTCCGCCCCGGCGTGAAAGGCCCCTCCGCTGTACTTCAATTCCGCCGAGGCCGTGATGGCGATCACGGGAATGTTCAAGAGGACAGGATCATGTTTGAGCCGTTGGCACACGGCAATTCCATCGAGGCCAGGGAGCATCAAATCCAGGATAATGGTCCGAGGCCTCGCCATACGTGCACGCTCAATCCCCAACGGCCCGTCCGGAGCCGAGAGCACCTCGAAACCCGCCTCTGTGAGAATAGCATTGATGAGCTCACACGTTATGGGATCGTCGTCAATGGTGAGGATCGGACATTTCTCCATGTTCACTGCCTCTGCTCCTTTCCCGGAGGTTATCGCACGGGACTTTTTCCAAACCATGTGCCATGGGCGAATACCATAGGCATTGCGGTCACGCCCCGAGAAAGCCAGCTGCAGCCTCTATACCTCAGGGTGACGTGCACCCAGTCCCCTCAAAAGGGAGGAGCTGATTCATGGCCGAGAAAGCCGATCCGAGGCAAGTGGTGAGTGTCGAGGAACTCCTCTGGTCCATCGTGGACGAGCAGGATTTCGCGAGGCGCGTGCTGGTACGGAAGGGCCTGCTAATCAACGAAGAGGTGTTGGAGGAAGTGAAGGCGGTACGGCGGGAGTTGGAGGGTGGGCGGGGGGAGAGAGGATTCCGAACCTGACGAGCAACTAGCAAGGTAACAGTTTGATATGTGGGACGTTACTCATCATGGTACAAGAGACATAGTCAAACTTCCGCAAAGGAGAATCTATGAAAACGTTTAACTGCCTTAACCCTTCGCCAGACGCCTCGGAGCGGCCTGGTCACTCGCGGGGGAACGTGAGTCCTCGGGCCAAGGGTCTGGTAATCATCAGCGCAGTGGGAATCGTGCTTGTCAGTGCCGTCTATTGGTATTTCAGCGGTCCTTTGAAGGCCCCACCGTCACCAACTCAGTCCCTAACCCTCCTCAAGCATCCCCAGGCAAAACCGGAGGTCGTGACGCCTGAAGTCGTCACCTTCAAGGAACTCCTCTGGTCCATTATGTATGAGCAGAAGGCCACAAGGCGTGTACTCGTGCGGAAAGGACTTCTGTCCAACGACGAGGTGTTGGAGGAGGTCAAGGTGGTGCGGCGCGAGTTGGAAGGGAAGCGTGAGAGAGAGGATTCCGAACCCGACAAGCAATTAGGAGTTCCAGTAAAGACACCTGAGTCATTAAAGCAGCAGGCGGCAGTGCCTCCCAAGGTGGGAGATCTCATGGAGGAAGGTTCCAAGGTGGGGGTTCCGTCAAAGGTTCCCTCGGAGGTAGCCAAGCCGGCGGAGACCTCGCAGCAGAGCCCCACGCCAGCAGAGACTCCGGCCCAAGCGGAGAAGCCCGCCCTGAGGCCGCTCACGGAGGCGACGGAGCCCGAGGTCAAGACGGAAAAGCGGTATACCCTCCAAGTTGCGACTCTGGTCGTCGAGCGGAACGCCCTCACTCTCAAGAAGCGGCTGGAAGACCTCGGGTATACTCCGATCGTTCGCATGACCACGGCCCCCATCACCCACCATCGAGTCTTTGGAGGGGAATTTGGCAACCGCGAGGAGGCGGGGCAGACCGCTGGAAGACTGAACGCGGATGGATTCTCCACGAACCTGGTCGAACTCGAAGATGGGAAGTTCGGTCCAGAGGTCGGGTCTTACCTTAGCCTGAACAGGGCCATCGACCTGGCTCACAGTCTGCAGAAGAAGAACTACACCCCCAAGATCACCTCGAAGACCGTCCCCACCCCGGTGTACGCCGTGCGGATAGGCAATTACGAAGATTATGTGGAGGCTCAAGAGGTCTTTGAGGTTTTGAAGAAAGAAGGGTTCACCCCCCTGATCGTGAGCCAGTAACTTTCTTAGCGGAGCGGGGAACGGCTGGCCAACAGGCGACAAATGGCCTGCGCCGGTAAAGGTCGGCAAGGTCCTCTGGAGCGCACCCTATGAGGCCTATAGGTTGAAATCCGAGGACTGGAAATTTTGTTTTTGGGATCGTGAGGAATGGGAATAAACAGAAATGAGAACCTTCGAGTTCGGGGATCTGGAAGAAAATCTTGACCAGCTCGGCGCAATGTTAGAGACGGGCAGATTCGCCCTTGACCGCGTTGACGTCCTTCTGCAGGCTCAGGATTTACTGAGAACACGCGAGGGCGTCCTCCACCCCGCAGCTTATCTTGCCTTCCGACGCGGGCTGATGCCCCACGCCTCCGACAGACTGCTGCAAGGACTCCTGGAGAATGCTCAACAGGCGTGGCGGATCTTAGAGAAGCTAGGCTGGCACTCGGTTCACGCGTTCATCCAAGCCTATATCGAGCATAACGATGCGGGCCGCTTGGATTGGACGGATATTCTCGATGCCGTCGATCAGGCGGAGCACGGGGACCGGGCGGGCTTTGATGCCTTTCTGGAGATTATTTTTCACCAAGGTTCCATCGTGGTGGAGAGCCCCACCGTGGCGTGCTCTGATTGCGATGCTATGGTCTCGGCTCTGGAGGCATGGTTCAGCGCCAGGAACCCTAGCGTCGCCCTCTGTGATTCTTGTGTGTCGAACCGAGAGGAAAAGGGACAGGCCAAGCGCCCTCGGGGCAGCAGAACAGGAAATATTTCAACGGGCCACGTAAAGCGGGCCCGCCAGCTGACCACCACTCGAACGGCCCCCTCGAGAGACTTAGGGCCTTTTTTATGACCTTCCTGCGTTTTTTGTTGACAACATGAAATAATGGATATTATACAGATAATATGACGCAGAAACGAAAGGGAAAAAGGATGCAACGCAAGACCGAAGAAATGGCACCGCTGTTTGTTGCACGGTGGCCTCAGGAACTCCACCGACGGCTGAAGATTCAGGCAGCGGCGAGGCGGATGACCTTCCGGGAGGTGCTGATCGAGGCAGCCGAGGTGTTGCTGAGCGGCGGCAAGAGGAAAAAGCGTGAGCGATGACAGACGAAAGGGCGAGAGGTGACCTCAGCTATCCGCAGCAAGCCTTGTACCGTCCCACTGTCTATTGAACGCGCTAAAGATCGCTTGCCTCCTCTTATGCGTTAGTCTCGCGATCTCTGGTACTCCCCAGGGGGACTGGTTGTGGCTTCCGTGCTGATCCTCCCGTTCACCATCGCCCCGTCCTGGATGATCACCACCTTGCTCCGGGCGTCTCCTACCAACTGGCCCGTCGACGAGAGCTCCACCTTGCTGGAAGCTATCAGATTTCCCCGAACCACTCCGGCCACAGTAATCTCAGTGGCGGAGATGTCCGCTTGGACCTTTGCCCCTTCTAAGATTACAACCGTCCCGGTCAGCTCAATCCTCCCCTCTAACTGGCCTCCCACTTGGAGGTCGCCCTCCCCGGAGAATTCACCTCGCACAACCAAGCCCTTTCGGATGATGATGAGGGACGTTTCCTTTTCTCCCGCATTCCTCTGCCACACTTCATTCCTCCGATCTTCAAGGGCAACCGATACCGAAAATCCTCGCAGTCTTGCCCGCTATCGAAGTACGACGAATTTGCACTGGGGCAAAGGACTATTGCCTGGCTGCGGCCTCGGGAGCAGGTGTGGGGACATCGCCGACGAACTTCACTCGCTCTTTCCCCCTGACAGCGTCGGGGGTAATGG
>CAYGBT010000021.1:0-27952 GCA_964348275.1 uncultured bacterium
GATCGACAATCGAGGCCACATTTCTCGATGTGGGGCAAGGGGACGCCATTTTTCTCCAGCTGCCAGGAGGGCGCGCCATGTTGGTAGACGGCGGCGGGAGCCTCGATGATCAATTTGACATAGGAGAGCGGGTGGTTGCTCCCTATCTTTGGCATCGGTGGGTGCGACGTCTTGATGTGGTCGTCCTCTCCCATCCGCAGCCTGATCACCTCGGCGGGTTGCGAGCCGTACTCGATAACTTTCCAGTAAGAGAGGTGTGGGACTCTGGTTACCCTTCCACCTCCTCGAGGTATCAATCGTTTCGAAGTTTTGTCCAAGAGAAGGGGATCCCCCTGCGACGTATCACCCGAGGAGAGCGCATAACATTGGGTGCCGGCGTCCTGGTGACGGTCCTACATCCACCTCGGTCGTTCTTGGTGCCACGGAAAGGGCGCGCCTCCGCCATTGTAAATAACAACTCCCTTGTCCTCCGTATCGATCACCAGCAAGTCCGCCTCCTCCTGGCCGGTGATATCGAGAGGGAAGGGGAAGCGTCGCTCCTCGACGCCGGAGTGATTCTCGAGGCCGATCTGCTGAAGGTACCTCACCATGGAAGCCGGGGGAGCAGCTCGGCGTCTTTTCTGCAGCGAGTGAGACCCCGGTGGGCGGTGATTCAAGCAGGCGATCGAAACCCCTTCGGTCATCCGCATCCAGAGACCCTCGGCCGCTATGCTGCACAGGGGGTTCAGGTCTTTCGGACGGACCGGGATGGAGCGGTCACGTTTGAGTTTGGAGACGACGCAGTGATCACGAAGACCTATCGTCGGGAGTTGGGGATTTGGGCGGGGGATTCCAACGGACTTCACATACCGGCGAAAGGTTTGACAAGAAAAGGGGGGTATGTTAAGTAGGGGCTGTGGAACTGCGAACGCCGCGCGTTTACAGCGTCAGTGAGCTTACCGCCGAACTAAAGGGCCTCATCGAGGATACCTTCACCGGTGTGTGGGTCGAGGGAGAGATCTCGAATTTCAAACACCACACCTCCGGCCACATGTATTTCACGCTCAAGGACGACCGGGGACAGCTGCGTGCGGTCATGTTCCGCGGAACCAACCGGGGGCTTCAGTTTCGCCCCGAGGATGGGCTCGCCGTCATCGTCTTTGGCAATGTCACGATCTACGAGCCTCGCGGAGAGTATCAGATCTATGTAGAATACATGGAACCCAAGGGACTTGGAGCACTCCAGCTCGCTTTTGAGCAGCTCAAGACTCGTCTCGAAGCAGATGGTCTTTTCGATCCTGCCCGAAAGCGGTCCATACCCCTTCTCCCAGAGAAAATCGGCGTCGTCACCTCGCCGAGCGGCGCGGCGATCCGGGACATCCTCCAGATAATTCACCGACGGTTCGCCAATGTGGAGATCCTCATCTGCCCCGTAAGGGTCCAGGGGGAGGGGGCTGCAGGCGAGATTGTTGAAGGAATTGAGGTTCTGAATAAACGCGGGGACCTGGATGTCATTGTGGTTGCTCGGGGCGGGGGTTCCATTGAGGACCTGTGGGCCTTTAATGAAGAGGAGGTGGCTCGCGCCATCTATGCCTCTCAGACACCGGTTATCTCGGCTGTGGGCCATGAGACCGACGTGACCATTGCCGACTTCGTTGCCGACGTCCGGGCCCCGACCCCCTCGGCAGCCGCCGAGCTTGTTATCTCGCGAAAGGCTGAACTTAGCCAACGAGTCGACGATCTCATGAGTCGATTCGTAAGCCACGTGCGGAACAGAACCGAGAGGAGTAGGCAACGGCTGCAGGCTCTTGAGCGGCACCTGCGGCTGCTCAACCCCTTGGAGCGGGTCAAGCGGCAGCGAGAGCGACTGAGGGATGGTGTGGCGGCCCTTCAGTCGTGCGTCGGCTATCGTCTCGCTCTTTTACGAGGGGAGCTCAGAACCGCAGCGGGAAAACTCGATTCGCTTAGTCCGCTGGCCATCCTGGCTCGTGGGTATAGCGTCTGCCGGCGGCTTCCCGATCTCAGTGTCATCACGCGCGCAGCTTCCGTCGCGGACGGGGGGCAAGTCGAGGTGCTGCTGGCCGAGGGAGGCCTCGTCTGTCGGGTCGAGGAGCGAAGGGAGTAGACCGGCGGGCATCTATCGCTGGGCGGGAACGAATTGCAGGTGAAGTGAGGCAGCACAATGGCAGAGGAGAAAGAGATAAAATTCGAGGAGGCGCTGGCCAGACTTGAGGCGGTGGTGGAACGTCTGGAGTCGGGCGAGCTTCCTTTAGAGGAATCGCTCCGTCTTTTTGAGGAAGGCGTTCATCTCACCAAGGTTTGCACCCACCGTCTGGAGGAGGCAGAGCGCCGAATCACGATCCTCTTGAAAAACGAGCAGGGCGAATTGCTGGAAGCGCCGTTCAAAGAAGGCGATGGCTAAACGGCAAACCCCATGAACCCAAAGAACCCAGCTAACCCGCGTAAGCGTCTGGATCAACGCGTGCTGGAAGAGGGGCTGGTCGAGAGTCGGGAGCGGGCGCGGGGATTGATTCTCGCGGGAAAGGTGCGAGTCGATGGTCAACGCGCCGACAAGCCGGGGACCCTCATCCCATCGGGAGCAGCGGTCACGATCGTGGGTCCGAAACATCCCTATGTCGGCCGGGGAGGGGTGAAACTTCGGGCTGCCCTCGACACCTTTGGGATCTCTGTCAAGGACAAGATTTGTGTCGACGTCGGGGCCGGAACCGGCGGTTTTACCGATTGTCTGCTTCAGGCTGGTGCGGCCCGGGTCATCGCCTTGGACGTCGGCCATGGTCACTTGCATCAACGTCTCCGGGACGATCCCAGAGTCGTCCTCCTGGAACGGGTGAATGTCCGCTCCCTGACCCCGGACAACCTCCCTGTGCAGCCCGATCTGGTCGTGATTGATGTCGCCTTCATCTCACTCACACTGGTTGTGCCCATCATTGTGGACCTTCTTCCCCCGTACGGCGAAATCGTTGCTCTCATTAAACCGCAGTTTGAGGTGGGGAAGGGAGAGGTGGGGAAGGGAGGAGTAGTTCGAGATGCGGGCAAACATACTGCGGCGATTCGTAGAGTGACCAACAGAGTTCGCGAACTGGGAATGAGCGTTCAAGGCGTGTGTCAGTCGCCGATTGCAGGAGCGAAAGGGAACCGGGAGTTCTTTGTTTATGTGACGAGGAGCACCCCAGTCTCCGAGGGTGCCGGCGACGTCGACCGATTCATTGAAGGCGCGGTGGGCTCCCGCCCCGCAGACTTCCCGACCAGGAAGGCTCGCTGAGGTCTGGCATGGGAACAGGACGATTCAAACGAGTCGGCATTGTGGCGAAACCACATGGGCCGGAGGCCCGGGAGGTGGTCCAACAACTTATCACTTGGCTCAAAGGGAAAGATCGTGAGATTGTCCTAGATCAGGATACGGCGGGCCTCATCGGCGTCGGGGAGTTAGGGGTCGTAAAGGCGGATGTCCCACGAAAAGCCGACCTCGTCGTGGTGCTGGGGGGGGATGGTACACTCCTCTCGGTAGCGAGGTCGGTGGAGTCCGAGGAGGTCCCCATCCTGGGAGTGAATCTCGGTGGATTGGGGTTTCTCACTGAGATCACGCTGGATGAACTCTACTCGGTCCTCGGGTCGGTGCTTCAAGGGAAGTATCGGAGCAGCCGCCGGATGGTCCTGCAGGTGAAGGTATGGCGGCAGGGGGAAGCGATTGCCGAGTATGTCGTCTTGAACGACGCAGTGGTGACGAAGGGAGCACTGGCTCGCATTGTTGATCTTGAGGTCTTCACAGAACGGGAGTACGTCACCGCCTACCGCGCTGATGGCCTGATCATCGGGACCCCGACCGGCTCGACCGCATACACCCTGTCGGCCGGCGGCCCGATCCTTTTTCCCAGCATGCGCGCTATCATTCTCGTCCCGATCTGCCCGCACACCCTGACCAACCGCCCATTGGTCCTGCCAGAAGATGTCCAAGTGCAGGTGATTCTTGAATCCCAGAATGAGGATGTATATTTGACCCTCGACGGACAGGTGGGCTTTCCACTCCAGTACCGAGATAAGGTCGAGGTCCGCCGCGCGGATCGCGAGATTACGCTGATCGTCACTCCGAACAAGAGTTATTACGAGATCCTCCGGTCGAAGCTGAAATGGGGAGAACGCTAGCGGTTCACAGTTCACGGTTCACTGTATGTAAAATTTCGAATTTCGAAATTGATTGGTCGTCGGTGATCGGTCATCGGTCAACGGGGTGTGAGTGATGCTGCGGGAGATTGCTATCCAGCACTTCACCGTCGTTGAACAGGTGCGGGCAAATTTTGGACCTGGCCTGAATGTCCTCACGGGAGAGACAGGGGCGGGCAAATCGATTGTCATCAATGCGCTGGCGCTTGCCTTGGGGGCGCGAGGGGACTCCGAGCTGATTCGATCGGGGGCACAAGACGCGGTGGTGGAAGCCGCTTTTGCGATGCCAAATGCAAGCCCAGTGGGCGATCTCCTGGCGTCCCAGGGAATCTCACTGGAGAGCGGAGAAGACCTCATCCTTCGGCGGCACGTAGCTCGAGAGGGAAAAAGCCGCGCTTATGTGAATGGGACGATGGCAGGGGCAGCTATGCTCAGGGCGTTAGGGGAGCACCTCGTCGACATTCATGGACAGCACGAAAGCGTTCTGTTGCAAAATCCCCGCCAGCATCTGGAGCTTTTGGATGCTTTTGGCGGCTTGACGGAGGAGCTTCGAGGCTATCAGGCCCGATATCGCCGATGGCTGGCTCTGAAGGCAGAGCGGGAAGGGCTCGAGCGGGACGAACGGGAGAAGGCCCAGCGGAAAGATCTCTTGGAGCACCAGATCCGGGAGATCGATGTGACCCGCCTCGCCGAGGGTGAGGAAGAGGCCCTCCAAGAAGAACAGGCCATTCTCACTCACCACGAGAAACTCCTCCGCGCAGTGGAGGATGCCTATGCCCGCTTGGAGGGGGAGGAGAGGGGAATCCTTTCCGCTCTCTCCGGCGTGGCGGCACGTCTGCGTGAGGCGGGTCAAATTGATAACCGCCTCGTCCCTTTGAGTGATATGGCAGTGGAGGGGCAAACACTTGTGCAGGAAGTGGCACTCGCTCTCCGGGATTACCGTGGGCGGCTGGAGTTCGATCCCGGTCGCCTGGAGAAGGTTGAGGAGCGGCTTCACGTCATTAGCCGTCTCAAGAAAAAATATGGGACCACGATTGGCGAGATCCTCACATTTGGAGAGCAGGCCGCCCTCGAACTCAAGCAACTGGAGGGAGCAGAGGAGCGGCTTCAGGCTCTTGAGGGGGAAATCCGCCTCGTGGAGGCGGACCTGTGGGAGCGGGGGGAACGCCTCTCGGAGGGGAGAGAAAAGGCCGCACGACATCTCGCTCGAGCGGTGGTGGGCGAGCTGAAGCAACTTGGGATGGGGGAAGCGAATTTCCGCGTGGATCTCAAGCGGACGCCGGAACAGGACCCACGGGGAACACTGAAACCGACGGGCCTCGAAGAGGCAGAGTTCCTCTTCGCGCCAAACCCGGGGGAGGGGTTCAGACCACTTGGGAAAATCGCTTCCGGTGGAGAGCTCAGCCGGACCATGCTCGCCTTAAAGAACATCCTCGCCGCCGTGGATCAGACCCCTACCTTGGTCTTCGATGAGGTAGATGCTGGGGTTGGCGGAAGAATGGCTGAGGTGGTTGGTAAGAAGCTTTGGAGGGTGAGTCGGGAGCGACAGGTGATCTGTGTTACCCACTTCCCGCAGATCGCCGCATTTGCCGATGTTCATCTTCGAATTGCGAAGGAGGTCACCGGAGGGCGGACAGAGGCGCGACTGATCCCCCTTTCCAAAGACGAGAGGGTGGAAGAGCTGGGTCGGATGCTCGGAGGGCCGGAAAAGTCGTCCACTCCCTTCAAGCATGCCCGGGAACTGTTACAGGCCGCTGCCAGTTGGAAGCAACAGCGGCGGTAGAGATCTCCTGTCTACCTCCGTGTAAGGTACTCTGCTCTATCAATCAGCGGAATGCGCTGAAAACACCCGGGTCACTCCCTTCCTGTCTGCATTTACCTTTGATACCTCAACATCGGTGCGTAATTCGGACATATCCAGAGAGCCGCTCCGGTACACGAATCGCAATATGTCGGGCCGAACATGATGACGCCATTTAACCGTTACTTCCGGCTCCTCGTTCTTCTTGCCGGGCGTCTTGCTGCGCCTCTCTATCCTCCCCTGCGGGCGCGTTTCGCCCTCAGCCGGAGTGGTCGACAGGCGATCGCTGGCCTCGAAGGGCCTGTCATTATTTGTCGGGACCGGCGTGGGATTCCTACCATCCGAGCCCAGACCCCCTCTGATCTTTTCTTCGGCCTCGGCTACGGCATCGCCCAGGATCGGCTGTGGCAAATGGATCTTTATCGACGGCTGGCGGGAGGCAAGCTGGCAGAGATCTTGGGAGATCGGCCGCTCAGGGTCAAGCCCGGGGCTCGCCTGGAGGCGGCCTCTGTGGTTGGATTGGATTGCTTGCACCGAGCCTTGGGCCTTGTTCGCGGGGCTCAAGCATCTCATGCAATCCTCTCTCATGAGGCGACCGCAGTCCTCGAGCATTACGCGGCTGGCATCAATGCTGCCATGGCGGCGATGCAACGAGAGCGATGCCTTCCTCTGGAGTTTTACCTGCTCGGATATGAGCCGGATCCTTGGGGGCCCCACGATAGCCTGGCAATTGGCCGTATGATCGCATGGATGCTGTGTCTCGCCGCCAGGGCGGAGCTTGTCCTGGGGGCCCTGGCCTCTCAGCAAGATCTTTCCCTCCTGTTGCCGGTGTATCCTGCAGGGGAGCCGATCATCATTTCTGAACAAGGAATTTTGGGTGGGGGAGGAGGCGGGAGCAACAGTTGGGTGAGCGGGCCCGCGCGCACACGAAGCGGTCATCCCATTCTCTGTAACGATCCCCACCTTCCAATGGGGCTTCCCTGCCTCTTCTATCAGGTCGCCCTGAGGGGGGGAGGATACCATGTAAGCGGAGTAACGATGCCCGGGACTCCCGCCGTCGTCATCGGGACGAATGCTGACGTTGCGTGGGGAATGACCTCCGCCATGCCTGATGACGCGGACTTTTATCGGGAGACACTTCATCCCTCGGATCCGCACCTGTACGCTTTTCAGGGACAGTGGCGCCCCCTCAAACGGGAGGTGGAAGAAATTAGAGTGCGTGGTGGACCCACTCGCCGGCTCACGGTCCGGTACATCCCTCACGGCGGGGCTGACTGCCCCGTCCTGAGCGACATCCTTCCCCTTGATGTTCCGCTTTCCCTTCGCTGGACCGGTCTGGAACCCTCTCGAGAACTCGATGCCCTGCTCGGGATCTGCAGAGCACGAGGGATGGACGAGTTCCGGGAAGCTTTGAAACACTTTGCGATTCCCGCTCAGAATTTTCTCTATGCCGACCGACGAGGAAACTATGCCTACTTCTGCGCCGGACGCTTTCCAAAGCGCCGGAGGGGAGAGGGCCCTTTCATCCTTGATGGAGCCTCCGGGGGCTCAGAATGGCAGGGCGAGGTCCCCTTCGATGAACTCCCCGCCCTGATCAACCCCCCGTCCGGTCTGATCGTGACGGCCAACCACCGGATCGTGGATGACGCGTATCCGCATGAACTGACTTATCTTTGGGAGCCTCCATATCGGGCCCGACGGATCCGCGAGCTTTTGGAACAGGGAGGGCTCGATGTTGAAACGATGGCGGCTATTCAAGGGGATATCGTGTCGCTGCAAGCCAAGGCGGCGGTGACGCACATCATCGCTCCTGTGATCGAGGAACTGTCGGAGTCAGCGAGGCGAGCGGCAGAACGGCTCATTCACTGGGATTTTCGAATGACGGTGGAGAGTGGAGAGGCGGCGTTGTACCATGTGTCTTACGACCGCCTCCGCTCCCTGGTATTTGCTAGCCGGCTGAACGACGTCGCCCCGGAGCTGTATCAGGGCTACTTCTCACTCCTCCACCTGCCCGTCATGGCGGTGGGTCGGGTTCTCGAGAAGGGAGATCCGGTATGGATGCCCAGAGGGAAAGGTCGCACCGTGAACCAGGCACTCGAAGAAGCAGTATCATTTTTGAAGGAGAAGTTCGGCGGAGAGGATGCGTGGGCCTGGGGAAAGCTTCACCCGTTCACGCTCCGACATCCATTAGGCGGGAGCCGCCTTCTGAATCGGATCCTTCAACTAGACCGCGGACCCTTTCCTCATCCGGGAGATGGGATGACGGTGAATGTTGCCGCCTACCTCCTCTCGCATCCCTTCGAGGCCGTGGTCGGGCCTGCCTACCGGCAGATCGTAGACTTGGGGAACCTCCAAGCGTCCCAATGGATCATCCCAGGGGGGAGCTCTGGAGACCCGCTTTCTCCCCATTACAGCGATCAGCTGACCGATTGGCGACTCGGAAGGTATCACCCGATGGCTTCTGAATCCGCAACGGCCTCGGAGGTTCTCGAGTTGTTCCCCAGCAGCGGGGAAAGGTTTTGACTCCTCCTCGGAGGGGTGGTATAAGGCGAGGATTATGGAAGAGTGGGGATCGGAAGAAATTGGTTTTTTCCTTGCGCGACAGCTCTCCGGCGTCTTCGAAGTCGAAGAGTGGCGGCTCCAGGGCGCGGCTGCCCGATTCAGGGGCACCTTGCTGACCCGGCCCGAGACGGCACTGACCATTCTACGGCAACGACTTGAACCGTACGGCTTCTTACCACTCCTTTCGAGTGAGCATGAGATCCTCGTCCTTCCCACCCCCGCCGCGACCAAGCACGCCGCGGCCGAGCGGCCATGGCCACAGATTCTTCTTTTGATTGCCACTATTGTGACCACCCTCTTGGCCGGAGCTCTTCAGCAAGGGGTGAATCCCTTCGCCGAGCCGACGAGTCTCCTGGCGGGCCTGCCGTTTTCCTTCAGCCTGCTGTCGATTCTCGGGGTCCACGAGCTGGGCCATTACTTCACGGCCAGGCGGTATGGGGTGCAGGTGACCCTCCCATACTTCATCCCGGCACCGCCGCCGATGATCGTCGGGACTTTTGGTGCCTTCATCAAAATGAAGTCCCCGGTCATTGACCGGCGGAGCCTCTTCGATATCGGGATCGCCGGGCCACTGGCTGGCCTCGTGCTTGCCATCCCCATTCTGATGGTCGGGCTCACGATGTCTGAAATCGTACCCACACGCGGTCATGCTGGAATCGCCCTGGGATCCCCCCTCCTGTTTACGTGGGTCCAGAAGATGACCTTGGGTCCGATCCCGGAGGGGATGGACGTCCTCCTGCATCCGGTTGCCTTCGCCGGGTGGTTCGGATTCTTCGTCACTGCGCTGAACCTCCTTCCTCTGGGACAGTTGGACGGTGGGCATATTGCGTATGCCCTCCTGGGACGCCAGTCCGAAAGGATGGCGTTCGTTACCGCCATCGTTCTCGCCTATTTCGGGATCGTCTATTGGCCCGGCTGGCTTTTCTGGGCTTTTATCGCATTCATGTTGGGTTTCAAACATCCCCCAACCATGAACGATGTAACTCCCCTCGATCCGGGTCGGCGCCTCTTGGGCCTCGGCGCCCTCATCCTCCTGCTCTGTCTGATCACCCCCTCCCCCTTTGTAGTCCCTGAATTTTAGGGGAACGACTGGTGGGCAACCGGCTCTCGGCTGGCAAGATTCCAAGGCACCTCTTAGCCTCCCTGCTCGAGCGGTACGTGAGTCCAGCAGCGGGCGTCATCCTCGGGCCTCAGATTGGGGAGGATGCGGCGGTCTTAGAAATGGCTGATAGATACCTCGTCGTGTCGTGTGACCCCATCACATATGCGACCCGGGAGATGGGGTATTACGCCGTGACGGTCAACGCCAACGATGTCGTGACACGGGGGGCAACACCCCGTTGGTTTCTCATGACCCTCCTCCTCCCGGAAGGGGGGAACGAGACCGAGGTGGAGTCGCTCTTTCGGCAGGTGGACGCCGCCTGTCGTGGACTCCAGATCGGGCTCATCGGGGGTCATACCGAGGTCACCCCAGGACTCGATCGGCCCTTGCTGATCGGGACAATGCTCGGGGAGGTGGCGAAGGATCGGTTAGTGGTCACCGCCGGAGCTCAAGTCGGAGATGATCTCGTCATCACGAAGGGGATCGCTGTGGAGGGGACGGTCATCCTGGCCCAAGAGCGGGAAGCATTTCTGAGATCACGCGGCTATTCTGAAGCATTCATTCGGCGGGCTCAAGGATACCTCCATGACCCCGGGATCGGTGTGGTGAAGGAGGCGCTTGTGGCGGTCGAGAACGCCAAGGTAAGTGCTATGCATGATCCGACCGAAGGAGGACTTTCCGGAGGGCTTTATGAACTGAGTGAGGCGGCAGGAGTTGGTTTGGAGGTGGAAGAATCTCAGATCCCGCTGCTCGAGGAAACCCGCCGTCTCTGCGACGAGTTTCAATTGGACCCCCTGGGGCTTATCGCTTCGGGTGCCCTCCTGATCACCTGCCGTCCGGATGACACGACTCAACTGCTTGAGGCGATTGAGGCCGCGGGTGTCACCGCCCGGCGAATCGGTCGCGTGCTCCCCCTGGTGAGGGGAGTCGTCATCACCGGCTCAAAGGGAGAAAGATCCTTTCCCGCCTTCCAACGGGACGAGATCGTCAAGATCTTCGCCGAGTAGTTGTTCCTCTGACCTGAGACGGGGATTCACAGGTGGCGCCTTTTCGGGCAGTTACTCAAGAGCCTGAAGGGGAGGGGAGGAAATGGTCAGTTGGCGCAAGGGTCTTTCCAACCATACGTGCGCCAGCCATGTGCAAGGATGATGGCCCGGGACCAGGGGTGCCAGTGGTCCGGAGAAATGCCGTAGGCAAAGGTGTCCGAAAAGTCGTGGGCGGCAAAGAGGCGAGCGGCATTCTTGCCCTCTTCAGGACCCAAAATATCGGCCAGTAGGATGGCATACCCGAGGGCAAATCCAGGTGCAAAATAGAGGCTTTCTCCAGAGATTTCGCCGGGAAAATCGAGATCCATCTTTGAGCCTCCTCGTGCTGACACTGCACCATCCTATGCAGGGGATGTGCCAAGAGCAAGCCTAGAGAGACCCCCCATGTGGCAGACGGCTCTCGATGCCTTGCAACATCCCTTTCGGGATCCCCAAGCGGTTCGAAAGCTCCTTCTCGGTGCCGCCCTCAATGCCCTCCCGATTGTTAATCTTCTGGCCTTCGGCTACACCCTGCGCCTGTTGGAGCAGGTGCTGGAGGGAGAGGAAAACCGCCTTCCTGAGTGGACGGAGGTTACCGATCTGTTCGTAAGAGGGTTGAAGGTCTTTGTAGTGGCATCCGTCTATCTCGCTTTTCCCTTGCTTCTCTTGGAGGTAGGGGCCAATCTCTTCGTGTTCTCCTGTGCCGCGCTCCTCTCGGGGATACTCGAGCCGATGGCGCAGGTGTTTCTTGCCCGGACGGGTCGAATCCGGCCAGCCTTTGCCCTGCCGAAGATCTGGACAGAAATCAAGCTGGTCCTGCGCGAGTATCTCGGAGCCCTCGTCGCCTGGTACGGAGTATTTTTTCTCTTCGCCGTGTTACTCTCTGAGACTCCTCCCCCCCTCCTGTGGATCCTCGGTGCGTTCGTCGGGTTTTATCTGTATCTTTTCTTTGCTTCCTTGTTTGGGCGAGCCTGCTCACGACTCCGAACCGTTCGCTATCGTCCCTCCTAAGCCCGCGTTCCGTGACGATCCGGTTTCGGTGGCAGGAAAGCGCGCTTCGCTGTCGTGGGCGGGAGCGCCTTCGCCGGAGGCAGAAGTCCGCAAGGGTTTCGAGAAGGCCGGAAGGAGCTTGATTCTGGAAGGAGGATGATGTAGAAAGCTCGCCGAGGTCCAACGCTAACACCGGATGGCATTTTTGACAGACGGAGGCGTAGAAGAGCTCTGAACCAGGGATGGAGGTCTTTCTGATGGCTCCCTTAAGACAACCGCAGTTTGGCCTTCGCGGGCGGCATGCCTTATTGGCCTCCAGTGAGGGCCCTTCAGCAACAAAAGACACCGTTTCCGACTTTTGACCAACAACTCTGATAGAGCAATAGACCTCGACCCCCCAAGTGAGAGTGTTCTCGGCCAAATGCCTCTCGACAGATCCCGTAAGTTTTACATTCGTCACCATGCAAACATTATTGCCGCACCTGCTGAGCCAGACTCCTCCACCTCTCGCGTCCGACTTGAAGGTTCCAAAATAAGCCACTATAAAAACTAGAAAATAAGAGATTTAGCCCCACGGAGATTAACCGCTCTCCCAGTATGGCATGCCCGTTGCTTTGTCTAGGTCTCAGCAGGAGGGGGAGCCATACATATGAAGACGGAGTCAATTGTTGAGGTGGCCAGCGAGGTGGGCATCACGATCTCGACGCCCTCGCCGGGCCCCGGTGCCCGGAGGGGGTATTCTCGACGACCTTGAAGGCCGAGGAGCCCCTCACCCCATTTGAAGAAATACCTTGACACGTGGAAAAGGCTTTGGTATCAGATAGATCCCTGTGTTAATCAAGAGTTACGCGAGCGGTCGAGGGACCCCAGGGGCGCGCCACTCGACCCAGGCCACGACGCCTGAAGGAGGATAAGATTCCTTCCTAAGGCGTTTTTTGTTTTCGAGATCGGAAGCGCGGAAACCGAAAGAGGAAGAAGAAAGAGGTGCAAAAGAGGATCTTATGATCCATGACCGGTTGGCGAGTCCCCGGGATGGTTATAACCCCCCCGTGAGTAGGAGGTAAAGGGATGAACACAGGGAAATCCAACCTGACAGCGATGTTCGCGTGGTTGGCTGTGCTGGGGGGGGCATTAAACAATATCCGGGAGAAGAAACCCCTCCGCTCCGAGGTGGAGCGGCTGAAGGTCGAGTGGGCCAAGCGGTGCCCGGAATACGAGATCTTCTTCGCCCACAGTGAGAAGATGCGGGAGGTCAAGGCCATCCTCGACCAGGTGGCCGACACCGACGCGACCGTGCTGATCCGGGGAGAGAGCGGGGCAGGGAAGGGGCTGGTGGCCACCGTCCTGCACGCCAAGTCCCTGCGGCGGCAGAAGCCCTTCATCAAGGTCAACTGCGCCGCCCTCCCCACGGAACTGTTGGAGTCGGAGCTCTTCGGCTACGAGAGGGGGGCCTTCACGGGGGCCCACCGGCGCAAACCGGGGAAGTTCGAGTTCGCGCACCAGGGGACCCTCTTCCTGGATGAGATCGGGGAGATGAGCCCTCCCTTGCAGGCCAAGCTCCTCCAGGTCCTGCAGGATGGAGAGTTTTCTCGCCTCGGGGGAGAGCGGGATGTCCGGGTGGATGTTCGGATTCTCGCCTCCACCAACCGGGACCTGGAGCGGGCGGTCGAGGCCGGGATCTTTCGAGATGACCTCTACTACCGCCTGAACGTCGTGAGCCTCACGGTCCCCCCTCTCCGGGAGCGGCGGGAGGAGATCCCCTTCCTGGTGGACTACTTCCTCCGGAAGTACAACGAGCAATACAACCGCCAGGTATCTGCGCTCTCGGCCAAGGCACTCGCCCTCTTCCAGGCCTACTCCTGGCCGGGCAACATCCGGGAGGTGGAGAACCTCGTGAAGCGGATCGTCGTCCTGGAGAGCGAGGAGTTCCTCGGCCAGGAGCTGAAGCTCGAGGGGGGGGAGGCGGGGGCCCCGGCCGACCTGCCCACCCCCGTAGGACTGAAGGAGCTGGCCCGGCGGGCGGCTCGCGAGGCGGAACGGACCGCGATCCAAGAGGCCTTACGGCGGACCCGGTGGAATCGGATCCAGACGGCCAAGCTCCTCCAGATCAGCTATAAGGCACTTGCATACAAGATGCAGGAGTATCAGCTGATGGATCGAGACCTCGGGTGAGAAAAAGTTTTCCCTCTTTAGGAAAACAATTTCCATTTCTCGGAAAAACTCTTCCAGGTCTGAGTAAGCCACTCGTCGATCTGGCCATGTGCTTTCCTTTCGATGCCTGAAACGGAACAGCGTTCTCGGCCCTCAATCTTTTTCATAAGTTCTCTCCTCCATCGGGGCGGTTGGCGCTGAAGAAGTCACCATCCTGCCGCCCTAACACCCTGATCGGTAGCTGCCCTCGACCCTCCTGATTTTCGCTGGCACACTCCTTGCTCTCTCCTCTTTCACGGCAGCGCTCGTTAGACGCATCCCACCGGAGCTCTGCATGAATAATCACCACACCATTCTCCTCATCGATGACGACCCGGAGATTCACGGCCAGGTCCGCAGGACGCTGGAGCCCTTAGGCTACCGGGTCCTGCAGGCGGAAACTGGGGAGGCTGCCTTCGGACTCGTCGAGACACAGCATCCCTCCTTCGTCATCCTCGACCTTGTCCTCCCTCAGATGGGTGGTCTCGAGGTGCTCCGCCGGATCAAACGGAGCAGCCCCGAGACCTCGGTGATTGTGCTCTCGGGCCACGGGGACGTCACCACCGTGGTGGGCGCGATGAAGCTGGGGGCTGCTGACTTCCTCACCAAACCCTTCACGTCCGAGGAGCTGGGGCTAGCTCTGGACAATATCCGGGAGAAGAAACCCCTCCGCTCCGAGGTGGAGCGGCTGAAGGTCGAGTGGGCCAAGCGGTGCCCGGAATACGAGATCTTCTTCGCCCACAGTGAGAAGATGCGGGAGGTCAAGGCCATCCTCGACCAGGTGGCCGACACCGACGCGACCGTGCTGATCCGGGGAGAGAGCGGGGCAGGGAAGGGGCTGGTGGCCACCGTCCTGCACGCCAAGTCCCTGCGGCGGCAGAAGCCCTTCATCAAGGTCAACTGCGCCGCCCTCCCCACGGAACTGTTGGAGTCGGAGCTCTTCGGCTACGAGAGGGGGGCCTTCACGGGGGCCCACCGGCGCAAACCGGGGAAGTTCGAGTTCGCGCACCAGGGGACCCTCTTCCTGGATGAGATCGGGGAGATGAGCCCTCCCTTGCAGGCCAAGCTCCTCCAGGTCCTGCAGGATGGAGAGTTTTCTCGCCTCGGGGGAGAGCGGGATGTCCGGGTGGATGTTCGGATTCTCGCCTCCACCAACCGGGACCTGGAGCGGGCGGTCGAGGCCGGGATCTTTCGAGATGACCTCTACTACCGCCTGAACGTCGTGAGCCTCACGGTCCCCCCTCTCCGGGAGCGGCGGGAGGAGATCCCCTTCCTGGTGGACTACTTCCTCCGGAAGTACAACGAGCAATACAACCGCCAGGTATCTGCGCTCTCGGCCAAGGCACTCGCCCTCTTCCAGGCCTACTCCTGGCCGGGCAACATCCGGGAGGTGGAGAACCTCGTGAAGCGGATCGTCGTCCTGGAGAGCGAGGAGTTCCTCGGCCAGGAGCTGAAGCTCGAGGGGGGGGAGGCGGGGGCCCCGGCCGACCTGCCCACCCCCGTAGGACTGAAGGAGCTGGCCCGGCGGGCGGCTCGCGAGGCGGAACGGACCGCGATCCAAGAGGCCTTACGGCGGACCCGGTGGAATCGGATCCAGACGGCCAAGCTCCTCCAGATCAGCTATAAGGCGCTGTTGTACAAAATGCAGGACTGTGGGCTGAGTCAGAGAGAGAAGTCCGGGCATGAGAATGACACAACGGTTTCTCATGCCCCCTGAGATGCTCAGGGATGTGGATACTAACCTATAGTTCCTCAATATTCTGCCACCTGTTGGAGTGGCAAAGCCGGCGCGCGCTTCGGTACCAGGAGGCCTTCGCCCTCCTCTGTGTGGCCTTGGATGGAAACAATGGCGAGGCCGGGAACCAAGATGAGGAGACCGAGCTGGCAATCGTCGCTGAAAATATTCGGAGAGAGGTCCGCGAAACTGATCTCATCAGCCGCAACGGTGACACGCTGAACGTCCTCCTCTTGTACACCAGCAATAGAGAAACAGCGGAGATCGCCGAGCGGGTTCGTGTCCGGATTGAAAACTATGCCTTTCCCGGGAGATTCCCGGAAGAACGGGTCCATCGTACCGTCAGCATCGGGGGGTCCTGCTTCCCATGGGACACCTCCGATTCCTCCTTGCTCCTAGAACACGCCCAGAGCTGTTTTCGACGGGCTCAGAGGAAAGGAGGGAACAACGTTGTCCTGTCCCAGATTGACAGCTAGGCTGGCGAAAGACCCCATGACGGCGAAACACTTCAGCTTTCAGTTTCGCGATATCCCCAGGATCCTCTGGAGTCTCAAGGGGACTTTCCTCGCCCTTGTTGTTTTGATCACTTCGGCACTCTATTACTCATTATACCTTGAGTAACGTGGGGGATCAGGGATGGAGACAGAGGCAAGGCCCCATATGTCAATTAGAGATTATGTCCACGTCGTTTTCAAACGAAAAATCCAGATTCTGCTCTTTTTCGGCGCCACCCTGTGCGCCGTTGCCATTGGTTCGTTCTTGACCACGCCAAAGTATGAGGCCACCGCCCAGCTTTTGATCAAGATCGGCAGGGAAAATATGTACGTGCCCACCCTCCCCGCGAGCGGCAACTCATCCCCGATAATCAGTTTCAACCGAGAGGAACAAATCAATTCAGAGATCGAGATTCTCAAGGGCCGATTTCTCGTCGAGAGGGTGGTCGAGTCGCTGGGATCTGTAGTCATTTACCCAGACCTGAGCAGTACGGGCCGCGGGCTTCTGAGCGGTCTCTTTCAAAACATGGATGTCCGGCAATCGCGCCTGCAGCGAGCCGTACTCAGGCTTCAGAAAGGCATGAAGGTCGCGGGCGTCAGGAAATCTGACGTCATCGAGCTACGGTTCAAGCACAAGGACCCACGGACGGCAGCCACAGTGGTTAACACCCTGGTCAACTTCTATCTCGAACGCCATCTTGAGATCCATAAGAGCCCTCAAGCCTTTAGGTTTTTTCAGGAGCAAGCCCAGATTTTGAAAGACAAACTGAAAGGTGCGCAAGACAAACTGGAAGGCTTTAAGAAAAAACACCAGCTCACTTCTTCTCTTGAGGAGGAACGGAGCCTGCTCCTCAGACAGGAGGCTGACCTTCGCACCGCGTTGAACCAGACCCTGAGCGAGGAGGCCGAGACAGAGAACCGACTCCGGAACCCTGTTCACGATGACAATCTTCTGTCAAGGCTAGTCGACCTGGAGCTCAAGGAACAAGAACTTCTCACCAAATATACTGACGAGAGCCACTTCGTCCAGAGCGTCCGGGAAGAGATGCAGATAGTCCGTCAGACCCTGGCCGAGCAACGGAGCAGGCGCTACGAAGCCGAGATGAAAGCCCTGAAGGCCAAGGAAGAAACCCAGCGTGCCCAGTTGGCTGAGTACCAGAAAAGGCTCGAAGAACTCAAGCGGATCGAGATGGAGTTCAACCGTCTCCAGCAGACGGTCGAGGTCGACCGGGAAAACTACCGGCTCTATCTCACCAAATTCGAGGAGTCTCGCGTCTCGGATGCCATGGATACGGAAAAGATCGCCAACGTCAGCCTGATTGAACCGGCCCGGCCTCCGAGTAAGCCGGTAAGCCCCAAGATCTTTCTGAATATGGTGCTCGCCATCTTTCTGGGGGGATTTGGAGGCTTCGGGCTGGCCTTCTTTTCGGAGTATCTAAATGACAGCTTGGAAAAGGACGAGGATGTGGAAAATCACCTCCACCTCCCGGTCCTGGCCTCGATTCCAGAGCTCAAGATGTGAGGAAACGGAACTCAAATCGCTCTCAAGCTTTGGGTGATGTACTGTAACTTCTTCGGTTTTTCTGAAAAGCCCTTTGATGTGACGCCGGATCCCAGGTTTCTCTACCTGAGCCCGGGTCATCGGGAGACGCTTGCGGCACTCATCTACGGGATCCAAGAACGGAGAGGCTTTATCACCATAGTGGGCGAGGTCGGCATCGGCAAAACCACCCTACTGAACACCGCACTGGGTCAGCTGGATGAGAAAACCCCCGTGGCCTTCATCTACAATACCAACGCGACATTTGACGAGATATTGACCATGACCCTCGTCGACCTGGCACTGGCAAAGCCAGAGGAGAGCGTGCCCAAGGTGGAAGCGCTATGTCGGCTGAACGATTTTGCTATCCGGCAACTGGCCAGCGGGGGCAATGTGGTGCTCCTGGTGGACGAAGCCCAGAATCTCAACTGCGCCGCCTTAGAAAACTTGAGGCTTCTGTCCAACCTGGAGACGCGTAAGCATAAACTGATCCAGATCGTCCTGTCCGGCCAACGTGAACTGGATGTCAAACTGCGCCAGCCCGAACTGCAGCAGCTCGCCCAACGGATCAGTCTGAGGCGGTATATCACGCCACTCAATGAACAAGAAACAGATGAGTACATTCAACATCGCCTCAGCAAGGCAAAGTGCGACGACCCTACGGTATTTAGCCGCCAAGCGCGAAGATTGATCTGGGGGTACTCCGGGGGAGTGCCCCGAAAGATCAATGTGCTCTGCGACAACGCCCTCTTGATTGGATATGCCCTGCGGCAAAAGACAATCAAGGCGAGTGTAATCGAGGAAGCCATCAGGGATCTCAGATGGAGTCCCTTTTCAGACTGCAGAGAGAACCACGTGGCGATTTCCGTTCAACCCGTTCCCCGGGGAAAGGAGAAGAGTTCCCAATTTCGATTCGACACCGCGAGCCTGATCCTCATCGCGTTATTCTACTTCCTTTTCGGGCTTCTCTTCGCAACCTCCTGGTTCAATCTGCAGGGGAGCGAACTGATTCCCATTTGGACCTCGATCCGATCCAACATCCCAATAGCGCTGGCGCGCCCCGAGCAGGCGCCGGTCCAGGGTGATCAGCCGGCCTCTCATGAACAATCGACCATTGAAGAAAAGAACGCGTTATCGACCCTTCTTCAGGAAAGATCCGGGTCAGGGCACGGGATGGACCGTGAGGCGCCCTATGGCCAGCGGGCATCGAGCGGCGGGACGGCGGGAAGAGAGAATCAGGAGCCAACGGCGAATCTGGAGCCATCCCCAAGGAGGAGGGGAGAGTCGCTGCCCAGGGGAGCACGGGCTGTGGTCGTCAAAAGAGGGGATAATCTCTTCCGAATCATTGTTCGGGCCTATGGAAAATACGACAGGGCCACGCTGAGGGCTGTTCTCGGGGAGAACCCCAAGATCCAGAGTGCCGAGCAGATCAAGGCGGGACAGGTCATCAGGCTGCCGGAAAAAAAATAGCTGTGGGGCCGTGCGATGGGAAAAACGTATGAAGCTCTTGAATGGGCTCAAAAAGAATATGACGCGAACCACCAGAAGACCTTGCCCGAACCGCTGCCGTTAGGACGAGCGAAACCCCCTAGGCAGGCATGGACTCGGTCAGCCGTAGAACGGTATGAGGATCTGAAGACGAATCTGCTGACCCGCTATCCTAATGGGTCTGTCAAGACCATTCTCTTCGCCGGTACCGCCCATGGGGATGGGGCTTCTACAACGGCCGTCAACTTTGCCACCACCCTGGCCAGGGATGGCCAGGTCAAGGTTCTTCTCATCGACGCGAATCTGAGGACTCCTAGCCTTGACAGTGTATTCAAAATCGACCAAGTCCGCGGTCTGTCAAATCTGGTGACCTCCAAGGATGTCGATACCTTACCCATCAAGGTAGGGCCCGAGAACCTCCATGTGCTTCCGTCCGGTCGGCAGCGTTCTGAGCCGGTTACCCTTTTCGAATCAAAGGCGTTTGACCAGTTTCTGAAGAGAATGAGGGATAGCTACGATTACGTGATCTTGGATGGAGCGCCGATCCATGGCTTTTCGGAGTGGCGCGTCCTCTGCGCCAAGGTCGATGGCGTGATTCTGGTGATTGAGTCGGGCAAGACCCGCCGGCAGGTTGCCCTGCGGGCTAAAAAACAACTGGAAGAGGTCACGGGAAAACTCCTGGGTGTGGTGCTCAACAAGAGGAGATACTACATCCCAAAGTTTATATACAGACGGCTGTAACCGAATGCTCTCACGCTGAATTGCCTGCGAACTCGAGTGACCAATGGGTCCGGGCAAGAGCAGGTCTTAGGTGTTTGCGCAGGTTGGCGGAGAAGTCCAGATGAGGTCGGGCAAAAGATCGCAGGGTTTCGTTATAGGTGCGACCTGTCTCGGCGTGGTGGCGGCTTTTCTCGTGGGCTGCAGCATGACGCGGGACACGCTGCAGCACGAGGCTCAGGCCGAATCAAGACCTCCGAAATTTGAGAAACCGCAGGACTATCTGATCCAGCCGGGCGATGAACTGGATATCAAGTTTTTCTACAACCCTGAACTCAACGAGACCGTCTTTGTACGACCTGATGGAAAGATCTCACTTCAATTGGTCGACGACGTCCGGGCAGCCGGATTGACGCCATCGCAGTTGGACGAGGATCTCACCCGGATGTACGTCCAGGAGCTGAGAAAGCCCGTAATCACTGTCATCGTCAAGTCATTCACAGGTCAGCAGGTCTACGTAGGGGGTGAGGTCGTAGAACCGGGGCTTGTCGAGCT
This sequence comes from uncultured bacterium, assembly GCA_964348275.1. Lineage (GTDB taxonomy): Bacteria > Methylomirabilota > Methylomirabilia > Methylomirabilales > CSP1-5 > CSP1-5. The sequence goes on from CAYGBT010000021.1 coordinate 20,361, forward strand.
TATGCCCAGCATGACTGCCCTCCAGGCGGTGTTCTCTGTGGAAGGCTTCAAGGAGACAGCCAAGCCGGAAGGTGTGATTGTCATTAGAAAAGGGCAGAACAACCGGCCCATTCCGCTTCGGGTAGACCTGAAGGCAGTGATGAATGGCGAAAGCGTGTGGGGAGATATTCAGCTCCAGCCGTCCGACATAGTCTACGTGCCCAAAACCTGGATCGCTAAGGCGAATCTGTTTGTGAAACAATACATTGCAGATCTTTTCCTGTACAGGGGGATAAGCCTGGGCTATAGCTTCGGTACACTCGATTAACTCCGTTTCGATGATTCAGATTTTAGCACCGAGTAATGGACATTTGTCACCATGATCCCTTTTCGACGCCAGATTCTCCTTAATGCGCTCAAGCTGTTTGACCTGCTGATCATGGCCTTTTGCTTTTCCCTGGCCACATCGGTAGTTTCCTATCGGAGCGGCACGGTCTCCTTTATCGATTTTTTCTCCATACGGGTCAAGGTCCAGAACTTTATCATTTTCCTCGGTTTTCTTCTTATCTGGCATATCATTTTTTGCCTTTTCGGCCTGTACCAATCCAGGCGACTCTCTACCCGATGGGCCGAGGTTACCGATGTCATCAAGGCGACCTCCCTGGGAACGCTGGGAATATTCATCGGAGCCACCCTCTTCAGAATTGACATGGTCACCCCCGCTTTCGTTGCATTCTTTTGGGCCCTAAGCACCGTCACCGTCACCTCAGGCAGGCTTACGCTCAGACTGTTGCTCGCGCACATCAGGATCCGCCACCGCAATCTGCGTGATCTGTTGGTCGTCGGCACGAACGCTCGCGCTGTCCAGTTTGCCCGGAAAATCACAGCCAAAGCCGAGTTTGGCTATCGCATTGTCGGGTTTGTGGACGACGAGTGGACCGGAATCGAAGAATTTCGAAAGACAGGGTATACCCTGGTAGGGAATTTGAACGATTTCCCCGTCCTTCTCCGAGACCGAGTGATCGATGAGGTGCTGATCGGACTTCCCATCAAATCCCGTTACACACAGGTATGCGAGATTGTTGCCCAGTGCGAGGAGCAGGGCATTATCGTTCGATTTGTCTCTGACATATTCACCCCGAAACTGGCGAGAGCAGCACGGGAAGACTTGGAAGATAGTCTCGTGATTACCTTTTACACTGGCGGCATGCATAATTGGTCGGTATTGGTGAAACGTGTTTTGGATTTCTGCGTTTCCCTTGTCTTGCTCGTCGTTTTCACACCGTTGTTTTGTGTCGCTGCACTTTTGATTAAGGCCACCAGCCCGGGGCCGGTCTTTTTTATCCAGGAAAGAGTCGGACTGAATAAGCGGAGGTTTCATCTGTACAAGTTTCGGACAATGATCCCTGACGCGGAACAGAAGCTCTCTAGGCTGGCACACTGTAATGAGGTGAGCGGCCCCGTATTTAAGATCAGAGATGACCCGCGGATCACCCCGATCGGCAAGTTCTTGAGAAAAACCAGTATCGACGAACTCCCGCAGCTCATCAACGTTCTCAAAGGCGACATGAGTTTGGTGGGACCTCGACCACTTCCTTTGCGGGATTATGGCGGTTTTAACCAGGACTGGCATCGCCGCCGGTTCAGCGTGCGCCCGGGAATAACGTGCCTCTGGCAGATCAATGGCAGAAGTTCCATCCCGTTCGAAAAGTGGATGGAACTCGACATGCAATACATCGATCAGTGGTCCCTCTGGCTTGACCTTCAAATCTTGGCAAAAACTATTCCGGCAGTTGTGAGGGGATCAGGAGCAGCATAGATATTCAGGCAGATCAATGGCAAGAACAAGAGGTCATTTGAAGACCGGCCAGGAACACTGAAGCAGCACTGGTCTCCCAGTTCGACAGGGAGAGATCAGACTTGCTTGAGCGGTATCAGGCCTACGTGGAGAGGTCTTGGATGACCAAGAGGGGATACCGCGGTGGGATCGGTAGATGCGAAGTGACATGAACCGGATTGGGGAGCGAATTGACCGGCCGTGGGGAGCTTGGACCCTGCTTGTTAGCGCTCCTCTGGTGGCTCCTTGGGGACGGCCATTCCGGTTTAGGTTGCTTCTGAGTCACTGGCTTGAACAGAGATGAGCAACGGTTCACCAGGTCGAGAAGTCAGTGAGTCACTGGGAAGCGACACGGACGCCTCGATAAGAGAGAGCTAGAGCCGGGTCGCACGGTCGAAAGAACGAAGCTGTAACATAGAGTGCGAAGACATGTTCTGTAACTGAGAGGGCGAAGCCATGTACGGAGGCAACGGGAGTTTGGCCTGGTACGCCATCCGGACACGATCCAGACACGAAAAGCTGGTTCACGAGCAGCTCGTCTCCCGGGGTGTGGACTCCTTTCTCCCAACGATAGACCGCCGAAGGCGATGGAAAGATCGATGGAAGACGGTGAGCTTTCCTCTGTTTCCGGGCTACTGCTTTGCCCGTTTTGCGCATCAGGACCGGCTGGAAGTATTGACGGCCGTCGGCGCGGTTCAGATCCTGGGGATCAATGGACGTGCGATTCCGGTGCCCGAGCACGAGATTGAAGCGGTCCGCCAACTGGTGACGAGCACCCTTCCTCTTGACCCTCATCCGTATCTCAAGGAAGGGATGGAAGTCGAGGTGGTACGCGGGCCTCTCGCAGGGGTTCGCGGAATCCTGATCCGTAAAGGAGCGAGGGCACGTCTGGTCGTGGCAATTCACCTGATTCAGCAGGCCGCATCGGTCGAAATGGATGCCGCCGACGTACAGCCCGTTGGATAAAGGGGAGAAAGACGCTGTGCTGCAGAGTGTAGAAAAACGTCGGCGAGATCTTTAGCTGTATCACGAATTGGTGTCATGACGCAGCGTGATCAATTTGGGGGATCGCTCGACCGGCCTACTCAAGCGGTGATTCTGGCGGGTGGGCGGGGGACGCGCTTGCGGCCGATTACCGATACCCGGCCCAAGCCGATGGTGGAGATCCATGGCAAGCCCTTTTTGGAGTACCTGGTAGAAATGCTCCGTGGCCAGGGGTTTGAGCGCATCCTGCTATTGGTGGGATATTTGCCCGAGGTGATCCAGGAGTATTTTGATGACGGCAGCCGGTGGGGAGTCAAAATAACATATTTGGTCTCTGCCGTTAAGGATGAAACCGGGCGCCGGGTGAAGCTGGCGGAACCCCACCTGGATCCATGCTTCCTCTTGATGTACTGCGATAATTACTGGCCTATGCACGTGGACAAGATGTGGGACCGCTTTGTGAGGGCCAATGTACCAGCGATGGTTACTGTATACAGTAATAAAGATCGTTACACACAGAATAGTGTCCGCGTGGACGGCCAAGGATATGTGCTGGTCTATGACAAAGATGGAACCCATCCCGACTTACAGGGGGTCGAAATAAGCTACGCAATTCTTACAAAGCCCGTCTTGAGCGCATTACCAGAGGACAACGTTTCGTTAGAGCTGTCGTTGTACCCGCAGCTCGCCGAACGCCGCCAGTTGCTCGCCTATGTGACCGATCACCGATACTACAGCGTCGGATCGCACCGACGGCTCCCCTTGACCGAGGCTTTCCTCGCCCGTCGTCCCACGGTGATCCTCGACCGGGATGGGGTCCTGAACAGAAGGCCACCCCGTGTACAGTATGTCCGCACTTGGCGGGAATTCGAATGGCTGCCCGGGACATATGAGGCCCTGCGTTTGCTTTGCAACGCCGGATACCGCGTTATCGTCGTCTCCAATCAGGCGGGGATTGCTCGGGGGGTCATGACTGAATCCGACCTCGCCCACATTCATGAGCGTTTGAAGGCCAATGTGGCGAGCGCGGGAGGTCAAATCGATGCGTTCTATTATTGCCCGCATGATTGGGACAACGGGTGCGAGTGCCGCAAACCGAAGCCGGGCATGCTCTTTCAGGCACAGCGGGATTTTCACCTGGACCTGAGCCGCACGCTCGTGGTCGGCGATGACGAGCGCGACGTCCAGGCGGCCGACGCGGCTGGATGCCCCGCGATCCTGTTGTCAGAGCAACGGTCGCTTTTGGATATCGTCCGCGTGTTGGTCAATGGGGGGTTGATGGAGGCAACAAGTGGGGACGTCTAAACGCGTACTGATGACCGGACATGCAGGCTACCTCGGGTCGGTGATGGCTCCGACGTTTCTGGAGGCCGGTTATGAAGTCGCGAGCCTCGATACCGGGTATTTCGAGGCATGCGTGCTGGTGCCCGACCTGTGTACGATCCCTGTCGTTCGGAAAGATATTCGCGACCTCGTCCCGGACGACCTGGACGGCTTTGACGCTGTTGTGCATCTCGCAGCCCTGAGCAACGATCCGCTCGGTAACCTCAATGGAAGTTGGACGGAGGAAATCAATTCTCGGGCATCGGTGCTTCTCGCCAGCTTGGCCAAGGCGGCAGGGGTTCACCGATTCCTCTTTTCGTCGTCGTGCATCATGTACGGCATGTCTGAGCCAACCGTAGTGACCGAGGATTCCCCCTTGGATCCTAAAACGGACTATGCCCGGTCGAAGGTCGAAGCTGAGCGAGCAATTTCACGACTTGCCGGGCATGGATTTTCACCGACGTTCCTGCGCAACGGCACCGTCTACGGACTTTCCCCCCGAATGCGTTTCGATACGGTCTTCAATAATTTGATCGGGTCCGCAGTGGCCACACGAAAAGTGGGCGTCCATAGCGATGGCAAGCCCTGGCGGCCGGTGGTTCACATCCAAGATGTTGCACGGGCCTTTCTTGCGGTCCTAGAGGCACCAATACCGGCAGTGCACAATCAGGTGTTTAATGTCGGAGCGAATCCTCTCAACCATCAGGTCATCGAACTCGCAGAGGTGGCGGCGAAGACCGTTGCCCGCTGCCAGTTGGAGGTCCTGGCGGGCCCAAGTGCCGACCAACGGACATACAAGACGGATTTTTCGAAGTTTGCACGGACCTTTCCTCAATTTAAGTTCATGTGGACAATAGCGGATGGGGCAAAGGAATTGGTGGAGACCCTTCAGGCACTCAGGTTGTCGTATGAGGACTTAGTTGATAAACGATATAACCGCCTCAAGTGGTTGCAGCATCTGCTAGACACAGACAGGGTGGATGATTCACTGCGCTGGCGAACGGCGACGCAGGACGAAATCAATGATTGACGGAGTCAAGATTGTTCCGCTACGTCAGATCGTGGATGAACGCGGCAAGATCATGCACATGCTCAAGGCGACGGATCCCCACTTCACTCGATTTGGTGAAATCTACTTTTCCTGTGCTTGGCCCGGTACTATCAAGGCCTGGCATATTCACAAGTCAATGACCGTCAATAATGCCGTCATTGCCGGCCGCGCCAAGCTCGTCATGTACGACATGCGCGAGACCTCACCCACGAAGGGTGAGTTGCTGGAGGTCTTTTTGGGGGAAGACAATTATTGCCTCGTGCAGATACCCCCCAATATTGCGAACGGCTACAAGGCATATGGGGATAAGCTCGTTATCTTGGCAAACTGCGCCACCGAACCACACGATCCGGATGAGATGATTCGGATCGATCCCCTCACTTCTCAGATCCCGTACGATTGGTCGCTCAAGAATGGCTAGAGCTTGGTCCAAACCCCCTCCGAGTATCGTGGTAACTCGGACACCACTCCGGGTGAGTTTTGCTGGCGGTGGCACAGATTTGCCCGACTTCTACGAGCGGCAGTATGGGGCGGTGCTGAGCACGGCAATCGACAAGTATATCTATGTGACGGTGAAACGGCACGGCGACCTATTTGACGAGCCGATTCGTTTGAACTATTCCAAGACGGAACAGGTCAAGGAGATCGAGGAAATCGAGAATAATATCGCGCGTGAGTGCCTTCGTTTCCTGAAAGTCGATCCTCCAATTTACATCAGCACTGTGGCAGATCTTCCGGCCTCTACGGGGCTCGGGGGATCCAGTAGCTTTGCGGTTGGTCTCCTCAACGCACTTCATGCATTCCGAGGCCAGCGGGTCTCTGCTGGCCAATTAGCCGAAGAAGCCTCGTACATCGAAATTGACGTACTGAAGCAGCCCATCGGCAAACAGGATCAATATGCGGCAGCCTTTGGGGGGGTAAACTTCTTCAGCTTTAACTCAAGTGGAACTGTGACAGTCGAGCCACAGCGTGTTTCCAATGGATGGATGGAAGAGCTATTTGACCATGTCATGATGTTCTGGACCGATATACGCCGGGATTCCAGTTCCGTACTAGCGGAGCAGAAGAGCAATACGCCCGCGAAGATGGAATATCTGTTACGGATCCGGGGCCATGCCCATGAGTTGCAGGACATATTAAGTAACGGGGAATTTGACCCCACGGCACTGGGGCGTGTTCTAGACGAGGGTTGGAGATTGAAGCGTCAACTGGCGGGGAGCATTACAAACCCTCAAATCGATGCCTGGTATGATCGAGCGATGGAATCAGGGGCAGAGGGCGGCAAGATTTGCGGTGCGGGGGGTGGTGGGTTTTTCCTCTTCATCGTGAGACCAGAAAAACAAGACAGCGTCCGCGAATCACTCAACAATTTGACTGAAATCAGGGTTGGACACGAGGTTCACGGGTCAAGAGTCTTGTTGCCCCCGGCACACTAAACGGAAGCAAGATGGGAACAAGTCGAAAACAAGAAACCATCCCACAAACTAAATGCATTGTTTGTGAGTCATGGGGTGTGCAGGAGTTTCTCAATCTTGGGAATACAGCGCTTGCGAACAAGTTTCTAACAGAAAAGGATTTATGGCTTCCTGAGCCAAAATATCCGTTACGAGTCGGTTTTTGCCATGAATGTGGACATGTGCAGTTGTGCGATGTGGTGCCGCCGACCCAGATGTTCGAGGATTATCTCTACGTTTCCTCAGCCTCTGACACGCTGAGAACCCACCTCTATTCGTTGAGCGACGTAATTGTTGAACGGTGTCAATTAAAGGGCGGAGAGCTGGTAGTCGATATAGGGTGCAATGATGGTACCCTCCTGAATGGCTTTCGACGATATGGAGTGAGAGATCTTGGGGTAGACCCGGCCCGCAATTTAGCAGATTTACATTACGGAACGGGCATCGATCGGTACGTCGGATTTTTTAATTCGCAAAGTGCGAAAGAGATCGTTGCGAAATGGGGGAAAGCCGCAGTTATTACCGCGACCAACACTTTTCCCCATATCCCGGATCTGCAGGACTTTGTCCAAGGCATCCAAAAGACGCTGGCCCCCGGTGGGACGTTCGTGATCGAGGCCCACTACCTCATTGACCTGCTGGAACAGGCAGCCTTTGACACCATCTATCACGAACACGTTTCGTACTGGGCTTTAGGACCAATGATCACCCTTTTCGAAAAGCACGGCATGCAGGTAGTTGATGCTGAGCGATTACCGCTACACCACGGACAATTGCGGGTGTTTGTTCAGCGAAATGGTGAGGGCCATGTGCAGCCGAGCGTCGGGAAAATTCTCGAGGAGGAGGATGAAAGAGGACTCGATCGGTTTAGGACCTATCGAGTCTTTGCCCAAAAAAGCCTCTCTCCCTTGACACTCATTGTGTTTTAGATAATAATTCAAGAAGGTTATGTGCAAATTTCTGC
>CAYGBT010000021.1:27962-32275 GCA_964348275.1 uncultured bacterium
GAGTCTTTGCCAAAAAATCCCATGAGATTAAGCACAGGCTGCGTCGGAAGATCGAAGCCCTTCGTAGGCAAGGGAAACGTGTTGTTGGCTACGGAGCCCCCGCCAAAGCAAATACGTTATTGGCCTTCGTGGAGCTTGGGCCTGACATACTCGAGTATATTGTGGACCGTAGTCCACTCAAACAGGGACGGTGCACTCCCGGACATCACATCCCAGTCGTGCCTCCAGAACGGATGCTGAAAGACCTTCCCGACTATACCGTCCTCCTCGCGTGGAACTTCGCCGACGAAATCCTTAAACAACAACGAGAGTACATCAACCGGGGAGGAAAGTTTATCCTCCCTCTTCCGGATGTCAAGATTCTATCTGCGTGATATGGGGATCAGTCGACACCTAAAACGTTTGTGCAAAGCGGGGTTATACCGTCTGTGTTACGAAATTCGCCCGCTGTTGCAGAGCATAGACTCTGTTGCTGCCCGAACGGTGAAAGAATTTCAATGCTATGCACGGTGGTCCATTCCGTGTGCGGTTTTTACTCCCTAAATCGGGCATCAAGAATTCGAGAAAAGGCACACGGGAGTCGGACGGCATACAATAGTCTCTCGAGACCGGTGCTATATCCTCGCGAGCCTGGCGTCGTATGCAATTTACCTGAGCGGTGACTTTGCCGAATGCGGGGTGTATAAGGGTGGTACTGCCCTGTTACTCTCCCGCATCTTAAGGGACTCAAAGAAAATGCTCTACCTATTCGATAGCCTTAAAGGACTGCCGCCGGCAAATAGGCAGTATGACAATTATTATGGGGACGGCTATTTTTCTGATGCATCAGCTGATGACGTAAGGGCCTTGTTAGGGGATTTTCAAGCATTTATTAAGATTCGAGAGGGATGGATCCCAGAAACCTTTGTTGGCCTAGAAGACAATCTATTCGCGCTTGTACACATCGATGTCGATCTCTATCAAACAGTACTAGACTGTTGTGTCTATTTCTATCCACGCCTAGTTTCCGGAGTGGTACTCATTTTTGACGAATATGCATTCCCAGCAGCGCGAGGTGAAAAGGATGCTGTTGATCAGTTCTTTGCTGATAAACCCGAGTCGCCTGTTACTCTGCCTACAGGGCAGGCAATCGTATTAAAGATATGATACTGTGGGATACTTCCATATTGAGCGGGAGAACCGAGGATACAGGGGATGTGGGTAACGAGATGTACGAGCTGATCCGTGAACTCTATCCCATCTGTCGGAGCCTGACGGGTAACGGCGTCCGTAAGAGCTTGACCATTCTTCAGCGTGAAATACCGATAACGATTCACGAGGTCGCAAGTGGGACTCCCGTCTTCGATTGGGCTGTTCCCAACGAGTGGAATATACGCGATGCATACGTGGCCAATTCGAAGGGGGAGAGGGTCATAGACTTTCAACGGTCGAATCTCCACGTGGTTGGCTACAGCGTGCCCGTGAAGGAAAGACTCTCTTTGAGCCAGTTGAAAGGACACCTTTTCACGTTACCCGATCGTCCAGATTGGATTCCTTATAGAACATCCTACTACAATGAAAACTGGGGTTTTTGTCTTTCTCACAATCAATTGTTGGAACTCAGGGACCAGGACTACGAGGTCTGTATCGATGCATCTCTTGAGCCGGGTCATCTAACCCTTGGCGAGTACTATCTCAAGGGACAATCCGATCACGAAGTCTTGATATCTACACATACATGTCATCCCTCGTTGTGTAACGACAATCTCTCGGGTGTCGCTCTTAGTACATTCCTCGCGAAGCAGCTAAGTGAAATAACATTGAGATACTCCTACCGCTTTCTGTTTGTCCCTGGAACGATCGGGTCAATCACGTGGCTGAGCTTAAATGAACCTAAGATATCGAGGATCAAGCACGGGCTCGTCATCGCCGGTGTTGGCGACTCAGGAAGGGTTACGTATAAGAAAAGTCGTCAAGGTCATGCGGAGATCGATAAGGCTGTCATGCATGTCCTCTGCCACTTTGGTCAGGATTATGAAGTCATGGACTTTTCACCCTCTGGCTATGACGAGCGACAATACTGCTCGCCGGGTATCAACCTGCCGGTGGGTTGTCTCAGTCGAACGCCCTATGGCCGCTACCCTGAGTATCACACATCTGCAGACGATCTGAATTTTGTCCAGCCTCGGCATCTGGCGGATTCGTTCCGGAAGTGTCTTTCGGTGGTAAACGTCCTGGAGAACAATAAAACGTACCTGAACCAGTTGCCTAAATGCGAGCCCCACTTAGGGAAAAGGGGGCTCTACCGATCAATAGGTGGCTCCTCGGATAGCGCAAGCAGTGAACTCGCGATGTTGTGGGTGCTGAATCTGTCCGATGGCACACATAGCCTCCTCGATATAGCCGAGCGAGCGGGACTAGAGTTTGGTTTGGTGAAAACCGCAGCAGACGCCTTGGAGGGACACGGGTTGTTGAGAGAGGCCTTGAAAGAGACACGATCCAGACAACAGAAGAAAAGGCCACGCGGAAAGAGAGCGAGAAGTACGTCCTGATCATGACCGCATTCAAAGACCAGATTGCAATCATTACAGGTGCCAGCAGCGGGATCGGCAAGGCGATCGCGCTGGGTCTCGCGGCGCAGGGTGCAACACTGTGCCTTGTCGGGCGCAAGTTGGGAGCGTTAGAGGCCGTTGCCGAAACGGTTCGGGCAACGTCGCCTCAAGTTCTATGCTATCGGGCCGACCTCACGCTGGACGAGGACATTCAGGAACTGGCGGTACGGCTACAGACCGACTGTGGACATATAAGTATGCTCATTCACAGTGCCGGTGTCATCGATCTCGGATCGATAGAGACCGCGCCCGTCGAAGGTCTCGACTGGCAATACAGCGTCAACGTTCGCGCCCCCTATGCCCTGACACAGGGACTCCTTCCAATCCTCAGACTCAGCCAGGGGCAAATCGTCTTCATTAATTCAAGTGCGGGCTTGACCGCCAGGTTGGGCGTCAGCCAGTACGCCGCGACCAAGCATGCGATCAAGGCTGTCGCCGATAGTCTGCGTGAGGAAGTCAATGCTGACGGGCTCCGCGTCCTGAGCGTCTTTGTCGGGCGCACGGCGACTCCCATGCAGGCAGCTGTTCACGAAATGGAGGGCAGATCCTATCACCCGGAACGACTTCTTCAACCAGAGGACGTGGCCTTGCTGGTGGTCAACGCGCTCAGTCTGCCGCGCAGTGCCGAAGTGACTGATATCACGATCAGACCCTTGGTGAAATTTTAGTGTCAGCACGAACATTTTCATTTCGTTAGCGAATGTGGCTCATAAGCGTTAGAGGAAGTTAAATGCAGTTGACCGTTGTCATGTCCGTTCTGAATGGTGGGATCTATTTAAGGAATGCAGTCGAGAGTATCTTAAATCAAACACACAAAGATTTCACCTTTATTGTGATTAATAATGGATCTACCGACGAGACAGAGACAATACTGGAAGCATACGCTCGCCACGATGAGCGTCTAAAGGTTTTACATAAGCCGAAGACGGTTGACTTAGCGGAAGCTCGGAACGAGGGTGTAAAACGTGCGAATACGGAGTGGGTTGCGTTCATGAATGCTGACGACATTAGCGAGCGAGAAAGATTCGAAAGACAAATACCCGTCATTGCTCAATATGATAACAGATTAGGCGCACTCGGAACGTGGGCGCGCTACATAAACGAGAATGGCGAAATCATTGGCCAAAGGATAATGGAACCGATAACGCTGGAAAAGTTTACGGAGATGTTTGATGCGAAAGAGGCCATAGTCCCAGTTGATCCGTCCGTAATCCTTCATCGGCCGACTTTTCTAAGCATTGGGGGCCTTCGGCCCGAATCATACCCGCCCATTGACCTGGACCTCTATTACAGAATTGCTGAATATGGGAGGGCCGTTCTTGTCATGCCAGAGTTTCTTTTGCGGTTTCGGCTACATTGGAGTAGTGACTCCGCAAGGAACACGATGCTGCAACGGCAAAAGACACATTTTGTAAACTTTAATATGCGCAGGCGGCGCTCCGAATTGGATGAGATAAGTTGGGAGGACTATGTAAGGTACGTGTGGGCATCACCGAGATATAGAATTGCAAGGTTACGAACAGATGCAGCAATGATGCTTTATAGGCGCGCTGGTCTTTGTTACGTCAGTCGCCGATATGATCGTTTCATCGGCAACATGATTGCGGCAGGGCTCCTAAACCCACGGTTTGTGTTAAAGCGCCTGTTCCGCCAAAAAGTTCCGTACGTAGGCACGTTTCTATCTCGGCGATGGCGAAGGTGAACGCTGAACCTCATACAGCA
>CAYGBT010000021.1:32285-36399 GCA_964348275.1 uncultured bacterium
GAAACGTTTCCTCACTTTGGTCACGATGTCGATCTCGTGGTGGATACAAGTGATATGGAAAGGTGGCGGAACATTGCTGTTAGGGCAGCCGAAAGGGAGGGTTGGCATGTCCTAACTGAATGTGATCATAACGCAGTTTCAACTGTGAAGTACCATAATGTCGAAATCTTCCGTTTTTATCATCTGTCTCCAGCCTCATATTTGCACCTGGATATATGCCACGGATTTGTTGTCTGGGGATTACCTTTGCTTACCGAAAAAGAACTTTTGCAAGGACGGATGAAGCACGAAAGTGGTTTTTTTACGCACATTGATGCGGCAGCAGAAAATATGCAAAAGATTCAGCAGATCTATAGGCTGCTAAAAAGTGGAAGGTGCTGTGAAAAAATAGCACTCTATAGAAAGAAAATACTTGATTGTGATGTAACAAATGGAAACGAATTTCGACAAGTTCTTCGAGAAAAGTTGTCCAGATTTGGAGAGCAAGCTTTGGAGGCCCTGCAAGCAGGAGATATGGGCAGATTTAGAAAAAGGATGAATCTCGCAAGATTGTATTTTGTGACACGATACGCAGTAAAGCATCCTTTTCGTGCAGCTCTTAATCTTTGTGCTCGGTCAATATATTATTTGCACATCTTTGTGATTAGGCAATGCGGGTTTGTTTTGAGGATATATGCCCCGGAAGAGGAACAGCGTCGGCAAATCAGGGAAGGATTGGAAAAATTAAGTCAAGCGAATGTGTTGTATCGATGGACGGATAAAAATGCTGAAAGGAGCCGCATAAGCTGGCATGAGCACAAGGTGATGGGATGTGGAGGTTTGGTAATTAAATGGTCAGAAGCCGAAAATGCGCAGATTAATATTACAAAGATGGGTAAACGTGAAGATATAGTTTATGCGATGATGAGGCTTTTGATTGAGCGACATGCGACACTATTTTGTCGTGGGTTAGATCAACCGTGATTTGGGTGTGAGGCTGAGGGGTTGTCCAGGGTGGCGACAGTGTGTGACGAAATGTGAGTTCAGGTTATAGGGGTAGATCGCGGTGTTACCTATTAAGGAGAGTGTTGTGTTGTTTTAGGCGATTACATTCTACGTAAATATGACAAGCAAGTAGGATGGGTTCTGGGATGGTACGAGAACTTAAGCCTGCTTACTCACTATGACTTAGGAAGGTGTGAGCCAAGGTTGGTATTGTGTGAGGAGTTAGAGAAGGAGAGAACAACGAACGTGGAGATGCCTGGTAATAAATCGGGCTTAGAGGCTTTCAGGGTTTCAGGCTATTGAGATAATGCATGCTACGCATGATACTTTTGGTTTAATGTTACTAAAAGCAATGGAGGGCGGATTCCGGTTTTACCGACAGATTCGACTTTTCGCCTGGCAAGTATGCCGGATAAGCGAATAGGCATTGTGATTATAGGTGGTGAGGGAGAAACTTGCGCTGGGGTATGTTGACGGTTATTGGATCGGGGATTGAGTTCAATGACTCGTCATTTGTAGGGAACCACTATACGAAATCTACTACCTGAAATATTGGTGTAGTAACGGTTTTCCTTGATACGAGGATGTTGAGATAGGGAAAATGCTCGATATAGTTCGCAGATTATTTGTCGGAGTAGAAGATGCGGGGGTTAGATACTGCATAGTACATGGGTGGCAATCCCTTCCTGACAATCTACCCTCAGATTTGGACATAGTTGTGGATCAAGAAGGCGTAGTAGCCTTAGAGAGGATTCTCAGAAATCAGGATGGGGGAAGGGTTGCCCAATTGCTTGAGTACGAGGCGTCCGCATTTTACTTTGTCCTAGCGACGAGGCAAGATGGTAAAATTCGCTTTATCAAGGTCGACGCGGCCTCTGACTTCCGGCGAGACGGTCGCATATTTTTCTCCGCCAAAGAACTTATGGCAGGAAGACGCCAGTGGAACGGTTTATGGGTTGCTCGTCCACGTATCGAGTTTACCTATTTGCTTGTTAAAAAGGCATTAAAACTGTCCATGCCCGACAATCAGAAGAAACGCCTTGGTGAGTTGGTTCAGAAGCGAGACAGTGAGGCAGCCTCCGTCGCATATCGTCATTTTGGTAAAAGATTGGGAGGTCTCGTTATTTCTTGGATTCACACCGGGAACTGGAATGTTCTTGAGACGAACTTGTCGCATTTGAAAAGAGCCCTGATCTGGCGAGTGACGAGGCGAGATTTGCTCAACCCCTTTCGTTTCTGGATCCAGGAGTGGGGACGCATCTGGCGGCGCTGTCGGTACCCGACAGGTCTGTTTGTCGTCCTTCTCGGTCCGGATGGAGCGGGAAAAAGCACGGTAATCCGACACCTACGCGAGAACCTCCGTGAGGCTTTTCGACAATCGGAGGTCTTTCACCTGCGACCGCGCGTTATAATTCAGCAAGGAACATGCAACACGGTGACTGACCCGCATGGTAAGCCACCTCATCCCTTATCGCTCTCTCTTGTCAAAATCGCCTATTATCTTTTCGACTACGGTTTGGGGTATCTGCTCAAAGTAGGTCCGAAACTCGTAAGAACCACTCTTGTGCTATTTGACCGCTATTACGACGACCTGCTTATCGATCCACGCCGCTACCGCTACGGTGGTCCGCAATGGCCTGTTTACTTTGCTCGACGTCTTGTTCCAAGGCCGGACCTATTTCTGATCCTTGATGTGCCGGCCAATGAACTGCTCGGACGCAAGTGTGAGGTCTCCCTGGAAGAATTAAAGCGTCAGCGGGAAGCCTACGGAAAGCTTGCGGCCGAGGTTCCGAACGCTGTTCTCCTGGATGCCTCTTTGCCTCCGGAGGAAGTTAGCCGAAAGGCTAGTGAAGCTGTTTTGGATTATCTGCATGAGCGGTACCTGAAACGTCGGCACATCTGGTTCCGTGACGACGGTTCGGATACATTGAATTGGCTAGCATCCATCCTCTCTTCTCCTGAAAAGATGCGCCTTGCGTTATCAAAGCCTGCACACGACAGCCTCGAAACGCATTGGCAAGCGAAAGGCTCATTAGGATGGCTGGCCCTCAAAGACGGTCGGGGGTATTTGATCCCCTTGGATTCCCGCCAAGGCGCGGTAAATGGCTTGCAGCCTTATAACTCCCAAAACCTGAAAGCAAGAGTTACCAAGAAGTTGCTTGCTCTAGGATTGAAAGGCGGTTTTGCACAGCCGTTGCTGCGCAATGTTCAATTGCTTATCCGCCAGGATGTACCTGAAGAGGAAAGAAGCAAAATCTCATTGCTGGATCACCTTAAAGCGGTTCTGGGGCGCCGGGACCTGACCGTTGCCATATCATTGGGCACTCCTGGTCCTCACCGCAAACCGGTCATTCAGGTACTTACTCACGGGGGTGAGGTCTTAGCTTATGTCAAGGTAGGCTGGAATGAAGCGACGAACGCCCTTGCAGAGCGCGAAGCTGAGGTTCTCCAACGCTTCGCAAGCACCTCTTTCAACTCTTTCACCGTACCTCGCATGCTCCACTCGGGCTGGTGGAATGGTCGTTTCTTGTGTATACACTCTCCTCCAAGCGGTAAGGTTCAAGCTGCACCTCAAGATATGACACCGCAATATCTAAATGTGCTGGAGGAATTGGCGTCTCTGCACACTCGGTCGGTGCCGCTTAAGAACAGCGCGTTTTGGATAAACCTTGTGAAACGACTGGAAAAGGTCCCCAGTGCTTATTACCGTTATGTCTTACGAGAGGGTGCGAATAAAGTAGAGGAGTGCCTGGGTCATACAGAGTTGCCATTTCATTTCCGTCACGGCGACTTTGTTCCGTGGAATGCCAAGCTAACCAACGGACAATTATTCGTCTTTGACTGGGAATATGCTGACTTCGAGGCTTCATGCGGTTGGGATCTATTTCACTTTCTTGTCCAGACAATGTGGCGGCTTAAAAAGTCCCCGCCAGGTCGGATTTGCAAAACATTTGAGAAAGGCGACATAAACTACCGTTGGGTGGAGAAGCATCTAAGGGGTCTTGGAGTCGGGAAGCAATCTGCCAAGTCCTTTCTCTTCATGTATCTCATAGACCGGCTTGCATTCCATGCGTCGGAAGATTTTTCAAACCTTGAGATGCTTCAACGCCTTGTGGCGATGATGAACCCG
>CAYGBT010000021.1:36409-50158 GCA_964348275.1 uncultured bacterium
AACTGGGTGAAGCAGATTTCCCGGTTCCACGAAGTCTGGGTTATCACTCGTGCAAACAATCGAAACCCAATTGAGCAGGCCTTGAAAAAGAATACCATTCCGAATGTGCACTGGGTCTATTTTGACCTGCCAAGCTGGTTGAGATTCTGGAAGAAGGGACAACGCGGCGTCCAGCTATATTACTATCTGTGGCAGATCGGTGCCTACATTATTGGCAAGAGGCTTCACAAAAAAGTGGGCTTTGACCTCGTGCATCATCTGACTTTCGTCAAATACTGGATGCCCAGCTTTCTCGCTTTGTTACCAGCACCTTTTCTTTGGGGACCTGTTGGTGGTGCAGAATCGGCACCGAAGCCTTTCTACGGAACTTTCAGTTTGAGAGGAAGGGTTTACGAGGAACTTAGGAAGGGGGCCCGGTGGCTTGGTGAAATGGATCCTTTCGTGCAACTCACTGCGAAGCGCGCTGTACTCGCTCTCGCTACCACCGCAGAGACAAAAAACCGGATGGATGGTTTAGGCTGCCGGTATACAACAGTCTTTCCTGAGGTGGGGCTGGGTGGAGATGAAATCAAGGAATTGGCATATGTGCGCAAGGCCAATGATTTTCGCATCGTAAGTATAGGACGACTTTTGCACTTGAAGGGCTTTCATTTTGTCTTGAAAGCTTTTGCCCGAGTTCAGCATGCGCTCCCGGCGGGCGAATACTGGGTCATTGGTGACGGTCCGGAGCGGAGTCGCCTAGAACGACTGGCCCGGGAATTAGACGTGATTGAGAGGGTAACTTTTTGTGGATGGTTGCCCCGAAGTCAGGTCCTGGAGAAATTGGCCGAATGCGATGCGCTTGTGCATCCGAGCCTCCATGATTCGGGTGGGTGGGTCTGTGTGGAAGCGATGGCGGTAGGGCGTCCGGTCATATGCCTGGACCTGGGTGGACCGGCCTTACAGGTAACAGAGGAGGCGGGATTCAAGGTACCTGCGATCTCCCCAGAGCAGGTGGTGAACGACTTAGCAGAGACCATCTGCCGCCTGGCCCAAGACCCCGCACTGCGGAAACGTATGGGTGAGGCGGGACAAAAGAGGGTGGCTGAGTATTTCGATTGGGACAGGAAAGGGGAGAGGATAAGCAAGGTTTATGAAAAGGTTTGCCGCTTATATCGTTCGTAAGACGAGTATCTTTGGCGTGCTGCTATTAGCTTTTCACTCTGGGTAGTATCTTTGGCTAGGGAGAAGGTTTTCGCCAGTGCTAAGAGTAACTGGATCACACCGACCATTCATTAATTCATTTGCCGTCAGCCGAGATGCCATCTTTATCATTGGGGGTCTGGTCACTGGTACCACTCTTGTCGGAGCCCCAGCACTAACCTGGGCGATGTTAGGCGCCCTCATGGGACTGATACTCCTCCAGACTCCTGGGTACCTCTTGGTTAGCGCTGCTGTCTTAGCGGCAGTACTCTCACGGTTGTTTGTAGCGACCGGGTTTGTACCAGGTATTCTAAACTTTTTTCACTTCCCGTTAGCTTTGGGTGCAGCGATTGTCGCAGCCAGGACAGACACTCCTCGCTTGTCTGTTACGCGGTCTATTGCGGTTGGTTGTGTGGCCCTCCTAATCCTATCCCTTTTTTCATGGGTGTTAAATGGTGGGGAGTTTCTTCGGCCTCTTTTGGACTGGCTGGTCTTTTGTGAACCTTTCTTAATTATATATGCAATTGTCGCAACGCCATTTCATTTACGCAACTGTAAGTTTCTTTGGAAGTTAGCATTAACGATGGCCTTCGTGCAGTTGCCGTTCGGTATATGGCAGGCATTCACTCTCGGTTTGAGTGACAACGTGAAAGGCAGCTTTGTTGGCATGGGGGGTGGGCACCACGTAGCGGGAGCTGTCACCTTGATAGGGACACTAGTTTGCGTGGCGAGAAGCTTGTCGGCTGCTTCTCTTTCCAGCAGATTGAGTTGGCTGCTTGGTGGGATAATACTGTTTATTTTTCCGATATTGTCTGATGCGAAGCAAGCCATCTTTGCTTTCCTGCCAGCGTTAGTTCTGCTTTTCTTTATTTCTTCTCGGAAACGCTGGATGGGGCTTATCGTAGTCTTACCTATCATTACCTTGGCTGTTTTGGCCGCATTCTCATACTATGTGCCTCTGCAATATGTTTTCGAATGGGACTGGCACGGTCGCGCTATCCTCGGTAAACGCGAATCAATTTCCATAATTGTAAATAAGGCCTCCGATAACCCGGGAGGTTTGCTGTTTGGATTGGGTCCCGGAAACTCTATCAGCCGGGTTGCTTTGATGGGAATGGAAGGCTACGTAAATCCGAACTCTCCCGTTTACCTGTTGGGCTTGGGCGCTGCTGATGCTACGCAAGAGATTTGGACCTTGACCGTAGAGTCACCTAAATCGTCCTCTGTATGGAGTGGGATATCGAGCTGGTTGGGCCTGTTCGGGGATCTCGGCCTGGTTGGTCTAAGTGTTTTCGTGTGGATGTCGTGGATATTGTGGCGGCACTTGAAGGGTCGTCGCAGATGGGAGGTCGGTGCTGCAAGAGCGGTGTTGGTGATGGCCGGCCTTTTGGCGGCGGTGTACAGTTGGCTCGAAGAACCTGGCTTCACACTCTTGGTCGCTCTTATAGTCGCAGCTGGCCTGATTGCAAGTATGGAAGAAGATCCGTCTGCCAAAAACTTGGTCGTCCATAATTCATAGTAGCAAGCTGGCGGTGCTAATGAAAGAGTTTAATTAGTATGCATTTAAGCGACCCGAGGAAAACTCGTAGGCGAGTTTTTGCCCTGAACAAAGGTTTTTGCTACGACTTACCCCAAAACCCCGCTAAAAGTGATGAGGACATAGGCTAGATGGATAGCGTGAGTAATCTCTTTGCGTTAGGATGGACATGAAGAAGTAATACACAAGGAACGGTACGATCACATCAAGGCTGGTGCAGATATTGTGCGAGGGTAAGCCAGGTACCGAACATATTAACCATGATAAGAAGACTGTTCGATATAACACATAAAGGGTGGATATATCTCTTAGCAGCTCTAGAGAAGCCACAGGAGTTACCATATCTTGTTTGGCTAACCAGTATAAAGCGGACTCATGTCGGGGAACTACTAAAGCTTAACCGCTACGGAACATGGCTCAAAACATCTTGTATCAGCACCGTAATAGACGTTGGAGGACACACAGGTGAGTTTGCATCTGCCGTCAGGGTTATGCTTCCGCAGGCACAGATCTACTCGTTTGAGCCCCTGCCAGATTGTTACGAAAAATTGTTAAACAGTGCCGAAAAACACGGACGGTTCAAGGGATTCTGCGTGGCTCTAGGAGATCGACGAGGAGAAACTACTTTTTGGAGAAGTAGATTTTCAAAATCTTCCTCGATTTTATCCATGAGCGATTTGCATCAGAAGGCGTTTCCCTGGACGGCTGAGAGCATTGCCGTAACTGTGCAAATGCAGACGCTCGACGACTACGTCAATGAAATGGAGCTTATGCCAAGTATTCTGCTAAAGATTGACGTCCAAGGGTATGAACATAAAATATTGAAAAGCGGGCTGGAAGTACTGAAGCATGTGGATTATGTTTTAGTTGAAACATCATTTAAGACACTCTACGAGGGCCAAGCGTCGTTTCATGATGTTTATAGCCTTCTTACCACGCATGGTTTCCATTACGCAGGCAATTTGGACCAGCTTTTGTCTCCACTAGATAAGAGTATTTTACAGGCTGACTCATTATTCATTCGAAGTCGATGATGCAGAAAAGACTAAGGGCCATTGCGGTATATAACCGGTATCTCAACCGGGGTGGGGAAGATGAGGTCTTTGAAGCTGAGGCAAGATTGTTGGAACAGTATGGGTGGCGAATCATCTGCGTGACAGAGCATACAAAGAATGTCATGGAATTAGCAGAAAAGATTGAGTTAGCCGTCAACGCTTTTTGGTCGAAGAAATGGTATGTAAGATTTGAAAATATATTGCAGGAGAAAGCGGACGTTGTACATGTCCATAACTTTTTTCCGATCATGTCACCTTCGATATTCTATGCGTGCCAGAAAGCGCACATACCTGT
Source organism: uncultured bacterium (assembly GCA_964348275.1). Classification (GTDB taxonomy): domain Bacteria; phylum Methylomirabilota; class Methylomirabilia; order Methylomirabilales; family CSP1-5; genus CSP1-5. The sequence continues at coordinate 40,479 of CAYGBT010000021.1, forward strand.
ATTACAGACGCTACATAATTATCGCTTATTGTGCCCGAAAGCGACCTTCTACCGCAACGGGCGTGTGTGTGAAGACTGTATGGGGAAAATTGCGCCCTGGCCGGGGGTGTTGCATGGCTGTTATCGGGGCTCGCGTTCGCAGGCTGCCGTGGTAGCAGGGATGCTGACGGTCCATCGGTGCCTTAAGACCTGGCAGGCGGCCGTAGACATTTACATTGCGCTTTCAGATTTCTCGCGAAAGAAGTTTATTCAGGGAGGTGTACCGGAAGAGAAGATCGTGGTAAAGCCCAACTTTGTGCACCCGGATCCGGGCGTGCGGAATGCGAGGGGAGATTATGCTCTTTTTGTGGGTCGCATCTCAGGGGAAAAGGGCGTGCGCACGCTGCTCAGGGCATGGGAGAATCTGCGTGGCATCCCTCTGAAGGTTGCGGGAGATGGTCCGCTTCTGGAGGAGATTACTTTGTTTGCTCAGGATCATCGGCTTAAGACCGTTGACTTTCTGGGGAGACTTGCCCGCACGGAAATTTTGGCTTTGATGAAAGGGGCACGGTTTTTGGTTTTTCCTTCGGAGTGGTATGAGGGATTTCCTATGACAATTGTCGAGGCGTTTGCCTGTGGGGTGCCCGTGGTGACGTCGAGCCTGGGAGCGATGGCGGAGATCGTGGAACGTGGGCGCACGGGGCTGCACTTTACGCCAGGCGATGCCGAGGACTTAGCAGCTAAGGTCGAGTGGGCGTGGACGCACTCCAAGGAATTGGCAGAGATAAGCCTGGAAGCACGGCGGGAATTTGAGCAAAAATACACAGCGATGAGGAATTACCAGATGCTTTTGGACATTTATGAACTGGCTATTGCCCGAGCTACGGCCAGGGGGACATGATTTATGGTGCACGTTGAATCATTAGTTGATTGCAAAATCATGCACTTTTTCTGAAAGGTCGCTCCGCCACCGGTATACAATGTGAGAGCACTGCTCACCCGCCCCACTTCGTGCCACCAGCATCTTCTCTGTCGCCCACGACACGCTTCGCACGAACGTCTGCATTCGCGGCTTGACGCAACACTAGCACTCCTGATGGGGCCGCGTCTCGTTGTAAGCCCTGACCAGCGTCTAGGTGCCTCTCGAGATGTTGTACCTCCGCTAGAGCTTCTTCCAAAACGCCACCGATAGAACTCGTCTAAAAGCGTCTTGTGGAACCGTTCGCATGTCCCCTTGGTCTTCGGGATCTGGGTCTTCGTCCGCATGTGGCCGATGTCCTTCATCGCCGAGTAGAGCTCGTACCCCTGCCACTCCAGGTCTCCACAGTGCTCCGTTCCCCGATCCGTCAGTACCCGGTAGAGCGGAATGCCGTACGGTGCGCCAGAAGGGGAGCACCCTGTCGTCGGGCACGTCACGGTCGTGAGTGGGGTCTTCCGCTCGTAGAGTTTCATGAAAATGATCTTGGCTTAGGTATCGACGGGGCGGCCAACGCCCTCGCAAGTGGCGACGTAAAACGTGTCCTAAGCCTCATTTGATCGTGCACTGTCTCTTTCCGCACGTCAATTCTCTGGTCTTCGAGATTAGCACATTGACTGGTCTTTAAAAGCGTGTCGTGATCGCCGTGCGCGATCCAAAGCGTTCTGAAAACTTATGAGTCGCCGCTACCCGTACTAGTTCAAACAAAATGCGAAACCAATACGTAAATATCTTGGGCGTTCGCGTTCATACGGTCAGCATCCAAATTGTTTTGCGAGAGATTGAGCACCTGATCCGCAATGGCGGAAAGGGCTATATAACGGTCACCGGTGTCCATGGCATCATGGAATCCCAAAAATCGGATTCTATCAAGGTAGCACACAATTATTCCTTTTTAACGGTCCCAGATGGTATGCCGTTGGTTTACATTGGCTACCTCTCTGGCTTCTCGGGGATGGAACGCTGCTATGGTCCAGATTTGATGGCAGCCATTTTGAAAGAGTCTGTGGGCAAAGGATATACCCATTTCCTCTATGGGGGCCGGGAGGGAGTTGCCGAAACATTGAAAACCTTTCTCGAGGAAAAAATTCCTGGCGTCAAGATAGTGGGGACTTTTTCCCCACCTTTCCGCACGTTAAATGAACAGGAGAGAGAAAAACTAGTTGAAACGATCGAAGCAGTTCGACCGAATATTGTTTGGGTGGGGCTGAGCACGCCCAAACAAGAGTTGTTTATGTATGAGTATTTACCGTTATTAAAAACAAATCTTCTCATAGGGGTTGGAGCGGCATTCGATTTCCACACGGGAAAAATAAAAAGTGCTCCACGCTGGATGCAAAAACTTGCACTGGAATGGGCGTATCGATTGATCCAGGAGCCCCGCCGGCTTTGGAAGAGGTATCTGATAAATAATCCACTGTTTATCTATTGTTATTGTTTGCAGATGACCGCAATTAAAAACTATGCAATTGAATGACAGGAAGGGGGAACTAACTATGGAAAAGCGTGGGAAGATCCTGGTGACCGGTGCGGGTGGCTTTATAGGAAATCACCTGGTCACTTTTCTCAAAAGGAAAGGTTATTGGGTACGAGGCGTGGACTTAAAAGTTCCCGAATTTTCTGAAACGGGTGCAGACGAGTTCAGGATCTTAGATTTGCGGGAGTTTCAGAATTGTCTGATCGCTTGTGAGGAAATGGCGCAGGTATACCACTTGGCGGCAGATATGGGGGGTATTGGATATATCACCGGAAACCACGCAGTCGTTTTTCGGAATAATGCGTTAATAAATTTACACATGCTGGAGGCGGCGAGACTCCAAAATGTTGGCAATTACGTTTATACGAGTAGTGCGTGTGTGTACCCGCAATATCTTCAGCATTCGACCAATGTAGCTCCGCTGAAAGAATCGGAAGCCTATCCGGCAGATGCGGAGCCGGGATACGGCTGGGAAAAGCTCATGGGTGAGCTTGCCAATCAATACTACAGGGAAGATTATGGGTTAAAAACCCACATCGTTCGGTTTCATAATATTTTTGGTCCCTTAGGTAGCTACGAAGGTGGAAGGGAAAAGGCACCGGCGGCGCTCTGTCGAAAAATAGCATTATCGAAAGAGGGGGACGAACTTGAAATATGGGGGGATGGAAAGCAGACCCGTTCTTTTTGCTATGTAGATGATTGTGTCGAGGGAATCTATCGGATTATGAACTCTGACTATTGCAAGCCCTTGAATTTAGGGCAGGACAGGATGGTGACTATTGACGATCTGGTGGATTTGATTTCTGAAATTGCTGGCAAAAGGGTGGTCAAAAGATATGATCTCAGTAAGCCTCAAGGCGTTCGCGGGAGGAATAGCGACAATACGAAGTTACGAGAAGTGCTGGGATGGGAGCCGAGGATTTCCTTGGAAGAAGGTCTGGAGAAAACCTACAAGTGGATATGGAATGATTTGAAAAGCAATGGTCGAGATCCAAAATAATCTTCCATTACGGGTATAAACATTCTTGGAGAAGAGCCATATTATTTCGGACAATTCGGGATGAAACTCGCTTCCTACAACGTGTGTGATATGTGGTCATGGTCAAAAGATTGTGTGTGCAGTTAGGACAGTAGTGGTTTTGCTGAGAGCTGATGGCAACGTCACGGGCGCATTAAAACGTGGCCTAGAAAATTTCTGTACAGATACAGGATCTGGGACGTGAGTGTGACCGTAGTCCAACGTATTACTCTGGCCCGTTTGTTCTCTTGGACCAGGAAAAGCGGCTTTGCCGTTCTCGACCAGGCACTGTTTGCAGGGGGCAATTTTTTGGTCAACATCCTGCTGGCGCGGTGGTTGTCGCCGGCGGAGTACGGAGCCTTCGCCGTGGCATATTCGTTATTCTTGCTGCTGGCTTGTTTCCATACGGGCGTCCTGACCGAGCCGATGCTGGTCTTCGGGGCAGGGAAGTATGCGGGCCAGTTTCGCAAGTACCTGGGGCTGCTGCTGTACGGGCATGCTGGAATAACGGCGGCAGTGAGTCTGGTGCTGGTAACAGCGGCTTTGGTTTTCTGGGGGAAAGGGTCGACCGCCCTGGCGATGGCGCTCTTTGGGTTGGGACTGGCGAGCCCCTTCATTCTGCTGGTATGGCTTTCTCGCCGGGCATTCTATGTGGGCTCTCAGCCCCACTGGGCGGCCACAGGAGGCATGCTGTACCTATTTGTGATAATAGCTGAGATGTATGGGCTTTATCAAGCGGATTGGCTCTCGCCGGCATCTGCACTTGTGGCAATGGGATGCGCTGGTCTGTTAGCGGGTTTGTGGTTGACCACTCTCCTACGCCCGCAGTTGCGATTTGCTGGGGTGAATCCGACACCGAGTATGGTGCTTGGAGACCATTGGAGGTATGGGAGATGGGCAACGGCAACAACTGCTTTGCTGTGGGTTCCGGGTAACATTTACTATGCCGTTTTACCTATGTGGGTTGGCTTGGAAGGCAGTGCTGCGTTACGAGCGGTGAAGAACCTTGTCACCCCTGTTATACACGCCAATGCAGCCATATCGCTTCTTTTGGTGCCCCTGTTTGTAAAGGTGCTTAAGGCTGAAGGAAAGGAAGGACTTCGTCGTTTCGTTTGCGTTGCTCTCATCCTATTTCTTATGGGTTCGGTATTTTACTGGGGCTTCCTTGTTGTGTTCCGTCAGGAGATGCTATTTTGGGTCTACGGTGGCCGCTATACTGAATATGCAGATTTGCTCATAATTGCAGGCCTGTTTCCACTGTTGGGAGGCATCGTTGGAGTACTGGGTAGCGCTCTGCGGGCAATGGAGCGTCCGGATCAAATCTTTCGGTGCTATGTCGGTTCTTTCTTTGTTACCTTAACAGTTGGACTCTGGCTATTGGCGACCCACGGCGTAGCCGGTGCAATCGGGGGCGGATTAGCTTCATCAGTAACTATAGCGGTTGCAATGTTATGGTCTTACATTCGACAAGATTACCAAATCAAAGTGAGTGATGGCGAAAATAGCTCATTTCCTTCAAGGTGAATGATCGGGTGGGCCTACTGATAACGGATGCCCCTATTTCCTTGACCTCGATCAGCATGCGGAGATCATTTTGATTAGCGTGGTAATCCCTCCTTATGATTCCTCGACATTCATTGGTTTTCAACTATGGTTGCTGATGAATTGTCCTGCCTCAGGGCTTTGAGAAGCAGCTAAACGTAGCCAGAGCTAATTTTCAAGTGGTTGCTTCATGTGCTTATTTTGCCATGGGTAAAGTCGCACTCTAGCCACTAAGATCAGCTTTCCGTGTCAGGAGCCGGGTAAGCTGGTGGATCTGTTGTTCACGGGACACTCGCCGATTGTTGTAACGCCATACATACTCTGCGAGGTATAGCGGCAGCCGCTCACGCCGAATGCGTCCTTTACCGCCAGGCGGCGCTTGAGGTAGCCCCAGAAGCCTTCCAGCCCGTTGATATGGATGCCCCCAGCCCGATTGACCTGGCGCTGGCCATGGTCGACCAACCGGTGGACATACCCCTTCGCCGCAATGCCGGTGTAGCTCCGCCACGTGTCCGAACAGACGACCGAGCCGCGTTTCACACGGCGCCGGATGAGCGGCAACAGGGTCTGCGCCTCACCATCGGGGACGACCTGCGCCCACCCCTGCCCGCCCCGGCAAAGGATCCCGAAGACGGGGGTCTTGGCGGGCCCGCGGCCGCGCTTCGTGCCGGCCCGGCGGTGCCGGGCGCGCTTGTTCTTCCAGGCGCCCCCCAGGGAGGTTGCGTCGACCTCGACCGTCCCGCGGACCACCGGCGGGACCTCCTGGGCCATGGCGTGCCGCCCGCAGGTCAGCGCCCGCAGGACGCGCTGCCGATGCAGGCCCGTCTCCGCGGCAATGGCGGCGCCGCTGGCCCCTCGCACGAACCACCCCAGGAGGTGTCGCCACTGGTGGGAGGTCAAACGCAATGGCAGCTGCCCCGCTCGCCACTCGTAGCGACAGCGCGCACAGCGGCGCTTCTGCCGTCAGAGCATCCAGTAGCGAGTACTCGTACATCGCGAGCATTTCAGTCGTCACGCCATGCCACCATGCTAGCAGATTGGGTGTCAAGTCTCACCACGTTGTGAAGAGCACCGTCGGCTCCCGGAGGAAGCGCTTTGGTGCTTTGGTGTACCAGTCCTGGGTCAGTTGATACGGCGTCTTGCCTCCCATGGCCCGATAGGGGCGGTGGTAGTTGAAGTAGCGCTCGAAGGCGTAGAGGGCCTGGAGGAGCTGCGCGACGGTGTCGAAATGGAACCGGTAGACCGTCTCGCTCTTGAGGGTATGCCCGGTGCGCTCCACCAGGCCGTTCGTCCAGGGGTGGTAGGCCTGCGTGACGCTGTGGCGGATGCCCGCGCGCCGGCAGGCTCGGGTGAAGGGCGCGGGGTGCGTGGCGGGGCGTCCGCGCCACCCGCGGTGGCCCGCCAGGGTGAACTCCTTGCCGTTGTCGGTGAGGATCCGGGAGAGCCGGAACGGGTAAAACCGCTGGCAGTGCGCCAGGAAGCCGAGGGCGCTGGCGGTGTCCCGGCTGTCGAAGACGCGGAGGGTGAGCAGCCGGGTGGCCCGGTCGATGGCGACGAACACATAACGGCGTTGGCCGTCGAGGCGCGGGAGGTAGAACACGTCCACGTGGAGAAACCCGGGCGGGCACGCCCGAAACTTGCCTTGGCGCGTCTGGCGCGGCGGGCGCAGCCGGGGCAATTGATGCAGCGCGAGGCGGACCAGCTCGCGGTAGACGGCCGAGCGCGAGAGCTGTGGGAACACGGTCTGCCGCAGGGCCTGCCAGACGGTGTCGAGGTCGAGGAGCCAGTCCTGGCGCAGCCACCGGAGCAGCGGGGCCGCCTCGGGCGGCAGGGCCGTGCGGACCCGATGTGGGCGACTGGCGCGGTCGGGGGGATCGCCCCGCCGTTTCCACTTGCTGATAGTAGCCACGCTGACCCCCAGTTCTTGCGCCTGGACTCGGTACGGCGCCTTGCTCTGGCGGATGCGTTTCCGCTGGTGGACCATCGTCTTCGCATTGGCGTGGTAGGTCATGGAGCCCTCCGTCTTTAAAAGTGCTCCGGAAGAGCCTACCGTGAGACTTGTGAGAAGTCAGCATCTGTTCACAACGTCATGAAACTGCACAATTAGGTGGCTAGAGTGCGACTTTGCCCTTGAAAATTGGGTTAAGTTGCGATTTGAGTTGTGTCCCGGAAAGTGAAGAAAACGTGTCAGTATTTCGAGATCTGACGTATGCAGTTGTATATCGGGCTGGGGGTTATCGAATGCGGAGCTGGCGTGGCATTCCGAAATGCCGGTAAAGTCAAAGGAAGTCGTGGTACCAACGAGGAGGAGTTCTACGGCATGGTTACCTTCGGGAGCCCTTAGGGATTCATGCGTAGGCTGTGAAAGTAGGATAATGGATCTTACATTTCAGAAATTCGGGACGACCCGATTGAGGAATCGTTGCCAGGGGGTGATGTCCGTTTGCTGCTTCTCTTTCGGGAGCTTGATGTCTCTTCTGCGCCTCGCATTCGTCTCTCGTTTAGGACCTAGCTGCGCCTCTTTTTCTTCGAGACCGGTCATTAGGTTGCCACGCCCGGTTTCCAATAGAAATTCTGGAACTACTGCTGAAATACAAGCTTCTGTATGGAAAAGAGCCAATGCTACAGCCGCAGTCAGGGCCCGCCGAGGGTACCAAAAAGGAATGGATCTTTTAGGTGCTTCAAAGGTCTGGTCAGCTGGCCGGAAAGGGGCACGCGCGGCATCTATGTTGGTTATCGTGGAACCATGAAATCGATGCGGGTTTTGCATTGGTATCCAAACTTTCTGGGAGGCGGGGCCGTAGCAAATGCCGTTCTCGGGCTTGCAAACGCCCAAACACGCCTCGGAGCAGAAGTCTTTATTACCACCGCGGAAGCATCGGGCGATGCCCTTTACGGGTCAGTAAGAGACCAGCTGTGGCCGCAAGTTAAGCTGATCAAATGGAATCCCTGGTGGATGCTGAGACAGGGAAGATTGGTCTTTAGGGGTATGCGATCCGATATTCGCACACAATTAGCCGCTTTGAACCCAGATGTGGTTCATATCCACGGCGAGTTTAATCCGGACAACCTGAGAATACCGGGACTGTTTCAGTGTCCCATCGTTTTGAGTCCTCGTGGCGCCCTTAATCTGTTGATTTTGCAAAAATCGAAACGTTGGTCCAAGCGGTTTTACATAGCGATGGCAAGGCATCTGCTCTATAGAAAGGTCGTCTTTCATGCGTTAACTCCGCTCGAAAAGCAGCATATAATGAAAATCCTGCCCGAAGCAACGGTATATGTAGTTCCGCAGGGACCACGTGTTCAAATGGAGACGTTTCTTGATAAAGAAGGTGAATCTTGCCAGACATTTGCTCCCCCTATTCGCTTATTGTTTGTGGGACGATTAGATATTTACACTAAGGGTCTGGATATGCTGCTCAGAGCTTTTGCTCAGGCAACGGGACCTTTGTGTCAGAGGGCAAACCTTACTCTTGTTGGCCCGGACTGGAGTGGAAGCATGTCGGTGCTGAAAAATCTAGCTAAAGCGTTAGACATAGAAGGATGTGTAAACATGCCTGGAACTATAACCGGTCCAACCTTAGCTGATGTCGTTCGCCAAAGTCACATTTACATCCACGTGTCTCGGCATGAAGGGTTTGGTTCCGCTGTAGCAGAGGCACTTCTGTTTGGCAAGCCGGCAATTCTTACAGACGCAACTGGAATAGCCTCTTATCCGGAGATATCCTCTTTGCCTCATGTCTTAGTTGTGCCTTCAAAAGTGGATGATATTGCTGAAGCCATTGCCAGGGCAATTGAACATGTTGAAGAGCTGCAGAAAATTGCCTGTGAGCATAGGTCAGTAATCAGGGGCTTTTTCTCCTGGGATAGGGCGGCGGCAAAGTATTTAAAGATGTATCGGGATCTGTGTACGTGATGAGGCTTAAAAACGTGCTGACACATCTTGCTCTTTAACAAATCGTGTGATGCCATAAGAGGTCCTAGTCAAGCCGCTTCCCTGACACATTGGCGTTCGGTAATCTGGACTTCGCAGAGGCGTTCCCCCGGGATGTTTCGTCTCAGTGCCAGGTTGTGACTCTCCTCCACCGTTGTGCTTCCCAGCCACACCGTGCCACGATTTGACGGTCATGCTTGACCGGGAAAAGCAGCATCCAGCGAAGGACCAGTGGTACCTCGACCTTAGGCCGTCAAATTGGAGGGGCTCAATGTTGAGGGGTGCCGTTATCGGACAAGATGTTAGCGGTTAGGACAGGGCATCAGTCTGACTTCTTGCCCGATTTCTGCACGCGCCGTGTCGGCACTTGCCTGGGTGCTGGGCACAGCGTGTGACCGCCAAAGTACAAGGCCCGCGCTACATCGCGGTGGAATTGGTGCAAATAATCTACCGTTCGGCTTGCCGGTATCCACAGGGCGCACGACAGGATTTGGATCGAGTTAGGATGGGATTCCGCGGTCCCCTTTGAGACAGGGCTGCGGCCTCACTCTATTCCAATGATTCGAAGGTTCGTGGCTGGCTGAGGGACCCTGTCAAGGAGCAGTGTGTCATCGGGGTGAGGGCACTGCGTTACAGGAGGGGTGCTTCCAGTCGGAAGGAATCGATTATCTTTGACAACCAGAGTGTCAAGAAAATGGTCTCTTTTGCTTTGGTCCAATTCTGGAATCATGAGGGGGACTTCTCCTATCAGCAA
>CAYGBT010000021.1:50168-54776 GCA_964348275.1 uncultured bacterium
GCAAGTTCTTCTTCACAATCCACCGTTCGTCGGTGACAACGATTTTCTCCCCTGTTTCCCAGTTTTCCACCGTTCGGTCAGGGTATCTTCGCATAACCCGAATCTGGGCGCTGTCGTTGTGAGAGATCTGGTTTCCTTCGAGCGTCACATTGCGAGATTCGAATCCCCAAATTCCATATCTCGGGTTCTGAGCAATGTAACTGTTTATTATGTTAATCGGCCCCTGGCTCGCTTCAAGCCATGCCCCGTCTGTGAGATTACTTACCCAGCACGCGCTTTCGATGACGATATTCGCGTTGTCCCAGTCGAGCCAAAATCCGGTTGTCCGGTTCCCCATCGCCCTGTGCCGACGATAAATCGCATCATGGATCCGCATGTGCTTGGCGCCTGCAACCGCCCAGCCCAGGAAATCGCCCTTCACGCCCCGCCAATTGTTGTAGGACGTTTCGTCGTCCTCAGAAAGAAGATTTTTGGCTTTCGCCACGATCCATCCGAGACCCCCATTGTGGATCATCACATTCCGTCTCGTCGTAACGTTCTGGAGCGTCCAGAAGCCGAGTCCTGCCCAGTTATTCCAGATGAATCGGCACTGTTCGATTAGGACGTTTCGCGAATCGCTTATGCTGACGGCCGCGCCCTGTACCCGATTTGTGGCATGCTGAAAGGCGAGGCCCCTTAGGACGAGGTTCGTTTTCCCGTGGGCGGAAAATAGGGGCGCTCTGATTGCTACTTCCACCGTCGCCGTTGAGAGATCTAGGCCAGGAGAGACATAGATCTGGGCCTCGTCTTCTGCAATATAGAACGTGCCTTTGCGTAAGTCAGAGATTAAAAGAACTTGGTCCAACGGAGCTCCATTGACGAAGACCATTTCCCTTCTTCTGACGATAGGTTGCAGAGTAACCTTTCCTTCCCAACTGGTGGGATAAGATGCAAGGCCCCACTTGTGCGGCCAGTGATGTTTGTAGACCCCTCCACCCCTTTCCCAATTGGTCCAGACATCTGACCCAGAAATGATGGCCGTGCCTGGTTCGTCGGCCTCGAAGATGATCGCGGCGTCCGTTTCCCGACCATTACGTGGCAACGAGATCTGTTCTCGGTAGACGCCAGGAGCGATAAGAATCTTTGTGCTCAGGCCCTGCATGTTGTTGTCGATGGCGATCTGCGTCGCATGGCTGACTGTTCTGAGTGGCAAGTCCACGGTGCCAGGATTCGAGTCAGACGCCTGTAGGTGGCGATTGTTCACATAAATGATTCTGACTGGATTCACCTGTTCTAAAGAAGACGGGGCGCCGACATCCGCAGAAGATGTGTTTGTAGAAGATATGAGTGCAACCAAGACGAATATGATTAGAAGAGGAACGAGGATCCTCTTTGATTGATATTTTGACCTCGGATGCATCTCGACCGATCCAAAACGCATCATCATAGTTTGACCGTCACTGGTGCCAAATTATGGAATCCGTCTTGTACTGCACACGTTAATGCAACGTCTGAGCATTCACGACCCGCGCCTCGTACCCGACCGACTGCGCTGGCAAGCGGCTTTGGGCGGCTCCAGAGGGCCGCGAAAACGGTCCTGCGCTCGGTCCCTACCCTACTGCGCTCCAGTTCCTGGTGTCGGCTGGCCCACCTCACCTTCCACCTCTGCGAGGACCTCCTGCAGCTCTCTGACTTTCTCATGGTTCCCAACTTCGCCGAAGAGGACGAGCGAGCGACGGTAGCTGGTGAGGGCTTCGGCGTACCCGCCCACCGCCGCCTGGGCCGCGCCGAGCCGTTCCAGGACCGCAGCCACCTCCTCCGGCCTGCCCAGTTCCCCCCAAATCTCGATTGAGGCCTGGTATCGCTCTGCGGCCGTCGCGTACTCCGCCAGCGCCTCATACGCCATTCCGAGGTGGTAGAGTTCGCGGGCCTCCTCGTCCCGGTTGCCGAGCTTACGGTAAAGGCTAAGGGCCTTGCCATAGGCCTGAAGGGCGTCGGCGTACCGCTGTGCGCCGTAATAGGCCATCCCGAGCTGATGCACGAGCTGGGCGTGTTGCTCCCGGCGAGCAAGGCCCTGCCACAGCCTTTCTGCCTGCAGGTACCGCAGGATTGCCTCTTGGAACTCCCCTTGCTTGTACAGTTGCTGCCCTTCCTGGTAGAGATGCTCGGCCTCCCGCTCCCGTGCCTTCGCCCTGCCCAGCCCAAGGGCCGCCAATGTCTTCCGTGATAACCGCTTATCTCTCGGGGCGGCATCGGCGGGGTCAAGCCCAGCAGGGGGCGCGCTTCCCTCGCCAAAGGACGCAGAACTACTCCCGCGGCCCGAGGAACCGCCGCCGCCTCCGGCACTTCCTCCTCCACCGCCGCTGGCACCACCACCGGCGACCCCTTCTCCGCCACTCGGAGAGGGCGCTGCGCCAGCTTCCCTGGTGCCTCCCTCATCTGAAGTCGCTGTGATGGCATGCTGTGCAGGAGGCGCTGGGGCCGATGTGCTCTTCTCACTGGAGGCGTTTATGTCACCATCAGAGGCGGGCGCAGCGACGTCTGGGCTGCCCCCCGTAGAGTTCGGCCTGGACGCCGCGCCCTCGACAGAGGCTGCCGCAGTGGGTTGCGGCGAGCTGCTGCTCTCCGCGGTCGACGCCGAGGATGTCGAGGGCGAGCTACTTGTGTCACTGGGAGCTGCGGAGGTCGTCGAAAGTGAGGTGCTCGCGTCCGTGGTGGATCCACCGGACGCCGAAGACGAGCTGGAGGAAGGAACGGTCGTACTGACCTCGTTAGAGAAGGGACTCTCTATCCCAAAGATGTTGTAGCTGGTGACGGTAAAGAAATAGGTCTCCCCAGGCGATAAGCCGGAAACCGTAAAGGTGGTCTCATGACCGACGTCGATAGCTTGTGTGTACGTCCGAGACAAGGTCCCGACATAGACCTTATGCCCGGCGAGGTTCGCTTCGGAATTAGGATCCCAGGCGAGTACCACCGATGCTGCTGTTGCCGCCAGGGGCAGACCTACGAGTAGCCCTATTCCGGTCAGGCCTGCAAAAATTGTTGCCGGCCAGCCTGGCCTTGATTTCACGGTGAACACCCCCAAAACGAAAAATCATTCTGGGCCAGAATCTTGGTACAAGCAACTGGTGTGCCAAAACCTGAGCTGTGTGACAACACCGTAACCTCTTGAATTTCTTGACTCGACGGATGCAGAATACTCGTCGCGGCTTGATGGAGATCTCACCATCCGCAGGTGTTTGTAGTAGACAGGATCCAGGGTTAGGTGGGCGAAGTTCAACCAGATTGTTGCAATCGAGGGCACATTCGCTGACGAATACAATTCCTCTTTTCAATTTGTAATTTGGCGATTCCGTCAAAGTTCCATTCCAGTCTGGTCATTTTGTCGCGCAAGATGTAGTCCGGGCCACAACGTCTGTGGTCCTCTTTATCGCGATCGCGAGTTCGAGGGGGATCCCAACAGAGAAAAGAAATAGGTCGGAGGTCATGAGCTTCAATTTACCGCGAAGGTCTTTTAACAAGATTCCCGCGCCCCGGACCAGCGAGCGAACGCAAGTCCGAGGAGATGGCACGGGGGACCGTCAGGATCCGGCGTCCGTTGTCGTTGAGCACTTCTTGAAGGCGAGAGAAGAAAAGAAGAAGATTGGGCACTTTCCCGATTTTCACCTCGATTTTCCATCTCCAGAATGCGTCCCTAAAAAGCGCTTAGGAAAGCGCTTAGGAAGGTAGAGATAAATAACAATCTTAGATGCAGAATGCCTGGGCTTTAGGACGGTCGGGCCGCGGATCGGATTGTAGACCTACTGCTAAGAAGGACAGGAAGCGAGTTATGAGTAAGAAGATGAAAGGGGACGGTGGCACATCGCGTTATCGCTGCTCGGTGAAGAATGCCGCTTTGGGGGCGATTCCTCCATCGAAGTCCCTACTCAATAATGATGTTTCCCGATTTCTGTTTCTTCGAGGCTTCCGGGATTTTTGAACGTGGTTCCTGGCTTCAAAATATGCAAACTTGGAACTATCAAAGGGGAGGGATCGATCTCTTTAAACCGCCGATTGGTGTATAACTAATTATGGAGCTTGGGGAGGCTAAGGCTTAGGTTTCGCAGTCGGACTAGCGGATTTAAAGACAGAAAGCCCGTTCTCCGTCAAGGGAGGAATGGGCTTTTTTGTGTAAGGGCGAAAACTCTGGAGCGGGAGACTGAGGTTTGCCAGTCGTTATTGGCCATGTGTAGTAACTCATCACCTATACGCTTTAGAAGTGCGGGAGGGTCCGATTCAGGAATCGTTCAAAGAGGGTGAGATCCTCCGGCCTCTCCTCTTCGCGGGGCTTCACGCCCTTCCTCTCCTCTGTCACCTTTTCTGGTTTAGGTCCTGGCTCTTTGGCGGCCCCTATTTCCTTCGAGACATCGATGAATGAGCCCTTGAAAAAGCTCAGGGTGAGTGTCTTCCCCGACTCCAGGAAGACATCCGTTTCTGAATCCCGCACCTCTAGCTTGTGCCAACCCGGTTTCACTTCCTTCAGCCTGACTGGCGTTTCTCCAATTCTGGAACCATCTACAAAAACCTCGAGATTAGGGGGTTCGCTCACCACAGTCAGTCTTGCCAGCGGTTCCTCTCGACCTTCGAGGC
>CAYGBT010000022.1:0-49092 GCA_964348275.1 uncultured bacterium
ACGCATTTCACCGCTACACCGGGAATTCCACCCTCCTCTCCTGGACTCAAGCCAAGTAGTTTCCGATGCGGATCCTCGGTTGAGCCGAGGGCTTTCACACCGGACTTTCCTAGCCGCCTACGCGCTCTTTACGCCCAGTAAATCCGAGCAACGCTAGCCCCCTACGTATTACCGCGGCTGCTGGCACGTAGTTAGCCGGGGCTTCCTTTGGCGGTACCGTCAACCCCAAGGATTATTCGTCCTCGGGGAATTCGTTCCGCCTGACAGGGGTTTACAACCCGAAGGCCTTCGTCCCCCACGCGGCGTCGCTGCGTCAGGCTTTCGCCCATTGCGCAAGATTCCCCACTGCTGCCTCCCGTAGGAGTCTGGGCCGTGTCTCAGTCCCAGTGTGGCCGATCGCCCTCTCAGGCCGGCTACCGATCGTCGCCTTGGTGAGCCATCACCCCACCAACTAGCTAATCGGACGCAGGCTCCTCCTCCAGCAAGAGCCCCTTACGGGTGCCCTCTTTGCTCCCCTTGGGATGCCCCACGAGGACATCATCCGGTATTAGCCCCCCTTTCGGAAGGTTATCCCAGACTAGAGGGTAGATTGCCCACGCGTTACTCACCCGTTCGCCGCTTTACTCAGGGTGTTGCCACCCCTTTCTCGCTCGACTTGCATGTGTTAGGCACGCCGCCAGCGTTCGCTCTGAGCCAGGATCAAACTCTCGAGAAAGAACGGCTTGCCCTTACGGGCAAAACACTCTGGTCCGTTACATACGAACCACCCGCCCGTAAGTCAGTAACGCGATATTCTGTTGTCAAAGAACAGGAGAAAGTAAAGGTAGTAGGCCGGGGACACCTTCCCCTGGGCCTCTGACCCCAAATATAGTTTAATGCCGATATTTACGCCTGTCAATAGGTTCCTGGCAAGATCTACCCGCCTGCTAAGATCCTTCTATACTAGGCCTTTCGCCTCTTGTCAAGCCTTTTTTCTTTCAGTAAAACACGATTTTGCGAAAGCGGCGCTTCCCCACCCGGACCTCGTGCTCCCTATCCGTGGACAGCTCATGGTCGACCTTTGTGACCCGCTCTCCGTCCACCTCCACGGCCCCCTGCCGGATGAGCCGCCTCGCCTCCGAGTTGGAAGAGGCAAGACCGGTTGCCGTAAGGACCTGCGGGAGTAATAAGATCCCGCTTGCACAGGGAATCTCGGCAGTCTCAATCTGGTCCGGACGGCCCTTGTCCCGAAAGATCCGATCGAATTCCTGGGCGGCCGCCTCGGCCGCCTCCGGGGAGTGGTACAGGCTCACCAAGATCTTGCCTAACTCGGCCTTGGCGTCCCGGGCATGGAGCGATCCCTCTTCGAGACCGCGTCGGATATCTTCCACCTCTTCGGCAGGGAGTGGGGTGGCAAGCTCAAAGTAAGGAAGAAGCAAACTGTCCGGGATCGACATCACCTTGCCGAACATCTCCTTGGGGGTGTCTTCCAGGTCGATGGAGTTTCCCAAGCTTTTGGACATCTTGTGGACCCCGTACACCCCCTCCAGGATCGGTAGGGTCATGATCACCTGAGGCTCCTGGCCGAAGTCTCTCTGGAGCTCACGCCCGACGAGCAGATTGAATTTCTGGTCCGTTCCTCCCAGCTCCACATCCGCCCGAAGCTCCACCGAGTCGAACCCTTGGATGAGCGGGTAGAGAAACTCATGGATGCTAATGGGAACCCCCCCACGATACCGCTTCTCAAAGTCGTCCCGTTCGAGCATGCGGGCCACCGTGTACCTCGATGCCAGGTCAATCAGCCTCTCGCCCGACATCGCCCCGAGCCATTTGCTGTTGAACTCGATCCGGGTCTTCGTAGGATCCAGAATCTTGAAAATCTGACTCTTGTACGTCTCGGCGTTCTGCGCAACCTCCTCCGCCGTCAAAGACTTGCGCGTCTCGGAGCGACCCGAAGGATCTCCGATCATCCCGGTAAAGTCACCGATCAGGAAGATGACCTCGTGACCAAGCTCTTGGAACTGGCGGAGCTTATGGAGGACCACCGTGTGGCCGAGGTGCAGGTCCGGGGCTGTCGGATCCATCCCCAGTTTTACCCGCAGGGGGTGTCCACGCCGCTCTAACTTGCGAAGGAGCTCCTCGCGGCTGATCACCTCGACGGTCCGGGAGGTAAGGAGGGCTAGCTGCTCCTCCGGCGTGCGCTTTGCTCTCATCCCTCTCTCCTCAAGGCTTTCCCCTCCCCTCAGGCACGTGCGCTCTGTTATAATACCCTCCGAGCTGCTGCTTTCCAAGGGAGATAATAGAGAGATCATGCGGGGACGGTTCTCTAAGCGATTGATGGGGACAATAGCCGTGCTCTGTGTGGCCGGGACGGGGGCCCTCGGGGGAGTCGTGGCTGCCTACGTTCAGGATCTTCCACCGCTTGACATCCTGGAGGAGTACCAACCGAGTCTCGTCACCACCCTCTACGACGATCAGGGGAAGCCTTTCGCTTCCTTTTACGAACAGAGGCGAATTCTCGTCCCCCTGGCCAACATTCCTCGGTTCCTCCAGGAGGCCCTGATTGCCGTGGAAGATAGCCGCTTCTATGAGCATTACGGCCTGGACCCCGTGGGCATCACCCGGGCGACGTGGTCCAACATCAAATGCCGCTGCCTGGCCGAAGGTGGGAGCACGATTACCCAGCAACTGGCCAAGGTGCTCTTCTTCACCCCGGAGAAAAGTCTCTCCCGGAAGCTGAAAGAGGCCCTTTTGGCCCTGAAGATCGAGCGCGAGTATACCAAGAAGCAGATCTTGGAGCTGTATTTCAACCAGATCTACTTTGGCCACGGGGCCTACGGAATTGAGGCAGCCGCGCGAACCTACTTCAAGAAGTCAGTCGGCCAACTGAACCTTGCCGAAGCAGCCATGCTGGCCGGCCTCCCCAGGGCGCCGAACTCCTACTCTCCCATCTTCGATCCGGAGCGAGCCCGGAGGCGACGGCACCATGTCCTGCAGCGCATGATTGAAGAGCGGTTCATCACGGCTGAGCAGGTCGAGGCCGCTACGGCCCTCTCCTTCAGTACGGCTTCCTTCACCCAGGCGAAGGATGTTGCCCCATATTTTGTGGAACATGTCCGCCAATATCTGGAGGAGAAATATGGGACCTACGCTGTTTACCATAGGGGATTCAAGGTTTACACGTCTTTAAACCTCAAGATGCAACAAGCAGCAGAACGCGCCATCAAGCGTGGACTCCTGGAGCTTGGAAAGGAGAAGGGCCTTCGGCTCAGGACTTCGCCCGACGCGGGCGAATCGTCCGTCCGCCAACAACCCAAGGTCGGAGAGACCGTGGAGGCCATGGTAACGGATCGGTCCGATGATCTCCTCCAGGTAGCGGTCGGCGAGTATCAGGGCGAAGTCTCCCTGGAGGAGTTCAAGAAGTTGAAACTCGCCAACCTTGCAGAGACGGTTGAACTCGGTGATCAGATCCTCGTCCGCGTGCTGAGTCGGGAAGGGAAGCGCATCAAAGTGGCTCTGGCACCAGAACCTGAAATCGAAGGAGCCCTCCTCGTCCTCGATCCGCGCCAGGGAGCAATTAAGGCCATGGTGGGCGGATACGACTTCCGCCGCAGCAAATTCAACCGGGCGACCCAGGCCAGGCGGCAGCCCGGCTCAGCCTTTAAGCCCTTCGTCTATGCCACCGCCTTCGACACCGGCCTCACCCCGACCACCATTTTTGAAGATAGCCCGGTCAGCTACCCGACAACCATCGAGGGGGAAACCGCCGAATGGACTCCCGAAAACTACGATAAGCATTATCGAGGTCCGGTCACCCTCCGGCAAGGCCTGGAACACTCCATCAATGTCATCGCGGTCAAGCTGATCGAACGGATCGGGATCGCTCCGGTCACCCGGATGTCACGTCGTCTCGGGATCAAGAGTCACCTGCGCCCGGAGTACGGATTGGCCTTGGGGGTTTCGGAAGTGAGCCTCTTGGAGATGGTGTCGGCCTACGGCGTCTTCATCAACGGGGGGAAAAAGGTCGAGCCCTACGCGATTAAAAAGGTCCTCTCTAGCAGGGGAACTGTTCTAGAGCAGTCGTTTCCGGAGCCTCAAATGGTTCTCCAGCCAGAGACCGCCTTTGTCCTCACCCACGTCTTGAAGGGGGTCGTCGAACGTGGCACCGGGAAGCGCGCCAAGGCCCTCGAGAGGCCGATCGCTGCCAAGACAGGGACAACCGATAAAGCGACCGATGTCTGGTTCATCGGCTCGACCCCGTCACTCGTGGCTGGCGTGTGGGTCGGCTACGACACGAAGCGGTCATTGGGCCCCTACGCGACCAGTGCCCACCTGGCCGTTCCTATTTGGATGGACTTCATGCAGGAGGTCCTGCAGGGAACACCTGTGGAATATTTTCCCGTCCCCGATGGGGTCGTTCCGTTGCATGTCAATTACGCAACCGGGAATCCCACTACTCCTTACGATCCCAATGCCATTCAGGAATATTTCATCCGGGGAACCGAACCACAATTCACGCCAGACGAAGATTTCTTGCCGCTCCCCCCCCGTTTTGAGGGCAGTCCACGGTCCCCCTCGCGTCCCATCGCTCTTCCCCGCCCCCAAGGGTAACCGTCAACACAGGGGGTGTCCCCTGCCGGCGCAAGGCTTAAGCGCAGCGAGAGCAGGATCACCCTATTTCAACTCATCCTCCGGGAATATCTCGAGGATCGGGTTCGGCCTCCAGGATGTCTCTAGCCCGCGCCAGGTCCTCTGATTTCACAAAGATCTGATGCCTGGCTAACGGCCCAACCGTGTATCGGGCATCGACGGCAAAAGGGTTCTCACGTTTGACCATGTACGGGATATCGTAGGCCTGCAGAAGAGAGACAATAAAGTCGGCCTCGATGAAGTCCTCGGCCTCCACCAACAAAGCTAACTCTTCCTTCACTATCTCACCGCGTGGAGGCGGCCCGTTTTGACGTCATAGATGAGACCATGGACGACGATATCTTGCGGGAGGAAGGGAGAGTCCTTGATCTTTTGGACCTGACTCCTCACGTTGCTCTCAAGGTCACGAAAGCCGTAAAACTCTAGACCACCAGTATCTTTCCCGGTCTCCAACGCGAGCTCCTTGCGAAGCTGATCATCGTACAGACCCAACAGGCCGCATTCCGTGTGGTTGATTACGAAAATCTCTCGCGTCCCGAGGAAACGGAAAGAGAGGATCAGAGAGCGTATCACATCGTCAGTGACAATCCCGCCCCCGTTTCGAAGGATGTGAGCATCCCCCGGTGTGAGCCCGAGCACCTCCTCAACCTGGAGACGACAGTCCATGCAGGCCAACACCACCAGGTGCTTGGCCGGATGCTTGTCTAGCTGACCCCGATCACCGAAGGTGCGAGCATACTCCTGATTGGCCTGCGCACAGTCCTCCAAGATTCCCACTGTCGACCTCACGGTTTCCGAGAGAGACCGATCCTCACCTTGTAGGAGGCGAGCGTGCTCTTGAGCAGCATGGCGACAGTCAGGGGACCCACCCCACCAGGGACCGGCGTGATGAGAGCAGCCTTGGGGTAGACCGAAGGAAAATCCACATCCCCGACCAGCTTCCCCTCAACCCGATTGATACCGACGTCAATGACTACCGCCCCTTCCTTCACCATGTCTCCCTTGACGA
Source organism: uncultured bacterium (assembly GCA_964348275.1). GTDB lineage: Bacteria > Methylomirabilota > Methylomirabilia > Methylomirabilales > CSP1-5 > CSP1-5. Next base: position 5,639 of record CAYGBT010000022.1, read on the forward strand.
GGCCAGGCTTCCCCGCGGCGACCACGAGAATATCGGCCTGCCGAGTGTGCTGGTCGAGGTCCCGAGTCCATATTTGGCAGACCGTCACGGTGGCCCTCCGCTCGAGAAGAAGGAAGGCAGTTGGCTTTCCAACGATGGTACTCCAGCCAACCACGACCGCCTGTCTCCCTTCGATGGCGACCTGGAATCGGTCCAGGACCTCCATGATGCCTAAGGGTGTCGAGGCAACGAAGAGGGGATGGCCGGTGAGGAGACCACCCAGGTTGGACGGGTGGAAGCCGTCCACATCCTTGGCGGGGTCCACGGCCTCTAGGATCGATCGCTCTCCGATGTGGGCGGGCAGGGGGAGCTGAATCAGGATTCCATCGATCGTTTCGTCCGTATTCAGATCATGCAGGATGTCCAGAAGCTCTTCGCGGGAGACGGTTGCAGGGTGAGATATCTGCACCGATTTGATCCCCACCTCTCCGCAAGCCTTCTCCTTATTCCGAACATAGGTTGCCGAGGCGGGATCTTCTCCCACGAGGATGACTGCGAGGCCTGGTGGTCGGCCCTGTTTCGCGGCCAGGGCTTCCACCTCTCCTCGCACCTCACGCCGGATCGCTGCTGCGATCCCTCTTCCGTCCACGACCTGGGCCGGCATCGGTCTCCCTACCGCACCCCTCCCCATTCCTCGCGAAGCTGGAGACGGATGATGGATTTGGCCTTTCCGCTTTCTTCGTCCAGATCCAAGACCACAGCCGAGAGGATCGGGGTTCCCTTCGCCACTTGGAATTTTGAGGGTACCTGGGTCAGGAAGCGACGGATGACATCGGATGACTCCATCCCAATGACGGAATCGCTGGCTCCGGTCATACCCACATCGGAAATGAACGCGGTGCCAGCAGGAAGGATCTGCTCATCGGCGGTCTGGACGTGGGTGTGAGTTCCCACCACGGCCGAGACTCGCCCGTCGACGTAGCGGGCGAAGGCCTGTTTTTCTGAGGTGGCCTCCGCATGAAAATCGATGATGATGAGGTCGGTCGCCTGCTTGAGAAGGGCGATCTTCTCCTCTGCAACCCTAAAGGGGCAGTCGATTGAGGGCATAAACACTCTGCCCTGCAGATTCAACACCCCGACGCGACTCCCTCCCCGCTCCCAGAGTGTTACCCCAGAACCAGGGGTGTGCTCCGGATAGTTCGCAGGACGGAGGAGGCGCTGCTCGGCGACGATATAAAGCTCCGCCTCTTTCTTGTCCCAGACATGGTTGCCTGAGGTCAAGAGATCGATGCCTGCCCGAAAGAGCTCCTCCGCCACCGACGGGGTGATACCGAAGCCACCCGCTGCATTTTCGGCGTTGGCAATTGTCAGTACAGTCTCGTACTCTTGCCGAACGCTCGGCAGCAGGGCTTTCACAGCGTGCCGCCCCGGTTTCCCGACGATGTCGCCAACGAAGAGGACTTTCACGCAGACCTCAGACCCCAGTCCACCTCATTTTGCGTACTCGACGGATCGGGTCTCCCGGATGACCGTGACCTTCACGTGGCCAGGGTACTCCAACTCCTGCTCAATTCGCTTGGCGATGTCCCGGGCCATCTGCTGGGCATCGGCATCCGAGACCTGGCCGCTTTCCACGATGATCCGAATCTCCCGCCCGGCCTGAATCGCATAAGACTTGGAGACACCCTTAAAGGAGTCGGCGATCTTTTCCAGTTTTTCCAATCGCTTGACGTAGGACTCCAAGATCTCTCGACGGGCCCCAGGTCGGGCCGCCGAGAGGGAATCCGCGGCCTGGAGGATGATGGCCTCGAGGCAGTTCGGTTCCTCATCCTCGTGATGGGCGGCGATGGCATTCACCACGTGGGGATGTTCCCCGTACTTTTTGGCGAAGTCCGCAGCAATCTGTGTATGGGTCCCCTCATGGTAGCCGTCCACCGATTTGCCAATATCGTGCAGAAGCGCAGCCCGCTTGACCAAGGTGGGATCCATTCTCATCTCGGTGGCAATCATGGCTGCCAACTGAGCCACCTCCCTTGTGTGGTGAAGCTGGTTCTGGGAGTAGCTTGTCCGGAACTGCAGGCGGCCGATGAGTCGGATCAACTCCGAGTGGAGTCCCGTGACCCCTATCTCAAATGTCGCCTGCTCACCCGCCTCCCGAATCTTCTCATCAATCTCCTTTTTGACCTTCTCCACTACCTCTTCAATCCTCGCTGGGTGGATGCGGCCATCGGCGATGAGGCGCTCCATGGCAATCCGGGCAACCTCTCGCCGGACCGAGTCGAAGCCCGAAAGGATCACCGCCTCGGGCGTATCGTCCACGATGACATCAATCCCGGTGGCCTTCTCGAAGGCTCGGATATTACGCCCCTCCCGGCCAATGATTCGCCCCTTCATATCATCACTGGGCAAATCTACCACTGAAACTGTGGCCTCGGCGACGAAGTCGGAAGCACACCGGTCGATAGCGATGGCCAAGATCTCTTTGCCCTTTCGGTCTGCCGTCTCCTTTGCCTCATCCTCGATACGCCTGATGGTGGCCATGGCTTCCAGCTGGGCCTCACTTTCCATATGCCGCATCAGGACCCGCTTGGCCTCCTCCGCGCTCATCCCCGAAATTCGTTCGAGATTCCGCCGCTCCTCGGCCAGCAACGCTTGGTACTTGCTTTCGCTCTCCCGGACCCCTTCCTCACGGCGATTGAGTTCTGCATCTTTCTCACTGATATGTTGTTCCCGACGATCCAAAAGATCCAGCTTCCGCTCCAACGACTCCTCCCGCTGCATGAGCCTCCGTTCCAAGCCCTGGAGTTCGTTGCGACGCTCCCGGGCCTCATTTTCCAAGTCCGCCTTGGCCCGGAAGATCATGTCCTTCACCTCGAGTTCTGCTTCTTTCCGCCTTCGCTCGCCCTCTTTCCCGGCATCCGCCAAGATCGCTCGGGCCCGCTCCTCGGCCCCGACGACTCGGCGGCGTGCCAGCAAGCTCCAGCCCACACAGCCTAAGGCGGCCGAGACAATTGCCACACCGATCAGAACCAGCAAGTTCACGCCCGTGATCTCCACGGTTCTCCTACCTCCTGATGCGGGGTCCACCGGGGGACCCTATTTTGCCCTCCCTGGTTCGATCATCCGGGTCTCAGTGACCACGAGATCGACCGGAATGTCGCGGGCCTCCACGGGAAGACGTTCCACCACCTGAAAATCAAACGCAAGACCGATCTTGAGGGCTTTCGGCAGGCGCGCGAGGGTCCGGTCGTAGTGCCCGCCCCCCCGGCCTAACCGATTGCCCTGAAGATCAAAAGCCAACCCCGGCACCAAGGCGACCTCTATTGCTTCCCATGAGACCACACGTCCCCTGTCACGTCTCGGTTCGAGGAGCCCCCGGTACCCTGGAGCGAGGTCTGTGAGGTCGTCCACCTCCACCAGAGGCATCACTTCACCTTCCACCCGCGGAAGAATGACCTTGCGTCCTTCCTCGACCCATCGCTCAAGGAGAGGGAGTGTCTCCACCTCATCTCCCGCAGCGGCGTAAAAGAGCACACGGCGCGCGCGCGCAAATACCCCCCCTTTCCAGAGCTGGTTTGTAATCCGAGAGCTCCGCTCCTCACGGTCGGACGGGGCAAGTCCTTGCCGCAGCCGACGCATCTCCGTGCGCACTGCAACTTTTGAAGTCATAGGCTAGGTTCGAACACCGTGGGCGGGAAGGAGAAGAGAACCCCTTGTTGGTCGGTCAAACCAGAGGGGGAACAGGGGCAGGGAGGGCAGCGGGAAAGCGGGAAAGCAAAAACCCCCCACCTCGGTGCCGTGTGAGGGTTTCCTCATGAACCTGCCGTTGCAGGTGGGTGCCCCGCATGCGCTTCAGGCTTCCCTTCGACAAGCTCAGGGCGTGCACACCGCGCAACTGTGAGGGCTCCCGTTTTTCCTCTGTTGGCTCAAGGAAACCTACCCCATCACGAACACGGCAGGGGGTCTCGGCCGTCATTTTTTAGGCCCTCCAGGTGAGGGCTTCCGTGTGATCACTCCATCCAGCTCCGCTTCCAGCTCTTGAACCTTCGCCGCCGCTGCGGTCTCCTCCTTCTTTATCCGCTCCTCTAACTTCAGATAAGCGTCCGCAATATTCAGAGAGGCAAGGACCGCCATCTTGACCGAAATGACAGCCGTCCCGCCCGCCACTTCGTGGATCTGCTGATCAACATAGCGAGCAACGCGTTGGGTGTACGCCGAATCCTCCCCCCCGAGCCCCCGGAGGGTGTAGCGCTCACCAAAAATTTCTACGTGCACGAGATCACCCTGACCCATTATCGCCGCTCTTGCAATGCGGCCTCCACCCGGGAGACCTCTCCGAGAAGCTCATCCACCCGACCTCGGATCTCTTGGCGCTCGGTCTCGAGGCGCTCTATGGTCTTTTTTAAAGTCGTCTTTTCGGTCTGCGCCCGCTTGAGCTCCTCTTCCATGGTTTCTACACGACTCTCGAGGGCTTTCTTTTCCGATTCACACTGCCGGAGCAAAGACACTACTTCCCGGACCTTCCCTTCTAGGTCCTGAAGCCGGTCGAGAATCATCGCAAGACACCCCCTAGATCTCTCTCTAAGGTCTCCAGGATCCTCCCGTGAATCGCCGCCACTTCCTCATCAGTGAGGGTCCGGTCCGCCGAACGGTACTGGATCGAAAAGGCTAAGCTCTTTTTCCCCTCAGGAACTGGCTTTCCCCGGTACACATCGAAGATGTCCACCGCCTCCACGAGCGCCCCCCCCGTCCGAAAGATGGCTGCCTCTACGTCTGCGGCCGGCGTTCTTTCCGAGACAACCACTGCCATGTCCCGAAAGACTGCAGGATACCTGGGCAAGGGCCTATATCTCTCGGGAGGTCTCCGATGCCGGTCGAGGAGGTCCAGATCAATCTCCATGGCTACGCCACCTGTTTTGAGATCGAAGGTCCGGACCACCTCTGGATGGAGCTCACCGATCCACCCTAACACCTCGTCCCCGAGGACAATCTCTGCCTGCCGGCCAGGATGCAGATACGGAATGTCCGTCCCCGCCCTAAGAGCAATGGAGAACCCAACGAGCCTCTCAAGAGCCTTTAGGACCCCCTTCAGATCGTAGAAGTCAACGCCTCCACCTTGTGCGTCCCACCAGGCGGGGAACCGATCCCCACCGGCAAGGATCCCGACTGCCCGCCCTTCAACGTTTCCGGCCGTCCCGGGTCGGGATCGAAAGATCCGAGCGATTTCAAAGATCTGTACGTCTCGACTCCCCCGGCTCTCGTTCAAAACGAGGTTTTCAACAAGAGAGGGGAGAATGAGACTCCGTAAGACTGCGTCACCTCCCAGGGGATTTCGAATACGCACCAGATGGCGCCGGAAGTCCCCTGTAGGCAAGCACAATTTATCAAAAACCTCTTCACGTGTAAAGCCAAAATTGACCGTCTCTTGGAAGCCCCAGGCACTGAGGAGTCGCCGAATCTGTCGTTCGATGCCCGAGAATGGGGTCACCTCCCCTAGTTGGATTTGGCCCGCAGGCAAAGTCGTTGGAAGCTGATCAATGCCTTTCAAACGGGCCACTTCTTCGATCATGTCGATCTCGCGGCAGAGATCGAGTCGGTGGGTCGGAGCCAAGACCGCGAGGACTTTTGGTCCACGTCGTCTTACCCGGCACTGGACCCGCTTCAGCAGCCGACTTATTTCCGCCTCACGGACGGAGGTACCCAAGATTTGCCGGACTCGATCGACTCGAACTAAGAGAGGCGCAGGCCTCGGTCGTTTCACCTGGAGGTCGATGACGCCCCGGGCCACCTGTCCCCCGGCGAGCTCCACGATGAGCCGGGCCACCCGGTCCAGCGCACGGACAATCCCCTCCGGATCAACCCCCCGCTCGAACCGATAAGAAGACTCGGTACTGAGGCCCAAGGCCCTGGCGGTTCTACGGATGCTTAACGGCTGAAACAGTGCACTCTCCAAAAGGAGGTTCCGGGTACCGTGTGTAACCTCTGTCGCGGCACCTCCCATCACCCCGGCGATGGCGACCGGCCTCACCGCATCGGCTATCACCAGCATCCCAGGATCCAGGGGGCGCTCCAGACTATCCAGGGTCACCATATACTCGCCTGTCGCCGCCCTTCGCACCACAATCCGCCCCTCTTCAAGCTTCCCGTGGTCAAAAGCATGAAGGGGCTGGCCCATCTCCAAGAGGACGTAGTTTGTGGCATCCACGACATTGTTGATGGGGCGGAGTCCTGACAGCGTGAGTCGCCGTCTCAACCAAAAGGGGGAGGGACCGATACTCACCCCTTGGACCACGCGGGCGGCGTATCGAGGGCAGAGGTCCGTTGCATCCACGGTCACTGAGGTGAGATCCCGGATCGGCAGTCCACCCTCCCGGGGCCTCGCCACCTTGAGGTACAGGTCCCCCCCCGATACCGCGGCTACCTCCCGCGCAATCCCCCAATGCGAAAGACAGTCCCCCCGGTTGGGGGTGATAGCCATCAGGAAGAGGTGATCGTGCAGTCCCAAGGCCTGCGTGAGATCAACCCCCGGGGTCGCCTCCTCATCGAGAATGAGAATTCCAGTGGAATCTTCCCCAAGCCCTAACTCTTTTTCAGAGCAGAGCATTCCCATGGAGCGCTCCCCTCGAATCAGCCCCTCTTCGATCTGCCGTCCATCCGGCAGGTGGGCGCCTGGCAGGGCCACGGGCACCGCAGCACCGATGAACAGATTTTGGGCACCACAGACGATCGGGACCGCCGATCCTCCCACATCGACCTGACAAAGGCTCAGCCCCTCCTCCCGAGGATGGGGATGGACGGCCCTGATGCGCCCGACAACCACCTTCTTGAAGGCAGGCCGGACTTCCTCGATCCCCTCCACCTCAAGGCCAGTCATGGTGAGGTGCTGGGCAAGCTCCATAGGGCTCTGGGCAATCTCCACGAGTTCCTGCAACCAATTGAAGCTCACCTTCATCGGATGTCCTCACCTCCTGAGCAGAAAATTGCATGGGCGAAGTTCATGTGTCAAGCTGTTAAACGGCGCCCTTTCCTTGTGTCAAGGAATTCGGGGAATTTTGAGTGGGGGCTCTGGACCGATTCTTGCACGGGACCTGCCAGACGGCAGAGATCCGCGAGGGTCCGAGGGAAAAGGGATGTGGGACAGGGAGGCAACCACACATGATCGGCGTTAAGTGTCCAAAGTGCGGATTGATGCAGATGGCCCGGCCGACGTGCAAATCTTGTAACTCGGCACTGGACGGGCCCGTGCCGCGGCACACTCCCGCCCAGGCGTCCGTCGGGCGGCCGATCTCTCCCTCCCCGAGACCAGGGGGCCCCATCTACCGGACCGAGGAGCCACCCCCATTTATGGCACCGGAGGGACCCCCATACGCGACCCAGGAGCCACCCCGATTTCAGGAGCCATCCCCATTTATGGTACAGGAAAGTCCCCCATATGGTCCCTCCGACGACGGCTTATATTCCGGACCCGAGACACTTCCGATCAACTTCCTCATCTTCCACGGTAAGGGGGGATCGCTCTTTGGGATCAAGATCGTCAACATGCTTCTGACGCTCCTCACGCTGGGAATCTACCATTTCTGGGGGAAGGTGAAGGTCCGAAGCTACATCCTGAGTCAAACCGAGTTTGGAGGTGACCGGTTCGCCTACCACGGGACGGGCAAAGAACTGCTCATCGGATTTCTGAAGGCCGTGGTGATTTTCGCTATTCCCCTCTTTGGACTCGTGATCCTACCGGAGCTCACCGGCGCGAGCGAGGCCGCCAAGGGTGTGGGATTCTTCATCGCGTACGGCTTGGCCTTTGTGGCCATCCCACTCGCCATGGTGGGGGCGCGGCGCTATCGCCTGAGCCGAACCTCGTGGCGGGGCATTCGCTTCTCGTTCCGGGGTTCGGCCAAAGACTTCGTCAAGCTCTTCATCAAGGGGTCCTTCCTGAGCGGAATAACTTTCGGACTATACTACCCGTACTTTGAAACCCAGAAATTCGGCTTCATGACGTCCCACTCCTACTTCGGAAACGAGAAATTTCATTTCGACGGGGAGGGGCGGGATCTCTTTGGTCCGTATTTGCTGGCGGTGCTCCTCTCCTTACCGACCCTGGGTCTTTACTATTTCTGGTTCCAGGCCAAGAAGCACCGCTACTTCTGGGAAAACACCAGCATTGGCAATGCCCGGTTTCGCTCCACCGTCACGGGCGGCGCCCTGCTCACGTTGACATTGGGGAACTTTCTCTTACTCATACTGACCTTGGGCCTCGCTTGGCCGTGGGTGGTCGTCCGGAACATCCAATTTACCTTCCGGTACTTGACCCTCGAGGGTGCCCCGGATATGACACAGATCGCGCAGCAAGCCCAATTTGCCTCGCCTACCGGTGAAGGGCTCGCCAGCTTCCTGGATCTCGACACAGGCTTCGACTTTGGGTAGACCTGACCCGGCCTTCTGTGTTCTCCTTTCTCAAGGTACGCTCCTCCTCGCCAGGACCATGGCTTGCGGCCTGACAGGCTCCAGTGCCAGAAGGGAAATCAACCGACGCTGATGAAGACCGACTGGGAAGGATACTATTTGGACGGCCGGACCGCCGTGCGCTGGCGGGCAGCTATCCGCCTGATGCGTAGCGGGCTCGAGGCCAGTGTTGAGAACGGCGCGAGGCTCTGGTGGCCGTATCGAGAGATTCGCCAGACCCAGGGCTTCTATGCGGGGGAAGAGGTACGTCTGGAGAAAGGGGGCGACATTCCGGAGGTGCTCCTGGTTTCAAATCCGGCATTCCTGGCCGAACTGCAACGGGTCGCTCCGGAGTTGGCGGGTCGGTTCCACAACCCCGCCTCTCGCCGGATGCGGGCCAAACTGACTATCGTCGCCGCCTTCGCGGTCATCGGGATCACGTCGGTCCTCTACTTTTGGGGTATCCCGGCCATGGCTGGCCTGATCGCGACCCGTGTTCCGGTCTCGTGGGAAGAGCAACTGGGGCAGTCCGTGGTCGACCAAATGGCCCCGCCCTCGGCGCAATGTACAGATCCGGTTCGGATGCGTCCCATCGAGGAGATCATGACCATTCTCACGAGCACGCTCCTAGACTCCCCATACACCTTTCGCGTGATGGTGGTCGACAACCCCACCGTGAATGCCTTTGCAGCTCCCGGGGGATTCATCGTCGTGTTCCGGGGGTTACTCGAGCGAACCCGAACCGCCGAAGAGCTGGCCGGCGTTCTCGCCCACGAGCTGCAGCACATTGTGAAGCGCCATGCCACTCGCATGGTGATTCAGCACGCATCGACCGGGCTTCTCTTCGCCGCCCTCACCGGAGGAGGGGGGGATCCGGCAGCCTTTGGGTTGGAGGGTGCACGCGTCCTTGGCGTACTGCGATATGGCCGCCATCATGAGGAGGAGGCGGACGCAGAGGGAATGCGAATGCTCGCTGCAGCGGGGATCGAAGTCAGCGGAATGATCACCTTTTTCGAGACACTGCAGCAAGAAGGCATGGAGGTGCCGGAATTCCTGAAATATGTGTCGACGCATCCGAGCACCGCGGACCGTATCAGGCGCCTGAAATCGCTGGCGGCACAGGTGGAAGGGCAGCCCGTTAAACTTCTCCCAGGCTATAAGTGGACCGACATCCACCAGATTTGCCAGACCACCGCTGAGAATCGACCGTGACCGTGGCAGCCCGAGATACGGCAACCCACCACACCCGAACACTCTCGACGCGTACGGACTCGGATGGCATGACGACCATCACTTATCCTATTTCGCGACCGCCTGAACCAGTTGGTCCCCTCGACCGCTTCCTCCGCACCCACCACATCGAATCCACCCGCGTAATCCTGAAGAGCCTGGAACGCGGGACAACCGTCCCAGCCGGGGACGGTTTCCCTGCCGGGGCGATAGGCGACACGCCTCGGCTGTAGCCGGTCGCCACTGATGGCGGGCAAGCAAGAGGAGGCCTGGAGTACACACAATGGGACGAACGGCACAACGCATAGTGTATCTCGCGATTCTTCTGGCGTTTACCACCATGGCTCGCGCGGAAGATATGACCGGCGTGAAAAAGCTTCTAGAAGATTTGCGTGGGGCGGACTACAGGCATGCATGGGACGCCGCGAAGAATCTCTCGAAATTTCCCCAATATAAGGCAGAGATAGTGCCCGCCTTGATCGAGGCTCTCAAGTATGAATGGCGGCACTGCTCAGGTGATATACGGCAAACCATCGCCCGCTCTCTCGTGGAGTTGAGGGCCAAAGAGGCAGTCTTACCCCTGCTGGAACTCGTCAGAAGTGGAAAAAACATCGAGCACGGGTGTGTTGAATGTGGAGGCTGCTTTCTCGTTCTCACGCCGGGCGATGAACTTATCGACAGGAAGCATGACCCTTTTTCCGGGAGTGATGTGTTATGGGCAGTTGACCAGTTGGCTGATTTTTCTCATTTGAAGCCCATGGCCGATATTGTATCGGAAGGCAAATGGAAGGCTCAGCTCATAACGACTATCGGTAAGGTAGGTCATCCACGGTACGCATATTTCATCGCTGGCTACAAGAAGGACCCCGCTGCGGAGGTAAGAATAGCCGTCGCCCATGCCCTAGGGTTAGTCAAGAACGATGAAATTACCATCCCTGTGTTGATTCAGCTTCTGAGCAGGACCAATGAGCATTTCCTTGTCAGATGGGAAGCCTCCAATTCCATGGTAGCAATAGGCAAAAGAGGAGATGCTCAGAACATCGGGGAGCGACTAGGGGATCTCTTGAGGGAACGCGAAAAGCTCACCGTCGTCTTGACGGCCAGGGCATTGGCCATCCTTGGTCAGGAAAAGGGTCTTCTGAAGCTCCGCGACATGGCCACCGATCAAGACCCCAAGATCCGCCAGGAAGCAGTGTTGCATCTCGGTAATATCAAGGACACCGGTTCAAAAGAGATCTTGGGCGAGAGGCTGAACGATGACAATTTCGCCGTGAGGGCCTGCGCGATATATGCGCTCGGACAAACCGGTGAACCGTCGATCATCCCGACCCTCAGGAAGGCATTTGAGGATTCAAGCGACTACAAAACCAAGCTGGAGAAAGAGCTGAACGACGCTTCTCGCGAGAAAACGCTGAAGCAAAAATACGGCTTGGAGGTTTTTGACTTGAGAGAAACGTTGCAGGAAGCGATCGATATCATTCAGAAAGGAACCGGCAAGAATTAGGGCTCTCGATCTTTATCACATCCGCGAAGCACGCTACTTCAGACCCTCGACCTTTTCTCCCATACCTCCCCCACCGAACCCGTCACCCTTCTCGAAGGAACGCCGCCCGACTGAATCGTGGCCTGGAGGTTCAACTCTCCTTCTACAAAGGGTGATTGACAGAAAATGGCTCCCCTCTTAGTACAAGTTAATTGCAGTCTTGGGCAGTTTTAGGGTCAGACATTCGCAATTTTATATTGTCTCGAGTACGGACGAGAAACCCAGCTGGCCTCCACTTCACAGCGCACACCTCTGTGCTTGGCGAGAAACACTTGAAGCGCACTAGAAAAGAGGGACTCGCACGAACTGCCGGTGGCCGAAGGGCGGGGTGCCGCCGACCGGAGCAGGGGTCAGGAATGAGCAGGGTGGCAAAACGGACATCTTAGGTCAGGTCGAGAATGCGGCCGCTGGTGGCGTGGAGGATGTCGGCAGCCCGGAGGCGTAGCATGACGTCGGTACTTCCCCCACCGGCATAGATCTCGTCCATCCCAAGAACTCCCGGATCGATGAGGACCGGCAGCGGTCGTCGATGGCCGAACGGAGGTGTCCCGCCCACAGGAAACCCGGTCATATCCTCGACCTCCTCACGGGTCGCGATGCGGGCCTTCTTCCCCCCGACTCCATTGAGAAGCTTTTTTGTGTTCACCCGGGCGGTGCCCCGCACGATCACCAGATAGGGTTCCCCGTCGACTAGAAAGAGGAGGGATTTTACTACTTGCTCGGGCCTTACCCCGAGGGCGACCGCAGCCGTCTCGACCGTTGGAGTCGGCTCACCTGGACGGATCAGCTCCCCGGCGATGCCCCGCTCGGCCATCCACTGGGCGACGCGCGTAGCGCCATCCGACTGGTTCACGGTTGACGGTTCACGGTTCATAGCCGCACGCCCCAGGACGGGTTCACAGTTGGCAGTTCACGGTTCACAGACCGGCCTTCACCGTGAGACCCCTCCCCCATCGTTTGTTTTCTTGTGAACCGTGAACTGTGAACCGTGAACGATCCTTCAACGGACATCTACCGCCGCCCCGCTCCGCTTGCTCCTCCGTCCCGTGGCGAGACTCACGATCACATGAGCTACGGTCTCAGGTCTGATAAGTTCCTCACGCTCGTGAGAGGAAACGCCCACCCCTTGCCGGGCCATGGGCGTGTCGACCAAGCCCGGGCACACCGCCCAGACCCGCACCCCGGTGCCGGCCAACTCTTCGGCCAGCGCCTCGGTAAGCCCGACAACGCCGAACTTGCTCGCACAGTAGGTAACGTACTCCGCCTCGCCGACCTTTCCGAGTTGCGAGGCCACGTTGATCACCGATCCCGATCGCTGACGGCGCATGGTGGGAAGCACGGCCCGAGTGAAGAGGAGCGGCCCGCGAAGGTTTACCGCCAGCATCCGGTCGAGATCGCGGAGCGACAAGTTGGTAAGCCGGGTGACCTTCAGCACCCCCGCATTGTTCACGAGGCAATCGATCCGTCCGAACCGACGAAGCACCTGTCGCACCGTCCGACCGACGGAGACGGGGTCGGCCACATCGGTCTGGAGGAAGAGGGCCGTGGCCCCTTTTCTCACGAGTGCCCGCTCCGACCGCCGCCCGAGGGCGGAAGCGATCTCTGCCACGACGACCCGATAGCCCAGAGCCCCGAAGGCCTCCGCCGTCGCGCGCCCGATGCCACGCCCCGCGCCGGTAATCAGCGCGACCGGTTCGCGGCCCCGCCACCGACGGTCAACGCGAGCCCGCATCATCGCGTTGGTTCATGGTTGAGGATCCATAGTTCGATGACCGTTGACCGACAACAGCGGAATTTCGGATTTGGGATTTAAACCGCGATTCTTTCAAATTCGAAATTCGCAATTCGAAATCGCCTCGGCTTCAACTCTCGACTCTAGACTCTCAACTCTGAACTGCTACAGGGCGGGGAATTGTTGGAGGAAGCGCAGGTCGTTTTCGAAAAAGAGGCGAATATCATCGATCCCGTACCGAAGCATGGCGATCCGCTCCACGCCCATGCCGAAGGCGAAGCCGGTGATCTCCGGATCGTAGCCCACCATGCGGAAGACCTCTGGATCCACCATCCCGCAGCCCAGGATTTCCAGAAAGCCGGTCCCCTTACAGACGCGACAACCGGTGCCCTTACACATCACGCACGCGATGTCCACCTCGGCGCTCGGTTCGGTGAATGGGAAAAAACTCGGCCGGAAACGGAGGCGGGTCCCGGCCCCAAAGAACTGATCCACAAAGGCCTGCAGGGTCCCCTTGAGGTCGGCAAAGCTCACCCCGTACTCCACGAGAAGCCCCTCGACTTGATGGAACATGGGGGAGTGGGTTGGATCGGCGTCCCGGCGGTAGACCCGTCCGGGCGCCACGATCCGGACCGGAGGCGGTTGCGCCTCCATGACACGGATCTGCACGGGAGAGGTGTGGGTCCGAAGCAGGACCTCATCGGTCACATAGAAGGTATCCTGCATGTCTCTCGCCGGATGGTCCTTCGGGATATTCAAGGCCTCAAAATTATAATAATCGAGCTCCACTTCAGGTCCTTCTGCCACCGAGAAGCCGAGGTGCTGGAAGATCTCGACGATCTCGTAGAGGGTGGCAATGAGGGGATGGAGGCTTCCTCGCCGAACTGGTCGACCCGGCAAGGTAATGTCGATCGCATCTCGGACCGCCAGCCCTCCGTGGACGGCTACGCGCAACACCTGTTCCCGTCCCTCGAGTGCCGCATGGATCTTGGCCTTCAGCGCGTTGGCCTGCTGACCGACTTCCCGCCGAATCTCAGGTGGCAATGCGCTGAGACCTCGCAGAATCTCAGTCAGCTCACCCTTTCGTCCCATGACCCGAATCCGGATCCGTTCCAGTGCCTCAGGGTCCTCAGCCCCCTCGACCGCCGACAGAGCCCAGGCCGCGAGTGCCTGAAGCCGTTTCTCGATGGGTCCAGTCTCTTCCATCGCCCCTCCGGATAAGACAAAGCCCCGATGGCGATCGGGGCTCTGCACATATCTCCCGGCTGCTGCCTTGTGCCGTTCCAACTCTTGCAAGCCGAACTTGAGTTGCCCGCATTCTTCCAACGATCGTCAGCGAGCGCAGCGAGAAAGTTGGCACAAATGGCTGGAACGGTACTAATACAAACACATCTTATTTTGTGACAATCGAACAATAGAACACTAGACCGCAATGGAGCATTTCCCCTCCAGGATCACTCTATTGTTCCACTGCTCCATTGCTCCAAAGTAAACGCACTTTGTGCGTTTACTTTAGCCGCCTAATGCCCCCTTGGCCACGGCCGCCAAGCGGCTGAAGGCGGCCGCATCGGTCACCGCCAACTCGGCAAGCGCCTTTCGATCGAGGACCACCCCGCCCTTCCTGAGTCCTCCCATCAATTGACTGTACGAGAGACCGTTTGAGCGGGCCGCAGCGCTAATGCGGGTGACCCAGAGGCTCCGGAACTCACGCTTTCGTGTTCGGCGATCTCGGTAGGCATACCGCAGGGAGCGGTCCACCGCCTCCTGGGCAACACGAAAGCTGGATTTTCGCTTTCCCCAGAATCCTTCAGCCTGTTTCAGCACTCGGTTGCGCCGACGCCGGGTTACGTATCCTCCCTTGACCCTCGCCATGCCTTGGGTTCCTCTTTTCCAGCCGCCGCCGGTCCCCCCCTCACAGATAAGGGACCAGCTGGCGGACCCGTTTGAAATTGGTCGAGTGGATCAGATCCCCTTTGCGGAGTCGCCGGCGCCGATCTGCCCCCTTCCCGGTCAGCAGGTGGCTCTTAAAGGCCTTCCGCCGCCGGACCTTTCCGCTCCCGGTTACCTTGAACCGCTTTGCTGCCCCACGGTGGGTCTTGAGCTTTGGCATCGTCTATTCCTTCATCGCCTCTTGAACGCCTTTTCCTTCTCCTACCTTCAGGTCCGGTCTCGGGGCGAGCACCATGGTCATGTTACGCCCTTCGAGTTTTGGGGACTGCTCCACCTGCCCCACGTCCTTCAGGACATCGGCTAGACGGTCCAACAGCCGTCTCCCTAACTCGGTGTGCACCATTTCCCGGCCCCGGAACATCATGGTGATCTTGGCCTTGTTGCCGGACCGGAGGAACCGGTCAACGTGACGCGCCTTGAACTGAAAGTCGTGCTCGTCGGTCTTGGGCCGAAGTTTGATCTCCTTGAGCTGAATGACCGTCTGTTTCTTTTTGGCTTCCCTCGCCTTCTTCGACTGCTCGTACCGATACTTGCCATAGTCCATAATCCGGCAGACGGGCGGCTTTGCCGTAGGAGCAACCTCCACCAGATCGAGTCCTAGACCCCGGGCTTTCTCTAGCGCCTCCTCCGGCGACATGATACCAAGCTGAACCCCATCAGGGTCGATCACCCGGATCTCGCGGATCCGGATCCGCTCGTTAACTCGCAGGCCCTTTTCGATCCTGCCTCACCTCCTTACGACGCGGGTCCGGTTACAGGGGGATGGAGTGCCTTTCCAAGCTCAGCGAGCAATGCCTCAAGCGACATAGCCCCCCGTTCACGGCGACCTCGCTCCCGCACAGAAACCTGGCCCGCTTCCACCTCTCGGTCCCCCACCACCACGATGTAAGGAACCTTGGTTACCTCCGCCTGGCGAATTCGATACCCCACTTTCTCGTTCCGATCATCGAGGGTGACTCTCACACCGGCCGCCGCCAGCCGTCTTGCCACCTCCTTTGCATAGGGCTCATGCCGCTCGGTGAGCGGTAGCACCGCGACCTGAACCGGAGCCAACCAGAGCGGGAAGGCCCCTCCATGATGCTCGATCAAGACGCCAAAGAATCGCTCCAGAGAGCCCAGGAGGGCCCGATGGACCATCAATGGTCGATGGGATCTCCCGTCCTCCCCAATGTAACCCAGATCGAACCTCTCCGGCATGTTAAAATCGACCTGGATCGTTGCGCATTGCCACTGACGTCCGAGCACATCGACAAGCGACACATCGATCTTGGGACCGTAAAAAGCGGCCTCCCCCTTGACCCGATCAAAGATCATCCCACTCTTCTCCAGGACCCTCTCGAGGGCCGACTCCGCCCGCTGCCAATCGTCCTGGCTTCCAGCATACTTGCTCATCTGGTCCGGATCGCTCACCGAGAGGACCAGCTGGTACTCGGTGAATCCGAACGCCCGAAGCATGGCAAGGGCCAGCTCCAACACGTCGGCCACCTCACTCTCGAGTTGTTCCGGCCGGCAGAAGATGTGGGCGTCATCCTGGGTGAAACCGCGAACCCTGAGCAGCCCGTGGAGGACTCCCGATCGCTCGTAGCGGTAGACAGTCCCCAATTCGCCGAGCCGCAGGGGCAGATCGCGGTAGCTTCGCGTCTGGGAGCGATAGATCAAAATGTGAAAGGGGCAATTCATCGGTTTGACCAGATATTCCTGCCCCTCGACCTCTACCCCCGAAAACATATTGTCACGATACCAGCTGAGATGTCCGCTCACGTCCCACAGATGAGCCCGCGCCACATGGGGGGTGTACACGAGCTGATAGCCCCGGCGGCGGTGTTCGTCCCGCCAGAAGGCCTCGATCACGTCGCGGATCTGCGCACCCTTGGGATGCCACAGAACCAGGCCCGGACCAATTTCTTCCTCGATGCTGAACAGCTCGAGCTCCCGGCCCAGTCGCCGGTGATCCCGACGCCGCGCCTCCTCCAAGCGATACAGGTGCTGCTCGAGCGCCTCCTCGCTGGGAAACGCAGCGCCATAGATCCTTGTCAGCATGGGATTCCGTTCATCCCCTCGCCAGTACGCCCCCGCGATGTGGGTCAATTTGAACGCGCGCAGGAACGAGGTATCGGGAACGTGGGGCCCCTTGCACAGGTCCAGGAAAGAGCCGGTCTGGTACAAGCTCACCGTCCCGCTGGCCTCGGCCTCGTCCCGAAGCTCTTCCACGGCATCCGGCCTCGAGCTGCCGTAGCGTCGGATCGTCTCCAAAATCTCCACCTTATAGGTTTGCCTCCGCTCTTCCATCAGACGGAGGGCCTCGTCCAACGGCATGACCACCGGCTCGAAGGGGAGGTGCGCTGCCTGAAGCTCTCGCATCTTCGCTTCGATCGCTGGAAGCTCCTCGGCTGGCAGAGGCTTACCCAGGTCGATATCGTAATAAAAGCCGTTCTCCACCGGGGGCCCGATGGCGAACTTCGCGTCGGGATAGAGCTGTTGAACGGCGGCAGCCATAAGATGCGCGGTGCTATGGCGCAGAATGTACACGCCATCAGGCGTGTCTGTCGACAGTAACTCCACCCTCGCCCCGGAGGGTGGTACTGTAATGAGCCCTACAGGTTTTCCGTCCAGGCGGGCAGCTACCACCCGCTTCTCCCAGTCTGATCCGATCTGGTGGAACACGTCCGAAAGCGGGCGACCCACCTCAAGTTGCTTCGTCCTCCCATCTGGGAGGATCACTTCGACGTGCCCGTCTTTACCCATTGCACAAGAAAAAAGGTACCACGGAGTCCTCCGTGATACCTCTTCGATTATCGACGAAGGATAAAAGCGAGGATGGTAGGCACGGGCGGTTTTGAACCGCCGACCTCTTGCGTGTCAAGCAAGCGCTCTCCCCCTGAGCTACGTGCCTTCCGCGGTTCACCGATAACTCAATGCGGTGCTCCGACAACTGGTTGTGGCACCTCCCCAGCCTTTATCCTCCGGGTTACCGGTGAACCCTCCACAGAGAACCGATGGTGCCGAGGGCGGGACTCGAACCCGCACGGACCTCAGGCCCGAGGGATTTTAAGTCCCTTGCGTCTGCCATTCCGCCACCCCGGCCTTACACCGCCAAAGGGGGTCCGATTATAACTGGTTCATGGTTCACAGTTCATGACAAGCATAGGGCCCAGATTGTCGCACCTTACCATCAACCATCAACCCTGAACTATACGGTGAACCATTCTTTATGAACCATGAACGATCTTTGGAGGCGGCGCCGGGACTCGAACCCGGGAATAAAGGTTTTGCAGACCTCTGCCTTAGCCACTTGGCTACGCCGCCCACTATTGATGGAGCGGGAAACGGGATTTGAACCCGCGACCCTCGCCTTGGCAAGGCGATGCTCTACCCCTGAGCTATTCCCGCTCGGTAGAGACACCCCAAAGATGAAAACGGCCTGAAAACCAGGCGACTTATAAGATACCGTTGCCCCCAACCAGAGTCAAGCCCTTTCTCGGTTTTCAGGCCCATCTGCGGCTTTTGACCTTCTAAGGGAACTCGGATCTCACCGGAGATGGTCGGTCACGACATCTCCCACCTGGGCCGTGGAAGCCACGCCTCCGAGATCCCTCGTCCTCACCTGCCCCTCAGCCAACACCTGGTAAACGGCAAAATCAAGAAGTTGAGCGGCCTTGGTAGCTTCCGGATCCTGATGCTTTCGGCCGAGCCACCGAAGCATCAGGCCAGCCGATAGGATCGAAGCCAGCGGGTTTGCAATCCCTTGGCCGGCAATGTCCGGGGCGCTGCCGTGCGCCGGTTGAAAGACAGCATGTCGATCGCCGATGTCGGCCGAGGGGGCCATGCCCATTCCCCCCACCAGGCCGGCTCCCAGGTCCGAGAGGATATCCCCAAAGAGATTCTCAGCCACGATGACATCAAAATCTCCCGGTCGTTGAATCAGATACAGGGCCATGGCATCAATGTAGAAATGGTTGGTCTGGATCTCGGAAAACTCGGTGGCGATCTCATCAAAGATTTTCCGGAAGAAGGCGTAGGAACGAAAGACATTCGCCTTATCCGCACAAGTGACGAGCCGCGTTCCAGTGGACGGACCCCCTTTGCGTTCTCGGCACAGCTCGAAAGCAAACCGAATCACCCGCTCCGTCCCGCGGCGCGTAATGACGAGGGTATCCGTGGCCACCTGGTCCCCCACGACCAGGCCGCTATGCATCGAGGCGAAGAGGCCCTCGACATTTTCCCGGACGAGGACCAGGTCGATGGAATCTGGATCCTGATGGCGGAGCGGACTGCCGACATTGGGGTACATCTTGATGGGGCGCATCCCTGCATAGAGGTCAAGGAGAAACCGGAGGGTGATCTGGGGGGTAACCTCGGTTCCATCGGGCATCCGAATCTTCGGATCCCCCATAGCCCCGAGAAAGACGGCATCTGCCTGGCGACAGCCCTCTACGGTTTCTGGCGGGAGGGCCTCCTTCTGAGCCAGATAACAGGCGGCACCCGCCGGGTACTCCCGGCACTCAAAACGAAGATCGCGTACAGCTCGTTCTAACCCCTCCAGGACCTTGAGCCCCTCGGTGACCACTTCCGGGCCGATGCCATCCCCTGGCAGGACCGCAATGCGATAGGTGCCCACCGCTCCTCCAGATCCATCAGCTCAGGCCCATAGCCAGGACGACCGCCTCGACATTCGGCTCCACAGACCTCAGCGATGGAGCAAGCGTTAGGGCCGTCTCCGGATCCTTTAATCCATGTCCGGTGAGGACGCAGACAACTCGGGCGCCACGGGGGATCTTCCCTTCCCGACAGTATTTGATGAGACCTGCCACCGCGGCTGCCGAGGCCGGCTCACAATAGACGCCCTCCTGCTGAGCCACCTCCCGGTAGGCGCTGAGGATTTCGGTATCTGACACTACTCCGATGTTTCCGTGGGACTCCTCAATCGCCGCCAGAGCCATCTTCCAACTGGCCGGGTTCCCAATCCGGATGGCCGAGGCTACCGTCTCCGGGTGCTCCACCACCTGACCGAGGACCAAGGGGGCCGCCCCCTCGGCCTGCCAGCCGATCATGCGGGGAACGCTCCCCAGCCGCCCTGCCCCTTGGTACTCCCGGAAGCCCTTCCAGTATGCGCTGATGTTTCCGGCATTTCCGACCGGGATAAACAGAAAGTCAGGGGGGCCTCCGAGCTGGTCACACACCTCAAAGGCAGCCGTCTTTTGCCCCTCTATGCGGAACGGATTAATGGAATTGACCAAGGCGACCGGAAACTTCTCTGACACTCCCTTCACGATCTCGAAGGCGATGTCGAAGTTACCCTCAAGCTGGACGAGCATCGCCCCGTGCATAATGGCCTGCGACAGCTTGCCCAAGGCGATTTTGCCTTTGGGAACCACGACGATAGCACGGCACCCAGCACGGGCGGCATACGCAGCAGCTGAAGCGGAGGTGTTTCCGGTGGAAGCACAAATAACCGCGTTTGCCCCCTCTTCCATCGCCTTGCTAACGGCAACTGTCATCCCCCGGTCTTTGAAGGAGCCCGAGGGGTTGGCTCCTTCATACTTCAGAAAGAGCTCAATCCGGGCACCGAGGACATCCCTGAGTCGGTCCGCGCGAATCAACGGCGTATTCCCCTCGAGAAGAGTGATCACCGGTGTCATCTCCGTCACCGGTAAAAAATCCCGATATTGATGTATCACCCCACGCCATACCATAAAAAAATCCGTTCAGCGTTGAGAGTTGAGAGGGGAAAAGTAGACAGATCTATCATGTTCATGACCTCTTCACTCTTGATTCTTGACTCTTGACTCTCAACTCTCCGCCACTTAGGTTTCTTCGACTCGGAGGCACACAGTTTTTCCCCGGACCACATCAACCGTATCGATTTCGGCGAGCGCCTTGCGCATCGCTCCTTCGACCGCCTCATGGGTCATCATGACGACCGGGACACTTTCCCGGGCATGCCGACCCTTCTGGATCACCGAGGCAATGGAAATCTCGTGATGTCCCAGGATCCCCGAGACTTTCGAGAGGACGCCAGGCTTGTCGACAGCCATCACGCGCAGATAGTAGCGGGTGCGGATCCTATCCATCACCTTGATCGTCAGGCCCTCTCCTACGATTTGTGGGATATGGGACGGCCTCGAGGGACGCTGATGAAGAATGTTTTGGACGATCTCAACGACGTCGCTCACCACCGCGCTGGCCGTTGGCATCTGTCCGGCTCCCCTTCCGTAAAACATGAGTGATCCGGTGGCGTCACCCACAATATAGACTGCGTTATAGACTCCGCCAACGGAGGCGAGGAGGTGGTCCTCGGGAACCAGGGTGGGATGGACCCTTACCTCGATCTCGCCGTCGGCCTCTTTGGCAATGGCCAACAGCTTGACCCGGTACCCGAGCTCCTTCGCATACTGAATATCTGCAGGATCGATTCCTCGAATTCCCTCGACATGTATGGCATTGAAGTCCACGGAGCCGCCGTAGGCGATGGAGGCAAGGATCTGGAGTTTGTGAGCAGCATCGATGCCGTCGATATCCAAGGACGGATCCGTCTCGGCGTAGCCCTTGGCCTGCGCCTCTGTCAGAACCTCTGCGAATGGAGCCTCCAGTTCTGTCATCTTCGTGAGAATGTAGTTGCAGGTCCCATTCACAATCCCGTTTATGGTTTGAATCCGGTTGGCCACCAGACCCTCCCTGACCGCTCGGAGAATTGGGATCCCCCCGCAGACACTGGCCTCGAATCCCAGATCCACGCGCTTCTCCGCGGCTGCTCTGAAGAGTTCAAGGCCGTGGGTCGCGAGGAGAGCCTTGTTGGCGGTGACCAAGTGTTTGCCACTTCTCAACGCCGCAAGGCTGACCTCGCGAGCCGCCGTCGTGCCGCCGATCAGCTCGATGACGATGTCGATGGTCGCATCCTCCGTGACTTCTCGAGCATCTTTCGTGAGGATCTTCGGGTCCACATCCACGCCGCGCGCCCTCGTCAGGTCAATGTCGGCGATCCGTTTCAGCCGGAGCCGCCCTCCCACGCGACGCTCCAGAAGCGGAGCTTGCTCTTTCAGGAGCTTGACGACACCCGATCCCACCGTCCCGAAACCCACGAGACCAATATTGATCGTTTTCATGATTCCTCACTCAGCCTTGCCCTTGGCCAACGACGGCAGGAAGGGAGCCCCGCCAAGCGCGATCCAGATCGGCCAACGGAAGATCTATCTGAAACGTTCGTCCCTGACAGATAAGGCGGGAGCCCCCCGTCCGCCCTAAGGGTGTCACCACGACTCCACAGTGGTTGGCAATCGCTTGAAGCTTGTCCAGATCGGCCTCCCGAAGAGAGAGGATAATCCTGGATTGGCTCTCACCAAAGAGGAGGAAATCAGGACGTACCGTCTCTGAAAGACTGACGTCGACGCCGATCTGCTTGTCGGGCTCGCTGATGCACGCCTCAGCCAAGGCCACCGCCAGCCCCCCGTCGGAGCAGTCATGAGCGGACCGAGCCACGCCGGCCCGAATCGCCTCCAGACAGCATTGCTGGACTCGTCGCTCGAGGTCCAAATCCATCACCGGTGGCTGGCCCTGGGCCAGCCCATGACAGACCCTCAGATACTCACTCCCTCCTAACTCCTCCCGCGTCTCCCCCAGCAGGACCACCACATGCCCAGCCTCCTTCCAGGTCGGGGTGGTCGCATGGGAGATGTGAGAGAGGATCCCTAGCATTCCCACGATCGGTGTGGGGAAGATGGCCTTTCCCATAGTCTCGTTGTAAAGGCTCACATTGCCGCCCGTGACCGGCGTCTGCAACGCGCCACAGGCAACGGCCATCCCACGCACCGCCTCTGCGAATTGCCACATGATCTCGGGACGCGTCGGATCACCAAAGTTTAGACAGTTCGTGATCGCAACGGGTTCTGCACCGCACGCCACCACGTTCCGCGCCGCCTCCGCCACCGCGATCATCCCTCCGGTGAACGGGTCCAGAAACGTATACCGCCCGTTCCCGTCCGTAGCAAGGGCGATCCCCTTGTCGGTCCCTTTAAGGCGAAGCACAACGGCATCCGCCCCTGGGCCGACTACCGTGTTCAAAAAGAGCATGTGGTCATATTGCTCCCAGACCAGGGCCTTACAGGCGATGGCAGGAGACGCCATCAATTGCAGGAGCACTCTTCCGTAGTCGTGCGGGAGCGGAATCGTGTTGACGTCGAGACGTTGAACCTCATCCTGCCAAGCGGGCCGAACCACCGGTCGACGGTAGACCGGGGCGTCATCCACGAGCCCCCTGACCGGGATCTCTGCAACAACGCGTTCCCCATCCCGCACGCGCATCTTTCCATCACCAGCCACCCGGCCGACAACCACCGCATCCAGATCGTACCGGGCAAAGATTTCCCGAACCGTAGCCTCAGCCCCTTGCCGGACTACGAGCAGCATCCGCTCTTGGGATTCAGAGAGCATCACCTCGTAAGAGGTCATCCCCTCCTCGCGACGCGGGACGAGCCGGATGTCGATCTCTACGCCGGTCCCCGCACGGCTCGCCATTTCACAGCTCGAGCAGGTAAGACCGGCAGCACCCATGTCCTGAATGCCGACCAGCGCATCGGTCTGCATCAGTTCCAGGCAGGCCTCGATTAGAAGCTTCTCCCGGAAGGGGTCACCCACCTGCACTGTGGGGCGGCGTTCCTCGCTCTTCTCGTCAAAGGTCTCCGAGGCCATCGTCGCGCCGTGGATCCCGTCCCGACCAGTCTTGGCTCCGACATAGATCACCGGATTGCCGATTCCCCCCGCGCGACCGAAAAAGAGCTTATCAACAGGGGCGATTCCCAGGCAGAGGACATTGACAAGGGGGTTCTGGCTGTAAGATTCGGCAAAGCCCACTTCTCCTCCCACGGTGGGAACGCCCACGGCATTGCCGTACCCGGATATCCCCGCGACCACCCCACCCATGAGATACCGGTTCCGGGCTTCGCTCAGGGGACCGAATCGGAGCGAGTCCAACAGCGCGATCGGACGGGCCCCCATGGTGAAGATGTCTCGGATTATTCCACCCACCCCCGTGGCGGCTCCTTGGTAGGGCTCGATATACGAGGGATGATTATGACTCTCCATCTTAAAGACAGCGGCGAGGCCCTCACCCAAGTCGACGACCCCGGCGTTTTCCCCCGGCCCTTGCAAGATTCGAGGTCCAGAGCTGGGTAGGGTCTGCAGATGCACCTTGGAGCTCTTATAGCTACAATGCTCCGACCACATGACCGAGAAGATCCCGAGCTCCGTAAGCGTGGGTTCGCGTCCCAGGATTGCCAAGGCCCGGTCGTACTCCTGCCGAGTCAAATTGTGTGCTGCGATAATCTCTTCAGTAATGGCAGGCTCTGCCATGGGATCACCGAAAGGTAAGAGAGGACGCTCGATCGGTACTGAGGATCGACTTGAACAGGAAGAGACCACTTCCGGAACCGAGAAGTTCCTCTGCCGCTCGCTCAGGATGTGGCATCAGACCGAGGACATTTCTCTCTTCGCTACAGACACCAGCAATATTATCCAGAGATCCATTGGGGTTCGCCTCCTTGGTGGTCTCCCCTGCAGGAGTGACATATCGAAAGATCACCTGATTCTTGTCTCGAAGGCGCGCCAAGGTCTCATCGTCAGCATAATAGCGCCCCTCATTGTGGTTGATGGGCATACGCAGCACTTGCCCTTCTGTGCAGGCCGACGTAAAAGCGGTATCTGCCGTCTCCACCCGAATGTGAACCTGACGACAGATAAAATTGAGGCTTGTATTTCTCAGGAGGACACCCGGCAGCAGCCCGACCTCGCAGAGAATTTGAAATCCGTTACAAATCCCGAGTACCAAAGCCCCACGTCGGGCGTGATGCTCTACTGCCGCCATGATCGGGGAGAATCGCGCAATGGCCCCCGTCCGGAGATAATCCCCGTGGGCAAAGCCCCCCGGCAGAATGAGGCAATCGTAATCGCGGAGCACTTGCTCCTTATGCCAGATGAGCTCCGCCTCCTGCCCCAGGACACTTTGGATCACCCACCGGCAATCCAGTTCGCAGTTGGACCCAGGAAAGACAATAATCCCGAATCTCACCTAACCTTCCTCCAACTCAAAACGATAGTCCTCGATCACCGGATTGGCCAGGAGCTTCTTGCACATCTCGTCCACACGGCTCGTGGCCTCTTCACGACTCACATCGTTGAGGGTGATCACCATAAACTTCCCAATACGAACGTCCTTCACCCCGGAAAAACCGAGCGCCTCCAGGGCCCCCTTCACCGTCTCGCCCTGGGGATCAAGCACCCCCCCCTTGAGCGTCACGTACACCTTCGCACGAATCATTTTACTTCACCAACACCTTTACGCTGCGGCGAAACGAAGGCCGACCTCGGAGGAAGGTGAAACCCGTGCCTCCGGTGTACGAGTCCCGATCGCGAAACGTTTACGATCCACCCTCTCGGCATCAAGCGCCATTTAGCTACCCGATCAAAAAATCAATCTTCATCGCGATGCTCGAGCCTCGCGATCGCGAAGCCGACTTAAACTGTTTCGCCCACGACGAGGAGCTCCGTCCCGATCCGCGCAAACCTCATTGCGCTCTCCTCTTGGCGGCGAGGGGAAGACCGATCTCGGAGGAAGGCAAAGATGACGACGAGGAGGCCTTTGTCGAACCGCCCCCCAGGGCAGCGTAAACCTTACCATCCTTTCCCTGGGCGGCGGGGGGAGGGCCGACCTCGGAGGAAAGCGACAATGACGACGAGGAGGCCCTTCCCCTCGCCGCTATGCCTTCTCCCCACAGATCCGCTGATAGACCTCCTGATAGGCCTCCTCCACCTTCCCGAGATCCCTGCGGAATCGGTCTTTATCCATCTTCTCCAAGGTCCCCTTGTCCCAAAGCCGGCACCCGTCCGGGGTAATCTCGTCGCCGAGCAAAAGCTGCCCGTGATGGCGACCAAATTCAAGCTTGAAGTCGACCAGGATCAAATCACGCCGATAGAGAAATTCGCGGAGGTGGTCGTTCACCAGGAGGGCCCGTTTCCGGATCGCCCGAACCTCTTGCGGCGTGGCCAGGCCGAGCAGCCGAACATGATCCTCGTTCATCATCGGATCGCCCAGGGCATCCTCCTTGTAAAAGAACTCGACGACCGGCTCTGGCAGCGACTTCCCTTCCTCCAGACCCAACCGCTTAGAGAGCGACCCCGCAGCGATATTCCTCACCACGACTTCAATTTTGATGATCTCGAGCCGCTTGACGAGCATCTCGCGGTCGGAGAGCTGTCGCACAAAGTGGGTCCGGATACCTTGTTGCTTCAGGTACTCGAAGAGAACCGAAGAAATCCGGTTGTTGTATACACCCTTTTGCTCGATGATCCCCCGCTTCTGGGCGTTGAAGGCGGTCGCCTCGTCCTTAAAGTACTGGATCACGAGATCCGAATCATCCGTCTCGTAAAGGATCTTGGCCTTACCTTCATAAATTTTCGCCTGCCGCTCCATGCTCCCCTCTACAGCCCCAATCGGGCAAAGATCGTGTCTACGTGCTCCAGGTACGGCTTGAGATCGAAGCAAGCGGCGATCTCATCCGCCGAGAGGTGTTGTAAGACCTCCGGGTCCTTCACCAAGAGGGTCTGAAAATGCTCCTCCGTCTCCCACGCCTTCGTGGCATTTCGCTGCACCAGATTGTGCGCACCCTCACGCGACACGCCTTTTTCCGTCAGCGCCAATAGGACCCGCTGCGAAAAGAGGAGGCCATGCGTTTTCTGGAGATTCCGCTCCATGTGCTGAGGATAGACTTGAAGCCCTTCGAGGATCTCCCGCATCTTGACGAGGAGGTAATCGAGCAGAATGGTCGAGTCGGGAAGAATGATGCGTTCCACCGAGGAGTGGCTGATATCTCGCTCGTGCCAGAGCGTGACATTTTCCAGGGCAGCAATCGCATTGCCGCGAAGGACCCGGCTGAGTCCCGAGATCTGCTCACACGTCACGGGGTTCTTCTTGTGCGGCATGGAGGAGGAGCCTTTCTGGCCTTCGGTGAACGGTTCTGCGGCCTCGGAGACCTCCGAACGCTGCAGGTGGCGGATCTCGGTGGCGATGTTGTCTAACGAGGCTCCGATGATGGAAAGCGTTCCAAGGAACTGGGCATGCCGGTCCCGCGGGACGATCTGACTCGACAGCGGTTCCGGTTTCAGCCCCAACTTCTCACACACGTATGCCTCTATAGATGGGGGTGAATGCGCGTAGGTCCCCACCGACCCCGAGACTTTGCCATAGCCCACCGCCTCCTTAGCTTGCTCAAGCCGATCCCGGTTCCGGTGCATCTCACTGTACCAACGCGCTACTTTGAGGCCGAACGTCATCGGCTCGGCGTGGACCCCATGGGTCCGGCCGACCATCACCGTCTGCCTGTGGTTATTAGCCAACCTCTTGAGGACTGCGAGGAGTGCGTCCAGATCCTCGAGCAGAATCGCTGCCGCCTGCTGGAGCTGGAATGCGAGCGCCGTGTCCATGACGTCGGAAGAGGTCAAGCCGAGATGGATGAATCGGCTGGATTCGCCGACCCGCTCGGCCACCGCGGTGAGAAATGCGACCACCTCATGGCGAACGGCCCGCTCGATTTCCTCGATTCGCTTGAGATCAAATGCAGCGTGGGCCTTAATCTCCTTCAGGGCCTGGGCAGGAATCATCCCAAGTTGCGCCCACGCCTCACAGGCCAGGATCTCAATACGCAGCCAGACCTGGAACCGGTAATCTAGCTCCCAGATTGCGGCCATCCGGGGAAGGCTGTACCGAGGAATCATCGCTCGGCCCTTTCCACGCGTGGCAGCATCGCCACTGCGGCGTCATCCACAGGATTGCGAGTGAAACCCTTCAGGTCGCCGAACCGGGTGGAGAGGATTGAGGAATGCGGCCGATGGAAGCCAAGGTACACCCCCCACCATCAAAAAGGGAGTGCGTCAGCTGCTGGAGGCGTTCTGGCGTCACCTCCTCGATCCCCTGGATGATCTCTTCCAACTCGAAGCACCGGTCGAAGTACATGTACATCTTGGCGAGCCGGGTCATCCGGCTGCTGGTGCCTTCGAGGCCGAGGAGGAGATTCCCCTTGAGCTGCTCCTTGGCGCGCCGAAACTCCGCGGTTGCCACGGGCGCATCCTGGATCGCCTGGAACTCGGCCCGGATCAGATCTACTACCTCATGGTAGTGCTCGTTGCTGGTCCCTGCGTAGACCACGAGGAGACCTCCATCGCGGTAGGAGACGGTGTAGGAGTAGATGGAATAGACCAGGCCTCGTTGCTCCCGGATCTCCTGGAAAAGGCGAGAACTCATCCCACCCCCCAGGATCGTATTCAGAATGGAGAGGGCGTACCGGTCTTGGTGTGGGAAGGCAAGGCCGTTCACACCCAGGCACAAGTGGACCTGACTGAGATCCCGATCTTCATTCACAGTGGTGAATCGTGACACGGGGGGAGCACTCGGGCCTGGATGCCCGCAGCCATCCCACCCCCCAAAGGCGGCCACCACGAGATCCACCACGCCTTGATGGTCCAGATCCCCAGCGGCGGAGATGATGACCCGATCGGGTCGGTAAAAGCGGCCCATATGCTTTAGGATCTCATCGCGGCCAATCTGTCGAAGAGTCTCGCGCCAACCCAGAATGGGGCGACCCAGGGGATGGTCCGCCCATGCAGTCTGAGTGAACAGGTCATGAATTTGATCATCAGGAGCATCCTCCACCATCTTGATCTCCTGGAGGATGACCTCCCGCTCTTTATCGATGTCCCTGGGGTCGAGGCGGGCGCGGAGGACGAGGTCTGCGAGAAGGTCCATGGCCAGGGGCAAATGTTCTCCCAGAACCTTAGCAGTGAAACAGGTGTACTCTCGGCTGGTGAAGGCGTCAAGAACCCCCCCGACAGAATCAATGGCCGTGGCGATCTCCTCCGCACTCCGCTTCTCCGTCCCCTTGAAGAGCATGTGTTCGATGAAGTGGGAAATCCCTGCCTGTTTCCCCTCCTCCTCCCGCGATCCCACCCGGATCCAGACGCCGATGGAGACGGACCGCACCGATGGCATCTTCTCCGTCAGGATAACGAGGCCGTTATCGAGGACGTGCTTTTGATAAAAGACAGGGGAAACCATTCTTACCCTTTCCCCTCCCGTTCTCGCCGTATCTCCCGCTGCCCACGGGACTCCCACTCCGTGCGTCGAGGCGGCCCTTCTTCTTTCCGATCTCCTGCCGACTCACCCCCCTGAGCTTTCAGAACCTCCTTTCGACTCAGACGGATCTTGCCTGCAGGGTCGATCTCGATGACCTTGACGCTCACCTCAATCCCCTCGGAGAGGACATCCTGCACACGCTGAATCCGATGTTCAGCGATCTGGGAGATGTGAAGGAGACCATCGGTCCCGGGAAGGATCTCTACGAAGGCGCCAAAGTCGACGATCCGTTTCACTTTTCCTTTGTAAATCTTCCCCACCTCGGGCACCTCGACAATCCGATTGATAATGGCGAGTGCCTTCTCCGCCGCCGCTTCATCCGTCGACGCGATCTCGACTGTTCCATCATCCGAGACATCAATCTTACAGCCGGTCTCCTCAATGATGCTCCGGATGACCTTCCCTCCAGGGCCGATCACTTCCCGGATCTTGTCGACCGGGACCTTCACGGTGATCAAGCGAGGAGCATAGATGGAGAGGCTGGCGCGAGGCTGGGCCAACGTCTTTTCCATCTCATCCAGGACCTGCATCCGTGCATGGCGGGCCCGCTCCAAGGCCTCGGCCATCAGAGCCGCCGTTACCCCCGGTACCTTGATATCCATCTGAAGCGCGGAGATACCCTTTCTCGTTCCGGCCACCTTAAAGTCCATATCCCCGAGATGATCCTCGAGGCCCATAATATCGGTGAGGATCGCGCACCTCCCCTCTTCCATTACCAACCCCATGGCCACTCCCCCCACGGCCGACTTGATGGGTACACCGGCATCCATGAGGGCCAACGTCGCTCCGCAGACTGAGGCCATGGAGGAAGAGCCGTTGCTCTCCAGAATCTCGGAGACGATTCGAATAGTGTATGGGAACTCCTCAGGGCTAGGGAGGACGGTGAGCAGGGCCTTTTCGGCTAACGCCCCGTGACCGATCTCCCGACGGCCGGGGGCCCGAAGAAACCGCACCTCTCCCACGCTAAAGGGGGGGAAATTATAATGGAGCGTGAACCGTTTGAATCCCTCCCCGGCGATGCTGTCCAAACGTTGGACATCCTCGGATGTCCCCAAGGTGGTCGTGACCAGCGCCTGGGTCTCGCCCCGGGTAAAGAGCGCAGACCCGTGCGTTCGCGGGAGAACCCCAGCCTCACAGGTGATCGGCCGGACTTCTTCCGCACCTCGGCCGTCGGCACGGCGCCCCTCCTCCAGGATCAGTCGCCGCACCTCCTCTTTCTCGATCT
This sequence comes from uncultured bacterium, assembly GCA_964348275.1. Classification (GTDB taxonomy): domain Bacteria; phylum Methylomirabilota; class Methylomirabilia; order Methylomirabilales; family CSP1-5; genus CSP1-5. Next base: position 35,913 of record CAYGBT010000022.1, read on the forward strand.
TTTCCAGGAGTTCCTTCACCTGAAGCTGAATCTCCACCGGTTCACTCGCGAAGGTCCGCAGCGTCTCTTCTGCAATCTGCTCCCGCCTGGCCTGTTGGGCCTCTTTTCCATGAATGATTGCCAGTCCACGAATCGGTTCGCGGGCCAGTTTCCCGACCCGCTCCACCACGGCGGGATCAACTGTAGGCGGGGTAAAGGGGATCTTGGGCCGACCCACCAAACCGGCCAGGGCCTCTTGCATCCGGATGATGGCTCCAATAGCGTCCTGACCGGTAGCAATGGCTTCGAGGAGGACTTCCTCTGGAACCTCCTTTGCCTGCGCCTCGACCATGATCACGGCATCCTTGCCCCCGGCGACAACCAGGTCCAGGTCTGACTCCTCGATCTGCTTGTAGGTAGGATTCAAGAGCAGCCGCCCCCCCACCCGTCCAACCCGCACGGCGCCGATCGGACCGAGGAAGGGAATGGATGAGATGGTCAAGGCCGCAGAGGCTCCCACCGCGGCTAGCACATCAGGATCGCTCTCCTGGTCGGTAGAGAGAACCGTCGCGATGATCTGAACATCCCGCCGGAAGCCCTTGGGAAAGAGGGGACGGATAGGCCGGTCAATGAGGCGGGCGGTCACGGTCTCTTGATCCCGCGGCCGCCCTTCACGCTTGAAAAAGCCCCCCGGGATCTTTCCGGCGGCGTACGTTCGTTCCTGGTAGTCCACCGTCAGGGGGAAAAAGTCGATCCCCTCCCGCGGGCGTTTCGCGGCCACCGCCGTCACCAAGACGACGGTATCCCCATACGTAACCCAGACCGCTCCGTCCGCCTGCCGGGCCACCCGACCCGCCTCCAAGGAAAACTGTCGTCCCTCGATCTCGATCTCTACGCGCTCAACCATTGCTTTGCAGGCCCCCCTGCCATCTCATGCGAAAAAAAAACCGCGAGAGATGACCGAGCTGTTGCCATCCGCCGCGGACATAACAACCACGTCCTGGGGAACTCCTCAGATCGGAGACTCCGATCTCGCTAGCGACGAATCCCCAGTCGCTGGATGAGACTTCGATATCGCTCCACATCCTTTCTCTTCAAGTAGGCCAGAAGCTTCCGTCGGCGGCTGACCATCTTGAGAAGCCCGTGTCTGGAATGATGGTCCTTCTTGTGGAGGGTTAAGTGCTGGCTGAGGGACTCAATCCGCGAGCTCAGCAGGGCAACCTGAACCTCTGGCGAGCCGGTATCCTGTTCATGCAGGTGAAATTCTTTGATCCGCTCCTGTTTTCTGACAAGATCCTTCGCCACACTCCCACTCCTTTTACAATCGCGCCGGATGTTAGCACACCACGTTATTCTTGTAAAGCCCAATCTGCCGGAGCGCCTACCGATGGCTGGGCGAGGATCTCCCGAGCCCGCTGAACGTCCCGGGCTACCTGAGCCTTCAACTCCTCGGGAGAAGCGAATCGGACCTCCTCCCGGATCCATTCCCCAAAGGCAATGACCAGGGCCTGCTCGTATCCGGGCACTTGATCCCTCGGGATATCCAAGAGATGGACCTCCACGCGACGGCCCCGACCCCCAAACGTGGGGGCAACGCCCACGTCAATCGCCGCATCGTACCCCCGCCCTCCTACATAGGCCCGCCCCGCGTAGACCCCATCAGGGATAAGAAAATCCTCAGGAGGAATCACATTGGCCGTTGCAAAACCCAAGGCTTCCCCTCGACCTGCGCCGGGGACGATTTTGCCCAGGATCGCATAGGGGCGGGTCAGATACGGAACCGCCTCGCCAACTTTTCCCTGCTGTAAAAGATCGCGAATAAGGGCCGATTTTACCACGGTCCCTTCGACTATAATCGGTGGGACCACCTCCACTTCAAATCCGAGCGTCTTTCCCATATTCCGGAGGAGATCCGGCGTCCCCCGCCGACCGCGGCCGAAGCGAAAATCGAACCCGACACATAAGAACTCCGCTCGAAGTTTCTCCCAAAGAATCTCCCGGACGAAGAACTCGGCCTCCATGTCGGCGAGGGTCGGCGTAAAGGGGACGGCCATCAGCAGGTCAACCCCTAAGGTTTTCAAGAGCCGTTCCTTGATGAGGGAGGGCGTAATAAGCTGGGGGGCCTGATCTGGCTGAAGGATACGTAGAGGATGATCCACGAAGGTCAGAGCAGCCCCAGTTCCCCTCGTCTGTCGGGCTCGCTCCACCACCTTGCTGATTATGCGTTGGTGACCAGCGTGGACCCCATCAAAGGTGCCAATAGCGACCGCCACGCACGGAAATACCTTCTCCCCCACGTTTGCGATGTCCCGAATGATCTCCATCGCTTCAATGGGCCTGAGGAGACCTAAACACCCGAACCGGCGTGAGGACTGCCCGACGAGGGTCTACCCGGGTGAAATCTACCCCATCCACCGTGGCACTAGCCAGTGACAAGAGTTGACGGCGGAATCCCAGGACCCGGACCATCGTTCCTTTCAGCACTTCCGAGGGTACACTTACGACCTGCGAAGCGGTAATCGGCGAGCCGTGAAGGATGAGACGGGAGGCTTCAGGGAGGACCCGCACTGCCGGGAGATGGTCAAGGGCCTCCTCCACTGGGATAAGAGGTTCCTTCTCTCGTCCAGCCGCCACCCGTGCCGTGAGTTCGTTCAGGTTCAGGGCATCCTTCAGCTCAAATCGTCCCGCCCGAACCCGGACCAGGCCATACAGATGGGCCCCACAACCCAACATCTTTCCCAGGTCGTCCGCAAGCGTTCGCGCATAGGTCCCTTTGCTGCAATGCACCCAGAGCCCCACAAAGGGAGGGTCAAATGAGGTGAGACGAATGGCATAGATGTGGACCGTCACCGGTGCCCTCGGGACGTCCTCTCCCCGACGGGCCACCTTGTACAAACGTTCTCCCTTCACCCTTTTTGCGGAAAAGAGGGGCGGGACCTGGCGGATCTCGCCCACGAAGCTTCGCACGGCTGTTTCCACTTCCTCCCGAACTACCCGAACTTCTGCCTCCTCGGTGACCTTGCCATCCGCATCCTGGGTATCGGTGGTTACCCCCAGCCGGACAACCATCTCGTACTCTTTGTCGGCGGTGGTCAAAAACTGGGCGATCTTTGTGGCCCGGCCCACACAGATGGGGAGGACTCCGGTCCCTCGTGGATCGATGGTTCCGGTATGCCCGACCTTTCGGACGTGGTAAAGTCGCCGAACGGCATCCACCACGTCATGGGATGTCATCCCTGCGGATTTATTAATGTTGAGAACCCCCGAGATCTCTCGGGCTTCATCCCTTGCCATTGCTACACTCGTCTCTGATCCCTCTATAGACCCGACGGACTTCCCCGAATATGCGCTCCCGAACATCCGCAAGAGAGCCGACGACCGTGCAACCGGCCGCGTTCTTGTGTCCCCCGCCCTCAAAAGCTCGTGCCACAGCTGCCACGTCCACCTTTCCCTTAGACCGGAGACTGACCCGCACCTCCGCTCCGCCCTCTTCCTTGAAGAGCAGAGCAACCTCGACGCCTTTTACAGACCGGGGGTAATTGATCAGATCCTCGAGCGCATCCTTTGCGACCCCCTCCTGCTCCAGTATCTCCCGAGTTACTTCAATCCATGCCATCGCCCCATCGGACGAGAGCTGAGTCTTGGTGAGTAGGGTTCCCAGCAGATGCAGTTCCTCCACCTCCCGTTGATCATAGAGCAGCTCTGCCACCTTGTGGGGAACCACCCCGGCTTCAATCAGCGCTGCCGCCACCCGAAGGACCCGCGGCGAAGTGTTGGCATGCCGAAAGGATCCGGTATCGGTCACGATCGCCACATAGAGATTGGTGGCCACCTCTTGGGAAAGGGGGACTCCCAGCTCCTCAACCATGTGGTAGATCATCTCGCCGGCGGCTGCGGCCTCGGGGTCCACCCAGTTGTAGGTTCCAAAGCGGGTGTTGCTGATATGATGGTCGATGTTGAGCACCAAGCTCCCTCTTGGCAACCCGGCGAGCAACTCACCCACCCGCTTAGGGTCTGTTGTATCCACGGCGAGATAGCAGTCAAAGAGCCGCGGCAGCCGGTTTGCGCGGATCACCTCAGTTGCTCCCGGCAAGGCGCGGAGGTTCTTGGGGATTGGGTCTGGATTAAATGTCGCCACCTCTTTTCCCATGGCCCTCAAGGTGAGATGGCAACCCAGCGCGGAGCCCAAGGTATCCCCCTCCGGATGGATATGGGAGAGGATAGCCACAGAGCCACTGTCTTTGAGGGCTGCCACGATCTGCCGAAGGTCACCGCTCATCCGGTTTGCTCTCTGTGTTGAGGGATTTCAAGATCGCTTGGATCCGAAACCCCTCCTCCATCGTTTCGTCGACCCAGAAGCTCAAATCCGGGATATACCGGAGTCGAAGGCGCCGTCCAAGCGCCCCACGGAGGTATCCTCGGGCACTTTGCAACCCTTCCAGGGTGCGCTGCTGTCCTTCTCCAGTCTCGTGAGTGACGACGTAGACCCGAGCGTGACGGAGATCGGCACTGACCCGAATCCCAGTGATGGTCACGAACCCGATCCGCGGATCCTTGATTTCGCGAAGAAGGAGCTCACTGAGTTCCTCCTTCAAAAGGTCCCCGACGCGTTCCGCCCGAGACATCACTACACACCTCGGCGTGAGGTTCTCTCTCCCTCAAGCAAACCCATCGCCGTGGTTCACCACATCAATCGTATAGTCTACGAGGAGGGCCAGCCCATGGCTTTCAATGAGATCGACCACCTTGTTCAGCATTCCATCCACCACCTTGGCCTCGTTGCTCACGCAGGCCACGGCCAGAGTCGCGCGCTGCCACTCGTCGAGATAGCCCACCTCCGCGATGGAGACGTTGAACCGGCTCCGCACCCGGTCCTTGATGCTGCGCAGGATCTGCCTCTTCCCCTTCAGCGAAGAGGTGTGAGGGATCCTGAGCTCCAGCCGACACGTTCCAACGACCATCATGATCTCCGCTTCCGGGGGGACCGTTCACAGACCTCGGTAACCCGGCTCACTGTCAACTATGCGTTGGTTGCAGCGTGGGTGCCACCGGAACCAGCTCATACACCTCGATGATGTCCCCTATTTTGATGTCGCTGAAGTTCAAGAGGCCGATGCCACACTCATAGCCGCTCTGGACCTCACGGACATCTTCCTTGAAGCGGCGGAGAGAAGCAATCTTTCCTTGATGGACGACCCGGCCATCGCGGATCAGGCGCATGGCAGCGTCCCGGAGCACCTTCCCCTCGCTGACGAAGCAGCCAGCGACCGTCCCGAACCGCGGGACACCGAAGGTTGCCCGAACCTCGGCCCGCCCCATGATCCGCTCGACGTACTGCGGCTCCAACATTCCTTCCATCGCCTCCTTGATCTCGGCGACCGCATCGTAGATCACGCTGTAGACCCGGATCTCCACTCCTGCCTGCTCTGCCACGCGCTGGGCCTTGGGATCAGGACGGACATTAAAACCCAAGATGATCGCATTCGAGGCTGAGGCAAGCATCACATCCGACTCGCTGATCCCTCCCACGCCTGAATGGATTACTTTCAGCTGGATTTCCGGAGCACTCAGCCGCTCCAACGACTCCCTGAGCGGTTCGATCGAGCCCTGGACATCTCCCTTCAGGACCAGTCGGAGCTCTTTGACATCCCCCTCCTTGATTCGCTGGTGGAGGTCCTCCAATGTCAGGCGGCGCTGGGCGGCGAAGGCATCGTCCCGTTGCTGCTGCTGTCGGAACAAGGCCACCTGTCGGGCCTTCCGCTCATCCGCCACCACTCCTAAGGTATCTCCTGCTGAAGGGACACCAGACAGGCCGAGGACCTCGACCGGAGTGGACGGTCCAGCCTCCTGGACCTTCCGCCCCATGTCATTGACCAAGGCCCGGACCCGGCCATGCTTGTTTCCGACCACGAAGACATCCCCAACGTGGAGGGTCCCGTGTTGCACAAGCACGGTGGCCACAGGCCCCCGGCCCCGATCGAGCTTGGCCTCAATCGCCACCCCCCTGGCTGGTTTGAACGGGTTGGCCTTGAGCTCCATGATCTCTGCCTGAAGGAGCAGCATCTCCAAAAGGTTCTCAATGCCGAGCCGCTTCTTGGCCGAGACCTCGACAAAGATGGTCTGACCTCCCCACTCCTCTGGGATCAGCCCATATTCACTGAGCTGCTGTTTTACTCGGTTGGGGTCTGCGCCCGGCTTATCGATTTTGTTGACAGCTACCAAAATCGGAACATTCGCATCCTTCGCATGATTGATGGCCTCAATGGTCTGAGGCATCACCCCGTCATCGGCGGCCACTACTAGCACCACCACATCGGTCACGTGGGCTCCACGCGCCCGCATCGCTGTAAAGGCTTCATGGCCAGGGGTATCCAGGAACACCACACGCCCCCCGGGAAACTTCGTCCCGGGATCCGGAGGGAGTTCCACCTCGGAGGCACCGATATGCTGCGTAATCCCTCCCATCTCTTGGGCAATGACATCGGTGTGGCGGATTGCATCAAGCAGAGAGGTCTTGCCGTGATCCACATGCCCCATGACGGTGACCACGGGTGGCCTGAAGCGCAGCTGGGTCGGATCCTCCACTTCGCTGACGACCTCTTCGACCTCCTCAACGGGGGCCACCTCCACCTCAAAGCCAAGCTTGACCGCTACTTGCTTTGCGACGTCGGGGGTCAGATTCTGGTTGACGGTGGCCATGATCCCCATCTTCATCAATTTCTTGATGATCTCGCTCGAGCTTGCGGCAAGTTTCTCGCTGAGCTCCTTTACCGTAATCGTTTCGGGAACCTTGATCACCTTGGCGACCGGCGCGCTCACCGCCTCCTTGACCTCGGGCGCCTTAGGGGGCGGTGGAGCAATCGGCGGGGCCGGTTTTGCGGTCACCGGCGTTGGCCTCTCTCCCACAGGGGCCGGCTTCTCTTTCACCGGGGTTGGCTTCTCCATCACTGGGGCCTCTGGTCGCCGGGTCTCAACCGGGGGCTGCTTTGTCGCCGGGGGAGGAGCTGGTGGCGCCGCCGGCTTGGGGGGTGCCGCAGCTGGCCTAGGTTTAGCAGCCGCTGTCTCCCTTCTGCGGGCCGGCGACCGAGGGGCAGCCCCTTCCTTGGGACGCTTCTCTGCGGTAGGTAGAGACTTCGGCTTGGGCTCTACTTCGGGGACCGGCTTCGGAGGTGCGGGCGTCGGCCTCGCTCCTACCTTGGGCTCATGGCCAGGCTTCGTTTCAACACTCACCTTCTTCCGTTTGGCCACCTCAGCCTTCGCAGGGGTCTTCGAGGCAGGCTTCTCCTTCGCGACCTTCTTGGCCGCCTTTTCCTCGCGGATCCCCGCCTTCGATAAGGCGGCTCGGGCCGCTGCCTCGTCCACCGAGGCACTGTGACTTTTCACGGAGATCCTCGCCTTGGCTAGGCACTCGATGACCGTCTTATTAGACAGACCAAGTTCCTTGGCCAGTTCGAAAACGCGAATATTACCCACGCTTACCACCTCCCGTCCGCCGCTCCTCCTTCTGCGGCAGCGATCCTCCCCCGTTGCTTGCAGGAATCGAATACCGCAGGCTCCGGAGGATGCCTTCAGCAAACCCGCCGTCCAAGAGCCCAATCGCCTCTCGCAAAGGACCACAGAGCGCCGCTTCGAGATCTTCCCGGGAGAACACCGCCACCACGGGGATCTCCTGCCTCTCCGCCTCTTGCTCGATCTGTTTGCTCACCCGGGAAATCATATCTCGATCCAATAGGAGAAGTCGAACCCGACCCGTCTTGAGGGCCTGGGCGACCGCCCTGGAGCCTGCCGCGATTCTTTTGGCTCGTCGGGCCAAGCCTAAAAGCCTCTGTACTTTTTGGAGGACTGCCTGATGGATCACCTCCCGGAGCCCCTGGACACTCAACGGACCAATTTCCGACCCAAGGGCTTTCTGCAAGGCCTTTCGTTTGACCGCCCCCTCCAGGCAGCTCAAGTCCGGACAGAGATACGCCCCTCTTCCTTCCCCTCTTTCGAGATGGACTCGCAATCCAGCCCGGCCCCCGCTGAAACGAACCAGCTCCCCCTGACCTCGTTTCCGACCACAACCCACGCAGGTTCGCTCTGGAGCCGATCCCCCCATTATCGAAATTGCCCCTTTGGCCTAGGCGATCTCCGGTTCGACGGCCTCCTCGCCAAGTGGCAGATCCTCGGCAGGCGCAGCCGAGGATTCCTCCTCGGGGGCGGGGCGGGCCAAGAGCTCTTGAATGGCTGTGACGATCTTGGCGGCGGTCTTCGGTCCGATACCTTCGACAGCCATCAGGTCTTCCGCGGACGCGTGCATCAGCCGATCCATCGTGTCGAAGCCGGCTTCAACCAGGCGCCCTGCGACCTTGGAGCCGATCCCGGAGACGCTTGCCAGTCCCTCGAGCGTCGCCTGGGCTCGCATTGCTTTCTCCTCTGCCTCCCGGGCCAGCTCGCTGCGACTCTTGATGTCCACCTTCCATCCGACCAGCTTGGCCGCCAGGCGAGCGTTCTGTCCTCGTCTGCCAATGGCGAGGGAGAGCTGCTCGTCCGCCACCACGACATGCAGCGTATGAGGTGCTTCGTCTACCTTGACGGACTCCACTTCGGCAGGCGCCAATGCATTCCGCACAAAATCAGCAGGATCCTCCCGCCAGGGAATAATATCGATCTTCTCCCCTCCCAACTCCCTCACAATCACCTGGACTCGGGAGCCCCGGTATCCGACGCACGCCCCCACCGGGTCGACATTGCTGTCGCGGGAGATGACGGCGATCTTAGCCCGTTCTCCTGGCTCTCGCGCCACTCCCTTGATCTCCACAATCCCCTCCTCGATCTCCGGGACCTCTACTTCAAAGAGCCGCAACAACATCCCCGGATGGCTCCGCGACACGAGGACGGTGGCTCCTCTTGTCCCCTTCTTGACCTCCACGATATAGGCCCGAATCCGGTCACCGGGGCGATAATCTTCTCGAGGAAGCTGCTCCCGAGGAGGGAGGATGGCTTCGGCCTTGCCCACGTTAACGATCACATTGTCCTTCACAACGCGTTGGACGATCCCTGTGATCATCTCTCCCTCGCGGTTCTTGAAGCTTTGGTAAACACTGTCTCGTTCTGCTTCTCGAACCCGCTGAATGATCACTTGCTTTGCTGTCTGGGCGGCAATGCGACCAAACCCGTGGGGTTGCACCTCGATTCGGAATTCGTCCTCCACTCGCAGGTCCGGCTGATGACGGCGGGCCTCCTCGAGAGAAATCTCGGTCCGAGAATTGGTCACCTCGTCAACAACCTTCTTCACCGTGTACAGGACAAACCGCCCGGAGGATTGATCGAAGTCGACGCGGAGTTCCGACAACGTTCCGAGGGTCTTCCGAGAAGCGGACAGGATCGCCGCCCCCACGGCATCGATCAGGACTTCCCGCTCAATCCCTTTCTCTCGACCGATCTGCTCGATGACCTGAATCAGATCCACAGTGACCTATCTCCTTCAGTTTGGTTCACGGTTCACCGTTCACTGTTTACAACTGCAACTGAGAACCACGATTCGCCGGTCGGTGAACTGTGAACGGTCAACGGTGAACTATTCACAGTTCAACCTCAAGCCGCGCCTTAACGATCGCCTGAAACGGAATCAGACACGTGGGTCCCTGGAATTGCCGCAGGACCACGATACCTTCTCGGTATCCTTCCAACCGACCGTGGAACCGCCGCTGCCCGCCAATAGGAGCCCCGGTTTCAATCCGAGCGAGCCGTCCGGCGAACCGCATGAAATCCTGCGGCGTTTTCAGGATGCGGTTTAATCCAGGCGAGGAGACCTCTAGGGTGTACGGATGGTCGATGACATCCTCCACGTCCAAGAGATCAGAAAGCTGCTCACTCACCTCTCGGCAGTCCTCCAGGGTGACCCCCCCCGGCTTGTCCAGATAGAGTCTAAGCACCCAGCCTCGCGCCTCCCGACGGAACACCACATCCACAAGCTCCATCCCCTGGTCTTTGACGACAGGCAGGGTCAGAGCTCGCACCCGCTCGATTACCAGGTCAGCGATAGCCATCATCACCGTCCCAGAAAAGAAGAAAGTGGGCACGGGCCCACTTTCCTCTCCTTTTTGTATATCACAGCGGCAAGCGAGAGGCAAGGAAAATTTCCCCTAGTGCCGTTCCACCTTTCCTCACCCGGTTAAGCTGTCCGACGCCAATACCAAGATCCTTGCCCATCCCTGACGATGTTCGGGGCAATAGGTCGGAACACCACTAGTCCCCCTTCTCTTCCTGTTTGGCCGCGGCCACCAGCTTTTCCTGAATGTGGGCCGGTGCTTCCTCGAAATGGGAAAATTCCATGGTGTAGTCCCCGCGGTCCGCGGTCAGGGAACGAAGTTGGGTGGCGTATTCCAGCATCTCCGCTAGCGGGACTAACGCCCTGATGGCCTGGCTCTTCGTCTTGGCCTCCACGCCCATCACCCGCCCGCGCCGCGCGTTCAGATCGCCGATCACGTCCCCGATGGCATCATCCGGGGCACTCACCTCCACCGCCATAATCGGCTCGAGGAGAATTGGATTCGCCTGCTGCACCCCCTTCTTGAAGGCAAGCGAGCCGGCGATTTTAAAGGCCATTTCCGAAGAGTCCACGGTATGGTAAGTGCCATCATAGAGGGTCACCTTCACATCGGTGACTGGATACCTGGCCAACACGCCGCCCTCCATGGCTTCGACGACCCCTTTCTCTACCGCCGGGATGTATTGCCTGGGGATGACCCCCCCGACAATTTGATTGACGAATTCGTAGCCGTTGCCCCGCGGCAGGGGCTCCACCTTGATCCAACAATCGCCATACTGTCCGCGGCCCCCGGTCTGTTTCTTATACCTACCTTGCACGGAGGCCGTCCCCCGTATGGTCTCTTTGTACGGGACACGGGGGGTCTTCATGACGACCTCGACCCCAAACTTTCGCTTGAGTCGGTCTATCCCCACTTCCAGATGAACCTTCCCCATGCCGGACACGATAGTTTCCTTGGTCTGCTGGTCCCGGCCCACCTTGAGACTCGGGTCCTCTTCCAGAAGGCGACTCAAGGATCCAGACAGCTTTTCCTCGTCTCCCTTCGACTTGGGAGCAACGGCGTAAGAGATTAAGGGGGTCGACAACGGAAGCGGATCAAGGATGATAGCGGTTTTTTCGTCACTTAGGGTATCACCGGTGCCGGTCTCCTTCAGCTTCACCACAGCGCCGATGTCTCCTGTACCCACCTTGGCGATGGGGGTTTGCTGCTTTCCCCGGAGGAGAGATAGCTGGCCGATCCGTTCCCGTGTTCCCTTGGTCGAATTGTAGACACTGCTATCCGAACTCAATTGACCGCTATACACCCGAAAGACACTGATCTTACCGGCGTAAGGGTCACTGATGGTTTTGAAGACCAGGGCAGTCAGCGGATCCTCCACACGCGCCTGCCTTAAGATCCGTTCCCCGGATTTCAACTCTCTCCCCTCCACCGGTGGGCGATCCAAGGGGGAAGGACAGTACTCGACGAGGACATCGAGCAGCGGGTGCACCCCGATGTTTTTGGTCGCCGAACCACAGATGACGGGGAAGAGTCGCCGGCCAACAATGGCCTGCCGCAAGCCGGCTCGCAGATCTTCCGGGGTGAGGCTACCGGCCGACAGATAGCGCTCCAGCAGGGCGTCTTCCGACTCGGCAACCGCCTCGACGAGCGCGTGGTGAAGTTCTGCGGCCCGCTCTTTGATGTCGGACGGCACCTCCTCTTCCCTGAACTTCCCCGAGCCGTCAGTTTGGTACGTGTGCGCCTTCATTGCCACGAGATCCACCACGCCCCGGAAGCCGGCTTCAGCCCCAATGGGAATTTGCAAGGGGATGGCTCCCGGGTTCAAGTTTTTTCGAAGGTCTTCGAGAATGCGGAAGAAGTCTGCCCGGTCCCGATCCATCTTGTTCACAAAGAGGACTACGGGGAGGCTGTTTTCCTCCGCATATCCCCATACCTTATCGGTCTGAACCTTGACCCCATCCACGCCGCTCACAAGAATCAGGGCGACATCTGCGACGCGCATGCAAATCCGGACATCGGTCAGAAAGTTGGAGAATCCAGGGGTGTCAATCAGATTGAACTTTACCCCCTTCCACTCGGAAAAGGCGACCGCCGCGCTGATGCTAATCCCCCGTTTGATCTCATCCTCGTCAAAATCGGTGGTGGTATTCCCCTCCTCGACGCGCCCGAGGCGAGTGAGCACCCCTGTGTCAAAGAGGACCGCCTCCGTCAACGAGGTCTTCCCTTCCTGCGCGTGTGCGGCAATGGCCACGTTCCGAATCTGCGCAATTTCGTGCCCTTTCATGGATTCCCCCTGATCATCACCCGGACGGTTGCTGGCGAGAAACGCTCTTGGTTTTTAGGTAACATATTGGCGGACACAGTGTAAAGGAAAAAAACAAAACCATGTTTTCCTTGACGCAAGCGGCTCGCGCCTGGTAGCGTGCTCAGCATCGACATGAGCGGCAAAGGCCCTTTTCGAGTCGGGGAGCGCAGCAATTTCGAAGCACCGTTGCGCGCCCGTTTGGGCGGGAGGAGACTATGGGAGAATTGATTCACACGTCGAAGGTCAAGATCTTGAAAGATAAAGGTCCGGTTCGCCGAGCCTACATCGAAGACTTTCCCGAGCCGGTGCGCTACGGCGTCCACGGCGCTGTCAAGAAATTCTACGGGGTGGAACCCGAGGAGGATTTGCCGACAACGCTCGACCATATCATCGCCGCGGTCGCGGGTTGAATGACCGGTACGCTAGCCGTGGCGCTAGCGGCACGGAAGATCCCGACCCAGCCGGACAAGCTTTGGTCCGAGGTCGACGGTGTTATTGAAAAGGTCGATGGGCACCTGGTCGTCACCAAGATCGTCGTGCGGTATCATATGAAGATCCCGGCAGGCAAACGCGAGGATGCCGAGCGGGCAATCGAGGTCCATGAAAAGGGGTGCCCCGCCTCACAGAGCGTGCAGCGCGGCATCGCCATCGAGTACCGCGGCACGATCGAGGAGGAGTAGGACTGGGCGTCGCCGAGGGGCAACATTGGGGGCGCCGAGACAAAAGACAAGCCCCGAGATCATGGCGATCTCGGGGCTTCTTTTGTCAGAAGCCCTCAACCGGAAACGGCCCGTTACTCCTTCCGTTTTTCCTTCTTTCTGCGCTTGGCCGCCCCCTCAGCACTTACCTCGGTGGCCACCAG
>CAYGBT010000023.1:0-47745 GCA_964348275.1 uncultured bacterium
TGAACGTCACCGCGCTCTTACAGGAAGCAGTGTTCAAGAACCCCGGAGCGTAGGACAAGAGCCCAAAGTCATCCTCCGACACCTTAATCTGCTGCAGATCCGCGGCCCGGATGGCCGCCCCATAGGTTGGGTATGTACCATACTGGATGGGAATCTCGTAGGTCTTGCCGGTCCGGTTATCGGTGATGGTCAACGTATCTTTTGCCATCTCTCTACTCCTTTTCCCCGTGGTATCAGGCCCTTCACCGAGTCGGGCGGTCCCGATTTGCTTTAACCGTACGGCACAAGCGTGGCCCAACGCAACTGGAGAAAATGCCTACCCGTTCGCTTTCCGCCTCTCCACCTGGAGGACAAAGTCCCTGGCCCGCGCTGTCACGGTGGCGTATGCCCCTTTGGCCACCAACCGGAGAACGACTAAATTGTCCCCGACGGCGATGAGCTGAATCGGCAGCCCCAGATAGTCCGGCAAATTCTCCAGAGTCACCCCCCCTTCAACCCTCAGGGGAAACGGGGGCAAGGCCTCCAGGACTGCTCGAAGAAAGCGGGCGCCACCGAGGGCCTGTACGGGAAAGACGTTCACCACGTCCGCCCCGGCCTGATGGACCGTGAGGATCTCGCTGGGAGTCAGGGCACTGATCACACTCACGGCCCCTGCCTCCCGGCACAGAGGAACGAGACTGAGATCAGCGACGGGACAGACGACAAAGCGCGCCTGAGCCTGAAGGGCTCCCTCGGCCTGATCCTTAGTTAGTACACTGCCGGCACCGACGGTGAGGCCATGTCGGGCGGCTAATGCCCTGATCACCTCCACCCCCTCAGGTATGCTGAGGCTGATCTCCAGGCTGGTGATACCGCCGGCTGCCAATGCCTCCGCGCACGCCAGGGCCTGCTCTGGAGTCTTGCTCCGGATCACTGCGACAAGCTTTCGGCGGACCATCCCCTCAAGAGCCGGTTCTAGACTGGTGCCTTCTCTTTTCATCCTCTTATCCACTCCGAGACCCCCGGCCCGCCGTGTCCCGAGTCCCTCGACTCCAATGCTTCCGGCGGGGCATAAGTCCCCGCACATGCGCCCCGTTCCGGCCGATCAGGTAAGCCCGAGTAAGCTTACCAGGCGTCCCTGATCAATGCCGACCACCTCCTCCCCATTCACCACGATGACCGGGACACTCATCCGCCCGGTCCGCTGCGTCAACTCTTCTCTTGCCTCGGTGTTTTCCGCGATATTCTTGGCAATGAACTCGACACCCTTCTGCGACAGAAACTCCATCGCATGATGACAAGAGCTTCATCCGGTGGCGTAATAGACGGTAACCTTTTGCGTCATCCTCATCCCCCTTCTTCGTGTGGCGTGCCCGTCGAGTCTATCCCGTCGGGCAGAAATTGCCAACCCCTCTCTGGCCGGCGCTCGGCTCGGGGCCGAGGGAACATCCGAAGGTCTGACCGACGGGCCGATAATGTGCTATGATCTGGGGCATCCACGCCTCAAGGGGAGGGATCACGATGCGGCATAAGGTCTTCGGAGTCAACTTTCTGGTCCAGGTCCTCTTCGAGCCGCCGGCGGGCTTGACGATCCACTGTCCACGAGGCTCCCCGATCCGGTATGGCCGGGTAGTCGCCACGGGGGACGGTTTCGACGCCGGGGCCAACGCCTTCCGGGAAATGCCTCAAATTGGTTCGCTTGTCGCCTTTGAGGAAAGCCCTGAGGGGGTGGAAGGGCATTATTTTTACCGGGAGAATGAAGAGTACCGCGTACTCCATCTGGATGCGGTGATCATCGCCTACCCGCAGGAATAGCGCATTCCCGCTATCCTTGGCCAAGGCATCGGTGACGCGTGAGACCGAGGACGTCCTCGAGGGCCCCTTGTTCCTCCTTCCCGGGGAGGGTAGGAGGAGTGATCAGCGGGGTATCTGAGCCAGACGTTACACGGACGGGAGACGAATGATGGGCGGAGACCTCGCTGGCAAAGTAGTGATCGTGACAGGCGCAAGCAGCGGTATCGGACGCGAGACGGCCCTCCACTTTGCACGTGACAAGGCCAAGGTGGTCCTGACCGCTCGCCGACACCAGCGGCTTTCAACGCTTGAGAACGAGATCCAAGGCCTCGGCGCCGAGGTGCTCAGCCTGCCTACTGATGTGGCGCAGCAGAACCAGGTTCAAGCCATGTTCGAACACGTCCTGGAACGATTCGGTCGAGTAAACATCTTGGTCAATAATGCCGGTTCCGGCCTCTTTGCCTCGGTAGAGGAGACCGGTCCCGAGGACTTAGAGGAGATCCTCCGTGTGAACCTTTTCGGGGCCTTTTATGGGATCCGGGCGGTCCTGCCGATTATGCGCAAGCAGGGAAGCGGGCATATCATCAACATCTCCTCCATCATCGGGAAGCGGGGTGTCCCCCTTTACGGGGCATACTGTGCGAGCAAGTTTGCGCTGCTCGGGCTCTCCGAGTCCCTGCGTATGGAACTAAGAAACAGCGGAATTGCGGTCAGCGTCGTGTGTCCGGTAGGTACCGCCACGGAGTTTTTCGACACCGCCAAGGACCCTCGGGGGAGAAAGCTCGGTCCCAAGCCGCCCATTCAGACCCCGACCCACGTCGCAAGGGCCATCGTCCGCTGCGCCAAATCTCCTCGCCCGGAAGTCATTGTCTATCCCCCTGCCAGGCTCTTGGTAGTACTGAACGCCCTCTCCCCCCGGTTGGGAGACTGGATCATGGGGAGTATGGGCTCCGATAAAGCGTGAGGAAGCGGTCAGTCAGAAAAGAGATGGTGCCCGCCCCATGATCCAGTTAAAGCAGGTCACCAAGATTTATCACAAAGGAACCCAGCTGATCCCCGCCCTTCAGGGAGTCACCCTGGACATCCGTCGTGGAGAATTTGTAGCCGTGACGGGGCCGAGCGGCTGTGGGAAGAGCACCTTGCTCCATCTCATGGGTGGCATTGACCGGTCGACCAGTGGGGAGGTGTGGATTGAGGGACAATCGTTGAGCGCGATGCACGAACCGGATCTTACGCGCCTCCGTCGGGAAAATGTAGGCGTCGTGTACCAACTATATAATCTCCTCCCGCATCTGACCCTCTGGGAGAATGTCGCTTTACCCCTCCTCCTCGCAGGAAGCGCGCTGCTTGATATCCGACAGCGGGTGGCCGAGGTAATCAAGGCCCTGGATCTGACGGAGCGGATCGAACATTGGCCACACCAACTCTCAGGGGGAGAAATGCAGCGGGCCGCCGTGGCCCGAGCAGTCATCACTCGGCCTTCCCTGCTGCTGGCCGACGAACCCACTGGCAACCTCGATTCAAAAGCAGGCGAGTCGGTCCTTAGGCTCTTGCGTACCCTGAACCGGGAGGAGGGGTACACCGTCGTTCTTGCCACCCACAGTCAGGAAGCAGCCTCGTACGCCGACCGAGTCCTTCGCCTCCGTGACGGACGGATCCTCGCATGATCCACACGATCCGAGGTCTCTTCCTTCTGCTTGGCCGTGGCCTACAGCAGTTCCCCCTTCGAGCAATCCTCACTGTACTCGGCATCGCCATCGGCGTCGCAGCCTTCGTCGCTATCCAACTGGCAAACCACAGCATTCTGGCCTCCTTCCGCAGAACCATCAATGCGGTCGCTGGCCGAAGTGCTTTGGTGGTCACCGCCGGAGACTCAGGGTTTGACGAAACCCTCCTCTTAAAGGTGCGAGCGGTGGAGGGGGTGAAGTATGCAGCCCCCCTTATCATGAGCATCGCACCGGTCGAGGGACACCAGCGGGAGGTCCTCTTGGTCCTGGGAGTGGACCTGCTGGCCGAGAAAGCCTTCCGCGAATACCGGCCGACGGGAGCGAAGGAGACGCTCGACCTGAAAACCCTTCTCCACCCGGAGACCCTTTTTCTCTCCCAGTCGTTTGCCGCGGATCACGGCCTTGCAGTGGGCGAAACCCTCACACTTCTCACTGGGAGCCACCGCCGCGCATTTACCATTCGGGGCCTCTTGAAACCTCGAGGACCTGCCCGAGCCCTTGAGGGGCATCTTGCCCTCATGGATATCGCCACCGCCCAAGTGGCCTTTGACAAGGTCGGAAGGCTAGACCGGATCGACGTCATCCTTCACGAGGCCACCGACATTGATGAGACAGTTGCTCGGCTTGAAACGGTTCTCCCTCGACATCTCACGGTGAAGCGGCCCGAGCAACGCAATCGCCAGATCGAAAAGATGCTGAAGGCTTTTCGATTAAATCTGAATGCCCTGAGCGCCATCTCGCTCGTGGTAGCGGCTTTCCTGATCTACAACTCCACGTCCCTTTCCGTTATTCAGCGACGCCAGCAGATCGGCATCCTTCGATCCCTGGGGCTCAGCGCAGGCCAGGTCGTGGCACTCTTCGCCGGAGAGGCCCTCGCGTTAGGAGGCATCGGCGCACTCATCGGTCTTGGTCTGGGCACCCTGCTCGCTAGCCAGGTTCTCGAGACGATCTCTCAAACCGTGTCGAACCTGTATAGTTTCATCCGGGTCACCCAGGTGGACGCCGATCCGTTCATCTTACTGGTTGCCTTCGGCCTCGGACTCTCCTGCGCGCTCGTCGCTGCCCTCATTCCTTGTCTCCAGGGAGGAAGGATCCCTGTGCGAGACGCGCTCAATCCAGTGTTCGCTGGCGAAGAGGAGCGAGGACCGGGTTCCCTCTCCGTCGTCGGCCTTTTGTTCCTCATCGGGGCCTATGGGGCCTCGCAGCAAGGCGCAGTCGGCGGCACTCCGCTCTTCGGCTATCTAGCCCTGGTGTTGCTCATCCTTGGCGGTGCCCTGCTCACACCGTGGGCTATCCTCAGCTTAGCCTGGGTGGTCCGTCACCTGGGACGAAGAACAGGGAGAGGTGAAGGGCTCCTTGTCGCCTCACATCTCAAAGGATATCGAGGGAGGCATGCGGTAGCCGTGGCCGCGATGATGACGGCCCTGGCTATGTTGATTGGCGTAGCCATCATGATCGGAAGCTTCCGCCGCACGGTAGAGATTTGGGTGGAGGAGACAATCCGGGCAGATCTGATCGTGACGCCGGCTTCCCGCTTCACCAAGGGTGTCTATGCGACGCTGCCCGCGGGACTCCTGGACCGAATCAACAAGATCACAGGAATCGCGGCCGTCGACCCATTCACGGGATTGAAGATCACATTCCGTGGCCGGCAGCTCCTCCTCGCGGCCGGAGATTTCGAGGTGGCGGCGGCCCGAGGCAAGCTTCTGTTTGTCCGAGGTGACTCCGGGAAAGTCCTCACCCGCGCCAAAGAAATGAACGGCGTCATCATCTCCGAGACGGCTGCCCTGACCCATGACATTCGCCGGGGGGGCCTAGTGACCCTCGATACCCCGAACGGTCCCGCCTCGTTTCCAGTGGCCGGCATCTTCTATGACTACAGGACGGATGGAGGAAAGATCGTCATGGACCGAAGTCTCTTCCAGCGGTACTGGGGGGAGCAAGGGATCAATGTGTTGGCCGTCTATCTGGCACCAGAGTCGAATCCGGCTATCGTCGCGCGGCGGATCAAAAGGGCCGCAGAGCAAGCAGCCATCGTGGTCATGCGAAATCAGGACCTCAAGAAACGGGTTCTGGAGATCTTTGATCAGACCTTCGCCGTCACCCACGCTCTCAGGATTATTGCAGTCATCGTAGCCACCTTAGCGATTCTGAACGCGCTGTGGGCCTCTGTCCTGGAGCGGCAACGGGAGATCGGTATCCTGCGATCGGTTGGGGCGTCTCGGGGACAGGTATTCCGAGTCATCCTTCAAGAGGCAGGACTTTTGGGCCTTCTCGCCGAGATCCTTGGTGTCGTCATCGGTCTCTTCCTGGCGCTCGTATTGATCCACGTTATTAATAAGCAGTCCTTCGGCTGGTCGCTTCTCTTCTCCTTCCCCCCGAACATCCTCACCACATCGGCCGGGCTCGTCCTGCTAACGTCCCTCCTCGCAGGCTTCCTTCCCGCTTGGCACGCATCCCGCGTTGATGTCGCCGACGCGATCAAATACGAGTAGTGGAAATGCCAAGACCTTCGCCGGCAAGCGGCGGCGAATGGACCTCATGACATGGCGGTTCGTTCGCTACATCCGGGTTGGGGGGGGAAGCGTATGAACTCAGCGGTCGCCGCTTTGAGACGTTTTGCTCGAGAGGTACGGAGCGCCGTCGGTTCGAAGCGCGAGCGTCGAACGGCTAGGGAGGGGTTCTCGTGCCGGTCCAACTTGATAAGCCAATCTGAGGGGCGGGACTTCTTCCAACAGTCGTGAGCATCTGCAGCGAAAAGTTGGCAGAAAATAGTTAGAACGGTGCTAATACAAAGGCATTTTATCTCGTGACAATCGAACAATAGAACATCAGACCGCCCCTCGATCTTCCCCCTCGATCTTCCTCGGGGCCGTGAGGCTCTCGAACGGCTCAGGGTGGTGAGCATGGTCGAACCGTTGCTCCAAAGTAAACGCACTTTGTGCGTTTACTTTAGTCGGGGCCTGGCCGAGTCCCCCTCTGCTGATATTCCCGATAGAGAAAGTCCGTCTGAAGGGGGGTGAGGTTGAACTGTTGGCTCGCCCTGTCAATCAGAAGGACGACATTGGCCTCCGGGTTATCGTGAAGCTCGCCATTGATCCACTGCATCGCGTCCTTGATTCCTTGCTCTACCATGCTCCCCTCCGGGATCAACTTGTTTCGAATTTCCGATTTTGGATTTCGAATTTGAAAATCATGTTCTTCCCTACGAAATTCCAAATTCGCACTTCCAAATCCGAAATACATCTAGCTGCTGGCCGCTAGTTTCCTTCCCCCAAGCCCACAATAATGTAAGTTCGGCTCCGCTCGTCCCGCTTCAGTTCCACGATATCGTGTTTGGAGGCATCCTCGAGGAGCTTGGAAAAGGTACTGTACCCGTAGTAGGACTCGTTAAAGTCGGGACGCTTGCGCATCATGGTCTGCTTGACCATGGAGGCCCAGAGAATATCTTTATTCTCCCGTGAGAGGGCCAGGATGGAATCGACCAAGAGATCGAAGACCCCGGCCTTCTTGACAGGCAGATTATTCATCCGGGGTTTCTTGATCCCCCGGACGAGATCCTCGTAGTAGATGAACTCATCACAGTTTGCGACCAGCAGTTCGGAAGAGGAATTCTTGACGCCCAATCCAATGACGAACTTATTGTTCTCCCGCAACTTGGAGACCAGGGGGGAAAAGTCACTGTCCCCTGAGGCGATGACGAACGTGTCGATATGCTCCTTCGAGTAGGAAAGATCCATGGCATCGACCGCCATACGGATATCCGCGGAGTTCTTACCACTGTACGACCGGCGAGGGATTTCAATGAGTTCGATGGCTGCCTCGTGGAAGGCTCGTCTGTACTCTGTATACTTCTCCCAGTCAGCGTACGCCCGCTTCACCATGATCTTGCCTTTCTCGACGAGTCGTTCCAGCACCAGGCTGATATCAAATGATTTATACTTGGCCTCCCGGACGCCCAGAGCGATATTTTCAAAATCCATGAAGACAGCCAACCTGCGTTCGTCGTTCATATTCTGCTCCTACCCGGTGGTCAACAAAAAAGGCCCGTGGGCTCACGGCCGCCCGGGGCCTCAGCATCTCTCAGTTTCGAAGCTTCCTCATTTCTTTTTCTTTTTACCACGAAACCAGACGAAGCGTCAAGCAATCGGCCGACCTGTCCGCATCTACCAAACGGCCAGGATCCTGGCGGGGCCTCCTGAGGCCCCCTTCACCCGTGGCACGCCGACGAAGAGGGTCGCACCGCAGGGAGGGATTTTGCCAAGATTGGCCAGGTTTTCAATCCCCCACCTGTTGGTGGGGAGAACCTCAAAGTGCGCGCCGAAATCTGTGGAGGGCCCATGATCGAGACTGAGCGTATCCACGCCAATCCCACCAACGGCCCGTTCTTTCACGAGAAACCTTGCTGCCTCTCGACTGAACCCGGGGAAGTGCATAATCCCGTCGCCGTCCATATTCCGGTAGGCTGCCTGGTCGGCCGCTCGATCCTCCCATCCGCTCCGCATGAGCACCGCCGCCCCCCGAGGAACCCGCCCATGCCCCTTCTCCCAGGCCTTGACGTCCTCGACCTGCACCTGGGCGTCGGGGTCCCGCCGCGCTCGACTCCGGATGTCAATGACTACTACGGGAACCACAAGGCCCCGGCCAGGGATCTCGGCGGCGGACCAGCCCTTCGTGCTGAAGTGCATGGGGGCATCCACATGGGTCCCGCTGTGCTCATGGATGTCCCACGCATTGGCGAAGAAACCATCAGCCGCAAAGCTATGGGTGTTCTTAATCTGAAGAGAGGGGTAACCGGGCCAGCTTGGAAATTCCGGCGTGAGCGTTTGGGTCAGGTCAATGACATGCGAGATTGTCAAGGATCTTACCCTGCGGCTCGTGGACGATCGCCCTGCCACAGCCGCGAACCCCATCGAACTCAACGACTCAAGGGATGAAACCAGCGATCGGAAGACCTCCAAGGTGGCCGGCAGACACATGATTCTCCTCCTTTGACTACTGTTCCTCTCGGATCTGACTTCGCTCAAATCCCCGATCCGCCAGGATCTTCTGTCCCTTCTCGATCATTCCCGGATGCCCACAGAGATAGGCGGTAGTATCCGCAGGCGTCCACCGGAGGGCGTTCAAAATCTTTTCGACTAAGCCCTCCACCCGGCCGGTTTCCCCTTGCCACCCGGGACTCTCTAATGGACGGCTGACCGCTGGGATATAGGCAAGCCAGGGGTGGTTTATCGTCATGCGTCTAAGTTCCGCATCGTAGCCGAATTCGTCGGCATAGCTCGCTCCCTGAAGAAGAGTCACGCGCATCCTTGGCCGCGTCCCCCGGCCATCCTCAATGATCAAGCTGCGCACCATGCTCATAAATGGGGCAATCCCCGTGACCGTCGCGATCATCAGATGGTGAGGTCGGTGACTCTCTCGATCGAGCAGGAGTCTCCCTCGGGGTGGTGTGAGGAGTAACTCTGCTCCGGGCTCGAGTTGAAACAGGCGAGCCGTGAGATCGCCATCCTCCGCCCGTTCGATGAAAAACTCCAACATATTCTCGTAGGGGGAAGACGCGATGGAATACTCCCGTCGAATGAGCTTCCCCTGCTCTCGGATCCCGAGGGCCGCATATTGCCCGGGAAGGAACTCTACCCTCACCTCGGGCTCGAAAGTGAAGATCGCTAAAGCGTCCGTAAGCTTCCGCCGCGAGACGAGGCGAGATTTTGTCAGGTCCTTGGACATGGATGTCGCTGTTCTGTTGTATCCCGGTGAGGCCTTATCCCCTCCAGGCTAGCCGCGCCTTCCCGCCCAAGTCAAGAGGCATGAGAATACGAGGCAGCACGTATAGCCCCCTCGCTCCAAGCCTCCGATTGCTCGAGCCGAGGAAGGGTCGTCCCGCTCGTCGGCGGAATTATTCCACTTGTCAATAGTTCGTCCATAGCGATGTTCCGCGCCAGCCACTCCGCAAACCAACAGGACGGCCATCCCCCACCTGCACTCCGTTCCGGTGGGAGGGACCCCCTGACCGGACGCAAACCAGATTCCGCCTTCCTCGCGACTCCACCCCTCCCTCGGCTCCAGGGCTTGAAGCTCGTGGGCAAACCACGTCGTAGGCAGCACCCACAAGCTCCGAGCGACATTGCCGGGAGCGGCGGGGCCCCTCGGCTGGCGACGGCTTGGGAAACCGAGGCGCGATCCGTGCCCGTTTTCTTTTTTTGCAAGGTGCGTGAACACGGAGGGACCCAGGCCGTAAGCCGCCCCTCAGGGTCGCCGCGGGAGGCCTGGAGCGAGGGGCTTGTGGGTGCTGCTTACAGACAGAAAGGAAGGGGGCGGACCCCGCCGGTGGGCGGGGGCACCCCTCCCTTTACTAATTCGAGAGACAACTAAAAGGTGAGGCGGACCCGGTACTTGATCTTGACACCACTCTCTTTGGCGATCTTCACCGGGAACTCGAGCGTGTGGGCTTCCACCTTCTCGTAGGCATGGCTGGAGTACAGTACCTGCCAATCCCCCGGGATCGGCTCGACCACCGTCACCTCCACATCCTCGTCCTTATGGTTGCGCAGTGAGACCTCCCACGCCACCTCGTAGACACCCCAGGCGATCTTGCGCCAATCCTTCTGGATTCGCTCTCCCACCACGTCGAACGCCTCGCCCATTTTGATCTTCACTTTTTCATCCTTGGGCGTGTGATCGATGCGGTCTTCCCCGATGAATTGCAGACTTCCGGAGCGGTCCGCCTTGTATACCCGAACGACCCCTTTGGGAAGGGGGATGCCCAGGTGATTCTCCTTGCTGTTAGCCACCTCCAGATACACGCCCACCTTCTGGTGTGAGATCGGCTTCCCGTACCGATTCCGGTAGTAATGCTGGGCTCCGTAATAGATCAGGTCCTTCCGAATGGGGATTTCCGAGGCGCTCAGGAGGCTGATCTGCTTGGATTGGTTCTGTTTTACCGTTGTCTTTCCGTCGAGCGAGTAGAGATGATATTCGAAAAACTCCTCTTCCCGAAAGGCCTGTTTCGCCACCTCGGACCGGGCTGCCATCTCTCGCATGGCATCGGCCATCTCTCGCTCCTCCCTGGCTCGATTCACATCCCCTGCCACCAGTTTCAGCACCGCATCTTTGTAGGTTGCCCCGCTCCGGTTATCAATGGTGACCCAACCGGCCAGGTCCCCTCCATCATCCTCCGCATTCAGTGTGAGGACGTAATCGGCGCGCCAGGTGATCCCCTTCGTCAGATAGCTTGCCTCGATCACCTGAGAACGCGACAGGGCGTTTTTGAGCCGCCACACCAGCGTTGGTCTGGCAATGAGATTTTCCGGGATCGCGGGGAGGATCACCCGCCCGGGATAGCCAAGATGAATGGCCCCATCGATCTGATAGATGGGACCGCCATTCACGCTCAGCAGGAGGGCTTCGACCTGTCGCTCTTCCCCAGTGTACTGATTCTTTTCCCATAGTTTGACTTTCTTCCCGACATATTTCTCGAGCAGCTTCTGGGGATTGAGCAGGTCGTACTCGTAGTTTTGTTCGAGGATCTTGAGCCCCCCCGGATCAGTGAGGGACTTGAGATGGACGGTGGTCGGGTTGATCTGAGCGGCAACATCCATGAACTGCAGGTCGTAAATTCCCCGGGGCAACTGGATCCGTCGGGTATCCTTCACCAGGCCCAGGTTCCCGTTGTAGATCGTCACCGCGACTGCTTGTTGGTGTGCTTTGGTGGCGGTCGGGATCTTCCTGGCAGCCTGGGCTTCAGGGGGACGAACCAGGCTCATCGCCGAGACGAACAACGTTGCGAGGAGTACCGATCGAATGAGCGGTTGCATTGAAACCTCCTTGTCCGAGTCGTTGAACGGATGCACACATCCTCTTGGACAAGGAGGTAAGCAAAAAGTTCCCGGGAAAGACGACTAAGGGGTCAGGCGAAGGGAAAAGGTCACGGTCCCTTGCGGAGAAGGAAAGGAGGGGGGCTTTGCCGGGGGCTCTATCGGCTTGCCCAGTTCCCGGAGGGCGGCCAAAAACCTGGGATACGATGAAGCAGGGATAGCAAGGAGGAACTGATTGTCTCCCTTCTTTTCCAGTAGCTTCCCGCCGAGACCTTCCACGAGGCTGGCGATCCGGGAGGCCGCCAGTGAGGGATTGTCCGTCTTGAGGATCATCTCCGGAATGGAGAGGACACCCCCCAAAGCGGTTGCTGGGGCCTCCTTTTGGAGGGGGCGGGCAGCGACATCTGGCTCCTTCATCACCTCTCTTTCTTCCTGAACCTCGGAGCGCGCGCGGATCTCATCAGCGGATTCTTTGCGTGCGACCCGCTGTTGCCGATCGCGCCTCTCCGCCGTCGAAGGAGCAGCTTGTTCTCGAGCCGCATATTCGGTGACGGCTTGCGGCTGCGGGGCTTGCGCGAGCTCCGGGGCAGAGCGGTAGAGATACACGACCCCGAGAGTAATCAGGACGAGTGCCATCGCCTCCAGGGGGACCTTGATGTGGATGGGGAAAAAGAGACGGGAGGCGAGGTCCTGCCATCGGGACCGCCCTCGAGCACTGACACCTGCCTGGATCGCAGCCGTGAGCTGGGGGGATACCTCCATCTCCTCCAGGGACTGGAGGGTGGAGACAGTCTGCCGGAGCAGCGCCAACTCCTGGCGGCACCCAGCGCATTCCCGCAGATGGTCTTCGAGCGCCTGCCGCTCCGCTGGTTCGAGCTCCCGGTCGAGATAGGCCGAAAGACGCTCCTGAATTTCTTCGCAACGCATCACGTCTCCAGATAGCTTCGGAGCTTCTCCTTCAGCTCCATCCGGGCCCGATGAATTCGCGATCGGACGGTTCCGCCTTCGAGGTTGAGGGTCGAGGCGATCTCATCGTATGAGCACCCCTGGACATCTCGGAGAATCAGTACTGCTCTATGCTCTGGTGTGAGTTCGGCCAGCTTCTCCTGAACGACCATGTGCAGCTCCCGATGTTCGAGGTGTTGCTCGGTAGATTGGGAGGGGTCCGCGAGCCTGGTGAGAGGATTTCCGTTCGAGGGCTCTTTCTCGAGCGCGGTCACGGGAACCTCACGTCTCCTCCCTTTGAGAGCATTCAGACAGTGGTTGTGGGCGATGCGAAACAGCCAAGTAGAAAAAGCTGCCGCCTTTCGAAATTGAGGCAAGGCCTGGTAGGCCTTGAGAAAAACCTCCTGCGTGAGATCCTCTGCGGCTCCTCGCTCCCCGACCATCCGGTACATAAAGTTCAGGATCTTTTTCTGGTACCTTTCAATCAGGGGAGTAAAAGCTTCTCGGTCTCCTGCTAAGACTCGGTCCACCAGCTCGCGATCCGAGTCTCGCCCTTCAGAAATTGTACCGTGGGAGGCGCGTTCCCTCATCAGAGAGTCAGACAACCTCAGCGGGCAAAAGTTCCCTTCACCTTCCCTTTGTTCGGCCCACATCGCCAAAGCACACGCGCCGCTCGAGACAGCCCACCCTACCACCCGACCTTCCGAGGGTCAAGGTGACACGGCGGAGGCAGAACCGTTCATGAGTCGAGACGGGATTGCCTCTATCACCCAGACACCACGGCCGGAAACCATGGCGTTACCACTCTCGAACGGTCCGACGTGCCGCACAATGAACTCAAGCCTTCGAGTCCATCCAGGCCTCCAGTGGGCAGGGCATTGCCTTGACACTGGCCTTTGCTTACTCTACAGTCGGTCCGACATGAGCGCTCTTCGCAAAACGAGTTGGTGGTCCCCCTTGCTCCTCTTGGCTCTCTTCGCCGGGGCCGAGGCCAAGGAGTATCGCCGGGCCCTCCCTGGTTACCAATTTCAATTCCCCCGGGATCACTTCAGCCATCCTGGGTTCAAAACGGAGTGGTGGTACTACACCGGACATCTCCAGATGACTGGCGGAAAGCGCTACGGCTACCAAGTGACCTTCTTTCGGGTCGGGACCGAGCAGGGACGGACGGTGAGGGACCGGTCCCGCTGGACAGTCCGCGATCTCTTCCTGGCCCACTTCGCGATCTCGGATTTGCACCGCCAGCGTTTCCATTTCACCGATCGCTTCAGTCGAGCGGCCCTTGGGGAAGCGGGGGCCAGCCCAACAGCCCTGAAAGTGTGGAATGGCGATTGGCGTCTCGAGGCGGAAGGAAATAGCCACCACCTATGGGCCAAGGATGAAGCATACGCCGTAGACCTGACTCTGACACCCGTGAAACCGCCAGTGATTCATGGCAAAGAGGGGGTCAGTCAGAAGGGAGAGGGGCCAGGCTATGCCTCGCACTACTATTCCCTCACCCGGCTCCAGACCACAGGGACAATGACCATCGATGGACGGACAAGGCGAGTCGAGGGATGGAGTTGGATGGATCATGAGTTTGGCAGCAGGCAGCTGCGTGAGGAGCACGAAGGCTGGGACTGGTTCGGGCTCCAGCTAGATAATCGCGCCGAACTGATGTTCTATGTGATGCGTCAGGAGGGGGGGCAGTCCGACCCCCACTCCAGTGGGACGCTAGTTCTGCCGGACGGCACCTCCATTCCCTTGACCCTTTCCCAGGTGCAGATTCGGGCGACCGCAGCCTGGAAGAGTCCACGGAGCAAGGCCACCTATCCGATGGGCTGGGATATCCAGATCCCGCACCAGCAGCTCTTCCTCACGGTGACGCCGAACTTCCCCGACCAGGAACTGGACACACGAAAGAGTACCCAGGTCATTTACTGGGAGGGAAGTGTCAACGTCAGAGGAACGTACAAGGGAAGGTCCGTCACCGGCCAGGGGTATGTAGAGCTGACCGGCTACGCGGGAAAATTCGACAAGAGAATATAACCAAAGAGGAGCCACCGGTGGATCTGACATCCGAGGAGAAGTACCTTCTAGTGCAATATCGATCCCTCGGGGAGGAGGCACAGACTGAACTGTTGACTCTGGCTGAGAGGCTGGCGGGCGCGCGAAAGAAGCAAAAGCTTCCCCACTTTAGAGACCTTATCGGACAGAAAGTCGTGCGCGTCGAAAGCGGCCAGGCCAACGTCCAGATCCAAGTGAAACCCTTCCTGTTAAACCGCGCCGGGGTGGTACACGGCGGGGTCATCTGCACCCTCATGGATGAGGCGATCGGCTGGGCGGTTTACAACAGCGTGGGGGAAGGAAGTCGAGTAGTCACCGCCGAGCTCAAGATCAACTTTCTAGAGGCAGCGACCAGCGGGATCCTCACTGGCCATGGGCGAGTCATCCGGCAAGGCAAACACCTCGTCATCGGGGAAGGGGATATCCTCGATCAGGAGGGGAGGCTTTTGGCCCGCGGCCTCGGCACCTGGATGATTATCAGTCCCAGCCCCTGACGGGAGACACAATGAAGGCGGTGGTCGTAAAACGGGCGAAATCGGAGCCGGTGATCACCGACATCGAGGAACCGAGCATTGGCCCCAGGGATGTCCTGATCAGGGTGAAGGCGTGCGGGGTCTGCCACAGCGACCTCCACTTGGCCAATGGCGATTGGGATTGGGATATCGTAAAGTTCCCTTTAGTCCTCGGACATGAAGTCGCGGGAGTCGTCGTGGAGACCGGAAAGGAGGTCAACCACATCCAACCGGGGGCGAACGTCGGCATGCCTTGGCTTTACGCCAGTTGCGGTCATTGCCGAGAATGTCTTCGCGGCGAGGAGATCATGTGCGCCGCCCTCCAAGGGACCGGAGTAACCGTCCCAGGAGGCTACGCGGAATATCTGAAAGCGCCAGCCGACTTCGTAACCATGGTTCCGGAGCCCTTTAGCTTTGTTGAGGCGGCACCCCTCTTCTGTGCCGGCGTCACCAGCTTCTCAGGCCTTCGAAACGCCAACACGAAGTCCGGACAGCGCGTGGCGGTCTTCGGGATCGGCGGGCTGGGCCACCTGGGTGTGCTCTATGCCCGTGCCATGGGATGCGAGGTGATCGCCATCAGCCGAAAAGATGAAAAGCTCGCCCTCGCAGAGCGTCTTGGTGCGCATCATCTCGTGAACTCGGAAAAAGAGGAACTGGGCCAAGCACTCCAAGGCTTGGGAGGCGCGGATGTCATTCTCGCCCCCACCATTGCTACCGAGCAGATGGGAAAGGCTGTGGAGGGCCTTGCGCCGGATGGGACACTCATGGTCCTCGGCGCCGCCCCAGGGTCGTTCAGCGTCAGTCCAGACGTCGTGATCAGCGGAAGACGAAGGATCATCGGGTCTCCGGCCGGTTCCCGAAAGGACCTGCGGGATTGCCTCGAATTCTCTGCGAAACACGACATTCGACCGATGGTAGAAACCTACCCCTTGGAGAAGACCGCCGACGTTTTTCAGCGGATCGAGGAAGACCGCGTGCGATTTCGGGCCGTCCTGATGCCGGCCTAGGGCCCGATGAGACAGCTATCAGCAGTCAAATTATTTTGAATTTTCGATTTCGGCTTTCGAATTTGAAAATCCAGGGGCTTTACTACAAAATTCCAAAGCCGCAATTCTAAATCGGAAATACTTTGAGATGATTGCTGACTGCTTATTGGTGTGAAAGGGGGAAGCAATGACCGCGGACGAGAGAGTCGCACCGGTCGGTCGTGAGGGTGTGCCCCAAGGGGCAGCGGAGGTCGTCGTCCTTGGGGCGGGGGATGCCTTCGGCAGCGGCGGACGGAATCAGCCAGCTTTTCTCGTCAATCTCTCCTCCGGGTCCTTCCTCCTCGATTGCGGAGCGACGACCCTGATGGCTCTGAACCGGTTCGGCGTGGATCCGGGTGCTATCGGGATTATCCTCCTCAGCCACTTGCACGGAGACCACACCGCCGGTGTTCCATTCCTTTTCCTGCAGTATCAGTTTCTTGCCCGTCGACAAGGCCCGCTGGTCATTGCCGGCCCACCAGGAATCGAAGAGCGAGTGGAAGGCCTCTGGGGACTGATGTACAAAGAGACCCAGGAGATGATGGAACGACGATTCCCCGTCGAGTACGTGGAACTGAAGCCAAAAAGCTGGGCGCGGATCGGCTCGCTTGAGGTTCTTCCCCTGGAAGTGGTGCACCACCATCGCGAGGTCGCCTACGGGTACAAGGTAAAGGCGGAGGGAAAGGTCCTGGGCTACACAGGTGATACCGAGTGGACGGATAACCTTATTGAACTGGCTGACGGCTGCGACCTCTTCATCTGCGAGTGCTACCGATACGATCGCAAACTCCGCTTTCACATGAGCTACGAGGATATTCGGGCGCACCGGTCCGCGCTCAATTGCAAGCGCCTCCTCCTCACGCACCTTCACACCGATGCCCTCGCCCGCCTCCAGGAGATCCCGGACGAAGCCGCATACGACGGCATGCGCCTTCTTCTTTAGTGCCGGTCCCACTTGTTTGGCCTAGTGTGAGCCTCACAGCTCGGCCTGCCCCCTTGGTTCAGTGAGCGGCAGGTGTTCGGGGAAAATAGTTGGAACGGCACTAGTCCCTGGCATGCACCCCCTACATGGACTTCTTCCCCTCCGCCTCCCACAAGGGAAACAGGGCCATATATTTCTCGGGGATGGCAGCTTCGTAGCGAAGATAGGAGGGGGTCGGATAGCGGTGGCCAGCCTTGTGGGTTTCTCGCAGTCCCTCGAGGACCTCGGGGAGGCGGCTGTAGGGGATCGAGAAGGCCATCTCGTCATCCTGCACCTGGCCGAAGATCCGATCGCCGGAGCAGGGAAGAATGACGTTACACTCTCCGGCTTTGATGGGCGTGACGATGAGGTCTGCGCAGTCCAGGCGACCACCGAAGGAAGAGATGAGCTTTCCTCCCCGGTGCCAGAGGGCGGCCTGGACCAGCCGCATAATCTGGGCGGAGTTGCCGTAGAGGCAGACGATTTCCGGGATGAAGTCGGTTTTGTGCAGTGGGGCCATCACGATCGTCCGGTAGCGGCCCGGCTCGGCCCGATCGACGGCTGCTTCGGACCTCGCGCCCGCCTCCGCAGTGGCCGTATACATCCCCGCACTGAGCTTTCCCTCGGTATAGATGGGAAGGGGCTTGTCAAATCCGAGCACCAGAACCCCTAACGAACACTGCATGTCCTCTTTCGTCATCGCGATGGTCCATCCATAGCGGCGTACCATATTGTAGCCTTGGCAGGTGGAGAACCGCCGTTCCATATCCTGAAAGGGCCGACGGGCCTTCCCCGGGATCGGCTCCCCTTCCGTGAGCATCTTGATGGCAATGGGAAAGCTCTGGAGCCGCAGATACTCCATGAGCGTTGTGTAGGCCTGCTTCAGGTCTTCCATAACCTTTTCCTCCTCATTTGCCTTGGCACGGACCGCATCCTCGCTTGAGATGAACATACACCATTGCAGTACCCTGGACCTCCATCTTTTTCCACGTTCACGGCTGGCTGAGCATGCTCGTGGAACGGGCGAAGAGGAAACGAACAGAATGGCCTGAACCGCGGTCAGAATTGGTTATTGGGCGAGCCCCTTATGCAGAGGGCCTATCCGTGCAGGAAAATACCGACGGAGGTGCAGCATGCAGAGAACGTGGACTCGGTGAAGGCAGTGACCTGATTCAGATATCTTTGATGACGTCCACGATCACCCGGGTGTGCGTATTCATCAGCACAACGTCAACCCCGACCCGCAGCCGGACATATCCTTCGGGTAAAGGCGACAGCCTGACCTCGAGCTCGTTCGGCAGGCGCTCCCCACGCAGTCCCGGTGGAAGCTGCCCGCGGCGCTGAACCTGTTTCTGCAAACCAGGTGGGAGGGAGGACCGCTTGGCGAGGCCAGGGGGAAGCCGATGACGGTGATAATAATCCCGGATCAGGCGACGTTCTCGATCGCTGAATACAACCTCCGCCCGATTGTTTCCGTCCTGAACGACAACCCTGCCCGAAGTACTTGTGTATGTCGCGCACCCGCCCACGAGTACCACGAAGAAAACGACCAAGAGACTGACCCTGCTCAACCATATCTGCTTCTTCCGCATGCCCACTCCTTCCCCTCCGCGCCCGTGGTCCCGGCGAAAAAAGTTCCTACTTGCGCTCTGCGAACAAATCTGCAAGCCTGATGCCAAGCTCGGACCACCTCCGGAGGATCACGACGCAGCTTGTCCCGCCGCTCGACCATACGCAGGAGGAGGAGACGGACTGATGCCTCGAATTACGAAGGTCTATACACGCACGGGAGATGATGGCACGACTGGGCTTGGCACTGGACAGCGCGTGCCCAAAGACTCACCTCGCATTGAGGCCTATGGGACGGTCGACGAGTTGACTTCGCACATCGGCGCCGCCATCGCCGCCGGGATCGACGAAGCCCTCCGCAATGAGCTGGCGCGCGTCCAAAACGAGCTGTTTCACCTCGGCTCAGACCTGTGCATTCCGGAAGCGGATAAGGCGCGCCTCAAGGTCCCGCAGATCGAACAGCGCCACGTCGACGCGCTCGAGCAATTGATGGATTGCCTGTCGGCGGACCTCCCTCCCCTAGAAAACTTCGTCCTGCCGGGCGGCTCCGCGGGAGCTTCACACCTGCACATCGCCCGCACCGTCTGCCGCCGCGCGGAGCGACGGGTGATCGCTCTCAGCCGGACGGAAGCGGTCGGGCGGTTCGTCGTGAAGTACCTGAATCGGCTTTCCGACGCACTCTTCGTGATGGCCCGCTGCGAGAACAAGAGACGGGGAATCCTGGACGTCTGCTGGGACAGCAGGGCATAAAGAGGCTGCGGGCTACCGTCGTCGGCGAAGGAGTCCTGGGAGACTCAAAGGGGGAGTTTGTTGCTCCTCCTCGCGTTTCAAGTCGGCCACAATCGAGGTCTGTTCGCCGACTTTGACCTCGATCGATTTCTCCCAAGTCGCGTAATCTTTCTCCTTCACCTGCACGGAGTACGGTCCTGGTTTAAGCCCGGTGATGGCTACGGGGCCCTCACCCGTGGAACCCACGCGCTTGTCATTGAGAAAAACCTGTCCTCCTGGCGGCCAGAGTTAGCGGCGGCGCCCGAGGATGGCGGTTACCCGTCGTTCTTCCCCGTTGCGCTCAAAGACGACATCAACCTTGTCCCCGGCCCGCTTCGACCGTAGCACAAAGACAAGGTCATGGAGATTCTTGACCTGAATCCCGCCCATCTTCACGATGATATCGCCTTCTTGGAGGCCGGCCTTCTCGGCCGGACTTTCGGGTCGGACCCCGGTCAGGCGAACCCCTTTCTCTTCCTGAAACGCAAAATCGGGTATCGAGCCAAAGTAGGCTCCATAGCCTCGACCTCTCCCCGCCGGTGGGGGCTCCTTCACCTTGACGTAGGTGACCGGCGCGGCGCGATTGGCGAGCTGCTCCACGACCCGGTACACGAAGTGGGAGACTTCGACCAGCCCCTCTCCGCTGACCTTGTGGACGGTATCCGAAGGCCGGTGGTAGTCGCCGTGCGGACCCGTGAAGAAGAAAAGCACCGGAACCTTCCGGGTGTAGAAACTGGTGTGATCCGAAGGACCGTACCCGTCGCCACCGAACTTGAGGGTGAGATTGCGACCTTGATTGACTTCCTCTAGAATCTCGGCGAACTCTCTCCCTGTCTTCACCCCAAAGACATAGAGAGTCCGGTTTTTGAGGCGGCCGATCATGTCAAGATTGATCATGGCCACCGTCTTGTCCAGAGGAAGCCGGGGATCTTTCGCGTAATGGGACGAGCCCACTATTCCCAATTCCTCGGCCGAGAAGGCGGCAAAGATCAAGGTCCGTTTCGCCCCGCCCCTCTTCGCAAAGGCCTTGGCTAGCAGGATCAGGCCGGCCGTTCCCGAGGCATTGTCGTCCGCACCAGGGTGGATCTCACCGAAGCGCGAAGGGGCCAGAGAGTATTCCCCTCCCAGACCCAGGTGGTCGTAATGTGCGCCGACGACAACGGCAGTCTCTCGCAATACCGGATCATACCCGGGCAAGACCCCAAGGACGTTCGCGGTAGTACCCCTCTCTTCGATGAGCTCTACCCGGACAGCCACTCGGGTACCCGGGATTAGAAAGGGTTGGGTGGTTAAAGTCCGATCAATATCCTGCTGTAATTGGAATAACGTCTTTCCCGTGGACGTGAGGAGGTCTTCAGCCACATTCCGCTTCGCATTAATGGCCACGATCCCGACCCGGCTGCCCCCCGCCACCCCCCGTATGGCAAAGAGTTCCTCCGGCTCCCCCAGATGGCCTAACGGGTCTTCGACTATAATGATGGCCCTGGCACCGTGCTCCCTGGCATTGATCGCTTTGTAGCGGACCTCGGTGTACCGATAGGCATTGGGATCGCGGAAGGGGCTCTGTTCATCCTTTTCCCGCGGCTCATGCGTCATGACGAGGACGATCTTGCCGTTCACATCGATTCCGGCGTAATCGTCGTAGTTCAGCTCGGGGGCCGTGATCCCGTACCCCGCGAAGATGACCTCTCCCTCCACCGCCCCGTCGTCGGAGAAGCCAAAGGGAGTAAACAGCTCCTGAGAAAGAGGTTTCGATCCGTCTCGGTCAGGCGCCGCTCCTATCACACGCATCCGGGTCCTCCGACCCATCCGCACGCCTGTGATGACATCGAAGGTCTGCCGGTACCCTTGGGTTCCAGCGGGCTTGAGTCCCGCATGTTGAAATTCCCGGGCAATGTGATTCGCCGCCCGCTCAATTCCCGGAGTCCCGACGCCGCGGCCGGTCATAGACGGCGACGCCAGCACCTGCACCTGCTTCAGGAGAGCCTCCGCCGTTATCGTCTCCTCCTGTGGTAGGGACGCAGCCACGAGGAAGACTACTAACGATATCCAGATTGCCAGATAGGCTAACCTTTCTGAACCCTGAACTCTGAACCCTGAACGCCTCTTTTTCATCGGTCCTCGGTCAACGGACTTCGGCGAGCGATTCGACTGAGCTCATCGAAGTCTCAGTCGAGCCCTCATCGGCTTCTCATGACCCCCACTTTGGCGCAATATCGTTCCACGGGGCAAGCGCTACAGAGCGGTGAGATAGGCTTGCAGATGTTTTGACCGAAGGAGACCAGCAAGTCATTGAAGACAATCCAGTGCCGCCGGGGAAGTTTGGTGCAAAGCACCCGTTCCGTCTCCTCGGGGGTCCGGGTCTTTACGTACCCCCAGCGGTTCGAGATCCGATGGACATGGGTGTCCACGCAGATCCCCGGCTTGCCGAAACCAATAGAAATCACCAAATTGCCTGTCTTCCGGCCGACGCCTTTTAACTTTAGGAGCTCATCGAGACTGTCTGGAACCCGGCCCCCGTATTGGTCGATCAGGGTCCGGCAGACCCCACGGATCACCCTGGCCTTCGTCCGGTAAAAGCCCACTGGATAGATCAGCCGCGCGATGACCCGCTCACGGAGCTGGAGCATCCGCAACGGTGTGTCCGCACGCCGAAAGAGGCGGGTCGAGGCCGCAGCAGTGACCTCGTCTTTGGTCCTGAGGCTCAGGAGACAGGAAATGAGGATACGAAAGGGATCGTGGGAATCCTCGGCCACTTGTCCCACGGCGGTAGGATCCCAGCGTCTCACTTCCCGCTTCAGGGTACGGACGATCGCGTGAATGTCGGTAGCTTTCATCAGTAGCTCACTCAAGGAGCGTTCATCATAACCGAGAGGAATCGGAAGGACAATGCCCTTCCTGAAAACCCCGCGTGTGACTCAGACGCACGAAGCGTGTTGCTCTAGTGGGGTACGAGCCATATAATACTTCAACTTTCCCTATCGAGGTGCCCTCGCGGTGGAGGATTCGATGCAGACCCCATTCGGCGAGATCTCTGTCATTGATGCGCACGCCCATTTCTTCTCCCAGCGGTTCTTCGCCACACTGGCATCAGAGCTACCCGACCCGCCGTCGGACGCGGAAGTCTATCCGGCTCTGCGAAAAATGCTCTCCTGGGAGTTTCCCGAGGCAGACCCGGTCCACCTCGGCAAGCGCTGGGTGGCCGAGATGGACCGGCACGGGATCAGTCGAATGGTCCTGATCGCCAGTGTCCCGGGGGATGAGAACTCGGTCGCGGCGGCGGCCCGCGCCTTCCCTGATCGGATCATCCCCTACTTCATGGTCAACCCCACATTGGATGACGCGCCGGCTCGGGTCAAACGCGCCTTTGCCGACCTGGGATGTAAAGGTCTCTGCCTCTTCCCGGCCATGCACCGCTTTCACCTCTGGGAGGCGCGCCTGACGCCCATCTACGAGACCGCCGCCGCCCACGGCGGCATCGTCTTTGTCCACTGTGGCCACCTGAAAGTCGGCGTTCGTAACAAGCTCGGCCTCCCCAGCCGGTTTGAGATGCGCTTTGCCAACCCCGTGGATCTCAATGGGGTCGCCAAAGCCTTCCCCGGACTCCCCTTTGTCATCCCCCACTTCGGGTGCGGCTATTTTCGAGAGCTCCTGCTCATCGCCGACCAGTGCCCGAACATTTACACAGATACCTCGAGCTCCAACGACTGGGTGCGCTTGATGCCCTACCCCCTTGATCTGAGCACCCTCTTCGGCAAGAGCCTTCAGGTCTTGGGGCCCGAGCGGATCCTCTTCGGTACTGACTCCAGCTTCTTCCCTCGGGGCTGGCGGAAGGATATCTTCGACACCCAGATGGAGGTTCTGCGGGCGCACCGGGTCCCGGCCGCTCAGCTCGCTCAGATCCTCGGCGGAAACATGACGGTGCTCCTGGGAGGATAGGTGGTCCCCGGCTCCGGAGTGACAGCCCTTTCGCCCCGCTTTCCGCAGTGAGGTGCGACCCCCGGGCAGAAAAGTGGCCGTGCCACTTTCCACTTTGACAACCTGCGCGGGGGAGTATATTTTTGCGTAAGACCGGATCTCGACCAATAGTCTGATTTGAGGCAGGGCTGGGCGATGGAGTTGCCCGCCGGTTGGCGGGGATGTAGTTCCGGTCAGGAACGCACATGGAGGAAAGGGTGAAGATCGATCCGAAAAAGATCAAGATCCTGGCGGTAGACGATGACCCCGCCTCCCGAGAGCTGCTCCAGACGATCCTGGAAGGCCACGGCTATCAGGTCCTCACCGCGGCTAGTGGCAAGGAGGGGCTCGCCATCATGCAGGCCCTCCCCGTCGACCTCGTCCTCACCGATCTCCGGATGCCAAGCATGGACGGTTTGGCGTTCCTGAAGACGATTCACGGGAGCTCCCCTGGCCTACCGGTGATCATCACCACGGCGCACGCCTCGATCGATTCCGCCGTCGAAGCCGTCAAGATGGGAGCCTACGCCTACCTCACCAAGCCGGCCACCAGCGAGCGGGTCTTGCATCTGGTGAGGCGGGCAATCGAAGAACAGCAGCTGCGGCAAGAGAACATCTATCTGCGGCGCCAGCTTGAGGAGCGACTCCGGTTTGACAATATCCTCGGCAAAAGCCCCCGGATGCAGGAGATCTTCCGCCTTATCGAAGACCTCGAGGGAAGCGAGGCGACGGTGCTCATCCAGGGCAATACTGGGACCGGCAAAGAGTTGATCGCCCGGGCGCTGCACATTCACAGTCCCCGCAAGGAGCGCCCCTTCCTCGCCGTCAACTGCGGGGGCCTGACCGAGACCCTCCTCGAGAGTGAATTGTTTGGACACATCAAAGGTGCATTTACCGGTGCCATCGCCACCAAGCGTGGGCTCTTCAAGGAGTCGGATTGCGGGACGCTTTTCCTGGACGAGATCAGCGAGATGAGCCCCAGCATGCAGGTCAAGCTGCTCCGCGCAATCCAAGAGGGAGAGGTCAAGCCGGTGGGTGGGGAACAGCCGATAAAGGTGGATGTCCGGATCATTGCCGCCACGAACCAGGACTTGGCCCAGGCGATGGGAGCCGGGCGGTTTCGACCCGACCTCTACTACCGCCTCAACGTTATCGGAATCCACCTTCCCGACCTGAAGGACCGTCGGGAGGACATTCTGCTCCTGGCGCAACACTTCCTCGAGGTCTACCGGGAGCGACTCAAGAAAGACGTCCGGGAGATTGGTCCCGATGCCCTCGCGTTGCTTCTGGATTACGAGTGGCCGGGCAACGTCCGGGAACTGGAAAACTGTATCGAGCGGGCGGTGGTATTGGCTCGAGGTGAGGCGATCCGACCAGAGAACCTCCCCGGGAGCCTCCGGCGTCTGACGCCGGAGCGGTCCATCACCTTCGCCGTGGGGACGTCCCTGGACGTGCTGGAGCGCCAGGCGCTTCTCTCCACCTTACGAGAAGTCAAGGGGAACAAGGCCGCCGCCTCCCGCCTCCTGGGCATCTCCCAGCGGACCCTGTACCGGAAGATCAAGTCCTACGGCCTGGAAAGCATCCTCCATGACACTTTGTCCGGCTCTGAGTGACTTTTTGACAGCATGACGGGCTTTCCCCTGTCGCCCCGCCTTTCCCATGAAATTCAATTAACGTATAAAATCAGGTAGTTAAGAGAAATATAGCGTTTGGCACAACCCATGCTTCCTTCCACCAAGCAAGGGGTTCGGTGCCAGTTTCAGCGATTCCACCAGCTACTGGAGCCGCCATAAACGCTCAGGGAATTGACACCGTCTACGGGTAGAGGAATGAGACACATGGGAAATGAAGGCATCACCGTAATCGACTTGCTCGGGGCAGTGGTCTTGGCCGCTATCCTGGTGGGGGCCGCCGCACCGGTGATGATGACCGGTGTGGAGAGCGCCCGGTTTAACGCGGCGGCGCGGCAGGTGGTGGGAGACATGCGCCTCGCGCGGTCCAAGGCGGTGAGCACCGGTTGGCAGTACCGGATCCGTGGCCGCGACCGACGCGGTGGGCCGAATGCAAACCGGTACCGCATGGAGGGTCGCCGGACCGCTGGGATTGCCTGGCCGGCCGAGGCGGCCCTCCCGCAGCTGACGGCTGATCAGTACGTCGGGCCGTGGATTCAGCTCGACGCCAGCTATCCTGGCATCCAATTGGATAACAGCGCGGCCGGGACCGATCCCCCATTTTACGCGGGGTTCGATTCGTCCGGGAAGACCTGTACCCCACTCACCCAGTGTCTTGATGGGATCGCTCCGCTAACGATCACCAGAGATACCACAGGTCATACGCGACAGATCTCGATTGCCCCGGCGACCGGTCATGTTCGCGTTCAATAACAAAGGGGGAACAGTGAAAGGTATCGCAAGGGGGACAAGCGGATTTAGCGTGGTCGAGGTGCTCATCACCACGGCGATCCTCAGCGTGGCGCTCTTGGCGCTCGTCACCTTGTTTCCCACCGGTTATCAGAACATCGCCTACGGCGGCGGCATGACCACGGCGGCCGATCTGGGGCAGCAAAAGATCGAAGCGCTGCGGCACTTCCCATTCGACCTCGGCGTGGCCTGCACGGCTCCGCCCACCGACCTGGTCTGCCAGAACACGGCCGGAGTCCCGCCGGGCGGTGCGGCATCAGAGACCGAGACGATCGCCGCCCCCGCGGTGAGCGATCGCTACAACTTCACCCGGCAGACCTGGGTGCGGCTCCAGGGGACCTCCCCTTACCGGTTCGCGGACATCACCGTCATCGTGCAGTGGGTCGAGGGGCAGTTCGGCACCAGGACTCTCCGGCTCGACTCCCGGGTGGCCGAATGAGTGAAGAGATGAGCACAGTGCAAGGACAGCGGAGAAAGGAAGAGGAAGGCTTCACCGTCGTGGAGGTCCTTGTTGCCTCGATGATCTTTGCCATCGTCCTCCTTCCGGTCTTCCACATGTACTCGACCAGTCGGGTGACCTATGCCAAAGGGGAAGTCAAGATCAGCATGCAGCAGAATGCCCGTGCGGCGCTGGAACTCATCTCCCGGGAGCTCCGGATGATCGGCTATGACCCCAACCACATCATTCCGCTCCTGGGAGCTGGGACCACCCCCGCGACCACGCAGCGAGCGATCCAGAGTGCCACCGCGACCGGCATCCGCTTTATCGCGGACGTCAACAGCCCGGTGGGGACGGGGCCCGATGGCTGGGGGGACATGCTCGAGTACACCTACGACCCGGCCTGCCAGCAGATCCGGCGGAAGCTCTGGGTCTGGGATCCGCCCCCAGGCCCGCCGCCCGACTTCGTGGCCCCGCCCGCCGACAACGGGTGCCTCGAGCCGCCGCCCATCGCCGAGCAGCTCGACCCGGCGTTCGCAACGGTCTTTCGCTACTTCTACTATGATGCGGCGGAGATGAATCCCAGTCTGAAGTTCAAAGAGCTCGCCTCCCCCATCGCGGTGGCGGACCTGATGCGGATCCAGCGGGTCCTCATCCAGGTCGAGACGGAAGATGAAGCGCTTTTCGCAGGGACGCACGACTTTCGCCTGGTCTCGGACGTCCGCCTGCGCAATATGTGAGGAGAAGGGAATGGTGGAATCCATGCGGAATAACAAAGGCTTCGTTCTCGTCGCGGCGCTCATGGTGATGCTCGTCCTGTCGATCCTCGGGCCGGCCTTCATGACTCTCTCCTTGACCGAGAGCCAGATCGCGTTTAACGACCGGAACGCCACCCGCGCCCTGTACGTGGCTGAGATGGGGGTGGAGCGGGCCCGCCGCGACCTAAAGTACGATGCTGACTTTGACCGGGACGGGATCACGAACCAGTACTTCGCCTCACCGACGCCAGTCGCCGGTGGCGCGCCGGCCGACTGCTCCGGAATCATCACCTGGCAGAATCTCCCGCCCCAGCCGCGGTGCTACGACCTGGGCGCACCGATCCCGACTGCGGGATTCCAAACGCTTTACACCAACACCAACGTGGACACGTTTGGTGACGGATCCGCCTACACGGTCCAACTGGGGCTGAAAGACAGTAACAAGCTAACCATTCGGTCCGAGGGGACAGGGCCGGAGGCAAGCACGAAGGAGGTGGATGTGCGGGTCGAGGTTCGGGACCTCTCGGTCTGGGGGAACGCTGCTTTCCTTGGCGGCAGCGGGACCGGGGCCCGGATCAACGGGAACGTCGTGATCGCCGGATCGGTCCACATCTTAGGGGAAGGGCTGGGGACGACCGGCGTCGCCGCCGACTTTGGAGGCACCGCAGGTATCTTCAACTGGTATAACGGGATTGACGCAGCGACTCTTGCCGGGAGGGTTCCGGACATCAATCCCTCGACCCTGGACGCCGAGATCCGAGTGAAAGAGGGCAGGATCGAAATGAACAGTGACAGTGCCCGGGTGGGGAATACCATCGGCGAGACCGATCTCGCCGGCAATCCCATCCCGCTCGGGATCAAGCTACGGGTGGACGGGGCTTATGCCAATTACGGCTTTGCCGGGACTTATGGCGATACCTACGTCTATGCCGATAACGGCACGAGCTTCAGATACGACGTTCCACCCGACCACCCGATCCTCTTTCCGTCCCTGACCGACCCGTCCCCCGATGTCTGCTGCACGACGTACGAGGAATACCTGGACGTCAATTCGTGGGATCCCCTTCCGTCCCTCCCCCCCTCGGCGAAAAGCGGGAGCGATCTGACGATTTACAAGACCACGGCCAGCTTCATC
This sequence comes from uncultured bacterium, assembly GCA_964348275.1. Classification (GTDB taxonomy): domain Bacteria; phylum Methylomirabilota; class Methylomirabilia; order Methylomirabilales; family CSP1-5; genus CSP1-5. The sequence continues at coordinate 27,850 of CAYGBT010000023.1, forward strand.
GTCAGCGGTACGGATGCCAACGGCAACACCCACCGACTCGAATGGAACAATGTTACCGAAACCCTGACCGTCGAGGGGATTATCCGCATCCCCGGCAGCATCACCCTGGGTGGCGCGACCGGGCCGACCAAGATCGAGACCATCTATTACACTACTGGGCTCATCGGGGGGACGCTATACGCCAAGGAGGCGGGGGCCGACTGGGATGAAAATGGAACAACGGGATCCCACAATACGAGCATCACCGTCAATTGCGCGCTCATTCCGGTCGGAGTCTTCCCCACCGGCGACCGTCTTGGGCTCATCGCCAAGGACCGGATTTATATGACCAGAGCGCAAAAAAATGTGGCGGCAGCGGTCTATGCCGAAAATCAGGTCAAGATCGACAAGCAGTACCAGGTGGTCGGGGCGGTGGTCAGCAGGTATATGGATATGGGATCCCAGGTCCCCCGCATTTATCAGATGCCCAATCTCGTGAAGTACCTCCCCCCCGGCATGCCAGGGGGGGATATCTTCAACTTCGTCAAGATACTCTCCTGGCGAGAGCGGTAGAACGATATGAGACAATGTCCGAGTCAGTCTCATTCGTTGCCAGCATGACTGACTTTTTCCTTTGTTCTCCCACCTCCTACCCTTCCAAGATCCTGATTTCATCCGCAATATGAACTAGTTCGGTTCACAATAGTCCTTGGCACAGCCCCTGCTCTGAGCCCCGGATACAGTCACGGTCTCCTAAAGGTTCGGGCAAAGAAGGGAGTCCGGGGATGAGACAGCCTTTCACCGACGGGATGAGGGAGGAGAGGGGGGCAGTTCTCGTCATCTCCCTGCTCGTGATGACGCTGCTGGTGGTTCAGGGGCTCGCCTTCCTGGCGACGGCCAGGACCGAAGGGACCATCGCCAGCAACTTTTCGAACCAGACCCGGACATGTTACGCGGCCGAGGCCGGGCTCGAGTCAGGCCTCGTGGATCTCAGGGCCGGCCCGGCATCAACCCTGACCCCCACCGATGCCAACTCGCGGCCATCGCGCCCCCGGCACTGACCGACCCCAACTATACCTTTGACACATTCCAGATAGGCCGTGTCCGCTCGACCCCGCCGTACTCATATCCCACAACAATCGACAGCGGCCCTCACGTGGGGCTGATCGGCCAGACGACAGACTACAAGGGCATTGCCGAGGCGCGCGGACCCCGGCGGAGCCGGGTCCGGCTCACCCAGATTGTCCGTCACTTGCAGATCCCTCTCTTCCAGTTCGGGGTCTTTTACGGAAGGGGAGTAGACCTGGAGATCGCGCCCGGTCCGCCCATGACCTTTAACGGCCGCGTGCACGCCAACAGCAACATCTACATCTGTAACTCCAGCTCGCACTTTGATTCATTTTTGACCACGGCCGGCAACCTCTATCGCTACATCAAGCGGGAGCCCAAAATCCGAGGGAGCAATCCCGAGATCAAGGATGCGAGCGGAAATTACCAGACCCTCAACTTCGATCACGAGTTCGACCAGGATTTCAACAATCCGTGGACGGCTCAAGATTGGATGAACGTGGCGATGGGCGCCTCCGGTGGTCTCGCCCGGGACCGCGCCATGGGGGTCAAAGAGATGATCCCCCTGATCCCAGATCTGCTCTACGATCCGGTCAATCCGGAGGTCGTCTCCCACCAGATGATCGAGAAGGCCACGCCTCTCGATTCCCCGCAAATGCAAGTGGCCAAGCTGTATTACCAGGCGGACCTCCGTATCGTGAACACCTCGGGGAAGGGCAAGGATAAGAACGGGCAGGTGGTCACCCTCGCCCCGACGTGGTCGTCACCGAGACCTTTTACGACAAACGGGAGGAAGCCAACATGCTCGTCCTCGAGGTGGACGTCGGCGCCCTGGTGGCGAGCGGGAAAGTTCCGGCCAACGGCATCCTGTATGCGCACCATGATGGGGTGCAGAAGGGGGTGCGCCTGGTGAACGGCACTCAGCTCCCGGCGGGGGGCTCACCGTTGTCTCCGAAAACCCAGTCTACATCCAGGGGGACTACAACACGGTGAACAAGCAGCCGGCCGCCGCGCTCGGCGACGCCATCACCATCCTCTCCAATAACTGGGAACCGAATAACTCGGACACCAAGGGGAAACAAATCACCTCCGATCGGCCGGTCACCGACACCACGGTGAACGCCCCCTTTGCCCTAGGGCCCAGCGCCGAGTCCGAGGTGGATGCGGGAAACGGCCAGCTCGAGAACGTGATTCGGTTCCTCGAGAACTGGAATGGAAAAACTTCAACTGTAATGGCTCCATCATTGCGCTGTGGCACAGTCAGCAGGCCCAAGGGGCTTGGCGCTGCTGCGGAAACTCGGGGGATAACTACTACCGGCCGCCCAATCGGAACTGGGCCTATGGTCCCCTGTTTAACACCAGCCTTCTGCCCGCGACGCCGGTCGCGATGCTGACCATGAAAGGCCGGTGGTCTCAGGGGTAAGGCCCACGGCGGTTTGTAGAATTGTAGGGAAAAGAAATGCAGAGTCGATTGCTCAATGATCTGGGGTTCACGGCGGCGGAGGTGTTAATCGCCGCCACGCTGTTCACAATTGTCCTCATGGCTGTCGCGGGGATGTTCGCCACTGGCACGCGGGATATTCATTCCGGCGGGAACAGGAGCCAGGCTGCCTACCTCGTCCATCAAAAACTCGAGGAGCTCCGCAATGTGGCGGCCTTTCCGCCGGCCCCCGTGAGCCCGGCACCCCCCGCATCTGATAATCCCGCCCCCGGATTCACCAGGAATTGGGAGGTCTCCGCTGTCACCGGAACGACCCCAAGTCGCCTCGCGACCGTATCGGTGACGGTCTCATGGACCGATGGGACTGGCCCGAAAAGTGTGCAATCGGTCGCGCATCTCCCGGAGCCATGACTCAAGGGGGAGGACGATGGGCTCTGCGGTCAAAAGCAAGGGGAAGGAAACTGGAGCCACGACCCTCGAACTGGCCATCTTCTCAGCGATCTCCGTTCTGATCCTCATAGGCGTCTATGATGCGTACCGTAATTTTCTGATCGGCATGATCCGGACTCAAACGCGGGCGATGACACAAGATAACGTCAGGCGCGTGTTTGAGCAGGCCTTGCGCGAGCTCCGGATGGCTGGATACGGCTTGACGACGATCGCTGCCCTTGTGCCGCTTTCGGCGATCACGACCGCATCCATCGACTCGGTTACCTTTCTGACAAATGAAGGGGCGGCATCGACGACGCTCGCGACCGCCGCAAACGCGGGATCGACGAGCCTGAGTGTCGCGTCGACTTCCGGCTTTCAGCTCAACGACGGGATCTACGTGACCGATGGGACGACGTACCATGCCGCAACGGTGACTGCAGTCGGAGCGTCTCCGGCCTTCAGCCCTCCCCTCACGGGAGATTTCAGTTCCGGGGCCACCGTTGAACTGCAGGCTCGGCAAATTACCTATTCGTACACGGGGGAGGATCCTGTGTCGAGACGCGGGGGACGGGGCCGGCCCCCAACTAGTGCTCACCCATATCTCGTCCGTGAATTTCAGCTACTTCGACGCGAGCAACAATCCGGTGATCATGCCACGAGGCGATGTGACCACCATTCGCAGGGTCGTCGTCAGATAACCGCAACCCCGACCGGCCTAGACCAGTCCGGCTCCGGTTTCACCGTCACGTCGGAACCGCCGACTTGGAACTCATGCCGCGGAGAGCACTAACGGAAAGCGACAACCGCAAATCACCGCCGGCTTCCCCGAGGTCCCTCCGCTATCTCGGCAGAGAAGAGGGCGTCGTCTTGGCGATCAGCCTTCTCGTGATGGTCCTTCTCTCGGCCCTCGGGGTAGCGCTCCTTTCCCTGTCTGTGGCCGCGTTCAGCGCAAGCCGCCTCTCGGAGAATCGGGTCCAGGCCATGCATCTCGCTGAAGCAGGCCAGGCCTATGCCAGGCGTGCCCTCTCATTGAACCTGGACCTGTCCAGCGACGGCATCAACGACCAGACCCAGTTCTTCACCAACGATCAGCCGATCACCCGGGATCGCACCGCGCAGCTGGCGAGTCTACAGTCCGGGGCGTCCGGGAGCGTCACCATTGTCCGCCACGCCACCAAAACCGTCGAACCCACCGTGAAATGGACCCCCTCCGGTTCTCCGGGGGTCAGAGCAGCGCTCACCACGAACGGCACGATCACCATTGACGGCCGCGATCATGACATCGACGGCGTCCTCATCATGAACAACGGGACGAAGGGCGTCTACGCGGCGAGCACGTACAAACAGAAGGGGAGTTCTAGAGTGGGCGGGACAGATAGGGAATCGGATCCCTCGTTCCCCACGGATTATTAGGCAACCAAAGCAGGAAATCCCTTGGTGATCGAGACCAACGTGGACCCGAATGATCTCGCCTGGGTTATTGCAGCCCCTTCGGCCATCGAGACGATGCCGACCACCCCCGATGCACTCATGGGGTACTCTGCGGGCACTCTCAAGGGCGTGGCCCTGTCCGCGATGAACGGGAGCCAATACACGACGGACCCTTCGACGTTGACCTTCCCACCGTCCGGCGTCACATACGTGGAGCTCCCCTCGGGCCAGCTTTGGCAGGACATCGATTTCGGCGATAGCAGCGGCATCCTAATTGTCCACAATCTAAACCGCGACGCCCTGATAAAGAATCTGAACTCCGGACTCTTTCGCGCCTTGATTGTCGCCGATGACATCGTTCACATCCATACGACGATCATCGGCACCGTGGTAAGCCTCACCGAACTGCCTTCGCAGGGGAACGTCATTGGTAATGGCAGTGGTGAAATCCTCTTCAGCCAGGCGGCGTTGGCAAACCACACCGCGTATAGCCAAAAGATCTGGCCGACCGTCTCCTGGCGTGAACTGAGATACTCTCGACGCTTTTCTCCTCGCTATTCGGCCGCTCCCGACTTCGCCAGCACTTCTTTTAACTCGACCTGGAACGGCTTGGTCGCCTCCCCCACATAAATCGAGCGATGCGGGAAGGGGATCTCGATCCCCTCGGCGTCGAAGGCCTTTTTTAATCGTCGCCGATACTCCCGTCCCACATTCCACTGCTGAATAGGGTACGTCTTGAGGCGCGCCTTGATCACCACTGCGGAGTCCGCGAAGTCATCCACACCGAATATCTCGATCGGTTCCAAGATCATCGGGCCTAATGCAGGATCCTGCCGCAGCTCCTCGGCCACGCGCCGCATAACCTCAGCGACATGGTCGGTATCCTCCTTGTACGCCACCCCAACATCAATGACGTAGCCCGACCACTGCTTGGTCATGTTGGACAGGGTATTGATCGTCCCGTTCGGAAACACGTGGACGACTCCCGCGAGGTCCCGCAACACGATCGTCCGGAAGGTGATGGCCTCGACGAGCCCCCCCGTGCCATTCACGATGGCAACGTCACCCACCCGCACCTGGTCTTCCAGGACCATGACGAACCCGCTGATCAGGTCGCGGACGATGTTCTGCGCGCCAAAGCCGACGGCCAGCCCGACGATCCCGGCACCGGCTAAGATCGGGGTCACATCCAGTCCGATCTGATCCAGAACGATGACCAGAACGACCGCCCACAGGAGGACCATCGCGATGGTCCGGAGCAGGCCAACCAAGGTTGCGACCCGTTTCCGTGCCTGCCCGGGCACCGTCTCGGTCTTCTCTCCCGCCTTTATGAGCGCTGACTCGAGACGACTCAGGCCAATTCGGAGAAGACGGGCGCCGACATAGCCAGCAATGAGGATTAACCCAATGCGGAGCGCGGACGCCCCGGTCCTGAACAGCAACGGTGTAAGCGTTTCCATAGAGATCTCAGTCATGACATTTTCCCTCCTTTCCGGACAAGAGATGATCCCCCCAACGACCAGAAGCAAGCGCACTTCGATGACGTCGGCGTCCACTCGGGCACATCCGACAGTGGACGTCACATCGTTAGCGTTACGGACGTCTCCCCTTCCCCGTGGTGGTTCGAGAGCGTGGGAGGGTTGGTGGGATGGATCCGAAAATCCGTGAAGGTCCCTGGAGAACCAACCGAGGCTTACGCAGGTAAACTGGGCCCGAGACCTCCGTGACCGATGGGGTCCGCTTCAACCCCCCATCAACGCGAGAAGAAGAGAGAGCAGGGATGGCCCGAAGAGGACCAGCGCGAGAAGCGTCGCAGCTCCTGCGATCAGCCACGGCAGCCGCCGTCTCCAGCGCTCCCGCCGAATTTGCCCGTGGGCGAGAGCCCGGCGCCGCTCCTCGTCTCTCATTCGTTGAAATTCACCGGCCGGAATGGGCATATCTGTTCTCCGCGGTCCTTCCTATCACGGCCCTCTGATCCTGTCAAGGCGACCGGTCGCTTTCGGTCGAGCAAGAACCCGTAATGTCCTGTCCCGCAGGCCAACGGCATTTAGCGCCCTCCCCCTACGCCAAACAGCAATATTCCGATAAGAAAAAACACGATCCATCCGATGACGCAGACACCCACTGCCCGCAACGTTCCTCTATAATCGAGCGCTTGTCTCACTGCAATCACCATCGCAATCAGCATCCAGATTTCAGCAACCCGAAAGACAATCCCGGTGAGGGGCGGAATGATTCCGAGCACGCGGATCAGCCCGGGCGAGGCGGAAAAGCCAATGGTGCGCAACATTTCTCCCATGTCGGCCCTGGTTTGGGGTTCAGGGAGGAGCTTTGTACCGATAATGTACGTCACAAACGCCCAGAGGTACCACGCAATGAGCGCCCCGACCGTTCCCACGAGGATGCCGCCGAGCCCCACGTGGGCTATCCCCACCCCGGCTGCAAGACTCGAAAGGACCACCACCCCCGTAGCCTGGCCCATGGCCCCCTTGTCGGCTTCGACCTCTTCATACAGACTCACATCGAGTTTGGCAGCCCGGACAATTCGATCCGCAAAAGTCGCCATCTTTGCCTCCGTCGCGTAATATTCTGAGGAATTCTTTCTCGCTTTCGACGCAGAACCGGCTGGAGAGGAGTTAGGCAGGTTGGACTTCGAGACTTATATCAAGAGCCCGAGCCGAGTGGGTGAGCGCCCCGACGGAGATGAGGTCCACTCCCGTCTCGGCGACCCGTCGCACATTTTCCAGCGTGATCCCCCCAGAAGCCTCGATGAGCATTCTCCCTTTGTATCGCCGGACCACCTCCTCCACATGCTCAAGAGACATCTGATCTAGCAGAAGGGCATCCGCCCCCGCCTCTGCGGCCTCCGTGGCCTGCTCCAGATTTTCCACCTCCACCTGGATCTTCAGCAGATGGCTTGTTCGCTGTCGGAGTTGATCCACCATTGCCTTGAATGTCCCTCCCCGGGCCTTGACCACTGCCAGGTGGTTGTCTTTCACCAGAACGCCGTCGCTTAAGTTCATCCGGTGGTTGACCCCCCCACCCATCCGCACGGCATACTTCTCGAGCCACCGCATGCCCGGAACAGTCTTGCGCGTGTCCACGATCCGAACCGGTAGTCCGGCTACGGCGGCCACGTAGCGGGCGGTCTCAGTGGCGATGCCGGACAGGCGCTGAAGAAAATTGAGCGCCACCCGTTCAGCCTTGAGGATGCTGGCCAACGCGCCGCTGACGGCAGCCACCTTCTCCCCCGGGGCGACGCGACTCCCGTCCGGACGCAGCACCTCAACGTGAACGCGGGGGTCAAGCGTGGTAAAGACAGCAGCGAAGACCCAGGTCCCGGCCAGGACGCCGGGCGCCCGGACCACGGCCTCCGCCCCGCCGACCTGCTGGCCGGGAACCAAGGCCTCCGTGGTGGGATCCCCGCTTGCCACATCCTCTTCCAGGGCAGCCTCGATCAGGGCACGCACCTGAAGTGGTACGGCAGTTGACTCTTCGAAGAACATTCGCCCTTGACCCCCTGTGGCAATTCTCCTAGGATGATAGCTGAAAGATGCCGCGAGAGGAAGATTATGCCGATCCAGGCCGATATCAGCCAAGAGATCCGCGGGCTTAAGGAGCAGCGGAACGCTGTCATCCTGGCCCACAACTACCAGATACCCGAGGTCCAGGATGTGGCGGACTTCACCGGAGACTCTCTGGGCCTCTCCCAGGCGGCAGCCCGCACGGATGCCGACGTGATCGTTTTCTGTGGCGTCCACTTCATGGCCGAGACCGCCTCGATCCTCTGCCCGGACAAGACGGTCCTCCTCCCCGACCTCGAGGCTGGCTGCTCTTTAGCCGCCAGCATTACGGCCGAGGAACTCCGGCGGTGGAAGGCAGAGCACCCAGCAGCGGTCGTGGTGTCCTACGTGAATACCACCGCAGAGGTCAAGGCCGAAAGTGACTACTGCTGCACCTCGGCGAATGCCGCCAAGGTCATCCAGGCCATCCCTCCCGATCGGGAGATTCTCTTCCTCCCTGACCTGTACCTGGGAGATTACGTCGCCCGGGTGAGCGGTCGGAAGAACATCCGCGTCTGGCCGGGTGAGTGTCACGTCCATGCCGGGATCCGTCCCGGGCACTTTGAGGAAGCCCTTCGCCTCCATCCCGATGCGGAGGAGATCTTTATCCACCCGGAGTGCGGCTGCACCACGAACTGTATCTCCTTTGCCCAAGATGCGCCGGAGCTTCATAACAGGATTCACATCCTCTCGACGAGCGGTATGATCCGCCGGAGCGCAGCTTCTGCCGCGGGGAAGTTCATCGTGGCGACCGAGACCGGCATCCTGCATCCCCTACAGAAAGGCAATCCGGACAAGACCTTTGTCCCCCTCAAAGACGATGCGGTCTGCGAGTATATGAAACGGATCACCCTGGAGAAGGTCCTCCACTCGATTAGGGAAATGGTCTTTCAGGTGAAAGTCTCGGAGAACATCGCCGCCCCGGCCCGGACCGCCATCCGTCGGATGCTCGAACTCGTCTAGTACCGTTCTAACTATTTTCTGCCAACTTTTCGCTGCAGATGCTCACGACTGTTGGAAGAAGTCCCGCCCCTCAAATTCGGCGTATCAAGTTGGAACGGCACTAGTCTCACGTCTTCCTCTCACCCTCCTCCTTCACCCCCAAATTCCAGAGCGGACGAATACCCAGCACTCGTCGGTCTTCGAGTCGAAGTGGATGGAGGCCCACAGGTCGTTTCGAACCCTAGGCCCCCTCCGGAGCTTCCTCCCGCGCGGCCGACCGCCGGGTCTTTTCGATGAGCCGTGCAGCCCAGATCCCCACTTCGTAGAGGAGGCAGAGCGGACCAGCCATCAGGGCTTGATTGAAGACATCCGGAGTCGGGGTCAGGATGGCGGCGATGACGAAGCTTAACAGGATGGCGTACTTTCGGCTGCGGGCAAGAAAGGTAGACGTGACCAGGCCGAGCCGAGCCGCAAGACTAATGAGGAGGGGGAGTTGAAAGATCAGACCGAAGGCGAGGAGAAACTTGACAGTAAAGTCGATAAAAAGGCCAATCGAGAGCATCGGTGTCAGGTGCTCGGTTTTATAGGTGAGGAGGAAGTTCATCGCGAAGGGAAGGACCACGAAGTAGCAGAAGGAGATCCCAAAAAAAAAGAAGACGGTCCCCAGGACCACAAAAGGGAGGGCGTAGCGCCGCTCTCGCTGGAGCAGGCCAGGGGACACGAAACGCCAGAGCTCGAAGAGAATAAAGGGGAATGCCAGCAGGAGGCCGGTGAGGAATCCGATCTTAATATGGGCCCAGAAGGCTTCGGCCGGGGCAACAAAGATCAACTCGGGCGGGGGCTTCGTGAGGATGACCACGTATGGATAGCTTTTCTGAATGGCAAAGCTCGTGGTGAGAATGCGCTTCAGGAAAGCCATAATCTGCTCGGAGAAATGAAAGGAGAGGGCGAAGCCAACGCCGATGGCGATGAGAGAGGCGATCAACCGCCGCCGGAGTTCCTCCAGGTGGGTGAGGAAAGGCATCCTGTCATCAGCCATGAGGCTGATCGTCCTCGGAAGATGGAGTCTCTGGAGAGGAAGGGGATCCTGCGGTAGGGGCGGGCGCTTCGACGGAGGATTTTTCCTCCTCCTCCAGGCTGAAATCGGTCGTCAGCCCTTCTTTGAGGTCCTCGGAGGCGCGTTTAAACTCCGCCAGGCCGCGACCCAACGCCTTGCCCAGGTCAGGAAGCTTTTTGGGACCGAAGACCAGGAGGGCAACGATGAAGATGACGATGAGTTCTGGCATTCCGATGCCGAACATACTCTTTCTCCTGCGCGCAAGTCTCCGATTCCAGAGTACCGACCGGGTCTACGGATGTCAAGGGGATTTGCCCCTTACCTGCGCCAGGTGAGGCTCCGCCACAGGTCAGGGGTAAAGAGGACGAAGACGGTGAACAGTTCGAGACGGCCCAAAACCATGCATGCACTGAGGACCCATTTCCCACCCGCGGGAACCGCCGCGTAGCTCCCCACGGGTCCGACCAAACCGAGTCCGGGCCCGACATTTCCAAGGGTGGCTGCGACCGCGCCGATCGCAGTCACCAGATCCGTATCGAGAAGGGTGAGGGTCGCGGTCCCAATCAAGAAGGTAAAGAAGTAGAGGAGAACGAAGACGTGCACGCCCTCCAGGATCTCCTTGGGAATCACCTTCCCTCCCACCTTCACGTGACGGACCGCCTTGGGGTGAATCAGCCGGTAGAGATGGTCATAGGCGACCTTGAAGAGGAGGAGGCTCCGGATATGTTTGATGGCTCCCCCGGTGGAGCCGGCGCACCCCCCCAACAACATGAGACATAAGAGGAGAAACTGAGCGAAGATAGGCCACGTTCCGTAGTCGGCGGTACCGAAGCCTGTCGTGGTCACGATGGAGACCACTTGGAAGGCGCCGTAGCGCAGGGCGGTGGGGAGTTCGGGATAGACCCGTCCATACAGGATTAAGGTCATAGTGACGACCGCGATCAGGACGACCATGCCGTAGAAGCGAAATTCGGGATCTCGGTAGGCCTTAATATTCCCTTGGAGGGCTCGGAAATGGAGCGCGAAGTTGGCGCCTGCCAGGAACATGAAGATGATGAGGACCGTGTCGATGGCGGCGCTCTGGTAGGCCCCGATACTCGCGGCCTTGGGGGAGAATCCCCCAGTAGCCATGGTCGTGAAGGTATGGAGCAAGGCGTCAACGAAGGGCATGCCGAGTGAGAAGAGCACAAGAACCTCGACGGCTGACAGGAGCATGTAGAGCCCCCAGAGCAGCCTTGCCGTCTGCCGGATTCGGGGGGCGAGTCGATCCGGAACCGGTCCCGGGACCTCGGCCTTGTACAACTGCATCCCGCCCACCCCCAACATCGGGAGGATCGCCAAGGAGAGGACGATAATCCCCATGCCACCCAGCCATTGAATGAAGGACCGCCAGAAATGGAGGGCCAGCGGCTGACCCTCGATATCGGTCAAGACGGTGGCTCCCGTCGTCGTGAACCCCGACATCGCCTCGAAGAAGGCATCGGTGTAAGAAGGGAGCATACCGGTGAAGTAAAAGGGGAGAGCACCAAAGGCGGAGAAAAGGATCCACCCCGCCGTGACGATGACGAATCCCTCCCGAAGACCCATCTCGGGGCGTGGGCCGATGTCGGTTCGGCGGCGCGACACGAGGACACCAAGCAGCGCTGCCGCGCCCGTACAAAGAAGAGACAGAAGAAGGGGAAGCGATTCCGGTCCGCCGCTGAAGTAGGCGATGAAGAAGGGAAGGCTCATAGCCCCAGCAAGGCACAGGAGAAGAAGGCATAGAGCATAGAGGATGGGAGCGATCTGCATCCGGCCCTCCGCTCGACCTAGTCCCGTTCCACTCTTCCTCACTCAATACAGAGGTGTGCCATGCCGAGACCAGTGCCGTGCCAAGGTATTGTGCCTACTGCTTGTGCCGTTCCAGCTTTTCTCAGCCAACAGAGGTGTGCCATGCCGCCCGTTCCTCGGTCGGAACGGGCCTTGCCCGTGTTCGGGCCAACAAGTTGGAACGGTACTTGTCGCGGTTGCTTTTGGGCACGGTGGCATAGTGCATGGAGGACTGACGCGCCTCGACGACACTAGGTGGAACGGTGCCAGGCTTGCTGGATCCCTTGGCCCGTTCCGTGGTTCAAACGGGCCCATGAGTTGGAACGGGACTAGCCGCTAAAGAGCCGTTCCACCTTCGAGATCGCCTCAGGGAGGGCGAAAAGGACAACCCGGTCGCCGGGGAGGATGCGGCTCTCCCCCTTGGGGATGATGATCTGCTCGCCCCGGCTAATGGCCGCCACGATAGACCCCTTGGGCATGTTCAGGTCCCGGAGGGGTCGGTCCACAACGGCCGTCGTGGGGAGGGCGACAATCTCCATGATCTCCGCCTCTTCCGGCATCTCGACCAGGGAGACGACCCGTCCCCGGCGGACGTGCCTGAGGATCACGCTTGCGGTGGTGAGGCGGGGACTGATGGCTGCGTCAATTCCCAGGGAGGAGGCCAGCTGGATTAAGTGGGCCCGTTGGATCAGCGCGATGGCCTTCTTTGCCTTGAAACGGTTCTTCGCAAGGAGAGCCGCCAAGATGTTGGTCGCCTCGTCATCGGAGACCGTGACCACGGCGTCCAACTCGGCAACCCCTTCTTCTGCCAGCGCCTCGATATCGGTACCGTCCCCTTTGAGGACCAGGGCTTTTTTTAGGCGGTTTGCCAGCTCATCACACCGATTGGCGTTGCGCTCCATGAGCGTGAGGGGAATGCCCTCGGCTTCCAATAGCTCTGCCAGGGAGAGCCCGATCCGACCACCGCCAATGATGAGGACATTCCTCGGGGGGACTTCCTGCAGCCCAAACAGATCCATGATGGCGGGCATATCGTCTCGGTGCGCCACCAGGTAGAGATGATCTTTGGGTTCAATAACGGTCTTCCCGTCAGGGATAATGAGTTGTTCTTTTCGGGATATGGCGGTGACAAGGAAAGGGTGCTTGGCCTGAAACGCGCGAAGATCTTTTAGCAGCTTCTTAAGAATTGGAGCCTCGGGGCCCACATGGATTCCCAAAAGCTGCACCTTGCCCTCGGCAAAAAAGGCCACCTCGGCGGCGGCGGGGGCGTGGACCAGCCTGGCAATCTCTTCGGCCACGACCTGGTTGGGATTGATCAAGTGGTCGATCCCGAGGCGCCCACCCGATTGAAGAAGTGGGCTTTTCCAGAACTCCGGATTTCTGACCCGGGCAATGGTGGTACGTTCGCCTTCGTACTTCTTCGCCAAGAGAGAAGCAACCAGGTTCATCTCATCCTCGTCGGTGACCGCAATGAGTATCTTGGCCTTGGTCACCCCCGCGGCCTCCAGGGCAGCCGGCGAGGCACCGTTGCCTTGGATGGCTAGGACATCTAGCTCTTTCTCCACCCGCTCCTTGACGGCGGCATTCTCCTCGATGATAGTCACATCATGTCCTTCGTTGACCAGGCGCTTGGCAATATGGTATCCGACCTCACCGGCCCCGACCACGATAACCCGCACGGCTTCCCCCTCTTCGAATTATCCCCCGGCCCAGGCCATCCCCTGATGAAGGGCCTGGTAGGCGATATACGCCGCGAGACCAGCCCCCGGGAGTGTAAACAGCCAGGCGTAGAGGATCTTCAGACTCACCCCCCACCGGACCGCCGACAGCCGTTGCGCGGCCCCAACTCCCATGATGGAGGTAGTGATTGTGTGGGTGGTGCTCACCGGGACCCCGAGGTTCGCCGCACCGGTGATGATCAGTCCCGCCGTCGTCTCGGCGGCAAAGCCGTGGACCGGTTGTAGCTTCAGCATCTTGAGCCCCAGGGTCTTCACCACCTTCCACCCACCTACGGCGGTGCCGAGTCCCATCGCGAGCGCCGCAACAAGGATGACCCACCAGGGGACCTCCAGCGTCGTGAGGTAGCCACCAGAGACCAAGGCTAATGTGATGACCCCCATCACCTTCTGGGCATCCCCGGTCCCGTGGCTGAAGGCCATGAAGCTGACCGAAACGACCTGCAGCTTCCGAAACATGGGATTCGCCCACCCCGGGCTCGCGCGGAAGAAGGACCAGCCAAGACCCGACATGAAGAGGAGGCCCAGTACCAGGCCAAGGGCAGGGGAGATCAGCATCGCCGCAAAAATCGGCTTGAGCCCCGTAAAGTTCAAGATCCCCACGCCTCCATGGGCGATGGCTGCCCCCATGATCCCTCCGATCAGTGCGTGGGAGGCGCTGATGGGCATCCCGATCAGCGTCATCCAGCCGTTCCAGAAAATCCCTCCCACCAGGGCGGCCGCGACGGTAAGTTGCGTGACCGCGGTGGGGTCGACGATCCCTTTGCCGATCGTTTTTGCCACCGCCGTCGAGTAGAAGGCGCCTACCACGTTCAAGATTCCGGCCAAGGCAACGGCCTGGAGAGGAGAGAGGACTCGGGTGGAGACGACGGTGGCGATGGCATTGGCGGCATCGTTCCACCCGTTGGTGAAATCGAAGACGACCGCCAACACCACCACCAGGATGATGATCCAGCCTGGCTCACTCATGAGTATTTGTTCACAGGTAACACTTCACGGTTCACAGCAAAGGCGGAATCCTCAATCTGTGAACGGTGAACCGTGAACCTTCAGCCGTAAACGATGAACCACGAACCAAGTTAGGCATGTTTGAGCACGATCCGCTCCAGGACGTCGGCCACATCCTCACAACGATCCGTCGCCGTCTCTAACGTCTCATAGATCTCCTTCCATTTGACAATCTCCACGGGGTCGTAGCCTCCCGTGAAGAGGGCGGCGATGGCGTCCCGGGAAACCTGGTCGGCGACGTTCTCGAGGCGGTTGATCTCTACACAATGGGAGAGGATACTCTTCAAGTCCTTGAGCTTCTGGACGGCAAGAACAATCTCCTCGGCCATGTCCTGAATCAGCGTGGCGAGGCGCTTGCCCTCAGGAGTACATTGCTTGATCTTGTACAGGGCCATCCGGGTCGCCGCCGCCTCGATGAGGTCCATGACATCGTCCAGACGGCTGCCGAGTTGATGGATATCCTCCCGGTCCAAGGGGGTGATGAAGGTCTGGTTCAGCTTTCTGATCACGTCATGGGTAATCCGATCCCCCGTGTGCTCGAACTCCTCGATCTTCTTCCACCACACCTCATAGTCGCCCTCCGATTCCGCCATCTCCTTTAAGGTTGCAGCCCCCTCTCGAATGTTGAGGGCAGCGGCCTCAAAGAGGTCGAAGAACTTTTCATCGCGGGGGATGAAGCGAAACACGATATACCTCCTTGCGAGCACTATCTCTGATGACGGCCCCGCAGCCTACCAACCCGGTCAGGGGTTGTCAACGGGGAGTATCGGCCAGGGGACTCATTGATCCTCGGACTCTTGGTACCTCGTAAGCAATTGAAGCCGCTCGTTGTGACGCTCGAGCGCCAGTTGGATCAGCCGGTCCAAAAGGGCGGGGTAGCTGACCCCGCTGGCTTCCCAGAGTTTTGGGTAGACCGACGTCGCCGTAAAGCCAGGGATCGTATTGATTTCATTCACATAGGGCTGTGCCGACGTGCGGTCCAGAAAGAAATCGACTCGGGCCATGCCGGCACAATCAATCGCCTGATAGGCCTTGACGGCTTGCGCCTGGATCTCCTGCGCGAGCGACGGCGACAGAGGAGCCGGAATCAGGACCTCGCTCATGCCAGGCTCATACTTGGCCCGATAATCGTACCATGCCCGCTTCGGAACAATCTCGCCGACGACCGAGGCCTCAGGCCGATCGTTGCCCAGAATGCCACACTCCACTTCCCGACAGTCGAGCCCTTGCTCTACCAGAATCTTCCGGTCGTATCGAAAGGCGTCTTCAATGGCCTGACGGACGTCCGCCCGACCCGACACCTTACTCACCCCAACACTGGAGCCGAGGTTGCTGGGTTTGACAAATAATGGATAACTCAATGCCTGTTCGAGGGAGCTCGTTATGGCGACGGCATCTTCCCGCCATGCCTGACTCATGAGGACGCGATACGGCACCACCGGCAACCCGGCCTGTTGGAAGGCGATCTTCATCGCCACCTTGTCCATGCCCATCGCAGAGGCCATAACCCCAGGCCCCACGTAAGGGACCCCTAAAAGTTCCAGCAGCCCTTGGACCGTGCCATCCTCGCCGTACGTACCATGAAGGACGGGAAAGGCTACATCCACTAAGTCCTGAAGCCAGCGGCCCGTTTCGCTTTCTGCATCCATTTGTACGAGGGCGCGGCCCGAAAGGCCGGGGACCACCCCGATCCTGGTCCCTTTCCCCTCAGCCAGCCGGTCCACCCCTTCCACGATCAGCCACTCTCCCTCCGGAGTAATCCCGAGGGGGAGGATCTCATATTTGGAACGATCCAGGGCGCCTAGGACGGATCGAGCTGACGCGATCGAGACCTCATGCTCTCCCGATCGGCCACCGAAGAGAACCCCGACCCTTAACCGTGCCGACCCCATCAAACCTCCCCCGCGGACTGTGAGTGTCTACCGAGGCTGCTGCCTCCGCTGGTAAGCTTCTTGCATTGGACGACGGCACGTTCTTGTCGGGAGGGCGCCATGGTCCCCGGATTCAATACCAACTTTTCTTACCGCCAACAGGCCTATCACGTCCAGTCCGAAGATCTGGGGGGGAACGATCCCCATATCCTCACCCTCGCCTATCGTGGAGGCGCTGTGGTAGCCAGGATCAAGACCAACTACCGAGAACTCCTCGGCCCACATGCTTCCTCTCAGGCTGTGCGGGAACTCATGGCCCGCCAGCACCGCCAAATGATCGCGGATATCCAAGCGGGAAAATACGACGAGGCCCGACCGCGCTAATCGCCCTACCGATGCCCTGACCATCGACGGGTGAGGTCGGTGTGGAGCCCCACCTGATCCAGAATCCGCCCTACCATCTGGTCGAGCAGCTCGGGCACCGTGCTGGGGCGCTGATAAAAAGGGGGGACGGGGGGGACGATAGCCACTCCGAGGCGCGCGAGGCATAACAGGTTTTCGAGGTGGATCGCACTCAACGGACTCTCCCGCGGGATAAGGATCAGACGTTTTCCTTCTTTCAGGATCACATCTGCTGCCCGACCGACCAAATTCTCAGCATACCCTGACGCGATCGCGGCTACCGTCTTCATGGAACATGGCGCGATGATCATGGCCCGGATATTCGGAGAGACATAGGAACCGCTGGCGAGGGGTGCCGCCAGGTCGTGAGCAGAATGGTAAAAGGTTGCAAGCGCCTTGAGATCCCCGATGGCGCGACCGGTCTCTTCCCGGATGACCGGCTCCGCACCTGCGGAGATGAGGAGGTGCACTTCCTCCCCCCGCTCCGCCAAGACCTCCAACAGGCGAACCCCGATAGCAACCCCGCTGGCCCCCGTAATGGCCAGAATCAACGCCTGCCGTGCTTCACCCATTCTTTACACCTGTCATTGGCCCGCAAACCAGAAGGACCGCGGCAACCATGGCATAGGGTTAAGATGGTGTCAACAGGAATCAAAGCTGTTTGTAAATATAGGCCCCCAAGAGGAGTCCCAACAGGGAAGCGATATTGATCCGCACAGTAAAACCAAAGGTCAGGGAAAGGATCTTCAGGTTCACGGTTGCGGGGGGATCGAGGCCGGGGGAAATTCCTTGCGAAAAGATCCGGTCGAGGATACCGCCGGGAAAGAGGTAAGCAATGAGTTCTCCCAGGGCTGCACCAATGAGGGCCCCCAGGATGATGATCACGACGAACGCAGTCGCTCCACCCGGTTTTCTTGCCAGGGCCCTGCCCTCCCTTCCACGCAGGCGGTCCCGGCTTCGCATCGCAAGGCCAGGCGGGTGTTCATGCTGTCACGAAAGAGTGACAGATGCAAGGGGGAAAATGAGATTAGGGGGGAGGGGACCCCAGAGATGCCAGGTGTGTCACCAGGGCTTCCGCAAGAGCCGGGATAGTAAACGCAGCAGGAGTGATGTCCGCGGCAAGGCCGTAACGGGCCGCCGTCTCGGCAGTGATCGGCCCGATGCAGGCAATGGTCACGCCATTGAGTAGCGCGGGCAGATCCTCACGGGGAAACAAGTCGGCGAAGTTCATCACGGTCGACGAGCTGGTGAACGTCACCGCGTCAATTGCTCTGGCCCGCAACAGGTTCAGGACCGGTCCGGCCTGGTCGGTTACCTGCACTGTTCGATAGACGGTCACAACATCCACCTCCGCTCCCCGCTCTCGAAGACCAGCGGGCAGGACCTCTCGTGCCTCTGCCGCCCTCGGGATGAGAATCCGCACGCCGCGCAGATCTTTATCCATTGCTTCCAGAATCGCCTCGGCGCGGTATTCGCCGGGTACCACGTCCGTGCCGAGTCCACCCTCTCGCAAGGCGGCTGCCGTCGCCGGGCCAATCGCGGCCACCCGGATGTCATGGAGTGCCCGCTGGTCCCGTCCCAGTTCCTGAAGCCGCCTCAGAAAGAAGCGGGCCCCATTGGCGCTGGTGAAGATCAACCAATGGTAGCTCCCAATGCGTTCGAGACTTCCATCCAGTGCGCTCCAGTCATCCGGAGGAAGGATTGCAATGGTCGGGCACTCGATCACCTCCGCCCCGTAGCCCTCCAAGATCTCCGCAAAATCACCCTGCTGCTCACGGGCTCGGGTGATCACGATCCTTCGACCAGAAAGAGGCTTGTGCTTAGTGGTCATAGCTCACAATTCGTGGTTCTCGGTTCACGGTTCACAGTTCGTTGACGGATTGTAGAATTCAGAATTGAGAATTAAGAATCCTTAATTCTAAATTCTTAACCCTTCACTTTACATTGACAGCTAAGACCCAACACCTAATACCCATGACCTAACACCTAACCTCGGCCATCGGTTCACGGGGCGGCGGGAGGTTGGGGGGATATCCCGGAAAGCTCCTGCAGGATCCGATCAGCACCCCGCCGCAGAAGGTCTTCAGCAAGACCGATCCCAATCTCCTTCGCCTGAGCGCTGGGTCCATTGTGTTCTCCGCGGACTATCACCGTGCCGTCCGGCGTGGCCACCAGCGCCTCGAGATGAAGCTGGTTCCCGTCGAGCTGGGCATACGCGGCAATGGGAACCTGGCAACCCCCCTCGAGCCGTCCGAGGAAGGCCCGCTCGGCGGTGATCGTCACAACACTCGGCCCGTGATTCATCGGTCCAACCAGATCGTGCATCTTCCGATCCGCCGCCCGGATCTCCAGGCCCAAGGCCCCCTGGGCAACGGCGGGAAGGCTTACCTCCACGGGAAGGACCTCCGTGATCTCCTGTTGCCGGCCGAGCCGGCGAAGGCCGGCCATCGCCACAACCACCGCGTCCAGATTCTCGGACCTGAGCTTCCGAAGCCTCGTATCCAGGTTCCCCCGTAGGGGAATGACCTTGAGGTCGGGACGATAATGGAGGAGCTGCGCCTGCCGCCGCAGGCTGCTCGTGCCGATCCTTGCACCGGCCGGCAGGGCATCCAGTTGTATCCCCCGCCGGGAAATGAGGGCATCGGAGGGGTCTTCCCGCTCGAGAATGGCAGCGATGCTTAAACCCAAAGCGATCTCCGTCGGGACATCTTTCATGCTGTGGACCGCGAGATCGACCTGATCGGCCTGGAGTGCCTCCTCAATCTCTTTGATGAAAAGGCCCTTCCCCCCCATGCGGGCCAGGGGGATGTTGGCGAACTTATCGCCGCTGGTCTTGATCTTCACCAATACCGGTGCAACTTCCGAGTATCTGCGCCTCAGCTCCGCGGCGACGTGCTCCGCCTGTGTAAGCGCCAAAGGGCTCCCCCGGGTGCCAATGCGGAGTTCACGCGTCATAGTTAACCGTTCACGGTTTACCGTTCACAGTTCACAGATGGAGGAGTTGGGTCTTACTGTGAACCATGAACTGTGAACTGCCTGTCAGTCGTCGTCGCGGAGGCCGAAGAGCCGGCGCAAGGCGCTCACATAAAGCAAGCCATCCCGGTTGACCGACTGCCGCTTGAGCTCGGTGGTGGGGTGGTGCAGGATCTTGTTGATG
>CAYGBT010000024.1:0-43219 GCA_964348275.1 uncultured bacterium
TCATCCCCTGCGATATAGCTAAGAAGCGGTAAGCCGACGAAAATCACCCCACGGGTGTCGGGGCATCCTCGGCGCTCAGGGTAAAAACTGGCCAGACCTCATTCGGGCTTTTAAAATTAGGACACCACCCACGAGTGAAAGGACTCGACACGACCGTTACTGATTCAGTATAGTTGGCTACGGTGTCCGGTGGGGAACTGCTCGCACCAAAAATGCGCACTGAGGGGGTCCAGCTAACTACGCGGAAAGTCGAAAAAAGAGGACCACCACTAGGTGGTGGTCGCTCTCGTGTAAGCTGTTTATTTTATTGGACTAGCCTCGACTTCGCAAGGCAGAGGTCACGGGTTCAAATTCCTTGCCGTCCACCAGTAGACTTCCTGATTTAGCCTCAATACTAGCCTCTCCGCTTTCTCCCGGTCTTGTGGCTCAAGCTCCTGAATGCCATGGCCCGGGGCACCCCAGCCTCAAGAACTTTTTCTTGTCGTTGGGTATCCCCCCCACTATGATGGGAAAGTAGCCGAGGGAAAGCCCGGGACGAATGCCGCATGTTCGCCCGCCAGGGGGGGTGGGGCTTCGGGGGGGTGAGTGGAAAGAACCCGTTGCTGAGCGACCCCGAGAGAGCGATCGCATGGCCGCCCTGGCGCGGTGGAGGAGGAAGTCGAGCTAATCCGCGACAGAACGCTTTCGAGAGAACACAGCATGCTTGATGAGTTAAACGACCTAGTCCGGGTATTCCGTTCAAACCCCACAATGTTCACCCCCCGTCAAGGCAGCACCATTATAGCAGGTGATATGTATTGTCCCTCGTGTGGCGACCCCCGGCGCATGCAAATCACTCCATTATATTCGCCACCCATGAATGTCGGAGTGGGGCTGAACATCTCTGGCAATGTGATACGACAAATCGTTCCCTCCCTCTTTAACTTCAAATGTGTGCAGTGTGACGCGAGCTTCACAGCAATTATCTATCGGGGACCCGACGGTCCAGCCCTGGCAGTCCTCTCAAGCTTCCATGGCGGGCTCACGACGCCCCATACATCACCAGGCGTAGCCTTCTATCTTGACCAAGCTCACAAGGCACAGTTGGTCGGCGCCAACAGTGCCGCCATTGCAATGTTTCGCGGTGCTCTTGAGCACCTTTTGTTCGAGCAGAGGTATAAGACCGGTACTTGCGGAACAAAGATAGCTGCTCTTTTTAAGGATATTAGTAAAGGCACCGCTCCCAAGTGGGCCTTGGAACTGGACAGAGACTTCCTCAAAGTTCTCAAGGCCCTCGGCGACGGTGCTGTCCACCCGAGTGATGGCGACGTAGCCGACCAAGCCGAGCTTGACGCCAGTTTGCTCGGGAGCGTCAAGGAGACGTTCCAGATGTTGCTCTACCTCGTGTACGAAGTTCCGCACGAGAAGACCGAGAGATTGGAAGCACTGCGCACGAAGGCTCAGATCTTCAAGAAGTAAAGCGAGACCCGGAAAGAGGTCCGGAAAGGGATCACTCATTGAAAGGCTCCTGTCAAGCGACAATGCGTCTCCCCCCACAGTTTTTTGTGTTCCAATCCGTTTTCCCGGCCGGCGTGTAATTGACGGCTACGCGCCCCGGTTTACGGTTGTGGTGGTGTCGGCCGTGTGCGCTGGTCCGCACGAGTCACCCATTAGGATGAAGGCTGCGGGACTCGTGGCGACGGGCCCAGAGTCCCCGCCCGTGGCACCTCCGGTGCCCCAGAAAACCGTAGGTACCACGCTGCGTCCAAGGGAAGCGGATCACAGATCCTCGGGCTCCCGGGCGGGGCCACCCCCTGTGTGGCTCACAGCGTGGGCGCACCAGTCTGCTCACCGCGACAGGCGGGGCAGCTGTGCGGGATGGGACAGCGGCCAATCAAATCTGGTGGTTGTCAACCAACCCCTTGGCGGGCTCCCTGTCCCCTTCCCACCGGTGTACCAGGTCATCAGGCAAAGGCCCTTTCCACGTCAAAAGGCACCTGATCCCGCAGAATGTAATAGCAGGCCCGCGCCAGTTTGTGCGCGACCACCTTGATTGCCACTACCCCATGGGTCTTGGCCTTCTTGCGCTGGTAAAACCGTTGGGCCTGAGGGTTGTCCCGGACCGCAAAATTCGCTGCCTGCACAAACGCCCACGCCAAAAACTTATTGCCATTTTTCGGATTGCGGTGCCCCTTGCGTTTGGCGTTGCTAACCTTGGTGCTGTCCACACAGCGGCAGTAAGACGCAAAGTGGCCGACCTGGGCGAAGCGCCGGTGTCGCCCGTTTCTAACATAATGGTCAGCGCCAGGGTCTGATCTATGCCGTCGACCGTGAGGAGCTGGCGGAAGGCGGGCTTCAGATGGACCCGCTCCTTCACCACCTGCTCCATGGTGGCAATGTGTCGGCCGAGGCAGTGCATCACCGCGAGGTTGGTTTTTACCGCCAGCGCCTGATCCGCATCGGCCAGGAGGCGGTCGACGGTATCCGTGGTCACGTGTTTGATCCGGTTGCCACTAATCGTATTACCGGTATTCCGCGTGATGAGATTCTGGATGCTGAGCAGGTTGGCCGTCTTGTACCGGACCAGCTGACTCCGTTTGTGGAGGAGATCCCGGACGGCCCGGTTTGCCTTCGGGTAAATATACCCTTCGGGCAATAGCCTCAAGCGGAGGAGGTGGGCCAGCCAGCGGGCGTCGGAAGGGTCATCCGTGTATTTCAGCCCTTCGTATTGCTGGATGGCGGCCGTGTTCGCCAAGTGCACCACATACCCTGCGTCCATCAACCCATCCACCAGCCAGTACCACTTATAGGTCGACTCCACCACGACGCCGCAGAGGGACGATTGGTAGGGCGCGAGTTGCTGCAGAATCTGTCCTAAGTCATTGCGTAACCGTTTCTGATACACTACCTGATCCTGCTCATCCAGCAGGACGACGACATTGTTCGTTGCGTGCAGATCGAAACCGCCGTATAGTTTCATGTCGGGCTCCTCGTCAAGCTGTTTGTTTGGTCTTCGATTCACTACCGAAGCCAAACTGTACCGTTTGATGGAGGAGCCTTCTAGATGATTATCAAGTCTTTTGTTGACAAGTTCTTCGGCCTAGCGGCGCGCGTAACACCCCTCGTACGAAGAGTAATACTTAGGCCTTCTCTAGAGAGAAAGGGATGAAACCGAGGTAGGCATACTTCTTGGGCCAGCTCCGGCACGACCGACGGCTCCCCACGCACACAGCCGCCTTCTCGGGCACAGCTCGGGCCAGAGGCATTGTAACGGTTGGGGAACGCGAGATAAGCCAGGCAGGGGTAAGGTGGACCGCAATTAGGTCAATTTTCGTCTTCACCCTGCCTAGGATCAGCGAGAGGCGTCGGGTCTTGATTTTGCTCGATCACAGGGTCGCTCTGTACGTTCTCGATCATCTGGGACAGGGCTGCCTGGGCTTGGGGGTTCAGGGAGAGCCATCGGGTGTTGTGTCGGTAGTTGCCGCCCTTCGGATGTGACGCTACTGCTACCACCTCTGCCTGTCCCCGGAAGATCAGTTCCGCGATCATGATGAAGACGGCGAGGCGGCTACCGACGGGAAACTGTTCGGGGAGCCAAACCTGCGCACCGCCGTTACTCAGATCCCTGATTTCTCCGGTCACCTGTCCCGGCAATGGTTTGGATGGCCAGGTGTCGGGGGCGCCCAAGAGATAAAACTCAGCGGCGAGTTTTACGGATACGCGGGGCTCGCGACGGGTATTGAGCCAACGGCCGGGCCGGTCTGCGATGTGTCGGGTGACTGGTTCGCCGGCCTCCATGGTTATCACCTTGGCGACGGGCAGCACGTCCAGCAATCCCTCTTTATGGAGACGGCCCTCTGCCTGCTCCAGGACGCGGCAAAGGTCCGAGAACACGTGAACAGGCACGACGATCACATCCCCATCGGGTAGGGAGACCTCACCGTCGGGCGCGGAGCGACCAGAGACCCGCAGTTCTACATACAGTTCCCCGTGAACCTCCTGGAGCGAGACCCGGATCTCCCCAAACTCGTTGCACCTGACCCGAGCGAGGTCCTTCTGCAAGGCCTCTACTCCTGGTCGAAAGCGCCGAAGGGAGCTGTAGGGCAGACCCCGCACAAGGTTTCCCGTTGACCCGTACCCGCGAGCGGCGGCATTTGTATGAATCCCCCCCAAATATCAGGACGTGAATGCGATGACGCCATGCCGCTGGTGTCTTGACCGCGCCGCTTCCCTCAAGGTTTCGCTTGCTGATCAAGATTGCAACCGGTGTGCCAAGAGCTTCACTGGGCGTGATTATCTATTTCTAAGGGCGTAATTGGCTGATCCGATGTAGACCCTGAGGCACGTTTGTTTTCAATCCGACGCCCATCAAAGCTGGGCGCTCTCACCGGGAGGTGAATTGCTCGGTGCTCGACGCTGCCACGGTCAGTGAAACTTAGGCCTCTCTCAGGAGAGGCAGAGGTTTGGGGCCAGGCCTTGAATCACGACATTGTCGCTTCCTTTTGAATCGCAGGAAATGGGACCGGGGTGAGCATAGCCCCTAGCCCACCTCCGGCAGACCCGTTTGCTGATGCGGAAGCCAGACGTCCTCCAGGGTCCAGTACGGCCCGGGGGGGGCGTGTTCATTTTCCCTACATCGTATCCTCTCTCATGGTGTCCTTCCACGATGCACCTCCCACAATTCCGCCGCGAAGCTGACCTCTCCTCCGTAAGTCCCCATCATTCTAACCTAGTCTCCAGGCCAGATTATTCGAGTCACCGGGTCGACATTATTCTTGTTCCCCCACGGCCGGCATAAGAGTTGCAACCCGCTGGTGAAAACCGTGGCCCCCAGGGGGGCTTTGCGTTCAGGAGGACGTAGGATGGATAGGCGAAGCGGTCTGGTCATCGGTGTTCTGGCGCTCCTGAGCATGGTGGCTGGATGTGGGCAGGTGGAAACGTCCCCAGCCGTGGCGGCGCCAATGCCAGGTTGGGAAAAGTTCGAAGGACGCGGCATGGAATTCTGGTTGCCAGAGAGTTACGAGGGGGGGAGCCCCAGCGAACAGATTGACGTCTTCGTTGAGAATGTCAGAGCCTTAGGCCCAGACTTCGAGAAGGCCGCTCGGGCGATCGAAAAAAATCCCTCAGACTTCGTTATTTTGGCCTTTGATTCGGAAGTAGGACCCTCAGGCACCTTGACCAATGTCAATGTGACGACCGAATGGCTACCAGCCTCCTTTACCTTGGACGCCTACCTGGACAGGGCGATTCAGCATTTGCCGCGTCGCATTCGTTTGATTGAGCGGAGCATGGTCTCACTTGAACGTTATCAAGCAGCACGTCTGGTAGTTGAATACAAAGCGCAGAATGTGCATACGAAACAGATGGCATACGTGGTTAAGAGTGAGAGCGCCGTTTGGGTGGTGACGTATACCACTGGCGCCGATGAATTTGAACAACGCTTGCCCGTTTTCGAAGAGAGTATTCAGACCTTCAAAGTCGGCGCGCAGCCGCTGTGGCAAAACATACTGCCTATACCGTGGAAAAGACTTGTTAGGATATAAGCACTGCCCTCTCTGGGCCTGCACGACTGGCATGTAAATTCTCTCGGTTTACCGTGACCCCCTGGGGACTTTTAGGTGCAGCCACGGCCGTCGCCTGTACGAGTACGGTCGTGGGATTTTTGGGGCGGCTCTGGTGGCCCTTTGAGGTGACCAGTCATTTTCGTCCTCAGTACTCTCTCTTTCTCCTGGCAAGCACCTTGCTTTTCCTTATCGCCAGAAAGCAGCGAGCAGCGATTCTGGCCGGAGTCTTTGCGTTTACTAATCTCTCCCTTTTTGTCCCATTGTATGTCGGGGTGTCATGGTCCCATGCGGGGGAGAAAACATACCGGGCCTTAGTGATGAACGTGAACGCGTCGAGCCAGGCGTACGAGCGTGTGCAGAAATTCATTCGCTCGGCGGAGCCCGACTTTATGGTGCTGTTGGAAGTCAGTCGAACATGGGGAAACGAACTTCAGAAACTCCAGTGAATGTATCCCCATTCACGGTTCCACCGCCGCGACGTCAACTTTGGCATTGCCCTGCTCAGCCGGCTTCCCTTTGATCATGCGAAGGTCCTCCATATTGGGCAGGTGGGACTTCCCTCCGTCGTTGCGCAGTCCCGCATCAATGGCGAGTCGCTCACGGTCATCGGAACTCATCCGCTTCCTCCGATGGGTCGGGCCTACGCTACGCATAAAAATCAACAGCTTGCCGAGCTGGGGCAGGTGGTGAACGTGCAAGAAGGGTCAGTGATGGTTCTCGGGGATCTGAACATCACATCGTGGTTTCCGTTCTTTCGTGATTTGCTCCGCCAGACCGGTTTACGAGACAGCCGAAACGGGTTCGGCCTCCAGCCCACGTGGCCGGCGGGATTTCCCCTTTTCTGGGTGCCCATAGATCATTGCTTGGTCTCTTCACGAGTCGTTGTGCATCATCGACAGACCGGACCGGATATCGTGTCCGACCACTATCCAGTCATTGTTGATTTTTCGGTCGAAGGGCGTTAATCAGCGGAGAGCCTCAGGATCAGGTTCCGAGTGTTGATATTCCCCTCGGGATAACACGGCCGCAGGGTTGCTCCCTCAGCCAGGCCGGGGAAAAAAGCGAAAGGGCCCCGACAAACTCGAGGCCCTTTCTGACCAGAGCTGGATCCGACCAACTATAGCTTGACTACGTTAGCCGCCTGCTTGCCCTTCGGTCCGTCCACGACATCGAACTCGAGCGATTGACCCTCGGTCAGGGTCCTGAATCCGTCGCCCTGGATTGCCGAAAAGTGTACAAATACATCAGGACCATCCGGTCGCTCGATGAATCCGTAGCCCTTGGCGTCGTTGAACCACTTCACGGTGCCAGTGCATCGCATGTGGTGTTGTCCCCCCTTTCTCTTTAGGATCCCCGGGAACTGCCCAGGGGCGAGGTCCCGTCGCGCCGAGACCTGACGGCATAAAAAAACGCAAGGGCTTTCCGTCAAGCCCTTGCGGTTTCCGTTTCCACAACAAGCCGATCACGAAAGCTCCGCATACGCTACCCTTTCCCTCTCTCCCTGTCAAGGGGTATTTTCTTGTGCCGGACGCGGCAGAGGGAAGGCAGGGTCAGGCCTTCAGTCTTGACATTGCAGCCTCGGGGGGATACTTAGTCTGTGGACGGGAATTCATGGATGGAACCGGGGACGGCAGAAAACGCGAGAATCAGCGAATGAATTCCGTGACCACTAGAAAGATCGGGAAAGTCGCTACGATTACGCTCCACCGCGGCAAAGTCAATGCGCTGAATCAGGCGACCGTCGAGGCACTCGGGAGAGAAATTGAAGAGCTGGGGCGGGACGACTCCGTTCGAAGCATCATTCTCACGGGCCAGGGAAAGTTCTTCTCCTTCGGCTTCGATGTTCCGGAATTCCTGTCCTACGCCAGGGAAAGGTTCATAAGCTACCTCACACAGTTTACAGATCTTTACACCAGACTCTTCCAGTTTCCCAAGCCCGTCATTGCAGCATTGAATGGCCACACAATTGCCGGCGGTTGTATGCTCGCGCTCGCGTGTGATCACCGACTCATGGTTGCTGAGAGGGCAAAGATCTCCCTGAACGAAATTACGTTTGGGTCATCCGTGTTCGCGGGTAGTGTTGAAATGCTCCAATACTGGGTCGGCTACAGAAACGCGCAATCTATTTTGTACTCCGGTGCCATGTATACAGCTGAGGAGGCTTTTCGCTTGGGGCTGATCGATCAGTTGAGCTCTGGGGCAGATCTTGTCAAGGATGCCGTGGCGATCTCGGAAGGATTTGCTCGAATGGACCCGGTAGCGTTCAGGAGCATCAAGGCGTTGGCCAGAGGGTCTATCGTTGAGAAAATGCGTCAGCGCGAGAGAGCGTCGATTCAGGAATTCGCTAACATATGGTACTCCGAAGCAACGTGGAGTCGACTGAAAGACATTCACATTCGCGAATAAGCTGCACCGATTGACCTCGTTCCATCCCTGAACAGAGCCAGGGTCCGGTCCATTGAAGTATAATTTGGCGTGCTTGACACCCCTGGCCCAGGAGAGGATACTGAAATCCTCCTCGTAAGCGGATCCTCACAAGGAGAATGGCTGATGACGAACCCGGGCCCAATGACCAGTGCAGCCGACCGACTGCGAGACCTCCTCGTTCGGCCCGGTCTTCTGCTCATGGTGGGATGCTACGATGCGCTTTCGGCACAGCTGGTGGAGCGTGCAGGATTTCCTCTCACCTTTATGAGCGGCTTCGGGGTCAGCGCGGCCCGACTCGGCCTCCCGGATGCCGGTCTCCTGTCGTACGGTGAGGTCGTGGATCAGGCCCGGAACATTTGCTCCGCGGTGTCAATCCCAGTCCTCGGCGACGGCGATACGGGCTACGGGAATCCTATTAATGTGAAGCGCACCGTACGCGGCTATGCTGACGCGGGCATGGCGGCGGTGATGATCGAAGACCAAGTCTGGCCTAAGCGATGCGGACACACGCCAGGGAAGAGTGTGGTTTCCTCCAGCGAGGCCCTGGCTCGCATCCAGGCAGCGGTCGACGCGCGAAATGAGGGTGCCGACATATTAATCCTCGCCCGCACGGATGCCCGCTACACGCATGGGCTCGCGGAAGCCATTCGCCGGGCCCGAAGTTTCGAGAAGGCCGGTGCTGACATCCTCTTCGTCGAGGCGCCGACGACGGAGGAGGAAGTCCAGGCCATCGCCTCGGAAGTCCCTGGCCCAAAGATGGTCAACTTGATCGAGCAGGGAGAGACCCCGCTGCTGCCTCTCCTAGAGCTTGAACGTTACGGGTACAAGATCGCCGTCTATCCGCTGACACTCCTGAGCGCCAGCATGTACGGCATGCGAGAGGCCCTGAGCGCGCTCAAAGAGGGTCGCATTGCGGAACGGCTCCTCGATTTCAGCGAGCTGCGCGACGTGGTTGGATTTCCCGAGTATTACCGAGAAGAGGCCCGCTACGCCACGGAGGAGTGATTTGCCGGCGTGCCTGACACGGTGAGGGGTGGAGGTGGGCAAAAGTCACGTCTCGCAATAACGCTCGCTTGGTCTCATTGCGAAACGAGAGCATCCCGAAGACTGGACGTAATTATCATGCTTGGCACCCTCTCGGTACTCTTAGGCTTCGCGGCGTGGGCGTCCCTGGCGGTTGGCCTGTTGAGGGGTGGACTGAACGCGGATGCGTTGGGGAAAACGTTAGCCCAGGGTGCAACCGTTTTTGCAGTTATAGGAGCGTGCGCCGGAGTGATCGCGGTCTTGCGGCGTCCCACGAGGATTCGCAACTGGATCGGGCTCGTTGCGTGTGTCGTGTGGCTTGGTCTTTTCACAGGGGCTCTCGGGCTTATCGTTCCGTAACAGCTGCCTCTTCGTCCACCCCCGGGCTTCAAGCAAGGCCCACTAGCAACCCAGATGCTCTCCCGGACGCGGTACCGCCCGCAAAGGTGTTTTCCTTTCCTCGATGGCATGGGACGAGGGTGTCCCATTGAGAACAAAAAGCCCCACCATTTGTCCCATCTTATCCCATCAAAGAAAACAATTCGTTGCATGAACAAGATTTTCCTGAACTGGACGCCGGTATCCCTGCTTCGGCATCCGGTTGGCGACGTGCTTCTTTTTAAAATAGAGGCTTATACCGAAAAGGATCATTGGAACGCTCGTTGCTGAGGAGGGGAGATGAGGAGTGGTAGACACAATGGCCCGTGGATTCGTCGTATCCGTTCGGGTGAAAGGAGGCGCAAATGCCAGAGAGTGTCTACAAAGTGATCGAGCTGGTCGGGACCAACACCGAGTCGTGGGAGAAGGCGGCGACGGGCGCTGTCAACAGGGCTTCAAAGATCCTGCGCGACCTGCGGATCGCCGAGATCGCGCAGCTGGACATGCATCTCGATGACGGCCAGGTTCGTCCCTATCGGGCAAAGGTCAAGGTCTCCTTCAAGTACGAGGGTGGGGAATAAGACGGCACATTTTAAACGGCCTACAAGGAATCTAGACGCCTTCTGGGTTATAATACGACCCGGGGGGGGTTCGCTTGAGAAAGGGAGCAAGACCAGGGAGGAGCCTGAAGACCGGAGCGAACGACAGCGTCAACCAGGATAGAGGAGAAGGAGCGTACCATGAGGGTAGACACGTTCACTCGGATGTTGTTGCCGGCCTTCGCCATTTACCTTGCCTATATCATCCTCAAACCGATGCTTCGGGAAGGCCTCTTCGTTGACCCCAAATAGCCCGAGCGTGATGCTCAACGGTTCCGGAGGAGGGGCACGGATGAAACCGGGGGAGGCATATTTCCGTGCCCACCTCCGGCCGATAGAAAGAGGGAAAAATGACGCCACTCGAGATTATCGCAACCATCTTTGTCGTCTTCGTTTTAGTCACAGTATGCATTGTTGTTATCAATCCTCAAGTATGGATGAAAGTGGCTGGGCCCATATTGAAGAACTATATATTGACGTCAGTCGTGTATTTCATATTGGCAGGTATCATTGGGTACTATATTTTTGTGCGCTTGGAAATAGCAGAAGTCGCTGCGGTGATGTTGTTTACTGCACTCTTAATAGGATTGGGCTTACTTCCCTTTGGGCTTGACAGAAGGTATCCCTATCGCGGTACAGATGGCGCACTCCCAGGCGACTCCTCGCGGGTCGCACTCCTGGACTAGGACCGTGTCGCCGTAGAGGCCGCTGTGGCGGACGTCGGGCCGGGGCACGGCCACCCGTCGTGAGAGTGCGGGGTGAGATAAAAAAGGTGCGGGAGGAAACGGAAGGAAGAAGGGGTGCGAGGGAGGGGAGAATGAGTGAGCAGGAGAAGAAGGAAAGGCCCACAGAGTCCGTGGAAGGACTGAGTACGACCTTGGGTCGACACAAATCGAAGTTCGAACAACTCAAGCCATTGCTTTCCCAAATGCACGACCTTTCACCGCGTGGGCAATCGGTCGTTATCGTTGCGTACCTAGACCAGTAGCTCGCCAACCTCCTGCGAGCCTTCCTTATCGATGACAGGAAGTTTGCGTACGCACTGACGACTGGAGTCGGGCCCCTAGCGACTTTCCACGCTCGCATTGAAACAGCATGTGCCTTAGGTCTCATCTCGGAGCGCGAGCGTCACAACCTGAATATGATCCGGCAAATTCGAGCAGAATTCACGCATGGGCCAGATGTTGAGCTTTCCTTCGGGACCGCTGAGATTGAAAAAAGGTGTATGGAATTACAGCCGCCCCGGCAGGTTGGTAGTCTCTTTAGGTTTCGGAGAGACAAGCCAGACGGCGTGTTCATGGGAACGGGTATTTTCTTACTCTTGGGACTCGTGATCCAAAGGCAAAACATGAGGCGCCAGGTAAGACCAGATTGAAGCATTGATATAAGCCATGAAAGTGTGAGGACCGAAAAGCGTGTTCCCTTAATTGTTCGCGGCTCAAGAATTTGTGTTTCGACGCGTCTGATGCTGGACTGTGCCCGCGGTTATCAGGGAAAGGGGTCACGTCCTGTGGTGAGGCGTTGTTTTCTACCGGGTGGGTTTGCCTTTTGAAATCTATGGATATCGGCAATTCGCGCACCGGACGTCAGGGCACCGGTTGCAGATTTCGCGGACGACCGCTGAAGGGAGGAGCGTATGCGGGGTGTGAGCTTTGATTTGTTTTTTGTATACGGCAAAGGACTAGATGATTTGAACGAACTCCTTGAGTCCAACGTCCGCTTCGTATTTAAGATCCACCGAAGGAAGAGGGGGAAGAGTGGCTGGGCCGTGTGGCGTCACAACAAGCATCGTGGCGACGTGAGACTGATAAAGCAGGATGGGACCTTTCGGGGACGAATCACGGATAGGTCAGAAGGCCTCCTGACGGGAGCCTTTCTGAGCTGGATCGTAAGGAACGCAGGCAACCTGATCCACGGTATTGACATTCGAATGAGGTAGCAGACGGCATGGCAGAGGAGTCAGCGTGAACCATCCGTGGTATGGCCCTTGACATCCCCAGCCCAGTTGAAAATACTAGGTCCCCGCTCGGAGGTATCGGCGAGGAGCCGAGGTGCGTACAGAGCCCCAGCACAGCCCTAGGCGAACGAAAAATATCTGACACTGGATAGGGTGCAGGAAGGATCATGAACGCGTTCGGCTATTTGGGGGAGGCCGGGCTTGTGAAACGAACCAGGACCGAAAGACGGCGCTACGCCAGAAAGGCCCTCAGAGGCCAAGTGAGCGGACGGATTAAATTGACTCAGAGCGTTTCCCCCCTCGATCTCAGCCTCGGTGAGGTCCAGATCGAGCACTCCGAGATCGTCAGGCCCGGGACCACCATGTTTCTGATCCTCTTCTTTCCTAGCCATCAGATGACCCTGAAGTGCACGGTTGTCCGCTCGAGCGTACACGGCACCGTGACCCAAGATGACGGCGAGCGCGAACTCATCTATCGGACTGGCTTAGAGTTTCTCAGCACTTCGGAAGACGTCCGCCGAGTTATCGGGACATACATCAGCACTTCTCTGGATGAGGAGGATGAAAGCGGCGGGCTTTCTGAGATCTGGGAAGGGCCTTCGGGTTTACCATACCTTGCAGTTGACACATCTGGATCGTCCAGCGGGATGTGAACCCCTGCCCGGACGACTTATTTTTCTCGAGACTCTGCGTTGGGAGCTTGACCTGCTGGCAGTTTGAAATTCCCGAGGATATTCTCCACCTTCCTGAGGTTACGGCTGATCCCTTCCGACCCCTCGAGAACCGCTTCCTCGTCTGCTCGAGCTTTGACCTTCCCTTGCACCGTACTGAGCTCCTTGATAGTCAAGGCCTGTTGCTCCTGGATCGCTTTCAGGGCTGAGGTGGTTCTCTTGAAGTTGCTGTCGAGAAGTTCCACGAACTCTTGGAGGTCGTCGTCACGGCGAACTCGAAGAGAGAGCGGGAGATCACCCTCCTTCCCTCTCCGCAGGATCTGCTCGATCCGGTACAGGTGACCGGAGAACTTATTGGTGACGAAATAGCTCAGGACGCAGGAGGCGAGCATACTGATCAAGACGGCAAACCAGATGCGGACGTCCGTCAGAGCGTGGAGATTCCACAACCTTGGTGGGTTATCCGGATTGGGGAATGGTCCCACGAGGGACGTGTTCAGGGGGAATAAGATTAAAAGCATCAGCACGATCACGAAGACGAACAGGGGAATCAGAGAGAGGACAAAATACTTCTGCTGGATCGGGTGAACGTTATATCTTCGGCGCGGCAGGGGTACGCGCAGCTCCATTTTCATCCCCTTTGATGATCGCGGCGGGCCCAAGGGCGTACCCGAATAGTCATCGCCCTGTGGGCTCTTTGGGCCGGAACGGTCATGCCCAAAAGGGCATATCTACTTGTAAGTAAAGTTTTTTGGAGTACCCGCCAGAGGACCCGGTGTTGCCAGACTTCGGCCCTGTCAACATGCTTGACACCCTGCGCACACTAGAGGATACTGAGGTTCCCCCGGGAGGTTCAGGGGTGGACCCGGGGGAGGCATAGTCGTGAACCAGCCTCAAAGACAATCGACAGCCCTCGACCAAACCCGACAGCATCTCAGGCGAAGCATGCCCCGCGACGGCCTTTTGTTTTTCAGGAGGATGTCTTTATGAGAGGCTACCCGAAGGTGGAACGATTGCGCGACGGAACAACCGTTCTATTACGCCCCATGGCCGACGGGGACCAGGTCCGCGTGAAAGCCTTCTACAAGGGATTGCCCGAAGAGGACCGCCTCTTCCTGCGTGACGACGTGACCCGCAACGAGGTGGTGGACCGCTGGTTCGCTGAGCTCAACTACGAGCGAGTGTTGCCAATCCTCGCCCTGACCGAGGGTGATTTGGAGGTCATCGCCTGCGCCACCCTCCACCGGTACCCCCAAGGATGGCAGCGCCACGTGGGCGAGATCCGCATTGTCGTGGCCCCTCCCTTCCAGCGCCGTGGCCTGGGAAGTCTCATGGCGCGCATTATCATTGCCGAAGCCCTCAAAGCCGGACTGGACAAATTGGTGGCCGCGATGATGACCGATCAGACGCGTGCCCGGAAGGCGTTTAGCCAGCTCGGCTTCATTCCCGAGGCGACCCTTAAGGACCAGGTCAGGGACCTCAGGGGGCGGACCCACGATCTGCTCATCATGACGCGGGACGTCAAGGCGCTCTGGGATGAGCTGGAGCGGGTCGACACGGCTCATAGCCGTCCCATGGAGCACTAACAGGGCCTCAAGATCCTGGTCCATCTCCAGTACAACCGTTGACGGGCCATGCAGTTAGAGCGTGGGGACGACACCGACTCGACTACCCAAGGCAATATACGGGGATTCAGGAGTAGCCGAATCTCGATCTGACCTACTTCACCTCCACGGGTTGTTCCAGAAATTCCAGTCCGCTCCGGAAAATCAAGACCTGCTCCCCATCGGGCAGTACGTCTGACCGGTGGATTTCCGACCGAACCACGCGGGACCGCGCCCTCATGTCACGCCCTGCCAGCGTGAGGATTAGGTCGACGATCGTGCCTGGTCGGACGACTTCGGCGTGCTCAATCATTGCCCCTCCGAGGCTGATATCCACGAGTACCACGTCATAGACGGCATTGACCTGCCCCTTGGTTCCGCTTTCCAAGAGAACCCGGGGATATCGCCGCCTCTCTGGCCGTTTTTCTTCCATCAGAGATCCTCTTCGTGTACCTCAGTCCGGGGGCTCCCCCTCCTGGGGGTATCGGTCCCGCTGTGTCCTCCTTCACGTCGAACCACGTGGTATCGTGGCGGGGAGTAGCCAGAGGTAGCAAAGGGTGTGCCAGATAATGCCCACCATTGACGGAAGGCCCGACGTTTTCACCTCCTGTATCAGAGTCGGCAGTTGATGCATCGAGGTGTGGCCTCTCCTTGAGGTGCCCGCAGTTTGGGCTTGACAGGGGGCAGGTCCGTTAGTTACTTACTGATCGCGGTCAGGAAATTTGTTGATCTTCGTCGGATGTTCGATCACTCTATGTCGATGCTTTACGTTGTCATGGAGGCGATCGACGGACAGGGAAAACGGTCAGCTCCGCGTAAATGGTAGCACCGTGGAACCGGGATAGGCTTAGGACTTTGTAGCCCACGTTCGGCACCACAGACGGCGCGGCAGACCAGACGCCTTCTCGGGTGGAGTTCGGCTCCGGGAGGCGTCTTGCTTTTTCGAAGGGTCCACGAGATTGATGAGAAACGGGAGGGTCTCTCATGCCCAACGCCGCTTTCCAAAACCTCTACGATTGTATTGTCTTAGGAGCGGGCATCGCGGGTGTGGCCGCCGCTCGGGACCTGCAGCAGAGTGGCTGTCGCGTCCTGCTGCTTGAGGGGTCAGATCGGATCGGCGGGCGGATGTATACCAAACGGACAGTTATTCAGAAGGATGGAAAATTCATTCCGTTAGAGGCTGGCGCGGAGTACATCCATGTGAAGCGGCAGGACAGATACAGAGAATTTTGGGATGAAATTGATCGGCTCGGATTTTCCCCCTCAGAGTTTTCCAAGAGCGGCTCTTTGCTGCCGCCGATGGCACCGCGAAATCGGGTATTCTTTAAGTCGTATGACCGAACCGTACCCGTGTTGTTGTCACTCTCCGATGGAAATGTTCTTCGCATGGTCGATTTTCTTTTGGGCCTTCAGAAATTCGACGTAACCCAAAAGGAAGACGTGTCTGCGAAGGGATACATTGATAAAAAGAAAGAGAAATTCAAGAAACGTGGACAAGCGATGGCGGCGTACACGCTCTCCGCGCATACCCCGGGCCTCCTGGAGAAAATCAGTATTGGCGGTATGAGTGCGGACGGGATCCCCGATCAATTTCTCGAGCCCTCGGAGTTACGCCTCGAACTGAAAGAGGGCTCGGAGCAAAAAATCTGTGGGTACGACACACTGCCGGCAAAGATCACGCAACAGTTCCTGGGTCTGGGCGGCACGTTGAAGAAAAGCGATGCCGGTCAGACCAATATGAAGGTCATCAAGGTTGAAAGATCAGGAGACGGGATCATCACGATAAAGACCAAGGGAGGCGAGACGTTTTCGGGCCGCTCCGTGATCTGCACCTTTTCGGTCGGGATGCTTGATCCGCAAGACGGCGAGGGGGATGCCATCTTTGGGCAATTACTGACAAAGGATAAAAGGACCGCACTTGAAGTGGTGAAGATGGGAGCAATTACAAAGTTCAGCCTGGAGTTCCGGAAACGCAAGTGGAAACACCACGGTCCCTGGTCCGGACAGATGACCGTGCTCAGCTATCCCGAGGGGGAGGCGCGGACCTTCTTTTCGGCGTATCCAGAGCAGGGGAATGGCCCTCACGTGCTCACGGCGTTGCTCATGAGCCAGGATCACGAGAAAATTAAGGATAAGAATGACCCCGATGCCATTCAACACCTCCTCGATGTCCTCCACGAAATTTATGAACCCAAGGGCAAACGGTGGACGCCCGCACGAGTGCTTGCCGGGACACGAGACCAACAGGGGAAATTTCATCCCAATTATTCTCGTCAAGATTGGTCGAAGGATGAGTTTGCAAAGGGAGGCAATTCTTACTTGATGTTTGTCCCGAAGGGGAAAAGAAAGATGCATATCACGAAAGTCCGCGAGGCGCTGAAGGATCCCCGCGAAACACTTCCGCTGTTTTGGGCAGGCGAGGCGACAGCACCCGTATACGATCCGGACTACCAACCCTTGTCAGTGCACGGCGCCTTTATCAGCGGTGTCAGAGTTGCTCGGGATGTGCACCACTATTTAAAAGTCTCTACCGAGGATGCGGAGCGTTTCAAGCAGTACTATAAGAAGACGTATCTCGATAAAAAGAGAAAGAAAAAGAAGAAGCCGGCGCCAGTAGTCTGGTCTGTCGACGCCCAGGACAACAATGGATGAATGATCGTAGCTAAACCTGAGGCGGGGTTCCCTGCTTGACCCAGCGGGTTCTCGCAATGGAGCATTTGGTGAGGAATAGGAAACGCATGGAGCGCAGGAAAAGCCACTTCGGAAACAACGACGAGTGCAGGAACGACTGATGGGTCGCCTCCGCGTCATTCCGGGTGCCGTCCAGCCGCACTCGATTCGGGCGCTCGTGCTGGCTACGGGGCAAGGAACACCCCAGGTCGTTGTGCGGGGGGCCGAGGGCGGTCCCGGCATCCCGGCGACCGTGGTCCCGCTCCCGGTGTCCCAAGCCATGCAGACGGAGCTCGATCGGGACGGGGTTCGGCTGTTTTCCGCGAACGCCAGAGGCTTGCAATCCGGAAACGAGTACGAGCTGCAAGCCGCCCACCTTGGAGCCAGCAGCCGCGTCCGGTTCCGGGCGCTGGCCCAGGAGCCTCCGGAAGACGGCCTGAAGGTTGTCGTGGCGAGCTGCTATTACGACTTCTTTCACCGGGACGCGGACTATCTGGAGACGCTGAAGTCGTCGTATTGCAAGGGCACCGCGTTCAAGCTGCTCATCGGGGACAACCTCTACGTGGATGTCGCTCCGGACCAGCGATACATTCAAGGGGGCTACCGCGAGACCGTAGCGCTTTACCTGCGATACTTCTGGCACAGCGGCTATGCCGATGTGCTGGCGCACTCGCCGAACTTCACCACGTGGGACGATCACGAGTTTTGGAACGACTATCCGGAGCGTCAATGCCACCTCGCCCGCACCAGCGGCAAGGACCGGAAGGAGTACGTGCGCGCGGGCCAGGAGTGCCTCAAATATTTTCAGGCGGTGCTGAACAAGGACCTGCCCGATGGTAGCAACCTGTCCTATCGGATCGAAGATACCCCGATCGTGACCTTCTTCGTCGCAGACATGCGGAGCGCACGAACGCGGGTCAAGGACTCTCCGCGGTCCATGATGCCGGAAGAGGCGCTGGCGGACCTAGAGGAGTGGGCTCATTCTCTGACCCGGCCAGGGGTGCTCGTGGTTGGCCAACCCCTCTGGATTGAGGAGGGGAGCTCCAGCGACCACAAACCCCCGGACTTTGTTCTGCAGTACGAGCGGATCTGGAGGGCAATTGCCGGGGCGCCAAAGGATATCCTCATTGTTTCCGGGGATGTCCACCACAGCCGCATACTCGAGATCGGCCTTGGTAACAACCGGAACGTATACGAGTTCGTCACCTCACCCGCCTGCCACGTGCCAAAGGAGCTCACCATTGTGCTGGGGAGCTATAGCAGCCAGGGTCGTGATAAGCTTAAGGTGCCAGAATCAGTCCCGGTAGGAAACGCGCAGGGCCCCGCTCTCAAGCCGCGCCTGCTGCGCTACCTCTTTGGGACGAGCGTGCCAAACACCATTGGTGTGTTGAAGTTCCGGGCCAACCCGAATGGCAAGGTCTCTGTGGGATGCTCGTTTCTGGATTGTCTGAAAAGGAGGCCGGCAAAGGCTGAGCCCCTGAAGATCAATTCGCGCAAGGTGGATCCCGCGTATCGGACGTGCCATGGTGAGGAGTTGTTCCGTCTGGGCTAAGAAAGGCTGCAGGTTGGAGGAGGGGGCATGAGATTTTCTACCGCAGAACGGTTCAGGATCAGGGAGATCAAGAAAAAGGATGTGACCGCAGAGGAGTTCTTTGGCCAGATTACAAAGATGACCTCAGCGGAGGATCGTCGGGGCGGGGTCCTGCTGGTCGGCGGTGTCAGTTCCCGGGATCTCGCGGTGCGGTATGCGCAGGCAGGACTGCGGATGGACAATCTACCGAGTTACTGGTCCCACGCGGCCCTGATCCTCGATTGGAAGGAGGGAGCGAGATTGGAAAACGTCATCGGCGCGGAGGCCTCCCTCGATCCCTTCGAGCCCGACAAGCAGGTGCCCGAGCGAAACGGGGTGACGCTCTTCCGGCTGGCGCGGTACGCTGACCGAGAGCGCTATCCCAACCTCGCTTTTGGCACGATCTGTGATGCCGAAAGTCGTGAGCTCAAAGATGAGATTCAAAAGGCCGCGCTGAGCCCCAACCGGGATCGCCTCCGATACCGCTTTTGGGAATGGCTGGGGGTCTGGGCAAGCTACACCGTTGCCCCGACCACTTCGGAGAACCCCGTTGCGAATGAGATTCCGTTGCCCGCGGCCGCGTTTTGTGAGTACGCATACGAGGTCGCCGGCCTCGACCTCACCCCGGGTGCGACGGCTCCCAATGCCTGCCCGGAGCTACTCTGGAATACACTGCTTTACTGGCATCACCGCGTCGGCACCCAGGTGGGCAGAATTGAAGCCTGGAGCGTGGTCCGGCGTGATGAGGCACCTACCCGCACGCCGCTCTCCATCACCTTGGAGGCGGACTTGCGGGAGGCCAGTAAGAGTTTACCGGCTATCCAAAGGAAGAAGCCGAAGTAGCGACGGGGGACGGCATCCCGTAAACGGGAGCCAGGCATTGGCTGATTCGGAAGCATACCGCTCATTCAGTCGCGAAAGAGAGGAGACAGAGAGGCAATGAGTCCCTATCGGGAATTTCGGGAAATCCAAAGGGGTGCGGCGTCCCTGAAACGAGAGGCGGCGAGTGCGACAGCGGAGGGAAGAAAACTCCTCATGGCGTCCGCCCAGGAGTTGGAGAAACTGGCCCGTGTGATGCAGCGTCGTCCCGGGACCTCTGGCAAGACCCTCGACATGGCCTTCGCTCGTGCCCATCATGCCCTGGCCCGGCACTACCACCAGAAAGCCATGGAATCCTGGGTCAGGAATGAGATCCAAAAAGCTGGCCAGGAGCTCAAGGCGGTGGCCAATCATCTGGAGCAAGGCTTGGTGTGGGTCGGACAGACGGCTGAACCCGGTCGTACGGCCACCATTAAAACCACGCATCTTCTTGCCGATGAATTGATCAAAGGAATCGGCTGGGCACCCGCAGAAGTCGGAACCCGTTTCAAAGCGGCTGGTAAGGAGATCGCGAACCTCGGCAAGAAGATCAGGCCTGCGAAGAAAACGTAGGACTGAGGGGAGCGCCACTCGATCTCGTCCCCGTCTTTGACGCCTCTTGACACCCCGGGCCCGCTGGGGGATACTGAGACCCCTACCAGGAGGGTCAGGGATGGAACCGGGGTGGCCTTGCCTCCACGTTCGCTTACAGAGCCAGCGACGGCGCAAGAAGCATTGAGACGCCTTCCGAGACAGCGTACGGCCCGGAGGGCGTTTTACTTTTAGTCCAGGATTCTCTTTCTTATATCATGCACGCGATCAAATACTGCGTGGGGTAGTACGCACGCAGAAGGAGATTGCACCATGATCTGTCAAAAATGTGACGGAACCGGTCTGGTCCGTGTCACAAATTTTTCGAGCGCGAAAAGGCGTCGGAAGAACAGAAGACATATCTTGAGTGACAATGAATGTGGAGCATGTCGTGGGTCAGGAACGGTGATACGGACTGAGCCGCACGCCGCTGGGTCTTCCAGGACCGGTCCCGACGACGATCCGTTTGTGGAACGTCAGATGCTTCTCGATGAGCTTGAGGATTCCTATCTGGTCCACGACTTGAAGTCGACCCTCACAGAAAAGCTCCTTCAGATTGACCTGACGTCATCGGATGCAGAGCAACAAGTCAGAGAGCTTGGGATCATCCTGGAAGACGCAGGCGAAGAATACCTGGCACGGTTATTCCTTTCGTTCGAGTGTCTCGTCTTCCGGAGGCAGGCGAATAAGTTTCGGAAAAAAGTGTTTCGGGGAAAATGTCACTGACAGTGCAGGGTGGGGACGGTCAGGACAAAAGACTGGTTGCCTTGTGAGGAACGCAAGTTGAGACCGAAAGACAAGACAAAAGACCAGCTCATAAAAGAATTGGCCGCGATGCAACAACGCTTCGCTCAATTGGAAGCGTTGGAAGCCGAGCGCCGGCAGGCGAAGGAGGAGGCCGAGAAAAGCCACACCTATGCTCGGAACCTCATTGAGAGTTCCCTGGATATGATCATCGCCGTCGACCCAGATCGCCGAATCATGGAATTCAACCGGGCGGCCCAGGATACGTTTGGCTATAGCAGAGAAGAGGTCCTG
Source organism: uncultured bacterium (assembly GCA_964348275.1). GTDB lineage: Bacteria > Methylomirabilota > Methylomirabilia > Methylomirabilales > CSP1-5 > CSP1-5. The sequence continues at coordinate 20,930 of CAYGBT010000024.1, forward strand.
GGCCAGCACGTTGATATGCTGTATGCCAACCCCACGGACGGGCTGTCGGCACATGACACAGCCCGGAGGACAGGGGGGTTCACCGGCGAAATCCTAAACAGGAAGAAAAGTGGTGACACGTTCCCCGCCTTCCTTGCCGCGTCGGTGCTGCGAGATCCGAACGGCCAATTCGTGGGCGTCATGGGTATCTCGAGAGATATCACCGAGCCCAAGCGGGTGGAGCAGGCGCTGGAACGACAGACGCATATCGATCGCCAACGAATGCAGATGCTCGAAGAGGCCTCTCGGACCACGTCCGACCTGCTCGCCACCATGTCCCATGAACTGCGAACCCGCCTGAACGCCATCATCGGCTTTTGCGAGCTCGTGAAGGATGGGCGCTTTGGCCCTCTCAACGAGAAGCAGCAACGGTATGTGGGCCACGTCCTGGTAAGCGCGCGGTACCTGCTCACCGTCATCAACGACATCCTGGATCTCGGCAAGGTCGAGCCGGGCAGGACGGAGCCACAACCGGAGCCCCTGTTTCTACTCGAAGAGTTAAGGGCGGACCTCGATAGCCTCCGCGCCGAGGCTGAGACGGAGGGCCTCGAGCATCAGCTCACCCTGCCCCTCCCGCGGGCACCCTCAGGTGCGTAGAATCACCTTACCCCCATCATACCCATCGCTTCGCGTTTGCGTGTACGGACTGTTCGACCGAGGATCATATCGATAACTGACCAACCTCATTCACCATCCAGAGAGCTTGTTATACCTTTCACATAAAAGCTCACAAACCCCATGGCGACCGCTCGTGTTGCCGGGTGGGTGAACGATGTATGTGGGGAGCGGAAGGCTCCTCCCAGGCGGTGCCGGAATGGAGCCGGGGTAACCATAAGCCCCGCCTTTCCCTCACGTAGTATTGGTGGGTCACCACGCATACAGACGCCTTCGTGGGACTTGTTCGGCCTGGGAGGGCTTTTTCATTGACAGAGAAGAGGAGGCCATGGCAGCCAAGGTATCGGATTTAATTGCCGGGGAATACTCTCAGGAAAGTACCAACGGTCGATTCAGACCTGTCCCTGCGAAAACTGCAAGCAACAGAGAACAATCCGTTTCACAGCATGGGTCAATGAGATCCCCTATCAACTTTCCCCCTTGGAAGTCGCATTGCTCGAAAAGACTGGCAATCCTCTCCCATGGAGTGAAGCCCAGAGCACGCTAGACCTCCCGGCGACTATCGTTGATCAAGTCGTGCATCGCGCAAACACGAGTGCTGACGATTGCATTCAATTTCTCCGGTCACAAGGTTTTTAGATACTTGCAAGTCTTGGTCAGCGCTTCCCACGCGGCGTCAGGTTTCGGTCCTGGGGACACGCCGGCGGATCTCCACCTCGTCCTCCACACGCCGGACGCCGGGGATATTTTCGACGAGAACGCGTAGAGCCCGGCGGACCTCCGCGCGGTCGACGAAGCCCGTCAGACTCACCACCCCTCCGGCGACCGCGACTTGGACCGTAGGGAACTCGAGCCACTTTGTGCGCCTGAGTTCCTGGGAGACTCGTCGCTCGATCTCCGGGTCGGAGAGCGCCTCAGCCGGGGCGGCCACGGGACGCATGGCGAGCGCCCGAACCAGGTCCCGGCGGCTGACGATTCCAACCAGGCGACCCTCTCGAACGACCGGCACTCGTTTGATCCGGTGCTCCTCGAGGATCTGAGCGACCTCCTCGACCGGGGTCTCTTCCGCGACGGTCACCGCCGGTTGATTCATCACGTCTTCGACGCGCCTTCCGTGGATCCGGGCAAACTCGGTCGCCATCTCCACGCGATCTGCCAGGAAGGCCAGCCACCATTTCTGGCGGCGCGGACTTTGAAGCCGACGGAGCAGGTCGGCTTCACTCACCACGCCGAGGACTTCGCCGCCGGCCCCCACGACCGGGACAGCGCTCACCCCCTTGTCCAGGAGGAGCCGCGTGAGGGCCTCGACCGACATTGTCGGCGTCGCCGTGACCACCTCGCTCGTCATCACGTCTCTTGCCAGCATGGCGCCCCTCCTACCCGTGTCCTGGGGGTATAAGCCCTCGCGTCTCCCTCCAGCTATGTCCAAGGGGGGTTTCGAGAATCGAGTGTTCTCAACAATAGGATGAGGGGGGACTGGTGTCAAGGACAACAGTGATCGCGTTTCGGACCGGGCGCGGGTCCGGCCTACGGTTTGCCAGTTCCCGGTCAGCCTCGGGGACGCTTGACACCCCTGGGCAATTTGGGGATACTCAAAACCTCATTGGCTTCTCATCATCGGAGTCTCCGACTCTCCTGCAGGGGAGGGGGGATGAGTTCAAGTCCGAAACGGGTCCACGAGCGAGCGCCGGTCCATTTCGCTGTCGAGTACACCCACGCGGGAAAGACAGGTCACGGGATCGGTCTCAACCTGAGCCAGGAGGGGATGTTCATTGCGACCGAACGACCGCCTCCGCCGGAGGCAGAGATCTTGCTCTCCTTCACACCGCCGGGGGTCTCCCAGCCTATCTCAATCCGAGGGCGGGTAGCGTGGGTGTGCACGGAGGCAGCATCGTCGAGTGAAATCACTGGGATGGGTGTACAATTTGTCGTCTACACGCTCACTCCACCTGAGATGACAAGGTAGCCCACGGCTTTCAGAATTGGCGCACCACGGACTCAGACGCTCTCTCGGGGGAGTCATGGCCTGAAGGGCGTTCTTGATTTCAGTCCATCACGTCTCCTGAAACCTCCAAATCGCATGGGCCTTGCCGCCCCGTACAGTTCGACTCCTCCTTCCGGCAGCATACCTTCACGCCGTTAGCCTGCCGACTTGAATTCCGAGAGCCACTCCCATGCATCGCCAGTTCCGGAGTTGTCCGCCTGAAAAATGAGATCCGACCGCCGTTAGTGTGATGCGTTGCCTGTCGGAACTCTTCAAATCTATTGACAAAACCGCTCTTTGGTCGTATCAGTAACGTAGTGGGATAGCGAGTTTCTCCGCTCTCTGGAGATTCATCCGTGACGGATCTGTCCGCCCTCCGAGCACGCCTCCGCCAGCGGCTTGCCAGCGATAAGATTCTCCTCGCTCCAGGCGTATTTGATGGCCTTTCCGCCCGCCTCACGGAAGAAGCGGGTTTTGAGGCGATCTACGCGAGCGGAGGTGCTATCGCCCGCAGCGCGGGGTTCCCCGACCTCGGACTCCTAACCCTGACGGAAATGCTCGACAGGATCACGCAGATCACCCAGGCGGTGAACGTGCCGGTGATCGCTGATGCGGATACGGGCTACGGCAATGCGCTAAGCGTTCAACGAACGGTGAGGCTTTACGAGCATGCGGGCGTGGCTGCCCTTCATATTGAGGACCAGGTTTCACCGAAACGCTGCGGCCACTATGAGGGGCAGGCGCTGGTCCCGGTTGACGAGATGGTGGGGAAGGTGCGCGCGGCGCTCGAGGCGCGACATGACTCCAACGTACTGATTATCGCCCGCACGGATGCCCGTTCTGTGGTCGGCCTGGACGAGGCGCTCAAGCGGGCACGTGAGTATGCCGCCGCCGGCGCTGACCTCCTCTTCGTTGAAGCTCCACGGTCAGTGGAGGAGCTTAAGGCCATCGCCGAGGTGGTCCCAGTTCCCCTGGTCTACAACATGACCTACAGCGGCAAGAGCCCGGTTCTTACGCCCGCCGAGCTGGCCGCCCTCGGCTACCGCCTTATGATCTACCCGGCGGACTTACAGCTGGGTGCCATTCGCGGCATGCAACGGGTGCTGGTTGCTCTGAACGAGAAAGGCATGACGGAGAGTGACGATCGGGTGTCGTTCCAGGATCGAGAGGCAGTCGTGCGACTAGCCGAGTATCTGGCTCGGGCCACACGCTACGCCGGAGGCAGCGAGGCGTCATAACCTGAGACAGCTGAGTTCTTCATCTCGTCCATTTTCGATATCCGGGCTGACAGGAGGTATAGCTTGCACCGGCGCTCTGACGTCGTGGTGATCGGCGCTGGCAACGCCGCGCTAACAGCCGCGATCGCTGCGCGGGAGGCGGGTGCATCGGTGCTGGTTTTGGAGAAGGCCCCCTATGCCCTGCGTGGTGGGAACACCCGCTTTTCCGGCGGCGTATTCCGCCTTGCGTATGCCAGCGTGGATGAAGTGATGGACCTGCTACCGACACCAGCCGCGGAGCAGGTGGAGACCGAGCCGTATCCGCCCGAGCGGTACTACGACGACATCATGCGCGTCAGCGGGGGGCTTGCCGATCCATTGCTCACGCGGGTCCTGGTGGAACGATCCCAGGAGACGGTGCGCTGGATGCGGGGCCGAGGTGTGGAGTGGCAACTGAGCGAGATCTTTGGCATCCAAGACGGCAATCGGCGACGCTTTCCGCCTGGTCTTATCATGCAAGCGCGTCATGCAGGGCTCGGCCTCAGCGATGCCCTCTTCCGTGTGGCCGAGATGTGTGGTATCGAGATCGCCTATGAAACTGGAGCAGTCCGCTTGCGAGTCGACAGGGATGGCCGCGTGGTTGGAGTGGCCACGCGGGGACCCGCGGGACAGCACGATGTGGATGCCAACGCCGTTGTCCTCGGCTGCGGCGGATTCGAGGCAAATCCTGAGATGCGAGCCCGCTATCTCGGCGAGGGCTGGGATACGGTCGCCGTCCGTGGTACGCGGTACAATACCGGTGAGATGATTACGGCCGCCCTCGAAGCAGGTGCCCAACCCCACGGGCACTGGAGCGGCTGCCATGCGACGCCGGTGGATGCTACCGCACCGCGGGTAGGCGATTTGCGACTTACCGACAAGACGAACCGCCTTTCGTACCCGTACGGCATCATGGTCAACGTCCACGGTCGTCGCTTTGTAGATGAAGGCGAGGACCTCTCACAGTATACGTACGCCAAGATCGGTCGCGCGATTCTCGGTCAGCCTCAGAATCGTGCCTGGCAGATCTTCGACCAGCAGACGACCTATCTGCTGGAAGAGCGGTATGCCACCGGGCGAGCGGTGCAGGCTGGCACCATCGAGGCGTTGGCGGACCAGATCGGCGTCCCGGTCACCTCACTGGTAGAGACCGCCTGCGCGTTTAACGCCGCGGTCCGTCCGGGGGGATTTGATCCTGCAGTCCGCGACGGCAAGACCACCCACGGGTTGGATCCACCTAAGTCAAATTGGGCGGTTCCGTTGGAACGTCCTCCCTTCGTGGCGTATGGCGTCACCTGCGGCATCACCTTCACCTATGGGGGCATCCGCGTCGATGAGCAGGCCCGCGTGGTGGGAACCGAGGACCGCATCATCCCCGGGCTCTACGCAACAGGAGAGATCACCGGAGGGTTCTTCTACTTCAACTATCCTGCGGGGGCAGGGCTGATGCGTGGTGCCGTCTTTGGTGTGATTGCTGGGCGGGAGGCGGCACACCGTCCGGCAGGAGCTTAGATGGAGGGGGAGAGTCGCATGAGTATGCAACGTCGTATTCGGGCGGTGGTCATGCGCGGCGGGACGAGCAGGGCAGTGTTTTTTCATCGGGCTGACCTGCCTGAGGACCCAGAACTCCGGGACCAGGTGATCTTGAAGATCTTCGGCGGCGGCGATCCCTACGGCCGACAGATCGATGGACTCGGAGGGGCCATCTCTACCACCAGTAAGACGGCGATCATCGGTCCATCCTCAGTTCCGGGAGCCGACATCGACTACACCTTTGGCCAAGTCAGCGTGACCACGCCGCTGATTGATTACGGTGGCAACTGTGGCAACATCTCATCGGCGGTCGGACCGTTCGGCATCGAGGAGGGGTTGGTGCGGTCCAGGGATCCGATCACCATCGTGCGCATCTGGCAGACGAATACCCGCAAACACATCATCGCCCACGTGCCCACGGCGGACGGCCTTCCACAGGTAGACGGGGACTATGAGATTGACGGTGTCCCAGGGACCGGCGCAAGGATCATGCTCGAGTTCCTGGATCCCGGAGGTGCTATGACGGAGCGGCTGCTGCCGACCGGACATCCGACTGACGTGCTGGATGTGCCGGGCGTGGGCACGCTCACGGTCTCCTTGGTGGACGCCGCCAATCCGCTGGTCTTCGTACGACCCGCCGATCTGGGGCTTTCTGGCTTGGAGATGCCAGAACGGGTGGACGCCGATGCTGCGCTGCTGTCGCGTATCGAGGCGGTGCGCTCGCACGCAGCCGTCCGCATGGGCCTCGCGGAGAGTACCGCGGAGGCGACGGCGAAGAGTCCCGGGATTCCCAAGATTGCATTTACCGCACCACCGACGTCCTACCTGTCGAGTCGTGGAGTCCAGGTAGGGGCCGATCGCATTGACCTCGTCGGCCGTATCATGTCCATGGGCCGCCTGCACCGCGCCTATGCCCTCACCGGTGCAATCTGTACTGCCGTCGCGGCGGTGGTCGAAGGCACGGTGGTGCATGCCGTGGCGGCTCAAGGGCCGGGAAGAGAGCGCACCGTCCGGATCGGCCACCCCGCTGGCATCATCGAGGTGGGAGTCGCCATCTTCCGACAGGATGGGGACTGGATCGTGGAGAAGGTGGTGACCTATCGAACGGCCCGACGCTTGATGGAAGGTGCGGCGCTGGTTCCGGCGTCGGTGTGGGCTCTCGCGGCTGTTGCTCCAAGGGGGTGACCATCGATTCCTGTGTGAAGAAATCGGAGAAGGCATCAGGTCGCGGTTCAGCGCCGCGCTGAGAGCAGGCGCGGACAGCCTGGCTATGTCCGAGGGATATCGTTGTGGGCTGGGCGCTTGTGGTTTAATCAACCGGTCATACGGAAGGAGGGTAGAAATGAACTGGTTCTGGAGAGTCTTCGTTGCGGTATTCGTGCTGAGTCTTGGGCTCGGCGGTCTGCCCTCGAATGTCGATGCCGGGAAATACCCGGAGAAGACGATCACGTATGTGGTCCCCTTTGGCGCAGGGGGAGGGACTGACCGCTGGGCGCGTATCCTCTCGTCCGCCGCCATCGACCATTTCGGCCAGGCATGGCACGTGGTGAATTTGCCCGGGGCCTCAGCCGTGGTGGGCTGGAAGCATGTCCTGGGGCAGCCGGCCGATGGCTACACCATCCTCCAAGGAAGCTCCACGCCTATGCTGGCGCTGATCATGGAGGAGAAGCCTGCCCTGAATCCTGACGAGATCAAGATCGTCGCCTTCGTCTCTTCCTTCCGCTCGGTCCTGCTGAGCCAGCCTGGCAAGCCCTGGTCCACGTGGGAGGGGCTCAAGGCGTACGCCAAGAAGAACCCTGGCAAGCTCACCGTAGGGGGCACGCTTTCCCTCAGCATGGGACAGGCCTTCGTGTTCCAGCAGGCGGGCATCAAGGCGACGTACGTCCCGTATCCTAGCACGAGCAAGGCGGTGGCCGACTTCATCGGGGGACACATCGACACGGCGGCAGTCACCACCTCCACCGCTATTCCCCTGATCCCGAAAAGGGCGATACCCGTTATCAACACCAGCGAGATCCCCATCAAGCACAAGGCCTTCAAGGGGGTCCCGTCGGCCACGGACCTCGGGTATGAAGGCATGAGCTTCCCTCGTTGGGTTGGCGTCCATCCGAACACCCCCGACGAGATCGCCGACGTCATCTCGGCGAAGCTCACAAGCCTCGTGAAGGACAAGTCGGTCACAAAGCTGATCGACAAGGTCGGCGAGGAGATTATATTCCTACCCCGCGCTCAGGCGGTGAAAGAGTACGACAAGGTGATCGCGAGGATGAAGAAGGCAGCGCCGCTCCTCAAGTAGGCGCCGCCGGTGTGCCGAGCCCGGGTCGGCTTGACCGGCCCGGGCTCGGAGACCGTTAAGATTGGCGAGACTCGTCGCGGAAGGGATACCGTGCGGGAGTGGTTGAGAACCAACCAGGGTATCGGAACGATACTGACGCTCTTGCTTGGCGCTTTCCTAATCTACCTTCAGCTCTCTCCCTGGGTCCATCGAAAATTGCGCGATGGTTTTACCTTAGGCTTTTTCCCCGTTGTCGGCGTGGTCCTGATGATGTTCTTCTCTGCTGCCTTGATCTTCGGGTCTCGCCGGAAGCAATCCGTAGGCGAGCTCGACTCGATAACCGGGAAGGCGTTGCTATTCTGCTCGGTGCTTGTCCTGGGGTGCTGGGTGTATTTCGAGCTAATGCTCAGAATTGGATTCTTGCTCGTCAGTCCGATTTTTCTTCTGGTCTTCGTATATACGCTCGGAATGGGGTCCTGGAGGAATTCGCTCTTAGCAGGCGTGATCATGACGGTGGTCGTATATGCCGTCTTCAGGCTGCTAGGCATTACGCTTCCTCCCGGGATCTTGCCATCTTAGGTCCGGGCGAAGAGAAAAATGGAAACCCTGTTCCAGCCAGAAGTCCTCCTCGAAGCGGTCTCCCTCGTATTCTCCCTTCGCGTGTTGTATTGGTTAGCGGTGGGGGTAACGATCGGGGTGGGCGTCGGCGCCCTTCCCGGGCTGACGGCCTCCACCGGCGTTGCCCTAATGCTTCCCCTCACCTTTCAGATGGACACGGCTTCGGCTCTGGGTCTCCTGATCGGCCTGTACAAGGGGGCGGTGTACGGGGGCTCGATCTCGGCCATCAGCTTCGCTACCCCAGGAACGCCAGAGGCCGCCGCCACCGTCTATGACGGCTACAAGCTGATGCAGCGGGGCCAGGGCCGGAAGGCAGTCCTGATGGCCCTGTACGCCTCCGTCACCGGCGATACGCTGAGCGATATCATTACTATCATTGTCGCCCCTGCCCTGGCTTTGATCGCGCTCAAATTCGGACCTTCGGAACGGTTCTGGCTCGTGGTGCTCGCCTTTGTCCTCCTCGGAGCCCTCAGCGGCCGTCACCCGGCCAAAGGCATGCTGAGTGCGGCGATGGGCCTTTTCATCGGAACCATCGGCACTGACCCAGTCGGGGCTGTCTCCCGGATGACGTTTGGTCTGTGGTGGTTGACGGACGGGGTTCATCTGATCCCCCTGATGATCGGCATCTTTGCCATGTCCCGAATGCTGGAAGGGACCGTCGAGCTCTTGAAGGAGAGGGGCGTCGCCAGGGCGGTCGAGCGCGGCGTCTTGACGCGGCTCATGAAGCGCGGCGAAAAGCTGAGCTTCCGGGAATACATCCGCGCCTGGAAAGAAATGCTCATCGGCCTCTTTGTGGGATCGTTCGTCGGCATGCTGCCGGGGCTGGGAGCCACTGTGGGGGCCTTTCTTTCTTACAGCGTGGCGAAGCAGGTCTCCCCCAAGAAGGGGATCGGCACGGGGGTCCTCGAAGGCGTCGCGGCAGCCGAAGCGGGCAACAACGCCACGGTGGGACCTACGCTGATCCCCTTACTGGCCTTCGGGATTCCAGGAAGCTCCACTGCAGCCCTCATCGGAGGTGCCCTGATGCTGCAAGGGGCGACCCCCTCGCCGCGCATGTTTGAGCTGTATCCCGTGGTCGTCTACTCCCTGTTTATCATCCTGCTCATCGGTAATGTGTTCAACCTCGGCATCGGCCGCCTCTTCGGAGCACTGTACGCGAGACTGGGCGAGCTTCCGAGGCCCATTTTGATTCCCCTCATCGTGATGATGGCGGTCATCGGAACCTATTCATTTCGCGGAAATCCGTACGACGTCGTCGTCATGCTGGCGTTCGGGGTCCTGGGATTTATCATGCGGTTCCTTGGCATTCCCGACGCCCCGCTCGTGATCACATTCCTGATCGCCCCGATGATGGAGGCCAGCATCCGCAGGGCCCTGCTGATCTCGCGGGGAGACTGGTTCGAGGCATTGTTCAAGAGCCCTCTTGCTGTTGGGCTCTTCATCTCGGCGATCGTGCTGACTACGGTGTGTATCCGCCTGAACATCTCAGAGCGCCTCCGAGCGGTTTCCGAAACTCCGGCAGAGTCTGCATGAGCCTTGGCATGGCGTGCGCAGGTCTCCCCACTCACTTCTGGTTGCGACGTCTTCATTCTTTATCAGGAGTCGTCCCCCTCGGGCTCTTCCTCCTGGAACATCTCCTCTCCAATGCGACCGCTGTCCGTGGGCCGGAGGCTTACGATCGCATGGTGGCTTTTCTCCGCGGCCTGCCCTTGCTCCCGCTCTGGGAGGTGGGACTCATCGCTCTTCCTCTCCTTTTTCATGCGGGACTTGGGATTTATCTGACCACAACGATGAGCATCAGCCTGCGGGCGTTTCCCACCCTCCGCAATTGGTTGTACGTCTGGCAGCGCATCACCGGGGTCATTGCGCTTCTTTTCGTCCTCTACCATGTCTGGGAGTTTCGGATCCGGGACCTCCTGTTTGGCGCGCCCGTAAAGTTCACCGCAGTCGCAGCGAGCCTCGCCCACCCCGTCATCTTTGGACTGTACTTGGTCGGAACCGTCGCCACGGTCTTTCACCTCTGTAACGGAATCGCGACATTCAGCATCGTCTGGGGCCTCACGATCACGGAATCGGCCCAACGCCGCATGGGGATCGCGTGTGCAGTGGGCTTCGTCCTCCTCACCGGGGTTGGGGTCCTGGCGCTCTTTTCCTTTAGATAGGGGGAGCGGATGGCACGAGACATCCTCCTTCAGATCTGCCGGCAGCTCGAGCCCGGAAGCGATGGATGGTGGGAGGAATTCGTGCTCCCCCACCGCGCCGACCTTACGATCACCGCTTGTCTCATGATGATCCAGCGAGATCCGATGACCCGAGAGGGTCGCCGGACCCGTCCGATCGCTTGGGAAGCCTCATGCCTCGAGGAGATATGCGGTGCGTGCAGCATGCTGGTAAATGGTGTCCCCCGTCAGGCCTGCAGCACACTTGTCGACGGCCTCAAGCAGCCGATCCGCCTCGAGCCACTGAAGAAGTTTCCATTGGTCCGGGATCTACTGGTGGACCGGAGTCGCATGTTCGAAGAGCTCAAAACGATCCAGGCCTGGGTCCCAGGCGTCCGTCTCGACGACACCGGTCCCGGTCCCCGGATAGCGCCAGAGCTACAACAGGTACAGTACGCACTGTCGCGGTGCATGACGTGCGGCGTGTGCCTGGAGGCGTGTCCCCAGGTGAATCGGCGGTCGGCCTTCATCGGGCCGGCCGCCATCGGCCAGGCTTGGCGGTTTAACCTGCACGCGCTGGGTGCGGAAGCGGCCGAGGCGAGGCTACGAACGCTCACGGGGTCTGGGGGAATCGACGACTGTGGCAGCGCCCAGACCTGCGTGGAGGCCTGCCCCATGAAACTGCCCCTGACCGATTCCATCGCAGCGCTCAATAGAGACCTGACCCGGCTTGCTCTCCGTGACCTCTGGCGCAAATGGCGAATGATCTGGAGATCTCGGCGAGAAATGACCGGAAGCGAAGGGTAACGATATGTCGCAGCATCGACGGGACCAATGCGTCATCGTTGTTGGGGGAGGCCTCGCCGGTCTCATGGCGACATTGCACCTGGCCGAGGCGGGGATCAGTGTCGATCTGTTTTCCCTGGTTCCTGTTCGCCGCTCCCATTCGGCCTGCGCCCAGGGGGGGATCAACGCGGCCGTAGACACGAAGGGAGAGGGGGACAGTCCTTGGATTCACTTTGTGGAGACAATCTACGGAGGAGATTTTCTCGCAGACCAGCCTCCGGTCCTCAAGATGTGTGAAGCGGGACCCGAGCTGGTCTATCTCCTCGATCGCATGGGGGTACCCTTCAACCGGACGCCAACTGGCGAGCTCGAGGTGACGAAGCGCGGGGGAGGGACGAAATACTCCCGCGGGCTGTTTGCCGGCGCGAGCACGGGACAGCAGATGCTGTATGCCCTTGATGAGCAGGTGCGTCGGCACGAAGCGGAGGGACGAGTGCGGAAGTTCGAGGGGTGGACGCTCTGTTCCCTGCTCCTGGATAGCGCAGGCAGGTGTCGGGGCATTAGCGCGATGCCGCTCGCCGCCAAGATGACCGTGCACGCCTTCCCTGCCTGGGGCGTTTTGCTCGCGACGGGCGGCTGCGGGGGGCTCTATGCCAAGACGACGACGTCGCTCATTTGTAACGGGGCAGCGGCCAGCCTGGCGTACCAGCAGGGCGCGCACTACGGCAACCCCGAATTCATTCAGTTCCACCCCACCGCCATCCCGGGAGAGGACAAGTGCCGCCTGGTCTCCGAGTCGCTCCGCGGCGGAGGGGGGCGGTTATGGACGTACCGTGGCGGCAAGCCCTGGTACTTCCTGGAGGAGTGGTATCCAGCCTTCGGGAACCTGGTTCCTCGCGACATCGCTTCACGAGCGATCTATCGGGTCTGCCGAGAGATGGACCTCGGCATCGATGGAAAGGATCAGGTCTACCTCGATGTCACCCACCTGGACTCGCGGCAGCTCGAGGTCGAATTCGGCGGGGCCATTGAAATATACGAAAAATATACGGGCGAAGATCCACGCACGGTGCCAATGCGGGTTTTCCCGGCGGTACACTATTCCATGGGGGGGTTGTGGGTCGATGCCTCACATCGATCGAATCTAGAGGGATTATATGCTGCCGGCGAGTGTGAACACCTGTACCATGGAGCCAACCGCCTCGGGGCGAACGCCCTCTTGGCGTGTCTGCATGGGGGGAAGGTCGTTGCTCAGAGCGTGGTTGAGGACCTTGATCAAGAGGCCTCCCCGCTCCCCGGCCGCGAAATCGAGGCTGAGGTAGAGCGGCAAGAGGATTGGAATCGTCGCCTCCTCGAGGGGGGTGGCTCTGAAAATCCATTCGAACTCTACTGGACACTCCGCGAGGCCATGAGCCACTATGTCGCCGTCGTCCGGACCAGCCCTGACCTCCAGAAAATGCGCGAGATTCTCACCGAACTCAAGGTGCGCTACACCAACCTCAATCTCGGCGATTCGGGTCGCTGGGCAAACCCAGCTTTGGCCCTAGCCCGCGATCTCGGGCATATGATGGTCCTGGCTGAGACGGTGACTGCCGGAGCACTTGCCCGGGAGGAGAGCCGGGGAGCGCATTACCGACCTGAATTTCCGGAACGTGACGACAGCCGCTGGCTCAAGACTACGGTGGCACAGTGGACGCCGGATGGGCCGCGCCTGTGGTACGTGCCCGTGGACACGTCACTGCTCACGCCACGACCCCGCTCGTATGCCACCGATTTTCTCGAGGAGGTACGACGGTGAGCCTCTCTGATATGATCTGACCCGCAAGAGGGGCATCAGCTCGTCAATATCTTTGACCTGCTCGAGATGCCATAGGCGATCCAGGAGCCTTGAGATCTGCCTCGAAGACAGCCGACCCTTAGCCAATTCCCGAAACTTCGCCTCCACTTCATGATCCGTCAGAGGATTTCGGGGGTGGCCTTTTGGATAGTCCACCTGCCTGATGAGCTCCTGATTTGATCTCGTGCGAATAATGATCCGGCTGGACATGGCGGCCGGATAGCGGTCGGTGAATCCTGGATCCTCGACGACACCGACTTTCTGGAGCAACCCGAGCAAGACGGGATCGGAAAATCTTTTGGGGGTAAACTGAGCCGGGCCGACCTTTCCGTCCATCAGGGCTACGCCCACGCAGTAGGGTAGGCTGTGGTCCGCCGTTTCCCGGGTCTGGGGGTACCACTTCTCTTTTTCTCGGCCAATGATCTCGATCGCGACGTCGTAGCTTCGAACCTCGATGGATTCGATACGGTCGATGAAGTTTTTTCCCTCCCTCGCCTGCAGCTCTTGACGCATCGCCAAGGTGGCTTCGACTGGACCTTGAGCATGATACTCTACCGGGAAATTCTTAATGTAGGTGTCCAGGATCTTGAATGAGCCATCCCGTGCGCCAAATGGTTTGAGCTCAAAGGGGCCGGACACCAATCGCATGAAACCTTTGTCCCCTTCAAAGAGCAAGGCTGGACCCGTCATGCCTTGGCGAGCCAGCATCGCCGCAAAGACCCCATTTCGGGCCGCATTGGCAAAAGCACATGCTTTCCACATGGAAATCTCACCCACTCGTGTTTGGCGAAGAGCAATATTGGCTACACCGGCGAGGCTCACGGCATGAACCGTGGCCTCTCTGGAAAGCCTCATGAGTTTGGCCGCCACGAGGGCGCTCGTAATGGGACCGTAGGTAACGTGGTCCCAACCCCGTGGCCTGAGGGCGGCCGCATCACACAGCCGACAGTGCACCTCGTAGCCGAGCACAATGGCCGTGATCAACCGCTTGCCGTTCGCACCCTCTTCCTCGGCCACGGCGAGGGCGGGAGGGATGTTATCGCTAGGATGGGCGGGCTCTTTTGAGAGATAGGTGTCGTTACAATCTAGGTAGCGGACCATCGTGCCATTGGCAAAGGTAGCAAGCTCGGGGAGACTTTTATGGGTTGTCCCCCAGATCGTGGCTCCGGGGCGAGATTTCACCGACCGGGCCGCCTCTCTTGCGATGGTGCAGGATCGGCCTGAATAAGCCCCAACGGCACAGCCCAGAGTGTCAATCACCCGCCGTTTCACCTCATGGACTACCACATCCGGTAGATCGTCATAGCGGAGGGCGTGGGTATAGTGGCTTAACTGTTCTGCAATGGTGGCCATTGCTTCCCTTTTATCGCAGATGCATCTCTTCGAGCACGCAACCGGCAAGCCGTTTCATTCCGGGCAACCGGGGATCCTCTAAATGTCAGAGAGCCACTCGGCTAAGCTAACAGACCTTGTCGGGTCTCTGCAAGGTCCGCGAGTAACCGTGACATGCCGCCCTGCTAATCGAGCTAGCTCGTAAAGCTTGGGCCGGTCGTTGACGCTGAGAGCCCAATCCGCCTTGCCACAGCCACCCTCACCATCACGCTTATCACGATCGCTATTGTGGCTTGGCCCATGATCTCGGCCATCCGCGAGCGGTGGGCGGCCATCCCTTCGGGTGAGGGAGGATAAGAGTCTCTCTCATCTTGGTGTCTCTCCTCTCCGCAGGGGCGGGGCAGCGGACTGCTGCACCGAGCTAGATCAAGGAGAGGCTGAAACTGAAGGAACGGCCTTGGACTGGAGTGTAACCAGAAGGCTGGCAAGGTGCGTCGCTTCCGTTGGTGCCATCTTCAAGAAGCGGACCCCAATGCCGGCGGGAAATGAATTCGTACTCCTTAAACGGTTGCTCCAGACGACCCGACTCCAGAGCGAAAAGGTGTGCATCAGTCCCGGGGGGGAGACGTGCACAAGGAGATCCTCTCCAGCGGAGAGCAGGTCGGTGGTGGCGATAAACATCCCCCCCTGGCTCATGTTGAGACAGGTCCCGATGCCCGATTTTTCCAGATCGCTGTACTCGACTGGAAACCGGGTGGGAACCCGCAAATAGCGCTGCCTCTGCATTCCATTGAGAATATGCTTGAGGACCGAGGCCTCCAGGTCACGAGTAAAGGCAATGCCATGAGCTGTGACCGTCCCCAGATGGGTGACCAGGACTTTACCCGCCCAGACCACCTGACCCCGGACCTCTGGCCCCTCGCCCAGGCTCACCATCAGCTTGGTGTGGAGGGGAAGACCAGTCGAAAGCAAGAGCATGGCACCGCCGGGACTGACATCGCGGGTTTTGCCCTCTATGCACGTCCGGGGTGCTCCAGGGCTGAATACACTACATCGGGCACGAAGGTAGACTTGGATCCGGGGATGCCGACGGTCCGCATAGCACTCCATCATTTCCCTCCTTCGCCGGTTACCTTCTCGACAAAGACTCTCTCTAACTTCTTTTCAAACCCGTGCAAAACCTCTCCCCAGGTATCCTCCCCGTAGATCTTCTTAAAGAGGTCTGCCTGGACGAGGTGCTGGGGGTCCTTTCCCGCCTCGATGAGATCGTCCTCGCTGGTGACCTCCATGCTCTCGAACCGGAAAAAACCGATGTCCCAGGTCATAAATTCAAGGAGGACCTGCTGGATCTGGTGCTGGATCGCGTGGGAGACCACGTGAGGAGACGTCAGTCCCTTCTCGACCAGGATCCCGCCAAGCCGTTTCCATTCGGGAGAGAGGTACTGCGCTTCGAGGGCAGCTTTCAGGGCGTTTTCAGTCAGGGATTTTTCCCTGATCAAGGTTTTGCCCAGGAGGTCCCGCTGGGAGTCCGAGGCGGCAAAGATGACCTCCCCGTTCCGGAAAAGGATCACCCCCGAATTGCCAAGGCGGGTGAGGGTGAGCTTCCCGGTCTTTTTCAAGAGCGCCAGGATCTGGAGGATGTCGGCAACGGTCAAGCCTTCGAGCCGTCCTGTGAATGCCAAGGTTTCCTCCTCCGTCGGGTACTCCCCCCGGGGGTTGCCGCCCACTGAGCCCGTGCGTCGCGTTGGTTCCTATCGCAGAGGGACGTCACCCGACGCACGCCCACGACGTGCAGTTGCGACATATGTGCCATGACCTCCGCGCGTGAGAGGGAGCCCCTAAGTATTTGATTTCTTGCGCACTGATTCGCCACACAGCCGTTTCTGGAGCAAGGACGGGCCTCGCCGGAGGGGGAAAAGTCTGCCAGGCTGTCCCTCGACCGTCCCCGGTCGTACAGTTTGTCAGACGCGGTATCCTCCTTTTCTTCAGAAAAATCGGGGAGATCCATAGGCGACGTCGGCCCCGTTGTGCGTCCTTGACACCGCTGGTCCAGCGGGGGATACTTAGGGCCCTTTGTTTGTCGAACCCGCCCCAGGAAGGAAGCGAGACGCTCTTGTCCCCCTTTGAAGAACCCAGCTTCAGCCTAACGCTGCCCTCATGAACTTCGGTGTATTGAAACAATGTGAATTGCAAATTTCAAATGATCTGGCCGATTCTGGGCTTACCGTCTTGTCGTCAATAACAGAAAGTAAATAGGTTGAGTTCTTGGCAAGGAAAGCAGAAATGAATCCCGGGCCGGCATAGCACCTCGTGGATCTCGGTCACGACCGTGACAGCGCCCTCCGGGCCCGGCCCGGCCCGGGAGAGTTTTGTTTCCTGAAACGCACGAACGACGGGAATCAGGGACCTTAAAATTTCCCATACATTCAGACGCTCGGTGAATGAGGTATCCCAAGGGAGCTTGGCACTGAAGTTGCTTGCTCCTACTTCCCAGGAAAAACTTTTGGCCGATGACGATTGAACGGTGCAACCCATGGGTGGATCCATCGGCGAGGATGAGGGGAGTTATTCGGAGTGTGAATGTGAAAGGGGCCCTAAAAAAGATTTGTTTCGGATCCAACTGGCGCCACACGCTGGTACGCGCTGTCATCTTGGTTGCCTTGGTCTATGGACTGTGCTCCACTATTTTCCTCCCGATCAGAGTACACGGTGACAGTATGCTCCCCTTGTACAAGACCGGATATCGAGGCTTCATGAACACCCTAGCCTATCGCTGGGCGGACCCACAACGTTTCGACATTGTCGGCATCCGGATGGCCGGCAAGCGGGTGATGTATCTCAAACGCGTCATCGGACTGCCAGGTGAAACGGTGGAGATCCGTGACGGCGTCGTTCACGTTGATGGAGAGGTTCTTCCTGAACCGTATCTTCAATTCAGAGGTCGATGGAACCTGAGAAACCAATCTCTGAGCGGAGAAGAATATTTTGTCGTTGGCGATAATCGTGGAATGCCCATTCACCTCCATACGTTAGGTAAAGTGAAACGTCACAGAATTGTTGGGAGGATGTGGTGATCAAAAATCGCGTTGCGATGACTGCAGGAATCCTCGGAATTCTAGTCGTTGGGTGGCTTGTCTTTTCGTTTCAGAGGAATGAAGTTGATCGCATTGGCGAGCGTCTCAATGAGTTAGCGAACGTGGTATCAACAATGAAACAGCAGACAGATGCGGCCCGACTTTTCCACATAGCCAAATTAAAGGAATTCTTTACAGAAGATGTGACCGTCGAAATTAAGCCCGATATTCGAAAAGTCAGTGGTCGTGACACGCTCCTGAAGACGGCACATATTGTTCTTCAGCAAGAACCGAGCTTGACGGTTGCCTTTCGAGATGTTTCCGTGGCCCACGAAAATGGAAGCCAGCACGCGCTGGTGAACACGACAGTTGTTGTCTCCGGGGTTTACAGTCACAAGGCCAAATCAGTGGATGCACAGGAGCTCGAAATGAACTTTGTCAAAGCCAAGGACGAATGGATTATTAAGGCTATCCGACCCGTAAAGGCCATGGAGCTCGAGCGTTAATGGACGCCCTCACGCATACGTGTTCCGGCATCCTCATCGGCCAAGCCTTCGGACCGCCGGGTGTGGTCCGAGAGGGCGTTGCGTGTTTCAAAGGGAAAGAGTGCTATGAGTCCAGTTACCCATTTCCTGATGGGGTGGGTTGTCGAGAACACCACGGAATTCAACCGTAAGGAGCGGGCCGCAGTCACGATAGCAGGAGTCGTCCCCGATATCGATGGTATCGGCATCATCGCCGAGAAGCTTACGCAGACGTGGAATCGCCCGCTCATCTGGTACTCCAAGTACCATCATGTGGTCACGCACAACCTCGGGTTCGCGCTTTTGGTCGCGGGAACAAGTTTCCTCCTGGCCACCCGCCGGTGGAAGACGGCCGCGCTTGCATTTTTGAGCTTTCACCTGCATCTCTTGGGGGACTTGGTGGGTGCTCGAGGGCCGGACGGCTATCAGTGGCCCATTCGGTACCTACTCCCCTTTTCGAACGCAGGGGAATGGACGTGGCAGGGCCAATGGGAGCTCAACGCGTGGCCGAACTTTGTGATCACTATTACTATGTTCACCGTCACCTTCTACCTCGCTTGGAAGCGAGGGTACTCGCCGCTTGAGATGTTCTCGGCCTCGGTGGACCGGGCCTTTGTTGGCGCCCTCCGCGATCGCTTCCGACACCCGCGATTGCATTCCGAGTGATAGAAAGAGTAACATCGTTCGCGGAGAGTCATGGGTTCCATGGGGCAGGGGAGTCATAGCCCTTCTCTGAGCTTCGGCACAATGATTGCACCGTTTGTTTTGGGAGATGCTCAGTTAGCTGGAGTCAGGTCATGATGGCAACAACGACGCGAAGAACAAAGAAATGTGAGCATTGCGGGAAGAGGATAAACGTCAAGATCAGGACGTGTCCCTTCTGCGCAGGGCGAATCAAAGACCGCGCCGTGCAACGGACAGCTGTCTGCCCACGGTGCGACGTTCGACTGAAAATTCATACCACTCCCGAGGATCGCGAGGAATACGACATCTGTCCACGATGTGGCGGCATGTGGCTCGACAGGGCCGAATTTCACCGGGCGACCCGCAAGAAAAATGTGTACCGTTCTCACGAGAAAAGGAGGGAGTATTACAGGGGCGCCTTACGGGATCCGGTGAAATATATTCCATGCGTCCGATGCGGACAGCGGATGAATCGAAAGAACTTTGGGCGCATATCCGGAGTCATCATTGATGAGTGCAGGTCGCATGGGGTCTGGCTCGATCCAGGCGAACTGGACAAGATCAGACATTTCATTGCGGATGGAGGTCTCGAACGATCCCGGGATCGTGAAATCGCAGAGGTC
The DNA here is from genome assembly GCA_964348275.1 of uncultured bacterium. Classification (GTDB taxonomy): domain Bacteria; phylum Methylomirabilota; class Methylomirabilia; order Methylomirabilales; family CSP1-5; genus CSP1-5. Next base: position 40,269 of record CAYGBT010000024.1, read on the forward strand.
CGGACTGAGCTCAAGGAGCTTGCAACAAAGGTCGACAAGGTTGCTTTTACCCATAAACTTATTCATTTCTGGAATCCCAAACGGTGGCTCTTCACTGGTTTCCGATGATAGTTACCGGTAGGGGACCTCTTTTATTTGGCGTGGGTCAATATATTATTGTAGGCAAAGACGGCGCTCGTCGAAGATTTCCAGGAGGTCTCGGGTAGGGGTGTCGAACTGGGAGTTTCTCAGGTCACTTGAAGGGGGATAGCACGATGAAAGGTAGCCTCCTGGTGTTGATAGTGATTCTCCTCGCCGCCTGCGCCGGGCCGGTCCATTCGACCGGCTCAGTAACGGTGGGAACCCATGGCGGCTCGGTTTCCGGTGCGGTGCGGGGGCCCGGTGGCTCAGGCACGGTTACCGTGCCGGTTCCGGCGAAGTAGGCGTCTCCCTCGCCAAAAATTACTCCCATCCCCATAGTCATCTGGTATGATCGCGCGAAAGCTAACCTCGCCGGCAGATAGGGGCGCTCATTAGGTGCCGCGTCGTCTGGAGATCACGGCAATGATGGCATCAGGAGGGATAGACAGCGCTGACTCCCTCCCCCAAGGGCGTTAGCGATGATCATCTGTGCCGACGAGGATGGGCTGACGCTCATCCGCCAGACGGAACATGCCCGCTTGTGCGGGGAGATGGCCCGGGCGTGGGGCGACGACCGCTTCGAGCCGGTTCAGCCCTTGGGGGCGGTCGCCTTGGCCGCCGCTGAGCACGATAACGGCTGGGCCGAGTGGGAAGATGCGCCGCGGCTCAACCCACAGACGGGTCTACCGCACACGTATATCGATATCCCGATTGACCAGCACCAAGAGATCTACCGCCGCGGCATCACCCGGATGATCGCGCGGGATCCGTATGCCGGTCTCCTGGTGAGCTTCCACGGATCCTTGCTCTATTCTCGTTTTCGGTCGGGCCAGCCGGGCGCAGAGGAATTCTTGGTGGAGCAGCGCGGCGTGCAGCGCCAGTTGCTGGATGAGGTGCGGGCCGATTCGGCTCTTCGACCCTTTTGCGAGGCGGCCGTGCTTTCCACCAACCGTGACCTGGTATTCACGTGGGATACCCTGTCTCTCTTTCTCTGCCATGGCGACGTGTGGGTCGACTGCCTCGAGGCACCCTGTGATTACCGCGGCGGTCGCGCGAGGGTAGCCGTCCGGCGTCAAGGGGAGGGATGGGTTCTCGATCCCTATCCGTTCCGCCTAACCCCACTTGCGCTGTCCGCCGCGGCACTTCGCACGGAGCGGGCCGAGTTCCCAAACCAATCCGAGCTTCGGAAAGTACTGGAGGATGCAGAGCAAGTGCAGCTTGCCTTCATTATGCAGGCGGCCTGAGCGTAGAGAAGCCTTCATTCGAATGGAGGAAAAGTGTGAAGAAGCTTTATCGGTCTCAAACAGACAAGAATATAGCGGGTATTTGTGGTGGCCTGGCGGAGATGTCTTCCATCGATTCGACGCTGATCAGGCTCGGCGTGGTTTTCATAGCGGTGACCCTTATTATCATCAACGGAGCGGTGGCGGGAATACTCCCTGTCATTGTCGCTTACGTAGTGGCCTGGGTCATTGTCCCAGTTGCGCCAGTGCACGAAGAGAAACACGAAGGGGTGCCCATGAAGAAAATTTACCGTTCGCGAAATGACAAAAAGATAGCGGGTATTTGTGGTGGCCTGGCGGAGATGTTTTCCGTCGATTCCACGCTCATCAGGCTTGCTATAGTTTTCATAGGACTCGTGACAGGAATACTCCCCATGATTGTTGCCTATATAGTAGGATGGCTGATTATTCCGATCAGCCCAATAGAACGAGATGAAGGTGAAGAGAGTCTACCGGCCGATTAACTCCGAATTTACAAATCGTAGCTGGACGCTCGCAGCCGTGACGGAGTTAATTCCTCTTCTCTTGGTCTCTATTTCACCGTGGCGTTGGTAAGCTTCGACAGGGCCGTCTTGGCCTGAGGGCTCAGGGAGAGCCATCTGACGGCATGCTCGTAGGATCCGCCCATCGGATGCAACGCGGCTGCCACGACCTCTGCCTTTCCTCGGAAGTCCAGTTCTCCAATTTTCATGAAGACGGCGAGGTGGGTCGAGACGGGAAACTCACCGGGGAGCCATACGTCCGCGCCCTTGCTGCTCATGTTCCCGATTTCTCCGGTCACCTGCTTGGGGAGCGGTTTGGAGGGCCAAGTGTCCGGGGCGGCCAAGAGGTGGCACTCAACGGGGAGTCTCGCAGGTCCGCGCCGCTCGGAGCGGGTGTCGGATTGAGCGGCGGCGGGGGCTACCGCCTCGCGTGTGACCGGATCAACCAGCTGGAGGGTGACCGGATCGCCAGCCTCCGGGTTTATCACGTCGGTGAGGGATGGGATGGTTACCAAGCCCTCTTTGAGTAGGCGGTCGTGCGTTTGCTCGAGGACGCGGCAAACGTCAGCGAGCACGCGAACGGGGACAATTATCGATTCCGGTTCTGGGAGGTAACCCTCACCTTGGCGCGGGGATCGACGGTAGATCCGCAGTTCCACATGCAGTTCCCCATGGACCTCCTGGAGCGAGACGCGGATCTCCTCAGACTCATTGCGCCTGACCTGGCCAATGTGCTTCCCCATGGCCTGTACTCCTTGGTCATAAGTAACGGCGGGAGCTGGAGGGAAGACGCAGGACGGGTTTACCAGTGGAGGCAAGCCGGGGCATGGATACCAGGACGTCATGCCGCAAGTGTCTGGACCGCGCTACTTCCCCCGCGGTTCCGCTTTGGTGGTAGTATTTTGCAATGCGTGTGCCAATAACGCAACCTGGCGTAAGTATTTATTTCTTATAGAGTTATTCGGAATACACAATCCAAAGGCCCAGGCGCATCTGTCTTGAATCTGACTTGAGGCCCGCTCCAAGATCCTTGCCATCTTTTGTGGGAATCGTGCGGATTGAAGGG
>CAYGBT010000025.1:0-43099 GCA_964348275.1 uncultured bacterium
AGATAGAACCTGAACTTTGTGGAGGCCACGATGAGTGACGGTCGGAAAGCTGTCCTTAAGCTCACGCCTCGGCAGCGGGAGGTGCTCCGGTTGGTGGCCGAGGGGAAATCGGCCAAGAAAATCGGCGCCCTCTTGAAGATATCTCCAAGGACGGTCGAATATCATAAGTACCGTCTGATGGATGACCTGAAGCTTCAGTCCAGTGCCGAGTTGATTCGATACGCGATCAAGAACGGCATCGTTACGGATTGAGTGATGTTCTGCATTGGATCATGTCAATGACTGACGACTGTCATTTTGCGACCCTTAACCTTGTCCTAGCTTATCCGCGAACCGTCCCCCCATCGCGCCCGCGCAGACTTCGTAGGAGGCCCAAAGCATTTGAGTAATAACCAGTGAAGCTTGGCCCGGAAACCGATAAGTTTACGAGGCTCCTGAACACTTGCATGGCTTCTAATAAGGGCGGGACCCGGGGTTTACGACGGTGATCGGTCTCGCCTTGGTGAAGACACGGAAGCGCGAGGGGGTGATTTCGATAATGAAGTCGGTCAACGGTGGACGCGTGGTAACCGCATCGCGGTGGCTAGCAATCTGGTCCTTCATTGTTTACGGGTTGCTTGTTGGGTGCGGGAAACGCGCCTATTCGGGGTCTCTACGCGATTATTCGGAGCTAAAGCCGGACCCGGCCGCCGAAGGTGCCCTGACCTATACAAATCCTGCAAAGCCACTCAAGCAGTATGATAAGTTCATCATCGATCGGGACTTTGTCCATTTCGCGCCGGCAGGGAAAGGAGCGTCGATCGACCCGGCTGACCTAAAGAAACTGACGGAGTACTTCCGGCGTGAGGTGATACGGGGATTATCCGCATCAGGCCGGTACGAGGTGGTCACGGATCCTGGCCCGGACGTGTTACGCATTGCGATTGCGGTCACGAGCATTTGAAGGACCACGGCCGTGCATAGTGTCTCGCAGAAGCACAGGGTGACCGGTGTCCGGTTGGGTGGCGCATCAATGGAAGCCGAAGGGTTTGACTCGGAGTCTGGGGAGCGCGTGATTGCGGTGCTGGATTCACGGTCTGCAAAACGTCAGGATCATGGTGTCGCGTGGCACGGATGAGCCGTACGATGGCCTCGTAGAGATCTGCTGGAAAAAGGGACCGCATGCGCTCGAGATCCTGAGCAGGCCGGAGACCCAAGCCCAGTTGAGTGAGGTGCGGCATCTGCAGGAAGAGTTCATGGACCTCGGCAAGTCGAGTTTCTTCTTTGGGGCGGAGGAAGTGGTCCTCGACCGCGACGCCAACGCTCGGTAAGATGACATGATCAAAAGAGACTTTCGGGGGGATTGAACATGAACAGGCTGAAACTGAATTCCGAACGTGCATTCATCCACCGACATCTTCCCTTCCATGCAGCTCTCCTTTCTCTTGCCTTTCTGGCGCTTGGCTGCGCGCACTATGCTTTTAACAAGCCCCTGACACATGTTGATCCAGGTAGTGGGTACAGAGCAAGGTATATGGGAATTTCAGGAAACTCAAAAGAATTGGCTATCTATCTTACTTTTTCCGGAGGAGGTACCCGGGCAGCCGCGTTCGCCTACGGACTGCTCGAAGAACTGAGAAACACAGAAGTGACCATACATGGGAAGAAGCGTCGCCTTCTTGACGAGGTGGATGGTATCTCTGCGGTGTCCGGCGGCAGCTTCACGGCCGGTTACTATGGGCTCTTTGGCGATCGTATCTTCGAGGACTTTGAATCCACATTTCTCAAAAAGAATATCCAAGGGGCTCTGACTCGGAGGCTTTTGTTGAACCCGTTCAACTGGGTGAGGCTCCTCTCGCCGACGTTTGATCGCAGCGATCTCGCGGTAGAGTATTATGACAAACATGTTTTCGATCGAGGCACCTTCGGCGATATCGCAACCAGGAAAGGCCCTATGGTCTTGATAAACGCCACGGACATGGTGACCGGCATCCGGATGGCATTCGAACAGGATGTGTTCGATATCCTCTGTTCAGATCTCGCTGATTTCCCTGTCGCCAGGGCAGCCGCCGCCTCTTCAGCGGTCCCGATCCTTCTGACCCCCATTACATTGCGGAATTACGCCGGCACCTGCGACTTCAAGGTGCCTGAGCGATTAGAAAAGATCCTCCAAGAGCGCGATGTCACCAGGCGAGAGTTTCACCATCTGAACAACATAGTTCCGTATCTAGACTCAGAGAAGAATCCGTATATCCATCTGGTGGACGGGGGGGTTGCAGACAACCTCGGTCTCAGGGCTGTCCTTGACAAGGTGCTTGCCTTTGGAGATGTGTGGGCTACGCTCAAGCACGTGGGGCGGGAGGAGACCCATACGGTTGTCTTCATCGTGGTCAATGCGGAGACAGAAGTGAAGGGCGAATGGAGCCTATTCGACAAGCCGCCCGCCTTTGCTGCAATGCTGAGTTCCTATTCCTCGATCGCGATTACACGGTACAACTTTGAAACAGTCATGCTCCTGAGAGAAAGCTTCGGCAGATGGAGCGAAGAAATCCAGAAGAACCGGTGCGCTGGCGGTCCTGTCCGGACAGGACCAGGAGACTGCGGGGATATCAAGTTCTACCTGATTGAGGTGAAATTTGACGCCCTGAAAGATGAATCTGAACGGACGTATTTCAAGAGGCTGCCCACCTCTTTTGTCCTGCCTGCTGAGGATGTTGACAGGCTGCGAGAGGCAGCCCGACGGATCCTCAATCAGTCTGAAGAATACCACCGATTCTTGCGAGACCTGGAGCGTTAAGGAATCGCAGTGTAAAAGACGGTTCGACTGCCGCGTGGCCTTCAGTCACGCAACGGAGGTGAAAGGTCTTGGGGAACACCGTGCCAGGCGTCAGGTTTTTGCTCATTGCGGCTTCCCTGGTGGTCGTCGTCGCAGGGCTGCGGGCTGCGGCTCCAGTGGTTCTCCCCTTTCTGATGTCCTTATTCCTGGCTATTCTGAGCCTCCCGTTGCTGGTCTGGTTGCGGGATCATCGTGTTCCGGCTGCGCTGGCCGTTTTGCTGACGATCCTCATTAACATTGCGGCGTTAGCGGGCATCGTGGTTATCGTGAGTGGCTCGGTGCAAAGCTTCGCCGATGAGGCTCCGAAGTATGCGGACCGCCTCCAACAGATGGGAGCCACGCTGGCCGCGTGGTTACAAGGCCGCGGAATCGAAGTCCCCCCTGGGATGGCGCGGGATCTCGTCCACCCTGGAGCGGTGCTGACCCTCGTCGGTGACACGGTCAACAGCGTCGCTGGGGTCCTTTCGAACTTCGTCCTGGTCCTCTTGACCATCATCTTTATCCTCTTTGAGATCACGCAGTTTCCGGAAAAGCTGCGACTCGCTTTTGGACGCCAGGACAGGGAGTCGGACAACTTCGCCAAAATCACCCGGGAGGTCCAGCGTTATCTCGTGGTCAAGACCCTGATCAGCCTCGCCACGGGCGTCTTGATCGGTGCCTGGGTGGCCATTGTCGGTCTCGACTTTCCGGTGTTCTGGGGATTGATCGCTTTCCTCTTCAACTACATCCCGAACCTGGGCTCGATCCTGGCGGCGGTGCCGGCGTTGTTGCTGGCCACGGTCCAATTGGGGCTGGGCGAGGCAGCGCTCGTGGGGCTCGGATATGTAGCGGTAAACGTGGTCCTCGGGAACTTCGTCGAGCCGTACTTCATGGGGCGCAGGCTCGGCCTCTCACCGCTTGTCATCTTCCTGTCGTTGGTCTTTTGGGGCTGGCTCTGGGGGCCGGTGGGGATGCTGCTTTCGGTTCCGTTGACCATGGTCGTCAAGATCCTGATGGAAAACAGCGAGGAGTTTCGCTGGGTGGCCGTGCTGCTGGCCGCCAATCCAGGAGAAGAGGGCTGAGGTCGCCCACAAGCGCCGTAAACATCTATTGATTCGCCTCGCCCCCCTCGAGGTCGGTCAGTCCCCGATTTCGCTGGCCACATGACACATCACGTTTTGATACCAAATACGTAATTTTACGAGTTGTCTGGGGCTACGAGGTATGGAAGGATAGGGCACGGTTTTGGCCAGCTGGGACTCCGGTAAAGTCAAAAGTCATTTGACACGTGGCCTGAGTTAGAGATGAACGGATCGAAGGAAGCAAAAGCGAGGGAGGGAGCGATGAGAAGCGACTGTCGAATGCACGCATTCTCGATCGGTCGGGTGCTGGCCGTGATCGGCATGGCATTTGTGCTGCCGATCGTGGCAGGTTGTGCCAGCAGCAAGGTAGAGGGAGTACGCAGGTACGTGGCCGGCGAGCGACTGCCGCGGCCCGGTGTGGTGCTCGTGTACGACTTTGCTGTCGTTCCAAAGGACGTTGAGGTCGACCAGCTCGGTCCTGATATCGTTGAGAGACAAGCGTACGCCTCAGAGCAGATTGATGTGGGCAGGGCCGCGGCGAAGGCACTCTCCGAGGCGCTGGTAAAGGAGATCCAAGCGCTCGGCATGCGGGCCGAGCGCGCATCAGCGTCGACGCCCGTTCCACGGAACGCCTTGCTGATCAAGGGCCAGTTCGTGTCCGTCGACGAGGGCGATCGGTTGAAGCGGATGGTCATCGGGTTCGGAGCCGGATCCAGTGAGGTAAAGACTCGGGTCTATGTCTACCAGCAGACAGCCGAGGGCCCGCGGCTCCTAGGGGAGGCGAAGACCGTCGCGTCGGGGAGCAAGAAGCCTGGGATCGCCGGGCCGGCTGCCGTGGCCGGTGCCACCGGGCAGGTGGCCGGCGTGGTGGTGGGCGGTGTGACGGGCGGGGTGAGTGAGATCCGCGGAGGCGTTCAGGCCGATGCCAAGCGCACCGCCGAAACGATCGCGGAGAAGCTGTCCGAGGGGTTCAAGCGGCAAGGATGGATGTAACGGATCCAGCATGAACGGCCCGATAACCTCAACGTGGCCTCTAAAGGGGTCTGACCCCTTTTTTTTTTGATTTTGGCGACGCGGGATATCAGCTATCCCCTGTTGGTCGGTGAATACAGCCGGAACGAGGCCTTCGTGTTTGCCATCAACGCCAACTGGCAGTTCGGCACACCGTCGAAGCCTCCGGCGGCCGGAGCCAAGCGCACGCAGGTAACGAAGTGATCCTACTGGTGGCTCGAAAGCCGACTTAAGAATGTTGAGCTGAAACCTCGTAATCTTACGAGTTGTCTAAGGTGAGTTTCATGGGTAGATTTTCTGCAGACTTGTAGTCGCACGGTAAATAGTTGCGTCCTTTGAGGGGAACCTGGAACGGCAAGAAAGGAGAAGGGCCATGCAACTGGACATCATGCGAAGAACGATAACCTCATCTCGGTGGATGGCTGTCCTGTCCCTCGTTGTCTTGGGTGTGCTGGTGGCGTGCAGTGGAAGGCCAAAGGTCGCTCATTCGGGCTTCCTCCGCGATTATTCGCAGTTGAAGAAAGACCCGGCCGCCGAGGGAGCATTGACCTGGCTGGCCCCTGAGAGCACGCTCAGACAGTATAAGAATTTTGTCGTTGATTCGGTCATCGTGCACTTTGCCCCGGACGCAGAAGGGACGGCAATCGCCCCGGACAAGCTCAAGGAACTATCGGATTACTTCCACAATCAGGTCGTGGAAAAGTTGTCCGAGACGGGGCGGTACAAGGTGGTAAATGCGCCTGGGGCTGGCGTGGCCCGTGTTCGTATTGCCATCACCGACATCGACAAGACAACACCTGCTGCAAATATCCATCCTGCGATGAAACTTTCAGGTATCGGGCTGGGCGGCGCGGCGATGGAGGGTGAGCTCGTGGACTCAGTCTCCGGTGAGCGACTCGCTGCTGTCGTCGACTCGAAATCGGGGGGGCGCCTTGGGGTCACCGCAGGGCTGAAAAGATACGGCCATGCCCAGCAGGTTATGGAGCATTGGGCCGAGCGGTTCGTGAAGCGCCTCGACAAAATCCACGGCTACATCAAGTAGTGTCCAATCTCTACGACTTATCTCGGACGAACGGGTCCTCCTGCCGGGAGTCTGACGGTTTTCACGTTCGCTTACTATTACAATACGATGAAGGGGCGAGGGGAAAGATGGGAGTGATTGTGAGACCCAGTATCATCAGCACGTGGGTCAGCCTCGTCCTTGCCGGTTTTGCGCTTGTCCTCCTTCCGGTGGGCACGGCTGGTGCCGAGACGGTCCTGGAGAAGGTCAGCCGGACGGGAAAATTGACGGCGGGAGCTCCTACGACGTCTGTCCCCTTTGCGTATCTTAATGAAAAGAAAGAATTGGTCGGTTTCTCGGTCGATCTCATCAAGGAGATTTACCGGCGCCTCGAGCGGAAACTGGCGAAAAAGATCGCCCTGGAACTGAAAGCCGTCACACCGAGAAATCGTTTCTCCCTCGTGTTCAACGGGACGATCGACATCGAGTGTGGATCGACGACCTATACCCGGTCCCGGGACGCCATTGTGGACTTCAGCATCAATTTCTTCTACACCGGGTCTCAGCTTCTCGTGAAAAAAGAGAGCTTGATCAGCAGTCTCAGCGACCTCGCGGGTAAGCGGGTAGGTGCCACCGAGGGGACCACCAATGCGAGGATCATCCGGGCAAAGCAGCCAGAGGCGGAGCTGGTCCTATTCCAGGACCATACCCAGGGTTTCTTGGCGCTCCAGCAAGGAAAGATCGATGCCTATTCCACGGATGGGATTCTGCTCGCCGGACTTGCCGCCAAGGGTCCGAATCCGGCCGACTTTGAGGTGGTGGATTTCTTCAGCAGCGAGCCCTACTCGTGTATCCTGCCCGAAAACGATTCGAAGTGGCGGGATTTCGTCAACCACACCTTCATGGAATTGATCGAAAACGAAAAGTACTTTGCAATCTACGAGAAATGGTTCGGAGAGAAGGGGGTCGTCCGCTATCCAATGACTCCTCTCGTCAAGCTGTATCTCGTGTTGTTTCACGTGATGCCCGAGTAGCATACAAGAAAACCCATTGGAAACGTGGAGAAGATGGTATAATTTCGGCAGTTCCTGCCTCAAGCCGAGGGTTTCGATACACAGTTTGGTGAAGATGAAGGGGTCCCTCCTCCCGCTATGCCGCCTGTGAAAGATAATCAAAAGCCTGCGTCCATCCTTGCTGAGACGAGCCGTGAAGGGATCCTCACGCTCACGATCGACGGGCGGCTGGATGCCCACACCACGGGAAACGTCTGGCGTGAGACCGCCCGGGTGGTCGAGCAGGCTTCTCCGCGTCGAATCATCCTTGATGCGTCACATGTCGAGTATTGCGACGGATCGGGGATCGGCTTTCTAATGGACCTGCGACGCCAGCAGCAGAGACGAAAGGGAGAGATCGAAATTCGGGGCCTGGCGTCAGAGTTTCAGCATTTGCTCGAGCTGTTCGATCCGCGCGAATTCGAGAAAACCGAGCGAGAGGAACGCAAGGCAATCAATGTGTTTGAGGAAGCCGGCCGGGCCACGGTTAGCACCTGGGAAGACATCCGCACGCTCCTCACATTTGTGGGGGAGCTGGGGGCTGCCCTGGTTTCCGCCCTTATCAATCCACGAAAGGTACGGTGGAAGGACGCGTTGTTCGCGGCGGAACAAGCGGGGGTGAACGCGCTCCCCATTATCGGTCTGATGGGTTTCCTCATCGGACTCATCATCGCGTTTCAGTCCGCGATTCCGATGCGCCAGTTCGGTGCCGAGATCTTCGTGGCCGATCTGGTCGGGCTTTCCACGCTCCGGGAGCTTGGCCCCTTGATTACCGCGATTATCCTGGCGGGGCGGACGGGTTCCGCCTTTGCCGCGGAGCTCGGGACCATGAAGGTCAATGAAGAAATTGACGCCCTGACCACGATGGGGCTCGATCCGGTCCGGTTCCTCGTCTCCACGCGGGTGATGGCCGCAGTCGTCATGACGCCCCTCCTGACGATTTTCTGCAATCTTTTCGCCTTGATCGGGGGAGGTGTCGTCTTCGTCCTTCTGGGCTTTCCGATGATTACGTATGTGAATCAGCTCGTGTCGGCATTGAACTACGTCGATCTGCTCAGCGGCCTGTTTAAAGCGTTTGTTTTTGGCATCCTGGTCGCCGGCGTCGGCTGTTTACGAGGTCTGCAGACCACGACAGGGGCCCAGGCCGTTGGGGAATCAACCACCCGCGCCGTTGTCAGCGGGATCATCCTCATCATCGTCACGGATGGCATCTTTGGGGTGGTCTTTTATTACCTGGGGATTTGAAGAGACATGGGCACGGACGGCGAACCGATTATTCGTGTGGATAGCTTCACCGCCGCCTACAAGGGTACCGTGATTATGACCAATGTGACCTTCGAGGTGAACCGGGGTGAAGTGTTCGTGATTCTGGGCGGCTCGGGATCCGGCAAGAGCACCCTCCTGAAACACATGATTGGACTGTACAAGCCCGCAGCGGGAAGGATCCTCATTGACGGGGAGGATATTGCGACGGCCGAGGGGGACGATCGGCTAAGGATCCTGCAAAAGATTGGGGTCATGTATCAACGGGGGGCCCTGTTTGGCTCCATGACGTTGCTCGAAAATGTCTGTCTTCCCCTGGAAGAATTCACCGATCTACCGCTCGAGGCCATGGACCTCATTTCGCACATGAAATTGAAGTTGGTGGGTTTGAATGCGTTCGCCAATCTGATGCCATCAGAGCTCAGCGGCGGGATGCAAAAACGCGCGGCGATCGCGCGCGCCATGGTCCTCGACCCCCAGATCCTCTTTCTCGACGAGCCCTCGGCAGGCCTGGACCCGATCACGTCGGCAGAGCTGGATCAGCTCATCTTGCGCCTCGCCCGCAGCCTCAAGATCACCTTCATTGTGGTGACGCATGAGCTGCCCAGCATTTACACGATCGCCGACCGGGTGATTATGCTGGATAAGCGGATCAAGGGGATCGCGGATATTGGCACCCCCCAGTATCTCCGGGATCACAGTCATGATGCCTGGGTCCGTCAATTCTTCAATCGGGAAGTAGGAGCAGAAGCATGAGCGCAAAATCCCATTACTTTAAAATCGGCGTGTTCGTCATCGTCGCGGTCAACATTCTCATTCTCGGCATCATCGTGTTGGGCGCGGGGACCCTGTTCCGGGAAAAGATCATGTTGGAAACCTATATCGATGAATCTGTCCAAGGCCTGGACGTCGGTTCGCCCGTCAAGTATCGTGGGGTTCAAATTGGAAATGTGGAAAACATCACGTTTGTCCGCAATAAGTACAGGTTAGATCCCAGCGATTCGAAATTTCAAAGGTACTGGCAGTACGTCCTCGTCGAGATGTCCATCTATCCCGATATCTTCACGTTTGGTACTGCCCAAGAAATTCGAGAGGGACTGCAAAATGCGATTGCGAATGGACTAAGCGTCCGTCTGGCAGCGCTGGGGTTGACTGGGGTCGCGTATCTTGAGGCGGAATTCGTCGACCCTGACCGATTTCCTCCCCCACCGATTGCTTGGGAACCCAAGAGCATCTATATTCCCGCCGGTCCCAGCACCATCACCCGTTTTACGAGGGCTGTCGAAGATGTTTTGGGTCAAGCGCGGCGGGCCGACATCGAAGGAATTGGGGATGATGTCAAAGAACTCCTGGAGGCCCTGACGATGGAGATCAAAGCCCTTCAGGTAGCTGCCGTTCGCGAGGAGGTCAAACAGTCTCTTGCAAGCATTCGGAAGACCTCGGACAGCCTGGACGCCATCCTCGAGAGCGACGAAGTCCAACAAGCCCTGAAAAATGTGGTGGAGGGGTCCGAGGGGTTGAAACGCGCTTTGGAGAAATTCCCCGACACCGTTGCCCTCGTGAACAGGACCGTTCGGCGAGTGGATAATCTCATTTCGAGTCAGCGGCAAGACATCGAAGTCATCGTTGACGATCTCCGACACATTTCGGATTCACTCAAAGCGCTGACTGGCAACGCCGAAAGGTATCCATCGCATGTCCTGTTTGGCGAGCCGCCACCCCGGGTAGAGCTGAGGAACCGACGATGAGAGATAAGACGCGCTTGACGCTCGCGTGCACCGTCCTCGTGTCATTCGCGCTGTTGACGGGATGCGCCCCGAAAAAGAGCTTTCCGGAGAAACGGTACTATGTCCTCGACGTGTCCCGTCCCAGCGGATCATCTCCACCGGCTGAGAAAGCGGTCCTGACCGTCCGCAGATTCCGTGTCTCTCCCCGGTATGAAGGCAAAGGACTCGTCTATCGGAGGAGAGAGCTGAGTTACGAATCCGATTTTTACAATGAGTTCTTGATCTCACCCGGCTCCCTGCTTGCCGAGGAGGTTCGGCAATGGCTGGCAGCATCCGGCCTGTTCCAAAATGTCGTGGATACGTCCAGCTACATGGAAGCCACGCACATCCTGGAAGGAAACGTCGCTGCCCTGTATGGGGATTACCGGGAGAGGGGATCTCCCCGGGCTGTCCTCGATGTCCAGTTATTCGTCATCGACAATACTTCGGTTCTTTCTGGGATCGTCTTTCAGCAGGAATATCGTAAAGAAGTTGCCTCGGATGGAAACTCTGCGGAAGCTTTGGTCGATGCGTGGAACGAAGCGCTCCGACAAGTCCTGACAGATCTTGAGGTGGATCTGAGGGGGCTCGATTTGAAAACGGGAGGATAAGCCAAGAGGATTTAGGAACGCCCAATGCGCATGCCATAGAAAGGAGACCGGCTGCTATGTTGAGCAAGAAACTGCAGGATGCGATCAATGACCAGATTAAGCACGAACTCTACGCCGCCTATCTGTACCTGTCGATGTCGGCCCACTTCGAGGCGGTCAACCAGCCGGGCTTTGCGCGGTGGATGCGCTTGCAAAGCCAGGAAGAGGCATCGCACGCGATGAAACTGTTCGACTTTATCCACGACCGGGGCGGCCGGGTGGTGCTCCAGGCGATTGCACAACCCCCTGGAGAGTTCAAGTCGCCGCTCGAAGTGTTTCAACAGGCGTTGGAGCATGAACAGAAGGTGACTGGGATGATCCACCGCCTGTACGAGCTGGCGGGTAAGGAGAATGACTACGCGACCCAGGTGATGCTGCAGTGGTTCATCACCGAACAGGTCGAGGAGGAGAAGACCGCCGGCGACGTCGTGGAGCAGCTCAGGAGTATCGGGGAGCAGCCCGCCGCGCTGTTCATGCTGGATCGACAGTTGGGTGCGCGCGAGTCGGGCGATTAAGAGGTGGGTTTCCGCGGGGTTAACTGAAATGGCTTGACCCCAAAGGGCGTGGTCTTGTAACCTATTAAAACTATTCGGATCAAGATTCCAAGGGGGGAACAGCAAAAATGGGGCTCCAAGGGAAGCGCATTGCAATCTTGGCCGAGAATCTCTATCAGGAGATGGAGCTTTGGGTCCCCTATTATCGGCTCAAGGAGGACGGAGGGATCGTCACGATCGTCGGGACCGGGACGGCGAAGACGTATACCAGCAAGCAGGGCTATCCGGTCAACGTGGATGTGCCGGCCGACGAGGTGAAGGGGACCGACTTTGATGCGGTGGTCATTCCGGGAGGCTATGCCCCCGATCTGATGCGACGGTCGGCTGCCATGGTTCGTCTGGTCAAGGAGGCTTTTGAGGCGGGCAAGGTGGTCGCAGCCATCTGCCATGCCGGCTGGGTCCTTTGCTCGGCGGGGGTTCTCCAGGGCAAAACCGCGACCGGCTTTTTCTCCATTAAGGACGATATGGTGAATGCCGGTGCGCGCTTTGTGGATCAGGAGGTGGTGGTGGACGGCAACCTCATTACCTCGCGAAAGCCAGACGATCTTCCCGCCTTCTGCCGGGAGCTAGTTAGGGCGCTGGAGAAGACGGGCTGACGGTATCACGGGGGAGGCATGGGCATCACTCGACTCATCTTGGCGGCACCGCGAGGGTTCTGCGCGGGAGTGGACCGCGCGATCGATATTGTGAATCTCGCTCTCGAGCTTTACGGCACCCCGGTCTACGTCCGAAAGGAGATCGTGCATAATGCCCACGTGGTCGAGGAGCTGAGGGGTCGGGGGGCGGTTTTTGTGGACGACTTGGAGGAGGTTCCCGCCGGGGCGAGGGTGATCTTTAGCGCACACGGGATCTCACCGGAGGTCCGGGCCCAGGCGGCGGCCAAGGCGCTTCAGGTCATCGACGCGACCTGCCCTCTGGTCACCAAAGTCCACCACGAGGCGCTGAAGTTTGCTCGGGAGGGACGGTGGATCATTCTGGTGGGGCATGCCGGGCACGACGAAGTGATCGGCACCATGGGTCATGTTCCCGGACGGATGCTCCTGGTCGGATCGGTGGAGGAGGCGGAGCAAGTCCAGATTCCGGATCCGGATCGGGTTGCCGTGATCACCCAGACCACGCTGAGCATCGACGACACCCGAGAAATCATCGACGTCCTCAAGCGACGGTTCCCGACCGCAGTCTTCCCCCCGAAGGATGATATTTGCTATGCCACGCAGAACCGTCAAGTGGCGGTCAAACAGATGGCAGGGACTATCGAGCTGCTCCTGGTCATCGGCTCGACGAACAGCTCGAACTCAATGCGTCTCGTCGAGGTGGCCCAGGCAGCCGGGGTACGGGCCCATCTGATCGATGATATCGCCCAGATTGACCCTGGCTGGCTCGACGAGGTGCGGAGCGTGGGCATTACGGCAGGGGCCTCGGCCCCCGAGCATCTCGTCCAGGAGGCCGTCGAATTTTTCCGCCGGATGGGTGTGAGCGGAGTGAAGGAGCTGGACGGTATCAGGGAGGATGTGGTCTTTGCCCTCCCCCCAGAGATTCAGCGAGACATTCCAGCAGAAAGCAAAGCAGCCCGATCCCTTAGGGTTTTAGAACGACCTTAATCGCCTCTCCGCGGGCCAGGAGCTCGAAGGCCTCCGGCAAAGCCGAGAGCGCCATCCGGTGCGTCAGGAGCAGGTCGGCATTCACCAGCCCCAGGTCGAGGAGGGCCAAGGCCTCCCGGATGTGTCGGGGGGTGTGATGAAAGACACCGAGGAGCATGAGCTCCTCGTAGTGCATGCGCCGCGTATCCACGTGGAACGTCGTTCCCGGCTCGCAGCCCCCAAAGAGGACCACCGTTCCCGCCTTGCGGGTTACCTCCACTGCCTGTTCCCACACCTCGGGTTTCCCCGTTGCCTCAATCGTGACGTCAGCACCACGCCCTTCTGTGGTTAGCCGCCGCACCTCTGCGATCACCTTCTCGCCTTGTGCTGCCTCCAGAATCTCGTCAGCACCTGCCTCGGCAGCTTTGGCAAGGCGATACTTTCCCTTCCCGACCACAATGACTCTAACCCCCTGCCTTTTCGCCACTTGGATTAGGAGCAGTCCCATTGGTCCGGCGCCGAAGATGCACAGGGTCTGTCCGGGCGTGACTCCGGAGCGCTCGATCCCGTACAGGGCGCACGCCAACGGTTCGACGAGGGCCGCCTGGGCAAAGCCGAGGTGTTCCGGGAGCGTTAGGAGATTCTGCGCTACGATGCGGGCCGGGACGCGAATGTACTCGGCGTAGGCGCCATTGAGGAACTCGAGGTCTTCGCAGAGATTCACCCTTCCGATCCGGCAGGGAAGGCAGCGGTGGCATGGGGCGGAGTTGGCCCCTACCACGCGATCTCCAGCCCGGACGTGGTCGACCCCGTCTCCCACCGCCTCGATGGTCCCAGCCCACTCGTGACCAAAGAGGGCAGGGGTCTTCTTGATCATCACCGGATGGCCTCGGCGGTACGTTTTGAGGTCCGTGCCGCAGGTCAGCGCGGATCCGATTCGGACGAGGACCTCTCCAGGTCCCGGTGCCGGGGTGGCAACTTCCCCAAACCGGATGTCCCCAGGGCCGTAAAACACCACCGCTTTCATGCTTTCTCCATTTCGACAAAGACCTTGAGTGCTTCCTTGTCACGAAAGAGACGCATTCCGCGCTCGAGTTCATTGAGGGAAACTCTGTGGCTGACCAGCGCCTTCACCTGGACCGTTCTTTCGGCAAGGAGGGCGAAGGCTTCCTGAAGCTCAATGGAGGACGGAGAGTAACTGCTCATCATGCTGAGTTCCCGGTGGAAGAAGTGGTGGATATCAAGCTCCACCAAGGGGTCGCTCGGGTCCGAGGCGAACAGCATCAGGGTGCCGCCATCTCTCAGGAGATCGATAGCCCCACCGAGCGCTCGGGGTCCACCGGCGGTCAGGATGGCAGCATCGGCACCGCGACCCTCGGTAAGATCCTGCACCGCCTGGAGTAGCTCTGGCTGTCCCGGATTCAGGGTCAAGTCCGCACCTAGGATCTTCGCCCGCTCCAAGCGTTCCGAGAGGAGGTCCAGGCCGATCACCTGGGTCCGGTGGAGCTTCAGGACCTGAAGGAGCATGAGGCCGATCGAACCCAATCCGAACAGAAGGACCGTATCAAGGAAAAGGGGAGCAAGGCGCTTGACCCCCCGCAGACAGCAGGCGAGCGGTTCGGTAAAGGCAGCCTCTTCGTCCTCTAGATGGGGGGGGATCGGAAAAGTGGCGTACTGGACATTCAGCGCCGGAACTCGGATAAACTCCGCGAAGCCTCCCGGGTCGATATTGGAGGCCTTGAACGTGCGACACATGGAGAAATTGCCGTGCTTGCAGTAGTGACACGTGTAGCACGGGACGTGGTGAGAAACGACCACCCGGTCGCCGACCATCAGACTTTGGACCCCCTCGCCGAGGACTGCGACCGTTCCTGCTACCTCGTGCCCAAGGACCGCGGGAGGCTTCAGCAGGGCGTGATCGACCTTGTTCACGTCGGTCGCGCAAATTCCACACCCCGTGACCCTGACCAGAAGCTCTCCGGGGCCGATCCGCGGGACCGGGACTGCCTCCAGGCGAATTTGTCGATCCCCCTGGTACACCGCCGCCTTCATCGTTTCCGGTATCCGGCTCACCGTTTACCCCTTCGGGGTTCACCGCTCATGGTTCAGGGTGCATGGTTCATGGCGGGAAATCGGATCGTCATTCTAAAACCCTCAACCCTGAACGAACTTCTCTGAACGCTTAACTCTGAACTCTGAACTCTGAACTCTGAACCCTGAACCAGTGTTGTGCCCACGTGCTGAGGGCGAGCTGGAGTTTCCGGGCACTGGACAGAGCAATCCGGTCCTCGAAGACCCGGAAATCCTTCCGCGCAATGGTCTCCAGGGTCTCCCGATAGATCTTGCCCATAATCTCGGCGGCCACCATACTCTTCCGGTCCTCAGACGGCAGACTCCTCGCTGCCTGCTTGAAGTACTCGCGGGCCCGGTCCGCCTCAACGTGCATCAGGGGAAAGAATTCCGGGGTATACCGGCAATTCAGGAGATCTTCCTCACGGTACCCGAAGCGCTGCAGATCCTCCTGGGGGAGGTAGATGCGCCCTCGCTGACCATCCGTCTTCAGATCCCGGAGAATATTGGTCAGCTGCAATGCGAGGCCAAGATTGACCGCGTACTCTTTGGTCATCTCCTGGGTGTACCCGAAGATCTCAATGCAGATCAGGCCTACCACGGAGGCTACCCGATAGCAGTAACGGGACAAGTCAACGAAGGTCGGGTAACGGTTGATGGTGAGGTCCATTTCCACCCCGGCGAGCAGCTCTTCGAAATAGCCCTGGGGGATCGGGTAGCGGCTGAGACACTCTCCCAGCTGTTCGGTGATGGGATGGGTGGGGCGGCCGGCGTAGCACCGATCCAGCTCCTCGCGCCACGCCTTCAGACGCCCGGCCTTTCCCGCTGCGTCGCCGGAATCGTCGGCAATGTCGTCCACAGAGCGACACAGGGCGTATACCGCATAGATCGCCTCTCGCTTCGGCCGGGGGAGAAACAGGAAGGAGTAGTAGAAGCTGGATCGACTCTTCTTGACCAGTGTGGCAGGGGCCTCGGGCATTTCTTACGCCTTTCGCGCAACGATGAAGCAGGCAATCTCTCGGAGGGGATCCGCCTGGTGGTTAAACGAGGTGAGGGCATCGACCGCATCTTGGACGAGCCGCTGGGCTTCTCGTTTGGCCTTGTCCAGCCCAACGAGCGCGGGATAGGTTGCCTTCCCGCGGCTCGCGTCTCCCCCGCTTTTCTTCCCCCGCATCACCTCTTCTCCCTCGATATCGAGGATGTCGTCGGCGATCTGAAAGGCGAGTCCGGCCGCTTTGCCGTACCGTGTGATGGCGTCAAGCTCGCCGGTGGTTGCACCCGCCAGGTGGGCTCCCGCGCGAAGTGAACAGAGGATCAGGGCCCCCGTCTTGTGGGTATGGATGTAGTGCAGGAGGGACGACTCGATCGTCTTCCCCTCGGATAAGATATCGACCGCCTGTCCCCCCACCATGCCCTGCGAACCGGCGGCAATGGCGACCTCGTGAATCACCGACCGGAGGAGCCCTGGATCGAGATGGCTGATGTGCATCGGGTCTGTAAGGAGTGCGAAGGCCTCGGTCAGCAGGGCATCTCCCGCCAGGATGGCCATGGCCTGGCCGAACACCTTGTGACAAGTCGGGCGACCGCGTCTCAAATCGTCATCGTCCATGGCTGGAAGATCGTCGTGAACCAGGGAGTACGTGTGGATGTATTCAAAGGCGCAGGCAACGGGTAGCACCTCTTCGGCTTTTCCTCCGACCGCTTCAGCGGCGGCGATGGTCAGAATCGGCCGGAGACGCTTCCCCCCTGCGAAGAGGCTATAGTGCATGGCCTGGTGAAGTTCCGGGGGCATGGTCGCCTCATCCGGGATAAAGTGCTTCAATCCCGCTTCTACCACCGCGCGCCGCTGTTCGAGGTACGCCTTGAGGTCCATGTGTCCTCCCCGCATCATTGAACGGCTGGGTTCTGGGTGACCCTTGACACTTTACCACGCCTCCTCTTGGAGTGCTACACCCTCCGTTTCGGCGGCGCGTATCCGTGTGCCCAGTACCACTCTACCGCCTCTTGAATGGCCTCATCGACGGGCGTCTGGGGTAATTGGAGGTCGCGGATGGCTTTCGAAGAGTCAAAAAACATCATCTTTCCCGCCATCCGAACCGCGGCCAGGGGGATCTGAGGTTCCTGGCTCCCCAGGCGAGCGCAAAGTTCCGAAGCGCAGGCGGTCAAGATGGCAATCGGATAGGGGATCCGCCAACGCGGGGCGCGGATGCCAGAAATCTGCTCGAGCATTTTGAAGATTTCGTGCAGAGTGAGATTCTGATTCCCCAAGATATACTTTTCGCCGACGCGCCCCTTCTGGGCTGCCAGAATGTGACCTCGGGCCACATCCCGGACATGGACCAGGTTGAGACCCGTGTGAAAATATCCAAACATCTTCCCCATGAGATAGTCCACAATCATCCGGCCGGTAGGCGTGGGCTTCACATCCCAGGGTCCTATGGGGGCAGAGGGGTTCACGATGACCACCGGAAGCCCCAGGCCAGCGATCCGCTCTGCCTCCCGCTCTGCGAGAAATTTGGAGCGCTTGTAGGGGCCAACCATCTCTTCCAGGCTTACTGGAGTGTCCTCGTTTCCCGGGAGACCATGCTTGGGGATCCCGAGGGCCCCCACCGTGCTGGTATAGACCGCGCGCTCGATCCCGAGCTCCAGCGCCACCTCCAGGATATTTCGCGTCCCGTCCACATTCGCCCCGTACATCCCGGCCGCATCCCTGGAGGAAAGACTATACCGGGCAGCGACGTGGTAAAGGACCTGGCATCCCTCGAGGGCCCGCTTGAGGCTGTCGCGGTCCAAGAGGTCGCCCAGGACCTCTTCGACGTCGAGGCCCTCGATGGTTGTCCTGGGAGCTTGGGATCTCACGAGGACTCGAACGGCTGCTCCGTCATTGAGGAGCTCCCGAACGAGGTTCGCTCCGACGAAACCGGTCGATCCGGTCACGAGGGCTTTCATGAGCCTGGCCCCAGCTCGGGCGGAGCCTTGAGTTCTTTCCACCCGAATCGCGTGAGAACCGCGAGACCGATGAGGATCCAGGCAACCTGCCGCGCCCTGCGCAGCAGACTATAGGCGATGGCCACTTCACCGGTCATGCCGAGCCCTGCAAAGATCAACAGATTTCCTCCCTCCTGCGCCCCGAGGCTCCCGGGAATGAAAAAAGCGGCGACGTTGACCGCGAGCACCAAAGCCTGGATCATGATGGCGGTGATGAGGTCCACGGGCGTCCCAAGAGCCCAGAGAAAGAAGTAGGTCTCGAGGGAGCTCGTGAGCCAGCCCAAGAATGAAAACAGCAGGCAGCCCGAGAGGATCTTCCCGCTTCGGTAAAGGGCGACGATCTTCACGTCTAGGGTCTCGAGTACCTCCCTCTTTGACATCCAGGTTTCACCCCGGACTCCGAGCCAGTAGGCCAGACGGTGGAGCAGCGAAAATAGCCCCCGCCTCTGGCTGTAATAGAGGACGAAGACCGAGAAGGCGAGGAAGCAACCGACGCCGATGCCCCCCACCAGGGCCGACGAAGAACTCGTGGTTCCCACGAGCGCAGTGGCGAGCCCTAGAAAGATAAAGAGGCAATACGCGAAAGTGGCCGTGGTCTTGGTGACCACGACCGAGGCTACGCCATCGGTGAGGGGAATACCGATACGGTTGAGGAGTGAGGCCTTGAGCGGTTCACCCCCCAGGTAGGCCAGGGGCGTGGTAATATTGACCGCCTCTCCTGCCGTTCGGATGAGGAAAAGGTGCGGAAAGGACACCCCGGGTGGCACAGTCCACCACCAACCGAAGGAAAGGAGGACCCACATCAGCAGGGACGGAAGAAGGAGGGGAAGAAAGCGCCAGCCGACCTGACGGACCAGGGCAAGGGTTTCATCGAGTCCGACCTGGCCGAGGATCCAGAGGAAGAGGAAGATCCCGAGGCAAAGGGCGACTATCTTGCCCCATGGCCTCTTCACGGCTCCCCCCCGTTTACTCAGTGCCCACCGCCTCCCGCCGGAGACGCGCGGCGATGGCCTCGGGTGAAAGCGAAACGCGAGGAATCTCCTCCAGCCGATCCCCGATCTCGAGTCGAATCAGCAGAAAGGAAGGCCCCGGGGCATGAAGGAGCCGCGGCATAAGCGCCTCGAGCTCCTGCCTCCCGGTCACCCGCTCCACGACCTTGTACCCGGCGGCTCTGGCCAACTCCTCAAGAGGGACCTTGCCCGAGAGGGTGGGCTGGTTTCCCGTCGAGCCATGTACGGTGTTATCGAGGACGATGTGGATGAAGTTTTCCGGGGCGAAGAAGCTGGCCGTAGGGAGGGCACCCAGATTCATCAGGAGATTACCATCCCCGTCCAGGACCACTACTTGCTTCTCGGGCCGGCTCAGGGCTAACCCCAGTCCGATCGATGAGGCGAGTCCCATCGAGCCGATCATGTAAAAATTCTCCACCCGATCCCGAGCCAGCATCGTCTCTCGCGAGATCATCCCGTTGGCCGCAACCACGATCTCCTGATCGAGGTGGGCGAGGATCACCCGAATGGCCTCTTCTCGGATCATGTCACTACCCCTTTCCGGAGGAGGAGGGCCACCGGGGTCCGATCCAACCTCATCCGTTCGGCAGCCCATCGGATCGCCTGTGGAGTCGTCTCCCACTCGAGGATCTGGTAGGGAATCCTCAGCATCTCGAGCAGCGTCGGGGTGTTCTGGCCCGCCAGAATGTGTTCGGGAGCGTCCTTTCCCCCGTATCCGCGCCATCCGATGAGGAGCAGGCAGGGGATCTTGTACAAGAGGATCAGGGAAGACAAGGCATCGAGGCTCTGCCCGAGGCCTGAATTCTGCATCAGGACCACTGGCTGTTTTCCCCCCAGGTAGGCACCGCAGGCCATGCCCACCGCTGCGTCTTCGCGGGCCGCCTGTACATAGCCCTCGGAGTAGAGGAGGGGGAAGATCCCTTTCATGAGAGAACAGGGGACTCCCGTAAAGAAGTCAAATCCGGCCTCCCGAAGCAATTTGACGAGATCTTCGGCCCTCACCGCCGGCTCGGGTCGCTCTCCGAACGCCGCTGATGGGTGAATGACAGGAGGCACGCGTTCGGTCGCCGGTCGTCGGAAATCCGTGGACGCCTGGTCCCCTGAGGCAGATCGCGGGAAGTCCTGGAGAATCAGGCGGTCGATCTCAGCCTCTAACCGGTGACAGAACTCGATCTCTTTGACGGCCCGCTGATACTGGTCTATGCCCAGGTACCGGAGGAAGCGCCGGATTCCCCCGTCGACGACCTCGTAGGGAACCGTGGGGGCTCCCATGTCTCCCATCCGGATGATCAGCGTCTTGATGAGTGCCTCGGGCTGCAGCGGGGCATTCCAGAGGGGGTGTTGGGACATCTCGTATTGGAACCAGGTAATGTTTTGCTCTTTGTAGAAGTCGCCCCGGAATTTCACGTAGTCGATCTGGGTCCAAAGTCGCCACCGTGCCGAGGCAAAGGCACAATCCGGAAGGAAAAACTGAACGGGTCTGATCCAAACATCGAAGTAAGGGTGGCTGAGCAAACTCAAAGCGGCGGCCAGCCGGTCCGTGCTCGGTCGGGACGCTCGGGGGTCTCCCACGATCTCCGCCGCAACATCGAGGTGCCTCGCGAAGACCGGAGCCTCCTCCACGATGCGCCGATGGGCGTAAATCTTTTTCTCCACCCGAGACCGCCCCTGCTCATCCGAAACAGGGAGGATGTCAAGGTGAGCCTCGAGCTCCCTGGCCTTCGTTTCCATGCGCTGATTCAAGGCGGCAAAGTTTCGGTGGGCAAAATCCACACTGCTGAAGACTTCCAGGGCTACGTCCAGGAACTCGCGAAAGTTCTCCAGGGTATGGCCGTAGATCCCGTAGTAATGCTCCGGCCGCTTGTCGATGATCGGGATGTACGAGTAGACGGCTGCTCCGAGGTCGAGGCCGCAGGTCTTCAAGAGCTTCGCCGCGAGGATCACATGGGTACGCCGGTCCATATTCAGGCCTCTTCGTCCGGGGACATCGACGGACGGCTCAGAAAAACCGGCATATCAGGACGCTCCTTCATCTCTGGTGAACATGGGCACCGGAAGCTCCTGGATCGCCTGCCATTATCCGGGTGGCTCCCCTCCTGTCCCGGATGAGAAAATACAGCATGAGCGGCCAAAAAAGATTGATCCCAACCGCCGCCGTCCAGAGAAACCATTCTAGGCCCTTTAACAGAGCAGCAATGAGAACGAGCACGGAAAAATCCCGATGCATTGTCCAAGTCATAAGTCGATTGATAGGGCGCCATGGGAGCCGCATGTATGCTGCCATCGTGCATGCGGCGGCCACCGCTCCGGCAAGGAGCAGAGTGCCCAATATGAGAATGGTCTGCTCGGGCTTTTGGACGTAAACCGCACGGGTGATGGCGGCAAAGATGCCGAGGTGTACCAGGTTGTCCAAGGCATAATCCATCCATCCGCCCCATTGGCTCTCCTGCAGTTTCAGGCGGGCGAGCATTCCGTCCATCAGATCGATGAAGTAGGAAACGACGAAGAACGCGGCCCCGGCGACCGTCCACATGTACGTTCCCTGCCACAGGCACCCGATGGCCCCCAGGCCGATCAGAAATCCCAGGAGGGTCAGATGGTTGGCCGTAAGCGGCGTTTCCGCGATCTGGCGCATGATGGGAGCAAGGAGGCGTCGCGACCATCGGATCAGCCTACTGTCGGTCGGCTTCCCTAACATCTGGTACAGGGTTGCGGCCACCGCCTCGACCGGTGTCGTGGCCAGATCGAGGCACACCGCGTCCCCCGAGAGGGGGATCTGCGCAGGGGGCTTCTGATGACCGGTTGAATTGCCAGGAATCCTAAGCGCCACGGGAGTATCTGGTCCTTGGTCGGCTGGGACCACAAGAGTTGCATCTGGACGATAGGCGGCCCTGAGCTCCATGAGCACCGCTGGATTCAGCAAGGTGCTCGCTCGGATAAAGAAACAAGGAGAGCTTCCGTTCTCCCCGAGGGCTCGGGCGAGCTCCGCCGGTACGGTCCCAATCCAGTGGAGCTGACTCCGGGGTGGCCGTTCTGCCACCAGGGCCTGAAGCCGCGGGGCGGCCTCGCCAGCGCAGATGATCACCCGGTGGACCCCGGCGCGCTCTACACTGATGAGAATTCGAGATAAGAGTGGAACCCCTGCCACCTGCTCGGCGGCGACAGACCAGTCCCCTCCTATGGGGGGGAGGACAATGGCAGTTTTTCCGATCTGGTTCATCGGGGCCTTACCGTGGGAAAGGGGTCACTGCAATCCTGGGGAGGACCACCTCCTGGGCTCGCTCGAGCTCGGCAGGTCCGTCGATGTCAATCCAGGGGAGTCCGCTGGTCACCGAGCAGTGGACCGGAACCCGCTTGGCAATCAACCGTTCGACCGCGGCCGTATAGTACTGATCGGTCGCCTGCTCTCGCGTGAGGTCTTCGATTTCGGCATAGAGAAGCCGGCCTCCCTCGCTTGAGAACCGCGCAATGCCGAGAAAGGTTCCAGTCGCCTGGTCAGGGGGCACGGCCTTGCTGACTGCGAGTACCCGGGTCCCCTCAGTCTGAACTTTCTTGCTCTCTTCGTACAGTTCCCGACTCACGGCGAGACAGATCTCTCCGGGCCCGTCGAGACACCCCGTGAGAATCTCCGGATCAAAAAGGATGTCCGCGTACAGAACGACAAAGGCCGATCCGAGAAGGGCCTGCCGCGTTACCCAGACGGAGTAGAGATTATTCGTCTCGGCGTAGCGAGGATTTTCCACGACCGTCACCGGAAGGGAGCCTTGCTCACTCGACTTCCAGATGAATGCGCGAATCTGCTCGCCCAAGTAGCCGGTGACGATAACCGCGTCCGCGATCCCCTGCCCCGCCAGGACATCCAGCAGGTGGGCCAGGATCGGTTTGCCCCCCACTTTCAAGAGACACTTGGGGGTCTCTTCCGTGAAAGGCCGGAGGCGGATCGCCTGCCCTGCGGCCAGAACCAGCGCCCTCACGTTTTCACCTCCCTCAGGAGGGCGTCGATTCCCTGGGCAAGCCGATGCGTGCCCCGGCGCAGCGTGAGACCGAGATAGAGCATCCGAGGGATCAAGGTGGGATGTCGAATGAAAGAGAGGGCGACGGACCCCGGCTTCAGGCGGCCATCGGTGTCCAGGAAAGACTTCGCTTCGGCTGCCCAGGGCTCGGCCGTGGTGTCTGAGACGACCCTGA
Organism: uncultured bacterium; assembly: GCA_964348275.1. Classification (GTDB taxonomy): domain Bacteria; phylum Methylomirabilota; class Methylomirabilia; order Methylomirabilales; family CSP1-5; genus CSP1-5. The sequence goes on from CAYGBT010000025.1 coordinate 23,009, forward strand.
TCCCTAGGAACGGGACCCCTTGACGCCTCGCTGCCTCAGCAAGGTAGGCGCTCTCCATGTCTACGGCCAGGACTTGCAGATCTTCCCGTCGCTCCCTCCCCTCACTCAGGGTGACGATCTCATCCACCGTGAGGATGGGGCCCACATGGAAGGGAAGATCGATTCTCTTCAGGGTGGTCGTGGTGACCTCGAGAAGCAAGGGGTCGGCGGGAAAAGACTCGCTGTTTCGGACCACCTGGGACCCGATGACGATCTCCCCTAGGCCTACCTCTGGCCCAACCCCTCCACAGAAGCCTGCCGAGAGGAGGAGGGAGGGCTTTTCAAGGCAGGCGAGGGCCCTGGCCACTCCATGGGGGCCCATCCCCGCCTGAAGGAGAAGCACGCGGTCCTCCCCACCGCGGTACTCGGCAACTTCGTCATGCACCCCCTGCCTGCGGAGGCGAAGATGTCTGACTATCGGGGCAGCCTCCCAAGAGAGGGCCACCACAATGGCCGCCGGGCCACAAGCGAATCGAATCATCCTCACCTCATCACTCTCCGATCAACCAGGAGACCCTCGGGAGCCTAAGGGAGCTGTCTCGGACGGAGATTAGCGACGTGAGAAATGCCGGAGTGGGGCGCTCTCGGTACTACAGATCTCCGCGCGCCTCGGCCTGCGCTCTAACCCTCTCCGCCTCGGCCTTGCGCAGTGCCTCGCTCTTGCTGACCCAAGCATCCCAGGATTTCCCAAAGGCGGTGTCTTCGCCCGTGAAGTGGACGGCCATAACACTCGCATACTTTATGGTCCTGGTGCCCGACGCTTCCTTCGGGAAAAGTTGGATATACGGCTCGGCCGCTTGCGCGTCACGGTTGAAGACGTACCCCACGACTGCCGTTCCATCCCTCAGTTCCAGGGTCACGTCTCCCCGATAATCAAAGGCCGCCTCGATCACCTCATACAGCTCGGTTTGATTCTCGAGCCGGAAACGGCGACCTTCCCACAGCGGTCGTTCAGATCCGTGCGCCTTTGTCTCCTGTGGCATGGGTTTATGACCCCCTTGATGAATTCGGGAGTAGGGTCAATTTCACCGTTCGCGCAAAGCCCGACCATGAACTGAACGTATCATTGACCGCGGTGGCCTCGTATCCGCAATGCACCATGCAGTCGGCGCACTGGTCGTTCCTGCCAGTACCGTATCGGTCCCAGTCAGTGGTCTCCATCAGTTCCTTGAAGGTCGGGGCATACCCATCCTGGAGCAGATAACAGGGCCTCTGCCAGCCGAAGATGTTGTACGTGGGGTTTCCCCAGGGCGTGCATTGGTAGTCGCGCTTGCCCATGAGGAATTCCAGAAACAACGGAGACTGGTTGAACCGCCAATGTCTTTTGGGATCCGTAAGGATGGCCGAAAAGAGCTGTTTGATGCGATGGCGTAGAAGGAAGTTTTCTTGATCGGGGGCCTTCTCGTAGCTGTACCCCGGGGAGATCATCATCCCTTCGACGCCGAGCTCCATCATCGTATCGAAGAATGTCCGGACCCTCTCTGGATTGGTCCCTTCGAAGAGGGTCGTGTTGGTTGTGACTCGGAAGCCTCGTCCGAGCGCTGCCTTGATGGCGCGCACAGCAACATCGTACACCCCATCTCGGCACACGGCGATGTCGTGCTCTTCTTTGAGGCCATCCATGTGAACGCTGAAGGTGAGATACTTCGACGGCGTATACTCCGGAAGCTTTCGTTCCATGAGGAGTGCGTTGGTGCAGAGGTACACGTACTTCTTCCGCTCGACCAATCCTCGAACAATCTCGGGCATTTCCGGGTGAATCAGGGGTTCGCCGCCGGGAATACTCACGATCGGGGCACTGCATTCTTCGGCGACAGCCCAGCACTCTTCGGGACTGAGACGCCGGTCCAGCACGTGCTCGGGATATTGAATCTTTCCGCAGCCTGCACAGGCCAGGTTGCAGCGAAAAAGGGGCTCGAGCATGAGGACGAGGGGATACCGGGTGTTCCCTCGCAGCTTTTGACTGAGCACGTACGATGCAACCGATAAAGATTGGGAAAGGGGAATCGCCATGATTCGTGGTCTCCATCGGCCCGATCATGGGCCTGTTCTTCGCTCCAGAGATGCGTCAGGGTGCCGGCGTTCTTCCTCGGCGAGGTCGTCGCCGATTCGAGAAACGGGCCCTTTCAGGCTGCCTCCACGGGGAGCGATCCCCTACCGTTCGAGGGTGCATCCCTTGTGGATACAACGCCTTCCCACGACTCCAGATTCCCTTGCGACAGCCTCTGGCCCTCCTGCCACCGCGCGGCGATCGTGGCTGCCAGGACGATCGTCAAGGGAGCATAAATAAACAGGCCGACGAGGAGGAGGGTCTTCTCTCCGATCAACCAGGTCACGGCGAGGGCAAAGCCGAGGACGAGGTAGTACAAGGCTGGTCCATATAGGGGCCGCAGGGGGAGCCGCACCGCCCACCGGGGAATCCCGCCCTTGACCCTTCGCTCGAGGAGGGTGAAAAGGGTCATAATGGTGCACCCCACCACCCCCCATCCGACAAAGTTGGACACTGGGACCCCAAAATACGCCCCGGGCTCGGGGTAATAAAAGATCTGGCCGAGAAACCAACGATCACCCCGAAGGGCGATGGGGTCCACCACGATATCGATGAGGACGAAGAAGACCACAGTGAGGAGGAGGACGGGGGGGCGAAATCGGCCTCGGTGGGGAAGGAAGAGTGCCCGGCCTGGCTCCGCCCCCCTGAACAAGGGGAGCAACGCTAACGAGGCAAGGGTCCAGCTCGCATAGGCCAGAAAGACGAAGGAGAGGGAGTCCATAAAGGGCACCCCGGCGATCCAAAGCTCCCGATCCACCGTCGTGGGGAGGTAATGGTACAGGCCGAAGGGAATCCCTAGCCGGATTGACAGGGATTCGGCGGAAAAGGCCACACCCCACGCCACCACGGTGAAAAGGAAGGTCCGCCGCCACCCCATATCCGCGACAGCCGCGAAAAGGTAGACGAGGAGGAAGGCGAAGACGTACGGTCGTAATAGGATCGTCCCAAACAGCAGCGCGAAGAAAGAATCCATCGTTTTCCTCGTGAAATCATCGGTAAAATCTGACACACAACCCTATAGCGATTCCAGCAGTTGTGCAACGAAAAAATCGGTCATCGCGCGCCGGACCATGCTTTGCTCTCTTTCTGCATAGCCGCTGTCTGAGGGCACCCACTAGGAGTTCAACAGTCAGTGGGAATGATACTTGTCGGTCAAACGAAGAGTGGAGAACTGAGCAAGCCGCTGAACCTGCCCACGGGAAAAGCAGAAAGAGTGGCTGACCGCTGGCCTAAAAGGGGAGCGGGATGGTGATTCCTCCGACAATGTGGTGGGAATTCTCGTCCAGTTCTGCGTCCCCACCGGGCACATCGACCTCGAGGTCCGAGTGGCTGAACTTGTACTCGGCAAACACCCCGAAGTATTTGAATAGGAGCGTCCGAGCGCCGACAAACGCTTGGACGCCTGGGCCTCCAAGCTCGAACTCTCCGTCGTTCTCGATTCCCTCGACTTCGTTTTCAGCGTGGGTGATCACGGGCCCGACCCCAAAGCCGCCGTAGAGCTGGAGGCGTCCGTGGGGAAAGCGTTCCGGATCCTTGAAGAGCGAGTAGCGAAAGAGCGCGTCGAACATGACATAGTTCACCCCGTGGGTAATGTCAAATTGTTGGACCACGGTATTTACGCGTGTCTTGGTGTTGATTGGCGCTCCTCCCCGAGTTCCTGTAATGCGCTTGGTCTCGTCCACCTCACCGACGATCTTAAAATGGAAGAATTCAATGGCTGTTCCGAACCAGGGATACTTCTTGAAAAAATACCCAAACCGCATCCCGTAGTACGGGTAGTCTCCAAATGACTCGTCGTCGAATGAGAGCTCTTCGACCGTAAAATCGTTCCCCAGCCCGGACTGTTTGATTTTGACGTCTGCGTCGTTTGTAAAGTTCCTTCCGGTGTACGCATCGACGAAGAATTCCGCGCTGGCAGGCGACACCATCCACACCATCCCCGCGAGGAGGATAGTGGTCGTCACCCAACCTATGGTCCTCCTCATCCTTGCCTCCTTTCGGTGACAGCCTCGGGCTCAGAGGCCCGCGGGGTGAAGATTAACCCTCTGTTGGAGCAGCCCTAACAGATTTTGGCCACGACTTGCGTCCCGCTAGTCATCGGACAGTTTGGCGGAAACACAGATATTTCGCCTGCTTCCGTTGTATCGACCTTTGCATGTTGGTCTGATTACCCCATGACGAAGGTCCCTGTCAACGAAAAAGGGAACTCATCTTCCCAGCCCCACGTGGGAAAATACCGGGCATCCCTTACTCCTCCTCCGGCGAGGCGAATGGGAACGGTTCCCGCCTTGGGGAGATAAGAGAGGCATATAAGTATTGAAAAATACTGGATTGTCCTTGACATCGCTCGCCATTTATACTATCAACTCAACGATGAGCCGGGCCCGTTTGCCTCCACCAGGAGAGGACGGTATTTTTTTGTTTGCAGTCGCAATTCCGCATGAATCAAATTAAAATTCTTTGGTTGGGATGGGGGTGCTTCGTGCGATGGAATTTCCATGCTCCGTGAGGACCGGCCATGAGGATGTTGTGGCACGTCGGACGGTGGTTCATGAATTTCATCCGGGAGGGGGGGCGGATGATGATCTTTCTGGGCTCCGCCCTCTTCTGGATGTTTCTCCCTCCGCTCAAGTGGCGCCGTATGATCACGCGGATCCACTTCATCGGGGCCAAGTCCCTCTGGGTGATCCTGCTGACGGGAGCCTTCACCGGAATGGTGCTTGGCCTGCAAGTGTTCTACACGTTGACAAAGTTTGGCTCGGAGGCGTTTCTAGGCCCGGCGGTGGCCCTGAGCTTGATCCGGGAGCTCGGACCCGTTCTGTGCGCCCTGATGGTGACGGGCCGGGCCGGCTCGGCCCTCACGGCTGAAATCGGGATCATGCGCATCACCGAACAGATCGACGCACTGGACGCCATGGCGTTAAACCCCATGCGGTACCTGATTGTGCCGACTATCCTGGCCGGCCTGATCGCATTTCCCCTCCTGACTGCGATTTTCGATCTTGTGGGAATCTACGGGGGGTACCTCGTGGGGGTGAAGCTCTTGGGTGTTGGAGAGGGGACTTACTTTGGGGAGATGGAAACATATGTGGTCCTCAAAGACATCACCCAGGGCCTCCTCAAATCGGTGAGCTTCGGTCTCTTGGTGACGTGGGTCTGCTGCTACAAAGGGTTTTATACTAGTTACGGGGCGGAGGGGGTGAGCCGGGCCACGACGGAGGCAGTGGTCCTGTCTTCGGTGTTGATCCTGGTGTGGGATTACTTCCTTGGTTCGGTGCTTTTGTGAGGGTGAGGCGAATGGTCGAAATCCGCAATTTACATAAAACCTTCGAAGGACAACGGGTTCTTCGAGGGGTGAACCTCCGAGTCGGCCAGGGAGAAATCCTGGTCATCATCGGGCGGAGTGGCGGGGGCAAGAGTGTCCTCCTGAAGCACCTCATGGGCCTCCTCAGGCCGGACGAAGGCCAGATTCTTATCGACGGCATGGAGATTTCCCAACTCCGCGGTCGAGCGCTTGACGAGCTCAGGGAGCGGTTCGGGGTGGTCTTTCAAGGGGGGGCACTTTTCGATTCGTTGACTGTTTTTGAGAACGTGGCCTTTCCACTTCGGGAAAAGACGCGGCTTCCCGAGGAGGCGATTCGGGAGAAGGTCCTTGCCCTCCTCAAAGAGGTGGGCCTCGCGGATATGGGCCATAAATATCCCGCCGAGGTGAGCGGGGGGATGAGGAAGCGGGTCGCGTTGGCTCGCGCCCTGACCATGGATCCAGAGATTGTGCTGTTCGACGAACCGACGACTGGTCTCGATCCGATCATGGTCAATGCCATTCATCGGCTCATCCTCGACACGCACCGGCGCGTGGGTTTTACGGCCATCCTCGTGAGCCATGAGATCCCCGAGATCTTCGGTATTGCTGACCGAGTGGCGATGCTCCACGAAGGGATCGTGGTCGAGGCCGGGACTCCGGAGGCGATTCAGTCGTCCACGAGCCCGCTCATCCGACAGTTTATCAGCGGCGATCCGGAGGGGCCGATCCAGCCTGACTGAGAAGAGGGGGATGATGAGACGTTTGGATCTCGAGGTAGTGGTGGGTCTGTTCCTGCTCGTAGGGATCTTTGCCCTCGGGTACCTCTCTATTCGGCTGGGCAAGATGCAGGTTCTCGGACTGGCGGGATACACGGTCTATGCGGACTTCCCGACCGTGGGGGGATTGAAAGAGGGGGCCAGCGTGGAGATCGCCGGGGTGAGGATCGGTCGGGTTGAGGAAATTTCGTTAGTCGAATATCAGGCGAGGGTCACAATGCGGATCGACACTGGCGTCGAGCTGCAGGAGGACACGATCGCCTCTATCAAGACCAAGGGGCTCATCGGCGAAAAGTATATGCAGCTCAGTCCGGGGGGGGCCGATGAGATCATCGCCTCGGGGGGGAGAATCCGCGAGACCGAGCCGCCCATTGATATCGAGGAGCTTATCGGGAGTTTCATCTTTGGGAAATTTTAGAGGCCAAGGAAACCTCATACTGCGGAGGACGAGTACGATGGCCGCATTTGTTGTGTCCGGCATCTGCCTTGTTCTGGTCCTTTTGGCGCCGAACCCGGCAGCCGCCCAAGGGCAGCCCCCCGGTGAACAGAAGAAACTGGTCATCGGCCTGGACGACGCCGTCACGCGGGCCCTGGAGGTGAGCGCACAGATCAAAGAAGCGCGCGCCGGCGTGGATGAGAGCCGGAGCAAACAGACACAGGCTGATGCTGCCAGGTGGGCACAGCTTGAGGCCAACATCTTTGGGGGCCCGTCTCCTGAGTCGGACCTGATTAGCTCCAAGGGGACCATCGTCTCCAAGTCGGAGACGGATGATCCCGTGATTAACGGGGTCTTCGGCCGGGCCGAGATTCAGCTAGTCCAGCCTTTGTATACCTTTGGGAAGATCAGTGCTTTTCGCGAGGCGGCCGCTCGGGGTGTTCAGGTCAGCGAGGCGGCCGTGAATCAGAAGGCCTCCGAGGTAACCCTGCAGATCAAGCAGTTTTATTACGGGTATCTGCTGGCGCGCGAGCTTCGGGAATTCGTCGATGGGATTCGGGAAGAGCTCCAAAAGTCCTTGGAAAAGGCGGAGCGTCAGGTGGAGGCGGGATCCCCCGGGGCCACGTTGAGTGATGTATACAAGCTCCGGGCATTCCTGGCTGAGGTGGACAAGAATGTTGACGAAGCCGAGGAGGGGGTCAAGTTAGCCGGGCGAGCGATGCGAATGGCCCTGCGGCTGGAAGAGGAGGTCGAGTTCGAGTTGGCGGACAAAAGGCTGGTGCCGGTCAAAAGAGACGCAAAGAGCATTGAGAGCTATCTTCAGACTGCCAAGGAGCTTCGCCCTGAGTTCGTGCAGCTGCGGGAGGGGATCAAAGCCAGGCAGGCGCTGGTCGAGGCTGCCGTCGCTGATCAGTATCCGATTGTTTACGCGGCAGTCGTGGCCGATGTGGCCGAAAGTACCAATCGGGACAAAAGTCAGGTCCCCATCATCACCGACCCGCTGGAACATGCCTTTGGTGGGGTTGTGGTCGGCCTCAAGTGGCATTTCGACTTCGGCATCACCAGGGGAAGGATCGACGAGGCCCGGGCGCAATATATCCAGCTCCTCCACAAGCAGGATTTTGCGGAAAACGGCATTCCGTTACAAGTACGGAAGGCCCACCTGGAGTTGCAAAAGGCCGAGCAGGACATCGAGACAACGAAGCGGGGCTATCGGGACGCCCGGCGGTGGTTGGTGACCGCTGTGGCGAATTTCGACTTAGGCATTGGCGAGGCGAGAGACCTCGCTGACGCGCTCAAGACCTATGCCCGGATGCGGGCGGATAATTTTCGCGCCATTTACAATCAGCGGATCGCCCTTGCGAATCTGGCCTTCGCGACCGGGGAGGCCGTTCGGGTATTTTCGGCGCGCCAATAAGGCACAGAGGGAGGCTCCCCCGAATCCTTTTGCTCATCAGGAGGAGATAGAATGGGTGGGGTGACACGGAAGGGCCTGATTCTTTGCGCGATAAGTTGTTTCGCCTTTTCTCCCTTGTCTTTCGCCCAGGAAAGTCCGACCGTCCAAGTGAAGGCCACCATTGACCAGGTCATGGACATTTTGAAGGACCCAGTGCTGAAGGCCCCGGAGAAGGAGGAGGCGCGGCGAAAACGGCTGAAGGAGGTCATCTATCCCCGCTTCGACTTTTCGGAGATGTCAAAGCGTTCGCTCGGACTGCATTGGCGCAAGCGGACTCCCCAGGAGCGGAAGGAATTCGTGGATCTGTTTGCGGATCTCTTGGAGGGTTCCTATCATAAGAAGATTGAAGCCTACACTGATCAGGAAATCCTCTATACCAAGGAAGAAGTGAATGACAAGTTTGGGGTTGTTACCACCAAGATCGTGAGCGAAAAAGAGGATCTGGATATCCCCATCGATTACAAGCTCATCCGCCGGGATGCCCAGTGGATGGTCTATGATGTGGTGATCGAAGGCGTCAGCCTGGTCAGCAACTACCGGACCCAGTTCAACCGCATCATCCGGACCTCCTCGTTCGATGAGCTCATCCGAAAGATGCGAGTCAAGCAGGAAGCCGAAGCACTCGGCGCCGATTCCAGTCCCAAACGGTAATCGCGATCCGCGGGAGGAGCGAGACCGGCCATGGCCAGGCGATGGTCACGTGTGATTCTGAGACATCCCCGTGTCGTCCTGTTATTGACGAGCCTGCTCGCGTTCTTGTCTCTCGTGGCAGCGATGCGATGGTTGGAGATTCGGCCGAGTCGAATGGAACTTGTCTTCACCGGTGAACGCCTCGTCGAATTGAAGCAAGCCTATAGGAAAGAGTTCGGAGACCGAGATGGCATCGTGGTCGTCGTGGATGCCTCTGATCTGCCCCGTGCCAAACAATTCGTCGCCAGCCTGGCCGCCCGGCTGCAAACCGACGGAGAGCACATCACAGAACTGTTTTATCGAGTCGACTCCGCTCCCTTTGAGGCTCATTCGCTCCAATACCTCTCCGTGGAGGAACTCAAGACGCTTCGCCGCAAGATTGAGGGCCACCAGGAGCTGATTCGGGACCTCACCGCCGCGCCCGGGCTCAATACCCTGTTTGCCGGAATCAACCGGGAGACGAGCCAGGCCTTGGTCGGGCATTTCTTTACCGGCTTCTTGGAGGAGGAGAGGACATCGGGGCAGGTGGATCTTGGCTTTTTGACCTCTTTACTCCGGCAGGTGAACAACAGGTTGAACGGTAATCGATTCGCGGACTCCCCGTGGGGAGCGTGGTTGGGAGCCGGAAAAGAGCCAGTGTCCGAAGGATACCTGCTGACCGAGGATAAGCGGTACCTCATCCTTTTGGCCAAAGCCCGTGGGACAAATGACCGGACCCTCGCCCCCAAGCGAGAGTCGATCCGGCAGATCCGGACAGCCATCACCGAGCTCAGTCGAACGTACGGGGGGATCGAGGCTGGCGTCACCGGGTCCGAAGCCCTGGGGTCGGATGAGATGGTGACGGCCAGACGCGATGCCGCGATGGCCACCATGGTCGCCCTCGGTGGAGTGGCTCTCCTGTTTCTCCTCTTTTGGAGTAGCTATGGCGCACCGGCCCGCGCGCTCCTCAGCCTGGGGGTTGGGGTTTCCTGGACGTTGGGGCTCATCACCCTCACCATCGGCTCTCTCAATATCCTGAGCGCCATGTTTACCCCGATCCTGATCGGATTGGGTATCGATTATAATGTCCATCTGCTGGAGCGTTATGGGGAAGAACGCGCCAGGGGTCACAGCCCTGGCGACGCGTTACACCTCACGCTCCAACGGACAGGTAAAGCCACCGTAACAGGGGCGATTACCACGGTGGTCGCCTTTTATAGCCTCATCCTGACCGACTTCAAGGGTCTGGTGGAGCTGGGCTTCATCACAGGGAGCGGCCTGCTGCTCTGTTTGACTGCGGCGTTCACGGTCCTCCCCTCGCTGCTGCTCTTGCAGGAGGGGCGCACGGACGCTCGGGTCGCCGCCCGGTCGACGAATTTGTTAGGGCTCTTTGAACAGTGGAGTCATCATCCCCGGGTCGTAATCGCTGTGGCAGGGCTGTTGGCCATGGTTTCTCTGCCCGCCATTGGCAAGATTCAGCTTGAGTTCAATCTGCTGGAGCTCCAAGCGCAGGGGACGGAATCCGTGGACTGGGAACGCCGCCTCCTCGCTGAGGGCGGGACGTCCACCTGGTTTGGCATCAGCCTGGCGGGATCGCCAGAAGAAGTCGAGACGAAAAAGGCCAACCTGGAAACACTTCCGTCGGTCGATCGGGTCCAGACCATTTTCTCGTTTCTCCCCAATACACAGGCGGGGACGCTGACTGCCATTCAGGCACTCGAGGCCCCCCTGAGCAAGCTCCCGACCACCTTTGGGCGACTGGAACCCGTGAATCTCGAACGGCTAAAGACGACCCTGGAGCGAATTCGTTTCAAGCTAGGGGACAAAGAGCGCTTTGCCTCTGCATCGGACGCAGAGTTGGAGGAGGCCCGGCAACTGGTGGAGGGGGTCCGGGAAAAGCTTGAGGCGGGCGGTCCGGTCGAGCTGACACAGATCCTGACCTCCTACGAGGCCAAACTCTTTGCAGACTTTGAGAGGAAGATCACCGTGCTCCGGCAAAATCTCCAGTCAGACCCTATGACAATGGCGGACCTTCCGCAGCAGCTCAGGGATCGGTTTCTCGGGAAACGGGGAACTTATCTCCTCAAGGTGTTTCCGAAGGAGAAGAACTGGGGGCGGGAAAGTGTCCAAAAGTTTGTCAGGGAGATCCGGTCGGTCGATCCGGATGTTATCGGGGATCCCGTCACCGCCTGGGAGCACGGCCGGAGTATGGAGAGGGGGTACCTGCTCGGGGGGCTCTATGCGGCAACTGCAATGGTGATCGTGATTCTTTGGTCTTTTGGCAGTGTGGGGCATTTGCTCTTGGCCCTCTGTCCGCTCGTTGTGGGCGGGGCCTGGACCATTGGCTTGATGAAACTTTTCAAGATCAACTTTAATCTAGCCAACCTCATTCTGCTTCCCCTCATCGCGGGGTATGGAATAATGAACGGTCTTCACATTGTGAAGCGGTTGACACAGGAGGGCGGAAAGGGGTCCGTCATCGCCAACAGTACGGGTCGGGCGGTCTTCCTGTCTGCCACTACCACCATGGTGGGATTTGGCAGCTTGATGGTGGCTAGCCACCAAGGTATCTTTAGCCTTGGCTTCCTCTTGTCCGTCGGGGTGGGGAGCGTCCTCGTGGCCTCGCTGACAGTTCTCCCGGCCTGCCTCTGGGCTCTCTACGGGATGAAGGGGACCGAGCCGGTGGGGGAGGTTCCTCAGGTGGTCGGGTATACGAATGGGTCCTGGCAACTGCCGCGACGGGGAGAAGGTGATGATCGTCCCGACCGGGGGAGGACCTCGAAGTGACGAGATGTGTGCGACAGAAGGCTCGTTCGTTTTGCCGCATCTTTGGGGTCGGGGTCCTTGTGCTGGCGTTCACCTTGCATGTCTCGGCAGGGTCAAGGGAGAGTTTGCCCACAGATCGGGTCCGCGATACCTTGGAGAGTGCTCTGCGTATCTTGAATGATCCCACCTTGCAGGGTCCAGACAAGCAGGCAGCACGGAGACAGGCGGTCCGGAAGTTGATTGCCGGCAGCTTCAACTATGCGGAGATGGCGGAACGCTCTCTGGACTCGCATTGGGTCAAGCTGACCGCTCAGCAACGTCAGGTGTTTGTGGACCTTTTCGGGGTGCTGTTCGAACGCTCTTACTCCCGGATGGTCCTGCAGTCACTGCCAGATCAACAGATCATATACGCCGGAGAATCGGTCAACGGCACACGAGCAGTAGTCAAAACCGTGCTCGTGGACAAGCGGGGCGATCGCCTGCCTGTTGATTATCACCTGCAGCGCCCGAGCGGTCCCTGGCAGATGTTCGATGTCATTATTGACGGGGTGAGTATTGTCTCGAATTATCAATCGCAGTTCAACAAGATCATCGAGACGTCCTCGTTTGATGAACTGGTGCGGAAGATGCGCATCAAGCGGGAAGAGGAGTGATCCAGTAGTAGACTTGGCCCCCTCGGAAAGATAGGGCGAATGAGAGAACAGTGGAGACTCTTGCTGATCGCCACGGCCCTGGGGATGCTCCTTCCACAGAAGGGGTGGGCGGACTCTGGCATGGGATCGGGCGCTGGGCCACCGACGGCCGCTGCGCAATCCCCGGCGCGTCTGTTCGGATTCGGCAAGCAAGTGGCCGGAATCGCGGGGGGATATGCTCTCGGCTTCCGGATTGGTGAGACCACCGGCGAACTGGGTGATGTCGAGATGATCTATGTGGCCCCCCGCTGGGGCATTGGCATCAGCGACCCCATGGGTGGGGATGCGTGGTACCGGGGTCACTTTGAGTTAGTCATTGAAGGAGCACTCCTATTTCTGACTGAGCCCAATGATGGCTTCGGGGGAGGGATCACCGCGATGGTCCGGTATAACTTCCTTCCCGAAGGGAGATTCATCCCCTTCGTAGAAGGAGGGGGAGGCGTTCTCAGTATCGACTTCGATCTAAACTCACGGCGCAGACCGGAAGCTGAACAGAGGGGTCAGAGCGATGGCTTCAATTTCTCACTCCAATTCGGATTGGGGTTTCATTTTTTCGTTGCTGAAAGGACAGCGTTGACCGGTGAGGCAAGGTATTATCATATTTCGAATCGCGACATCAAACTACCTAACGATGGCATTGACGGACCTCTGTTCATGATCGGGGTCTCAGTCTTCTTGGATTGATCAGCCGAGTGGTACCGAGGAGCAAGGCAAAGGGGGCAGAAGGTTTGACAACGTCGGCGATTGAAAACGGGCTCACCGTCCAAGTGCTGGAACAAGCCATCCGCCGGGCCCAGGAGCATCTCCTTAGCCTCCAGCACCCGGAGGGGTACTGGGTTGGCGAACTCGAGGCGGATGCCACTCTGACCTCGGAGTACGTCATGCTCCGTCACTTCCTGGGCCGGGTCGATCGAGACCGGGAGAGAAAGGCCGCCAATTACCTTCTCGCCAAGCAACTGCCCGATGGCGGATGGGACCTCTTCCCGGGGAGCCCCAGCGATATCAGCGCCACGGTGAAGGCCTATTTCGCCTTGAAGCTTATGGGACATTCCCCCGACGAGCCCTTCATGCGGCGGGCCCGGGAAAACATCCTGGCAAAGGGTGGGGTGACCAAGGCGAACGTCTTCACGAAGATCAGTCTCGCCCTCTTCGGACAGTACGATTGGGAGGGCGTCCCGGCCATGCCGGTCGAGATCATGCTCCTCCCCCGCTGGTCCTACTTTAATCTTTACGAGGTCTCGTACTGGTCAAGGACGGTGATTGTCCCCCTGCTGATCCTCATGGATCTCAAGCCGATCTGTCCGATCCCCCCCGAGGCGGGCATCGATGAACTCTACCTCCCATCGCGGGCCGCGGCCAATTTGCGATTCCCCCTCTCCGAGCAGCTCATCTCCTGGAAGAATTTCTTTATCGGGCTGGATGCGCTCCTCCCTGGACTTGAGCGGTGGGCCCCTCGTCCCTTCCGGGCGCGGGCACGCCAGCAGGCCCTGGCGTGGACCCTGACGCGGATGGGGCCCGGAGGATTGGGAGGGATCTATCCGGCCATGGCCAATGCGGTGATGGCCCTGCACAGCCTGGGCTACTCCGAGGACCACCCCAAGATGGCTGAAGGGCGGAAAGAGATTGAGCTCCTCGGGATTGAGGAGGCGGACCGCTTTCATCTGCAGCCCTGTCTTTCACCCATTTGGGATACATCCCTCGCCGTGAATGCTCTCGTGGAGTCCGGCCTGCCCACGGACCACTCCTCGCTGCTCCAGGCTGCCACTTGGCTCCTTGGGAGGCAAATTCTTCGGCGAGGCGACTGGCAGGTCAAACGGCCGCATCTTTCCCCCGGGGGGTGGGCGTTTCAATTCCGGAACGACTTCTATCCCGATACCGACGATACGGCCGTGGTGCTGATGGCCCTCAAGAAGGTCCAGCTGCCAAATCGAGCCGAAATTCGACGGGCCATCGAGGCGGGCCTTACGTGGTTTTTGGGAATGCAGTGCGAGAAGGGCGGGTGGGGCTCGTTCGACGTAGACAACACCCGTTTCCTTTTGAACAACATTCCGTTTGCCGACCACGGAGCCCTCCTCGATCCACCCACAGAGGACTTGGCAGGACGTGGGCTAGAGACCCTCGGAACCTACGGTCATAACTCGACGCTTCCCGAGGCGGCCAGGGCGTTGGCGTTCGTCAAAGAAACGCAATGTGCAAACGGCGCGTGGTACGGCCGATGGGGAGCCAACTATATTTATGGAACCTGGTCGGTCCTTAGAGGCCTGGGGGCCATCGGGGAGGATTGTAACGCCCCACACATCCGGCGGGCCGTTCGCTGGTTGGAAGGTTGCCAGAATGCGGACGGGGGGTGGGGGGAGACGTGTCTCAGTTACATGGACCCTGGCCTCGCCGGGAAAGGGGAAAGTATGCCCAGCCAGACGGCCTGGGCGCTTCTCGGTCTCCTTGCGGTGGGGGAGGCGAAGAACCCGGCGGTGGCCCGGGGGATTCGCTATCTGCTCGATGTCCAGCGTCCGGACGGTTCCTGGGATGATCCCTTCTGGAACGGCACCGGCTTTCCCCGGGTCTTCTTCCTCAAGTATCACCTCTACCCGGTTTACTTTCCCCTCTGGGCGCTCGGTGTGTATCGTAGTGTTCTGCATGGTAACGCTTGACACACAGCGCAATTCCCCGTCCGTTCCGGCACAACTCACGATTGAAACGATTCGGCGGTGAGGTGAGGCTATGCTGAAGGTGGGCATCGTGGGCGTGGGGGTGATTGGCCGAGCTATCGCCAAGGCTGTTGACACGGGCATCCCCGGCGTAGAGCTCGCCGGGCTCACGGGCCGGGATCTTAAGAAGGCTCAGGGCTTTGTGCAGACACTCCACCGGCCGGCGCCGGTCCTCTCCCTGGATCGCTTGATCGAAGCATCCGACCTGGTCATCGAGGCAGCCGGCCAGGCTGCGCTCGAAGAGATCGCCCCGAAGACCCTGGAGCAGGGCAAGGACCTGATGGTCCTGAGTGTAGGGGCGCTCCTCGGTCGGGACGAGTGGATCGCGTTGGCGCGAGAGCGGGGCGCCACGGTCTACGTCCCCTCGGGCGCCATCATCGGGCTTGACGGGGTCAAGGGGGCGCGGACCGGCCCGATTGAAAAGGTCAGGATGGTCACCCGGAAACATCCCCGGAGTCTCCAAGGGGCTCCATACCTTGTTGAGCACCACATCGACCTCAATCATCTCTCCCAGGAGAGGGTAGTCTTCGAAGGGAGTGCCCGGGACGCCTGCACGGGATTCCCCGCCAACATTAATGTCTCGGCAGCGCTCAGCCTCGCGGGGGTTGGGCCTGATCGAACCGAGGTGACGATCGTCGCCGATCCCTCCGTGAAGCACAACATCCACGACATCGAGGTCATCGGAGAATTTGGCCGACTCCACGCTCGTATCGAGAATGTCCCCACCGAGAACCCCCGGACGGGAAAACTTGCTGCCTATTCCGCCATTGCCCTCCTCAAGGAGCTCGCGAGTCCCCTTCGCGTCGGCATCTGATCCCACATACAGCTCGGACGCAGTCGGCAATGAGCTATCAGCTTGAAGCAAAAACGTGAAAGATTGTTGGTAGCGAGTGCCGTTCCAACTTGTTTGGTCTTGTCCGAGCACCACAGTTCGGCCTGCTTCCTCGGTGCAGTGAGCGGCAGGGGGTCGGGGAAAATAGTTGGAACGGCACTCGCTCTTGCCTGGTGAATGGGAATGCTCCCGAGAGGAGACGCAGGCTTACGGGGCCCTCTCGGCTTGTCCGACCAGGCACTTCGTGTTAGAGTTTTAGCCACGTGGCAGTGAGAGTCCCTTCTTACGGAGGCGATGATGCTGGATCCCCAGAAGCAGGCGGTGATTCAGGAGGTCGATCGGCTCAGGCCCGAACTCTTGGAGATCAGCCGGTTTCTCCACACCCACCCTGAACTTGCCTTTGAAGAGGTTCAGGCGGTCGAACGCCTCACGCGGACCATGGCAGCGCACGGCTTTTCCGTAGAGCGGGAGGTGGCGGGACTCCCCACGGCCTTTACCGCTTCGTACACCTCGGGTGACGGTCCCACTATTGCCTTCCTCGCCGAGTACGACGCCCTGCCGGAAATCGGCCACGCGTGTGGTCACAATCTCATTGCGGCGAGCTCGGTGGGCGCTGCCTTGGCCCTCAAGTCTCTCTTGGGAGAGGTCCATGGCCGCGTGCTCCTCGTGGGATGTCCGGCAGAAGAGAAAGGGGGAGGCAAGATCCCCCTCGTCGAGTCCAGGGTTTTTCGGAAGGTGGACGCGGCCATGCTCGTTCACCCGAGTAACCGGACCGAAATCGTGAAGAAGGCACTGGGGATGCGGGATGTCCAGGTGGAATTCTTCGGCAAGGCCTCCCACGCTGCGGCAACTCCCCATCTCGGGATCAACGCCCTCGATGCCGTTATTCTCACCTTCAACAACGTCAATGCCCTTCGGCAGTATCTTCGGGCCGACGCTCGGATCCACGGGATCATCACCCATGGTGGGAAGGCGCCCAACATTATTCCGGATCATGCAGCAGCCCTCTTTTACGTTCGCGCGTTGGACATGGCGTACCTCGAGGAGATCTACCAGAAAGTCCTCGGCTGCTTCGAAGCGGCCGCCGGAGCCACAGGGACTCGTTACCAGGTGAAGCGGGCGGGGTATGACTACCACCCGCACAGGGTCAACTACTCTTTCGCCGAACTCTTTCGCCAGAATCTTGAGGCGCTGGGGGGCGACGTCGACCAGGGTCCAGAGGACCACGACCTCGGATCCACCGATGTCGGGAATGTCAGCCAAGTCGTTCCAACCATCCAGCCTACGATCGCCATCTGCGGTCCCAAGGTCAGCTGCCACATGCCTGAGTTCGCTGTGGCTTCCGCCTCGTCCGCCGGGGAGGAGGGGATGCTCATGGCAGCCAGCGCCATGGCCCTCACCGCCCTCGATCTCATGCGGGACCGCGATGCCCTGAATCGCGTTAAGCAAGAATTTGCAGGAGGGATGTGTCCCTGAAGGTCATTGGGCTCATGTCCGGGACCTCGGCGGACGGGATCGACTCGGCCCTGGTGGAGATCACTGGGCATGCTCAGCAGCCGTCGGTGAATCTCCTTCATTTTGAGTCTCGTCCGTACCCTCCGGGAATCCAGGATCGGATCCTCCGTCTCCCTGACCATCCTGACGCCCTTCGAGAAGTCTGTCGACTCAACGTACTCCTAGGGGAGCTCTTTGCCCAAGCGGCCCTCGACCTCCTGGAAGCAGCCGGCACCTCTCCATCCGAGGTGACGCTGATCGGCTCTCACGGCCAGACCATCTGCCATCTTCCGAGCCCGGTTACGGAGGGGGATCTTGCCCTACGATCTACCCTTCAAATTGGTGAGCCCTGTGTCATCGCCGAGCGGACGGGGCTCTTAACGGTGGCCGACTTCCGCCCGAGGGACATGGCGGCTGGGGGGGAGGGGGCTCCCCTCACCCCGTATCCTCATGGCCTGCTCTTTGGACATCCTGACCGGTGCCGCGTGATTGTAAACCTCGGCGGGATTTGCAATCTCACGGTGCTCCCGGCCGGTGCCTCCTCAGCCGAGATCGTTGCCTTCGACGCCGGCCCCGGCAATGTCCTGATCGATGGTGTAGTCCGACGATTGAGTGGCGGAATCATGGAGTACGATGCTGACGGGGCCTGGGCTGCGTCGGGCCGTGTAAATCACGCGCTGCTGAAGCGACTCCTCGGCCATCCCTTTTTCCGCCGGCCTCCTCCCCGGAGTGCTGGTCAGGAGGAGTTCGGTCCGCGGATGGTGCAAGAGCTTCTGGTTGTAGCGGAAAAGGAGGGAATGCCTCCGGCAGATGTGGTCGCCACCATCTCGACCTTTTCCGTGGAGGCGGTGGTCGGAACACTCGAGGCTCACGTCTTTCCGCAACAAACGGTAGATGCGATCCTGTTGTGCGGCGGCGGGGTTCGGAACCGATGGCTTACGGAGGCCCTCGGGACCCGCTTGGCCCCCCGTTCTGTCCTCTCGACCGGTGATATCGGGTTTCCGGCGAGGGCGGTCGAGGCCACAGCATTTGCCATCCTGGGCTACCTGACCTTTACGGGACAGCCGGGGAACCTGCCCTCCGCAACGGGGGCGGGCCAGGCGGCCCCTCTGGGAAAGATTATTCCCGGCAAGGGTTATACGGGGATGATCTCATGAGGAGCTAATGGACCGACACCCGTACACGGCTGCTGTGCTCAAGCTTCTCGATCGGATCGAGGAGACACAGGGAGAAGCGCTCGAGCGGGCGGCTGAAGTCATTTTTCACTCGCTCAAGCAGGGTGGGATAATCCACGTCTTCGGAAGTGGGCACTCGATCGCGGTTGCTCAGGAGGTTTTTCACCGGGCAGGCGGGTTGGTCCCCGTCAATTTGATCCAGGAGACAATGCTGACTCCACTCACGCCTCCGGCCGTGAGCGGGAAGATGGAGCGTCTGCCCGGAGTCGCCTCGATCCTTCTGGATCGACACGACCTCCAGCCGGGAGAGGCCCTGATCGTGGTGTCGAACTCCGGGATCAATGCGGTGCCGGTGGAGATGGCGGTCGAGGCCAAGCAGCGGGGGCTCTTCGTCATTGCCCTGACCTCTCTCGCCCACTCAAGGGCAGTCGCGGCCCGGCACCCGAGTGGCAAGCGCCTCTTCGAGGTTGCCGACCTGTGCCTGGACAACTGTGGGGAGGAGGGAGATGCCGCAGTGGCCTACCCCGGGTGGGGCGGCAAGGTCGGACCCACCTCGGTCGTTGCCGGGACCTTCTTGATGAACCGCCTCGTCTGTGCCGTAGTGGAACGCTACCGAGCTGAGGGTCTCACCCCGCCGATCTATATGAGCGCCAATCTCCCTGGGGGGGATGTGCACAACCGTCGCCTGGAGGAGCAATACCGTGAGAGGATCACCCTCCTGTAAACCGTGGCGGTCAATTGCTAGCTTGGGTCTGATCCTGCTGGCCCTTTCCCCGGTGCCGGGAGCGGGTGAGGAGCGGTATGCTAGGATCCGTCACGTGATCGACGGCGACACGGTTGTCCTCGAGGACGGCCGACGAGTTCGCTATATTGGTATCAATACCCCCGAGCGAGGCCAACCCTACTTTGCTGAGGCCACAGCCTACAACCGGCGCCTGACCGAAGGCAGGCGCGTGAAGCTCGAGGAAGATGACGTGCGAGAGGACGGGTATAAGCGTCTGCTTGCATATGTGTATGTGGACGGAGGAATGGTGAATGCACAGCTCATCGAGGCGGGCCTCGCCCATCTCCTCGTGATTCCGCCCAATCTCAAGCACTACGATCGGTTGCTCGAGCTCGAGCGGCGGGCGCGGGCCGCGCAGCGGGGAATTTGGCAGCACCCGACGGGACCCTTGAAGATCACCTCCCTTCACGCCAACGCCCCTGGGAATGATCGACTCAATCCAAATGGGGAGTCGATCCGCATCGCCAACGTGGCCGATGGCGTAGTGAACATCCAGGGCTTTTCCGTCACGGACCGGCACGGACACCGATACGCCTTCCCGCCCCTGTCGCTGAAGCCCGGGTATTCGGCACTCCTGCTGAGTGGGCGGGGCGTCAATCTTACTGATCCTTGGAAGCAAGTTGTGCTGTACTGGCAGTCCGATGGTCCTATCTGGAATAACAGCGGAGATACCGCAACACTACGCGCCCCGGACGGCTCCATTGTTGATACGTATGAGTACGAAGGGTTCCCGAAACGACGACCGACGACCGATAAGGATAGAAATTAGCGATCAGACTTGGGGGTCGAAATACATTGAGCCAGCTCGGGAAGTCATCCTTCGTCGGCGGAAAACTCCATGGGTTGCTGATTGTGGTGGGCCAGCACCTTCGGCCCCTCGCTCCGGGCCTCTCGCGGCGACCCTGTTCGG
>CAYGBT010000026.1:0-41956 GCA_964348275.1 uncultured bacterium
TGCGAGGTGGTGATCCCCAGATAGCGTATCTTCCCCTGTGCTTTCCACTCCCGTAACGTGTGAATATGGATCTTCCAATGGAGTAGATTATGGATCTGCATGAGGTCGATTACCTTGACGCCCATGCGTGTCATTGATCGTTGCATTTGTTCGATGCCGGATTCTTTCCCGTACGTCCAGACTTTCGTCGCGACGAACAAGCCCTCGGTGTTCTTCGTGGTTTTGAGCAATTCGCCCACCAAGCCCTCGGCCGGGCCGTACATCGGGGACGAATCGATCAATTGGCCGTCATGATCGAAGAAGGCCTGCATGACCTCGCCTAGTTGTTGCTTGTTGACATCATGACTGAACGTCTGGTACGTCCCCAAGCCGATGATCGAAAGCCGCTCGCCGGAAGATGGGATGGCGCGCTTGATCACAGGAGCTCTTGCAGCCAACAATCCATGCGGCCGCAGTGCCATGATGGCTGACATCACACATGTGGCTCTCAAGAAATGTCTCCGTGAAATGGCGATTTCATGGTACTTCATTGAGTCATCCTCCAATCGCCCAGATAGATATTCGTTGCAAAGCCAATTCTTCCTATAGGCTCTTTGGGGCTCGGGCCAACAATTACGTGGTCTACCGTTTAGTCTAAGCCCGGCTTCCCGTCCGGGCGAAATCTGGCAGCCGGAATTTACGCCGGTAGGCGCCTGGGGTGATCCGCGTGGTCCGCTTGAACAGACGCCGGAAAAACGCCGGATCCTCGTAGCCGACGTTCCAGCTGATCTCGTCAATCGGCGTGTCGGTTCTCTCCAGCCGACGCTTCGCGGCCTCGACGCGGAGGTGCTGCACGTATCCAATCGGGGAATACCCCGTGGCTTTCGTGAAGCGACGCTTGAAGCTTCGCTCGGCCAGACCAGACCGCTTTACCATCTCCTCGACCGGAGCCGCAACAGCGAAATGGTCGCCTAACCATTTCTGGGCGTCCAGAACAGCCGCATCTCCGTGATCGGTCGGTGCCTCGAACACCACGTAGGGTCCTTGGCCGTCCACATGCCACTGCAGGAGCATGAACTTGGCGATCGCTTGCGCCGCCGCGGGCCCGACATGCCGGGCGACGAGGTAGAGCACTAGGTCGTGCCACGACGCCGACGCGCCCGACATGACGAACTGCTGGCGGTCGCCTGTGGCGACAAGCACCTTCTCAAGGCGCAGGCGGACCTTCGGGAAGTTTCGGCTGAAGGTCCGGGCGTAGGCCCAGTGGATCGTGGCTTCGCGGCCGTCGAGGAGGCCTGTCTCGGCAAGCAGCAGGACCCCGGAACAGGCTGAACACAACATCGCTCCCCGGGCATGCATATCATTGAGCCACTTCACGACCGCTGGGTAACGGCCGGGAATCCACTCACCCCCCTCGACCATCATTGAAGGGATGATGATGATATCCGTGCGGTCGAGTTCGTCCACCGTGCGATGGGCGGGGACCGGCAGCCCGCTTGCCGTCCGCGTGTGCGCATGAACGGGCGCCACAATCTCCGTCTGGAAGGGGTTCTCATCGGGCACCGCGTCGTCGAAGGTGCCGACCAGCTCAAAGCAGTTCAGCACGTCGTAGAGGCCGCTCAGCGGCGAGGCCATGGAGTCGGGAATCGCCACCAGACTCACGTGGATGCGCCGCCCCCCTTTGGTCATTTCAGTCTCCTTTGGCATAAATGAACCGATTGTGGCGATTCTAGCTCTTACATCGGGCTCGCGCAACCGCTATCGTCTGGGCGTCGAGATCGTGAAGAACCGATGTGAGTAACCGAAAGGAGGGTGACGTCATGACCATCAACGAACGGAAGCGGAACAATCTCGTGATGACGCTGGAAAAATCCTCGATCGGCACTCTGTTGCTGCTCGCTGCGCTGGCCTTAGCGCCCGCCGGACGGGTCGAGGCACACCAGGACGAGAGGCACGACCCGCGGGCCCTCGCGGAGGACCCTCGTCTGGCGCCGGGGCAGATTGCCCCGCTGCTCGAGGGACTGGGCGATCATCACCACGAGGTGACGACGAAGTCCGAGCGGGTCCAGCGCTTCTTCGACCAGGGACTTAAGCTGACGTTCGGCTTCAACCACAAGGAGGCGCTGCGCGCCTTCAAGGAGGCCGCGCGGCTCGATCCCGATTGCGCCATGGCCTACTGGGGCTGGGCACTCGTCCTCGGCCCCAATCTCAACCTGCCCATGCGATCCGACGTCGTCGGGCAGGCGTACGAAGCGATCCAGATGGCCGTCACACGCAAGGACAAGGTTTCCCAGAAGGAGCGAGACTACATCGACACCCTTGCCAGGCGCTACACGAACGATCCGAAGGCCGACCGCGGACCACTGGATAAGGCCTACGCCGAGGCCATGGCCGCGCTGCACACTAAGTATCCCGAGGACGACGATGCCGCGACGCTGTACGCGGCGTCGCTGATGAACCTCACACCATGGGACTACTGGGCCAAGGACGGTCGCCCGAAGCACGAGAGCACCGAAACGGTCCTGGAGGTGCTGGAGTCCGTGATTGCCCGGAATCCTCACCACGCGGGCGCGCTGCACTACTACATTCACGCCGTCGAGCCCGTGCAGCCCGAGCGGGGTGAGCGCGCCGCGGATCTGCTGCGCGGCCTCGCGCCTGGCGCGGGACATCTCGTGCACATGCCCTCCCACATTTATATGCAGCTCGGCCGCTACGCCGAGTCGTTCGAGGCCAACGCCAACGCCGCGAAGGCCGACGAGGGCTACATCACCCAGTGCCGTGCCCAGGGGATCTACCCCCTGAATTACTACCCCCACAACGTGCACTTCTTGGCCTGGGCGGCGACTATGCAGGGCCGGAGCGGCGAGGCGCTGGTGGCAGCGCGCAAGGTGGCCTCCCGAGTGCCCAAAGACTTGCACGGCAACGACTGGGCGCTGTACCAGACGTTCCTCAGCATGCCCCTCGACGTCATGCTCCGTTTCGGTATGTGGGACGCAATCCTGGCTGAGCCTCAGCCGCCCGAGAACACGCGGTTCTGGACCGGCATGTGGCACTTCGCGCGGGGCATGGCTTACGCACACACGGACCGGATCACGCCAGCGCGACAGGAGCTGGCCGTCCTGGAGCAGATCGTGGAGGACCCGACCACGCCCGAAAATTTGATCGGCTTTAGCAACGCCGGCACCCTCCTCACTATAGCGCGGGAGGTGCTGGCCGGCGAGCTGCGCTTGAGGGACGGCGAGGTCAACCTGGCGCTCGCCCACCTCGAGCGGGCGGTGCGACTCGAGGACAGCCTGCGCTACAGCGAGCCTCCGGCCTGGTTCACGCCACCCCGGCACTACCTCGGCACGGCGCTACTCCGCGCGGGCCGTCCTCTCGAGGCCGAGGTGGTCTACTGGCAGGATCTGGCCAAGAACCGAGACAACGGCTTCGCGCTGTACGGTCTCGCACAGGCGCTCGAGGCGCAGGGCCGGGACGACGAGGCGTCGAGCGTTCGCAGGCGCTTCGAGAAGGCCTGGGAGGCGGCGGACGTCACGCTCGCGCTCGGCGCGCAGGCTGGCGAAGCGCGCCTC
This sequence comes from uncultured bacterium, assembly GCA_964348275.1. GTDB lineage: Bacteria > Methylomirabilota > Methylomirabilia > Methylomirabilales > CSP1-5 > CSP1-5. Next base: position 3,552 of record CAYGBT010000026.1, read on the forward strand.
GCAAACGTCTTCGGAAAAGCAGGCTTTAACAGGTTCCGCCGGGCCGCTGAGACACCGTTCAACTTGATTCTCGAGGCCCGCCCCTGAACTTCGGACGGATGCGTGAGGCGGTCACGATGAGGCACATGCTTCTGGCGCGAGCTTTTTTAGCGGGGGGCAGTGCAGCACTTTACTCCAGGAAATTCTCGCTGAACTGCCTAACAGAGACCTTATAATTCTCGGATCGACATGGACGCGAAAAACGGCGGCCCGCCGGAAGCGGGCCGCCACAGAGCGATGGGACAGCCGTGGGCGCCTTAGCGGCGCTTGCCGAGTTTCTTCCGCTTGACGAGCGCCCAGAGCTTCTTCGTCATGACGGCGGGTCCGATGGGCGCAGTCCCAAAGACCGACTCAAGCGTCTCCTTGCGCCCTTTGAAGCTGATCGAATAGCCTCCGAACGCCTTTTTCGACTTGGTCGCCTTGGTCTTTTTCTTCTTCGCCTTCGCCTTCTTCTTCGGTTTCGCCCTCTTCTTCGCCATTCACTCCTCCTCCCGTTTTTGGTGGTCGGACATCGGGCCCCATTACCCTCATGGGGGTATTACTACCACATCTAGGATGGGGAGCAAAGAAAAAATACTACCCCTAGGGGTGGCCCCTCCCCCCAATGAGATTCGTGGATTGCAATTGCGTCAGACACTACTCAGGCCATCTAACAGGATGACCGATAGAGTCCATCAAGCATAGGGCACCGTTGTTCAGAGCGGCCGGGAATCGTTCGGCCAATGCTTCGGCCTTCGACGGATTGAAATCAGATTGTGCATTTGCTGCTGCCATGACGATTTCCTCCCCCGTCCCGCTACCTTAACGCTGCCCTGCCCCACGGCAAAACCTAATGATGTATCCTGTCCCTGGAAATGTCTACTTTTTTGATGCTTGACATGATTTATCCTGTGGGCGATAGTGGGTTTTTAGATGAAATTCACGCCCCGGGAAGGTCTTTTGCTTTCTTGAGCGATATGGGGATAGGAACAAGGGGGAAGCGGATGAAATCGATGCGCCGTGCTGTGTGCATTATGGCGTCCCTGGTTCTGATCACCACGCTCGGCCTGGGGTGTCAGTCAGAATCGGGATCCGAGACCGATATTGCTAGCCTGAAAAGCGATGTGGAACGCATGCGAACCGAGCTTGCGGATGTCAAAGAAGAGCTGGAGCGCATTCGCCAATTCATCTCGCGAGCCACCGGCCAACCGACCCAACCTCAACGCGTCGTGGCCGATGTGAGCATTGCCGGAAATCCCATGATGGGAAAGAAGGATGCACCAGTCACCTTGGTCGAATTCTCCGATTACCAATGCCCCTTTTGTAAGAGGTTCTTCCAGAGCACACTCCCGACGCTCAAGACGGAATACATCGAGACCGGGAAGGTTCGCTATGTCTTCCGGGACTTTCCCCTTGATCGGATCCATCCTCAGGCCCGTAAAGCAGCCGAAGCGGCCCGCTGTGCCGGGGACCAGGACAAGTACTGGGAGATGCACGACCTGCTCTTCGAGAACCAGCAGGCGCTCCAGGTGGATAACCTCAAGACCTATGCCCGTCGACTCAATTTGGACGCCGGAGCTTTCGATGCGTGCCTGGCGAAGAGCAAGTACGCTGCCAAGGTCCAGAAGGATCTCGACGATGGGGTGAAGGCCGGCATCCGAGGGACGCCCGGCTTTTTCATCGGCAAATCGGGATCGGACGACACCATCCAGGGAACCCTAATCAGCGGGGCCCATCCGCCACGAGTCTTCCGTCACGCGATCGACAGTTTCCTTCAAGAAAAGTAGACAACCCACGGCCAGCGACTCGGACATCTGGTCTCTCCCCCCCACATGACATGCCAAGGAGTATCATTGTCGTCCACATAAAGAATGTCGATTGATATATGTCAAGTTATACATGAATAAATATATTCTAATTATCTGTAAATATGGAGCACTGTGATGCGTAGTGGCGTTCCACGACACACAGTCCGGGCACCCGAGTTTCCCCTGGGCCTCGAGTGGCTCAACACCGACCGGCCCCTGACCTTGAAAGAGCTTCGTGGGAAAGTGGTTCTCCTGGACTTCTGGACGTACTGCTGAATCAACTGCATGCACGTGCTACCGGAGCTGGAGGCTCTGGAGAAAACTTTCCCCACCGAACTGGTCGTCATTGGAGTCCATTCCGCCAAGTTCCCGAACGAGCGAGACGCAGAGAATGTGCGGCACGCCATCCTTCGCCACAATCTGGCGCATCCCGTCGTGAACGACGACCAGTTCATCATCTGGCGGAGCTATGCTGTTCATGCGTGGCCCACCCTCATCCTGATTGATCCCGAGGGATATATCGCGGAGATGGTCGCTGGCGAGGGGCACAGCAATCACCTTCGCCGGAGCATTACTGGTCTGATCCAGGAACACCGGGAAAAGGGAACCCTCCAAGAAGGCCCGGTGGACTTCAAACGAGAGCAGATGCCCGGCCTTCCTCTCGCCTTCCCGGGAAAGGTCCTCGCCGATGTTGGCGGGAATCGGCTCTTCATCGCTGACACCGGCCATCATCGCATCGTCGTCTGCGAGCTCAGCGGGAAGATCCTCGATGTTGCAGGCACAAGCAAGCCCGGGGCCACCGACGGACCCTTTGACCAGACTACATTTCGCTCACCCCAGGGAATCGCCTTGGCTGGAAACCTTGTCTATGTCGCCGACACAGAAAACCACTTGATCCGCCGTGTCGATCTACGGTCTCGGACGGTTAAGACGATCGCCGGCGATGGCCGGCAGGGGGCCGCCATCCGGCAGTGGGGGCGGGCTCGTCAGATGTCGCTGAATTCCCCGTGGGACATCTGCCTGGTGGGCGACAGACTGTACATCGCCATGGCAGGTTGCCATCAGGTCTGGGTGATGGACCTCACCAAAGCGCAGCTCGCGCTTTTCGCGGGCACCGGCCTGGAACAGATCCTCGACGGACCCCGCCTGGATGGTACCCTGGCCCAACCCAGCGGGATCTGTACCGACGGCCAGGTACTCTACGTCGCCGACAGCGAGGTGAGCGCTATTCGATCCATCGATCTCAACCACCCAGGTTGGCTCAGAACGCTCGTTGGCCAGGGACTTTTTATTTTTGGGGATCATGACGGGATCGGAGAGGAAGTTCGGCTCCAGCACCCACTAGGGATTTCCTGCGCCGGGGGACAGATCTACGTGGCCGATACGTATAACCATAAGATTAAGGTCCTCTACCCCACGATGCGGGCGGTCAAAACCCTCTTTGGCACCGGTCGGCCAGGCCAGCGCGACGGGCGGGACGCCGAGTTCTCCGAACCCGGAGGCCTGAGTGCAGTCGAAGACCGGATTTACATCGCCGACACCAACAATCACCGAATCTGCGTTGCCGACCTCTCCTCCGCAGAGGTTACGACCCTCACCCTGGTCCCGCTAGAACCCTCTCAGACCTGACTCTTGGCCCGCTTGCAACCGTAACATTCCTTTTGTACGGTACGAGGTCCACCTATAATAGGGCTTGTACGGCTCCTCGCACCCCGGTAGGAGGAAGGGGGCGGACATGAAATACCGCAGATTGGGCCGGACGAATCTCGAGGTCTCCGAGATCGGCTTCGGCGCATGGGGCATCGGGAAGGGATGGTGGGGAGGGACTGACGACCCGCTCTCCGTCCGGGCCCTGCTCCGGGCGCTCGAGCTAGGGGTCAGCTTCATCGATACCGCCCACGGCTATGGCGACGGCCACAGCGAGCGGCTGATCGCCAAGGCCTTTCAGGAATATCGTGAGCGGGTCCCCGTGGCCACCAAAGTTCCCCTCAAGACCCATGACTGGCCTCCCAAGCTCGGCACACGGGCGAAAGAGGCCTTCCCCAGCGCCTGGATCATCGAACACACCGAAAAAAGCCTTCGCAACCTCCATACCGATTGCATCGATCTCCAACAACTTCACATCTGGCGCGATGAGTGGGTTCAGGAAAGCGAGTGGCGAAAAACCATAGAGCAACTCAAGCAAGAGGGAAAGATCCGGTTCTTTGGGGTCTCTCTGATCGATCATGCACCCGAGACGGGCCTCGAGGCCGTCCGTTCGGGGATCGTGGATACCGTCCAGGTCATTTACAACATCTTCGATCAGTCTCCCGAGCAGGAACTCTTTCCCCTCTGCCAGCAAGGGGATGTGGGAGTCATCGCCCGCGTCCCCCTCGACGAAGGCGGATTGACCGGAAAGCTCCACCCGAACATGCCCCTCGACCCCGACACATTTCAGGGGTACTACTTTCGGGGCGAGCGCCTAAAGGAAACGTGCACCCGGGTGGATGAGCTCAAAGCCTTTCTGCGCGATGGGGTCGAAACGCTGCCCAAGCTAGCTCTCAAGTTTTGCTTGAGCCCCCCAGCGGTCTCGACGGTCATTCCTGGGATGCGTCGGCCACTCCATGTCGAGGCCAACTGTGCCGTCCCAGACGCTCCAGCGCTCACCCCGGAAGAGCTCGAGAGCTTGAGAGCCCACGCCTGGCCCCGCAATTTCTACCAGTAATAACTCATCTTCGAGCACTCATCTCTTCTGGCAGCGCGGGCAGAAGTAGCTGCTCCGCCCGTGGATGAGGATGCGGCGGATGGTGCCCTGGCATCGGGGACAAGAATCGCCTCTCGCGCGGTGATTGATGAGCCAGGATCGCTTGCGCTGAAGGGTGTCCAGATCCCTCGCCGCGACCTGAAGCACCCGCCGCATCGCTCCATGGATGCGCGCGACCTGCCTCGCCGATACCCTATCAGCTCGGGTAAGAGGATGCATTCCGGCGCGGAATAGAATCTCATCGGCATAGATATTACCGATTCCCGCGATCTTATCCTGAGCCATCAGCAGAGATTTCACCGCTCCGCGGCTGGCGGCAAAAAGCCCCCGGACGAAGCCCCGGCTGCAGGCAGGGGACAAAGGTTCCACACCCAACTGAACCAGGATGCTGATTGAAGCAGGGTCTCGGCCCTTCATCAGTTTGATCCGACCGAGTTTGCGCACCGTGCGATATCGGATCTCCCGTCCACCTTCGAGACCGAGACAAAGCCGGTCCCGCGTCTCCAGCGCATCGTCCGCAGCAGCGAGATAGAGCTCACCGGTCATCCCCATGTGAAAGACGAGGGCATAGCCAGAATCAAGGAAAAGGAGCAGGAACTTGCCCCGGCGCTGGGCATCGATGATGATGGCGTCCTTGATGTGGGAGCGTGCCCCTTGCTCGCTGAAACCGACAAAGTCCGTGTCGATAATGGCGACGCCCTGGATCCGCTTGGAAACGACTCTACGAGTCAGGCGTCGTAGCATATGCTCGACATCTGGCAGCTCCGGCATGGGACGATCTCCTCTCGGCGGCAAGAATCTTCTGCACCCTCCGACCGATTTTGCCAAATACGCGAATTCGGCTCAGAAATTGCATTTGTCTTTGTTGACATACAGCTGAATGACCCGTATGATTCCTCTAGAATTCACAGCGACCCGGTTCGAATTTTTTGAGGTTTTCTAAACGTGAAACGAGCACAGCAATCATGGAACCGATTGTAAACTTCCTCCGGCCGGTAGGGAATTTCCTGTTGGATTTCCCCTGGCGCCATTCCATTGACGTCGCCCTCATGACCTTCATCGTGTATCAAGTCTACATCCGCCTTCATGGCACGAGGGCGATGCGGATCCTGGCGGGGATTGTCGTTTTGGGACTCGGCTATCTGGTCGCGCAGGCCGCCGGGCTGTCGTTGACATCCTGGGTCTTAGGGGGCATCTGGGCCGCCGCGCTGATCCTCGTCATCGTCATCTTTCAAGGCGAGATCCGTCAGATGCTCGAACAGGTCAACCCCAAGGTCCCTTTGAGGACACTGCTGCGCTGGGCGAGTCAGGCGCAGCTGCCGGAAGAAAGCCTCGCCACCATGGCCGAGGCCGCCTTTTCCCTCGCCGCCAAGCGCTGTGGTGCTCTTTTCGTCTTCGAACGGCATGATTTTGTTGAACCCCTGCTGAAAAGTCCGGGGGCCGTGATGGACGCCCATCTCAGTCCGGAGCTGATGGAAACCATGTTCATCTCCCCGGGGCCTCTCCATGACGGCGCGTTGTACATCCGAAAGGGACGCGCCTATCGGGGCGGCTGCGTGCTCCCCCTTTCCGACAACCAACGCCTCTCCTACTTCTATGGCACCCGACACCGGGCCGCGGTGGGGATTTCCGAGCAGTCCGATGCCATCGTGGTGGTCATCTCCGAGGAACGGGGGAGAGTCTCGGTCGCTGAGAAGGGCATGATCAGGGTCGTCGATTCACCCGCCGAGTTGCTGGCCTGGCTCACCGAGCGGCTCGGGGCGCGTAGGGAACCGACCAAGCGCCGCTGGTCTCTCAGGACGCTTCTCATCCATAACTGGCGTCCCAAGCTGGCATCGCTAGTAGGGGTTAGTCTCCTTTTATTTGTCCTGGTGGGACAAAAGAATGCGGAGGTGGGCATTTCGATCCCGGTGGTCTATCTCAATGTCCCGCAAAACCTGACCATCGAGGACAAGGAAGTTCATGAGGTTTACGTCCGTGTGCGAGGTACCCGCGAGATGCTCAACTTTCTCGATCCCAGCCAGCTTCGGGTCGCTATTGATCTCAAAGAGGCCAGCGCCGGGGTGAAACGTTACTACATCTCCGATAAGAATATCAAGCTCCCTGTTGGCGTGGGACTCGCCGGGGTCAACCCCTCCAGGATTGACTTACGCATCCGCAAGAAGCCGCCGAAGCCCGAGAAGCAAGGTTAGCAGTGGTTCAGCAGAGGGGCTGAGGGCGAGCTCTTTCCTTGCCCAGCGCTCGCAGGAGGTCCTTCACAATCTCGCCCGCCTGATCTTTCCACGTGCGCTTTGACGTTTTGACTCTCCCTCCGGCGACCATCCCATGCCCCCCAGCCATCCCCGAAGGAAGGATCGAGGCCAGCAGGAGACCGGCGGCGGCCTCGGGATCGCGAGCGCGCAGGGAGACGTAAAGCAAATCCCCGTGGGGCGCCAGGCACACCGACCACTTCGCATCCTGCACCCGGAGGAGAAAGTCGGCGATCTCCGCCACCGCGTCCGGGTAAGGAATGGCCTCCAGGATGGCCACCACGGTATCACCGTACAGCATCGCGCTGTGGACGACCTGGCCAATCAACCGGAAATAGTCACGGGAAAGCGGCGGCTTTTCGATCTGGCTCAGAAGCCGCTTGTTCACATACGGGTACAGGAACTGGCTCGCGAGGATATCCGCTGGTTTGGTTTCCCGACCCAGATGCTGCGTCTCTGACGAGATCCCAAAAAAGAGCGCTGTGGCCACCCGGGGATTGAGCGGCACCTCGGCCTCCTGGAAGTATTCGACCAGAATCGTCGAGGTGGCCCCGTAGTTCTCGCGCAGATCCACAAACGGCACCGAGCCATTATGCCCCCAATCCGGATGGTGGTCGATCACCGCAATCGGACGGACGTCAGAGGGGAGCGCGTTGTTGGCTCGGCCGGGTTGGGTGTCTACCAGGATTACCATCCCGTCAAAATTCGGAAAGAGCTGGTCTACGGGAACGAGAGGAATCTCCAACGCCAACACGAGCGCCCGGTTCTCTGATCGACCAACGATACCGCTCAAGCCAATGATCGGCGTCTTCTTCAGCTTGTGCGCGATCAAAGAACGGAGAGACGCCGCGCTCGCCAGCGAATCAGGATCCGGGTTGTCGTGCGGCAGAATGAGAATTTTTTTTCGGGGAGAAAGGTGGGTCAGCAACTTGGCCACCTTGCCGTCTACTTGTTTAGGCATCGGCTTCGCCTCCATGGTCAATCCCGAGAGTTGACCGGGGGCTGTCCGCCTCATATATGGCACGGTTGATCATGTTCGTCAAGGATACGAGCCCCTCACTTTCTTTCGTGTCTGTCGCTCAGCCTGTTCCCCACCCGGAGGAAGCACCGTGGCACATCCCCGTCCGAGCCTTTATCCCGCCGACATCACAGCAGCGCGGGCAATGTCCTCCATCCGGATCTTATCCACATCAAAACGTTCTAACGACCGGTGGAGCTTCTCAAAGGTCTCCTGAAAACTGGGGATACTCTTTCGGGCCCGCGTCAAGGGATTGCATCTAGCGAGGATAAAGTTTTTGACATACGGGTGGTTGATGCCTCGTTTTTTGATCCGCGCAACCACGTCGCTCAGGACCGTATCAACGCCCTCGACCTGCTCTGCCCGCCGCTCCCGCTCTTCATAGGCCTTGGAAAGAGGGGACCGGAGAAACCGGTCCACCCGCCGGAGGATGGGAGAAAAGGCCCCTCCGGCGAAGCGGGGACGTCCCTCGTACAGGAGTCCGAGGGTAATGTAGTAGGCCTCCTCAAACTGAAACCCAAAGGCCTCCTCTGACCGACCTCCCTCCTGGGCTTGTAGGGCTCGATACATCCGAATCACCTCCAGCGACTTCTCCCGGAGGTTGTGGGCCTTCTCGGTGTTGAGGGCCAGGATCTGAAAGGCAACCTTCGGTTCCGGAATCAGAATGGCAGGGACCCATTTCGCCTTGAGCTTCTGCAGGGCGGCCAGGCGGTGGTGGCCGTTGGGGGTCCAGTACGTTCCTGGGGCCTGCGCGACTGCGACGATCGGATCGATAAAGCGATCAAGCTTCTTGATCACCTCGTGCAGGCGTTTGACATGAGGTTTAGAGAGATCGCGTTGATACGGTGTTGGCTCTACCCGCTCCAGGGGCAATAGACTGAAAAGCTGCCACCGATCCCCGACCGGCTCGGTGTAGATCGCCAGAACATGTCCGCCATGTTCCTCCAACTCCCTCGCCAGCACGAGTGCGGCCGGCGGCGGCTCCCCGCCCGCCGGAAAGACTGCCCACTTTCCCCGCTGTCCCATCCTCAGCCCTCCCGAATGCACAACTCACCCTCTAACACTTCTATCTTATCAGCATCGGCCTCGGTGGCAAAAGGCGTGGTCAGCAATAGGGATGCCGGTCGCAAGGATCCACCCCGGCGGGGATACCACTCGGCAGGAACGTGCTGATCGTCCTGTCTACTTATTTTTTATCCTGGGCGGTTGTCGGGAGGGCGCTGAAGACCTTGTAGATCCAGGAATCTTCAGAAACGATTCGCAGATAGACCGACCCGATGATCACCGATTGCAGCACCGTCGCCCCATGGGCCGGAATCGATCCAAGCCATTTCCGAAGCCGTTGTTCGGCCTCCCCTTCGCTCACGCGAGGCTGCTGTAGCTCATCCAACAGTTTCACAAACTGGTCCACCGTCTCTTGACTCAACGCCGGGGTCGCCTGGAGACTGGTTTTCAGTCGGGAGACGATGCTCTTGTCTAACGCGGTTGCCATACGTCCTCCTTTGGTCCAGAGCCAGTGAGGGGCACTCCAATCGAAGCCAATCGCCCGATACGGTAACAGCTTTCTCGCTCGTGTCAAGGGGCATTCATTCGCCTGCCTCCCCGCTCAATGATACCTCCGCCTGCTCCTTTATTCTGAACGCGATTCGTTCCCGAGGAACCCTGGCAACCCCCGCCGCACCACGCTCACGCCGAAAGCGACCACGAAGAGCCTGGCGACCTTGCCCATAGTTCGGGATCCGCCCTCACCGAGGACCTGCCCCCCTACCACGGAGTACCCGAGGACCAGAAAGACCAGCACCATATTCCCAGCGAACGCAAGCAGAAACCCAATCCCCGCCCCGGCTGCTGTCAACATGGACTGCCAGGGAAGCCGCTTGCGCTCCTCGACCGGCAAATCCGGCGTGCGACTGAGCGAGAGAAGCAGGACTCCCAGGGTGTCGACCGGGACGAACAAGGCCACAAATGCCAAGATCGCTTCCTGCAACGTGACACTGTTTGGAAACCGATTCTAGCCGGAGGACGGAAATGCCTTCGGAAAGAGCCGGCAGGCATTTTCAGTCGTGATCCGAGCCACTTCCTCTACCGACATTGCTTTCGCCGACGCAATAGCCTGACAAGAGAGCACGACGTTCTTTGGCTCGTTTCGAGCCGCCGCGTCGGGCCCGAGGACGGGCGAGTCGGTCTCAAGGAGGAGACGATCGAGCGGAAGGTGGCGGAGCAGCTTCTGTTTCTGCTGGGACCGAATCACCGAGGGGGGGATCGAAAAGTAATACCCTGCCTCGATCCCCTCCAGCGCAGCCGAGGCCTTCCCATCAAAGGCATGCAGCAGCACTTTCCCCGCACCTTGCTCTCGTAGAAATCGGACCGTGTGCCTCCCGGCAGAACGCGAGTGAACATTTAGGGGAAGATCCAATTCCTTAGATAAGGCGACAAACTTGGCAAGGGTCCGTTCCTGGATCTGCCACTCCTTTGCTTCCTTGACGACCCAATGATCGAGTCCCACCTCACCGATTCCCACCAAACGGTCCCCATGCTTCCGGATAAAGGCCACCATGGCCTCCGCCAACTCCAGATCCAGGACTGCAGGATACAGCCCTGCACAGGGTTTTAGGAGGGGAAATCTTTCGGCAAGCTCCAGAACCTTGTGTGCGTCCTCCAGATTCTCGCTGACCGTTACAATCCCCTCCACTCCCACCTCGGCTGCCGCATGAAGCACCACCTCACGATCGGCCTGAAAGGCTGCATCACTCATGTGAGCGTGGGCATCCACCAGCATCATTGACTCGTTCACGGTTCACCGTTCACGGTTCAGAGTCGGTAGTTCACGGTCCAAGGGCTAAGTGCTCAGGATAAATTCTGTGAACTGTCAACTGTGAAATGTGAACCACCCTTGGGTCATCCGATGTCGGCTAACGTTTTGGCCTGGTCCACGAGGCCCCTAATCTCATCGAACCCCTTTTGCCAGAACCTGCGGTCACGGAAATCCACGCCAAGAGGCCTTAGGAGTACCTCGGGAGTGTCCGAGTCCCCCGCTTCGAGGAACTCCACGTATCTTGGAATGAAGGACGGGCCTTCCTCCTTGTACATCCGGTACAAAGAGAGGACGAGCAACTGTCCGAAGACATAGCTGTAGCAGTAAAAACGAGTGTGAATGAAGTGCGGAATGTAGGACCAGCCGAGGCGGTACCCCGGAGTTATCTCAACGGCATCACCGTAGTATCGCCCATTAGACGCCAGCCAGGCCTCCGTGAGCGTTTCGGACGTCAGGCGCGCCCGGCCCCGGGCTGCAAACACGGCCTGCTCGAATCGAGTCAAGACGTTCTGCCTGAAGACGGTTGCGCACGCATCCTCGATTTTCCCGCAGAGGAGAGCCAGTTGCACCCGCGGGTCCCGGCTTCTCGCAAGCATCTGATCGAAAACGAGAAATTCCGCGAAGACCGAGGCGGTCTCACAGGTGATGAGGGGAGGATCATAATTGAACGGAGTCTGTTTGCTGGCTAGGACACCGTGGAGTCCGTGACCGAGCTCATGGGCGACCGTCATCACATCTCGCAACGTGTCGGTGTAGTTGCACAGGATGTAGGGGTGCACGGCGGGCGAGGGAGAAGCGCAAAAGGCCCCGCCGCGTTTTCCCTTTCGAACTTCGGCGTCGATCCAGCCCCGGGTGAAAAAATCTCGTGCGATCTCGCTGAACCGAGGCGAAAGGGCTCCAAACGACTCCAGGATGACGGATCGGGCCTCCTCGAAAGTACAGGGGGGGAGCTCTCCATCGACTGGAGCATACTGGTCAAAGAGGGCGATCCGGTCCAAGCCCAAAAGCTTTGCCTTCAGGCGAAAGTAGTCTTGGGCGATCTGATAGTTCGCCTCGGTGACCTCCATCATCTGCTCGACCGCCTGGTGATCGATCTCGTTCGAGAGGTGGCGTTCCGCCATCGGGTCCGGAAAGCGCCGGAGCCGGTCCATTGTCAGGTGATCCTGAATCAAAGCGTCGTAGGTCAGGGTGAGGACGAGTTCGTTCCGTGCCAGGACTTCAAAGAGCGTCTCCATTGCCCGCGCGCGCAGGCTTCGGTCGGGGCGATGCAGCAAGGACAGCAGTTCGGACATCGTCAGCTCTTGGACCGTGCCATCTCGCTCGATCGGAAAACTGAGGGAGGAAACGAGCTCGGTAAAGAGGCGCCCGAAGGCCCGCCGGCCTGTGTTATCCTTTTCATTGACGATCCGTTCCTCGGGCTCGCTCAGCTTATGAGGTCGGTACCGCCATCCGTGAGCGAGGTAGTGGCGGTATCCTGCCAGGAGGGGATCAGCAATCAACCGGGTCGCCGCTGACTCCTCAAGATCGAGCCATTCGAGATCGAAGAAGAGGAGGTAATTCCGCACGCCGGTCAGCCACTGCTCGATCCGCTGTTGCAGGTCTTGGTACTCCGGTCGGAGGCTATCCGAGGCATAGAGCAGATTGGCATACGTCGCCACGCGGCTCATCGCGTCCTCGATACTCTCAAGCACCTGAAGCGCCTCGAGGAGATGTGAGGCCATCGGTCCTCCCGGGATGTGGATCGTTCCCCGATACCGTTGGGCGAAGGCCTCGGCTCGCTCCCGCACACTTTCCAGTGCCGCTCCGATGCGAGGGTCGTCGTGGGAAGCGAAGAGATCGCTTAGATCCCAGACCACTCCGGCGGCGCTTAATGTTGTCGCATGCACGGCCTCCTCCGCTTCTCGGATAAGAAGTGACTCGTCCAATCCGGGGTATTGTACGGGAGCACAGGTGAGAAGGCAACAGCCGAGGACTTGCCCAAAGACTCCCTTCCCGGTATCCTTCTGCATGAGAGGGAAACTGCCGACATGACGTTGATGGCAGGAGATCTAAAACAACGAAAAAGATTGGGCAGCAGGAGATCATTCACCGTCCTGATCTCTCTCCTCCTCAGTCTTCCGCCGATGACTCTCGCCGCCTCTCTTGGAGCGTGGAAGACCGCGACTCCCATGCCGAGCAAACGGACTGAGGTCACCGCGGCGGAACTGAACGGCAAAATCTATGTGATTGGCGGCTTCGGCTATTTCTTCCTCGGAGGGGTCTCCAGTGCTGTCGAGGCCTATGACCCTGCGACCGATCAGTGGGAAAAGAGGGCCTCACTACTCCAGCCGCTCCACCATACGGCTGTCGCAGCGATAAACGGCAAACTGTACCTCGTCGGCGGGTATAAAAGGATTTGGCCCTGGAAGGCGATGAACACCGTGTGGGAATACGATCCCGCAGAGGACCGCTGGCGGAGAAAAGCCCCGATGCCGACGGCTCGCGGTGCCCTGGCGGTGGGGGTGCTCGGAGGAAAGATCTATGCGGTTGGGGGAAAGATGGGCAGGGAGGTCCTGCGAACGCTTGAGGTCTATGATCCGACCACCGACACCTGGCAATCGCTCCCTTCGATGCCAACCCCTCGGGACCATCTGGCTGTCGCCGTCGTGAACGGTCTCCTGTACGCCATTGGAGGACGGCGGGGCGCCATGAGCCGCAACGTGGCAGTCAATGAAGTCTACGACCCCAAAGCGAACCGATGGATCACGAGGGCTCCGATGCCCACCGCCCGAGGCGGCATCGCTGCCGCAGTGGTGGGAGACCGGTTATACGTGTTTGGCGGGGAGAACCCCGACCAGACTTTTGAGAATACCGAGGCCTACGATCCAAAAACAGACCGATGGGTAACCCTCAAGCCGATGCCCACGGCACGCCACGGACTGGGGGCCGTCTCTTGGGAGGGGCACATCTATGTGATTGGCGGAGGTCCAAGTCCGGGCGGTTCTCGGAGTAACGTGAACGAGGTGTTTATACCGCCGCAGTGATTTGGTTCGGGGTTCATAGTTCAGCGTTCATGGTTCAGTCGTTAAAGCTCAAGATTAAGAGTGGCTGGTTAAGCGGCTATGGGGAAATGGAATTCTGATCTTTTCGGCGACATCCTCAAGCGGGTGAGCCGGACGTTCTTTCTGAGCCTGAATATCCTACCAAGAGACGTCAGGCAACCGGTGGGTCTCGCCTACCTCTTTGCCCGAGCCGCCGACACCATCGCCGACACGAGACTCATCAGCCGGGACAAGCGCCTCGAATACTTGGAACTGTTCCAGGGCGAACTCCGGGGGAACGGATCGAATCGTCTCTGGGAGATCAAAGAGGCGCTCACCGGTCCCCAAAAAATCCCCGAGGAGCGAGATCTCTTGGCTCGACTCGAGGAGTGTTTTGCAATCTATCATGCGCTGGACCCTGTAGACCAGAAACGCATCCAGGATCTCATCCTGACCATCACCCAAGGAATGCAGATGGACCTCACCACTTTCCCGGTAGAAGGGGAAGGCTACCCCATTCCCTTGAAAATCCGCGACGACCTCGACCGGTATACTTATCTCGTCGCGGGATGCGTTGGCGAATTCTGGACCGAGATTCATATGGCCCATCGCCCTGCCCTCCGAGGGTGGGATGTAGCTGAGATGAAAGAACGCGGGGTCCGGTTCGGGAAGGGACTGCAGATGACCAACATCCTTCGAGACCTGAGCAGGGACCTTCGGCTGGGACGATGCTATCTGCCGCAGGAGGACCTTGAGAGGCTCGGCCTCACGGCGGCGGCCCTTCTCGATCCCGAAGCCATTGCTCGTGTGAAACCCCTCCTTCAAGACCTCCTCAAGGTCACCCTGAGCCATTACTGGGAAGGATGGAGTTACACGCTGGCCATCCCCAGGCGAGAGATCCGAATGCGGCTTGCCTGCGCCTGGCCTCTCCTCATCGGTCTGAAAACCCTCGCCCTCGTGGCGCAATCTGAAAACCTTCTCGACCCGGCGACCGTCGTCAAGATTTCACGGGCCGAGGTCTACAGGACGCTCCTCCGCTCGCTGACCCTGATTAGCTCCAACCGCTCTCTGACCAGGTATTACCAGGCCGTCCAAGAGCGCATCCCCTTGGGGTGAAGAAAATGGAAAAGCCCTTCATTGCCATCACGGTACACAAGGTCCCCCACAAGCAGTTTTGTGGCGTGGTCATCCTGAGCCAGGAATCGGACGGCTCCTGGTCTGGTCGGTGCAGCAAATGCGGTGAGGTTTTTCGGGTCGAGCAGGACTCCAAGTTCAAGGCTCGCGTCCTCGCGATGCGAAACTAAAAAGAGGATGAAGGGAGCAAGGATCAGGGGGTTAGGTGGGAAGGATCCAGGTTTGTCCGATAGAGTCGAGGACGATGCAATCAGTGGCGGGGCCGGCGACTCTTTTCAGGCGCGTGATCGGTTCGAAGACCGGCTCATCTGACACCTGAAAAGTCCGCCAGTGCATCGGGATCAAATATCTCGCGCCAATGTCACGGAACAACTGCCAAGCCTGTTCAGGACTCGTATGAGCTTTGATCCATGGGTTGTAGGCGCCGATTCCAAGGATCGCCACATCCACCCGGCGGCCCTTCAGTGCTCGGGTAACGCGGTCGGTGTATGCGGTATCTCCGGCAAAGAGCACGTTTACTCCGTCCTTGGAAAGGAGATAGCCGTTATAGCCTCGATCGCGGTCCCAGGGGTATCGGCGCCCGTAGTGCTTCACGTGGATGGCCTCGATCCGGACCCCATCGACCTCAGCGGTCTCATTCCAGTGAAGTTCCTGTAACTCACCCAATCCAAGATCCGCCACAAATTCGGTGGTGTCGGACGCCAGGATCACGGGTGGCTTCGATGGAAGCCGGTACAGGGAAGGCCTATCGATGTGGTCCATGTGAGCGTGGGACAACATGAGCAGATCTAACGGAGGCAGATCCTGAAGCGGTAACGCAGGCGCAGCTAATCGCGGCGGTCCAAGGGTCAACAGCCCCATGGGGCGGAGACCGATCCGGTTAAAGAACGCGGGATCGGTTAAAATCGTGGTCCCGTTCAGGCGGAGGAGGAACGTGGCATGCCCGATCCATGCCACGGTGAGCCCATGCCCAGGCCACCTCCTCGGATCGGGTGGCTCCGGCCACACGTAGCGGTCTGCCGCATTCGGCGGTAACTCGGGCCCAGTGAGTATGCGACCGAAACGGCCACACCCTGCCATGACGAAAGCCGTCGCCGCGCCCAGCAGAAAGCGCCGCCGTGTGATTGCGGATAGAGCAAGCCTCTCAGTCAAGGTCAATATCCTTCGGTGGTGGTGGCGTTTCAGGCGTATCCTTGGCCTTTTTCAGCAGTTCTTGAAACTTCCGATCTAAGACCTTCCCCTTGTCTTTCTCCGCCTGCATGCGCTCCTTAAACCGAGCATCCCGTTGGGCCGTTTCCGTCTTCAGGGCCTCCACCGCCTCTTTCAGATCGGTGACGTTGCTTGGCTTAGGTGGTGGTTCGTGATGAAGGACCACCCCGAGCGTCAGGTCAACGGTCAGGCGAGCCTCACAACAAGGACAGGTCACTACTGCCGAGGTTTTCGGACTTTCATGCATCCGACATCTCCTCCTCGGGTTCTGCGCCCCGGGACAGTCCCGTGGGCTTCACCCAAACACCTTCCCCTTTCAATTGGCGTTATTGTAAAGAAGAACCCCTACAAACGCAAGAGTGGGCAACGCGAATCTGCATCCTGTGCTTCCCCTTCCTCCCGCCCGGAACACTACTGTTCGTCGCCCCAGAGGGGGACTACGATACCCTGTTCGTCCGTCCCAGGACACGACTTCTCGCGTTCGGGTCATCATCAAGAGGTCCTTCTCGAGTCCCTCCCTGGGGATCTATCTATGTCTTCCCGCGGTGAGAGAAAAGAAGCAGCGGGGGACGGTAGGAAAAGGCAAATTATTACTCCTGAACGCATGGTGCGGACCTGCTATAAAAGTCTACGAAGACCTCGGAAGGTCAACAGAGGATACAAGGAAGAGGTGAGCTAATCCGAGAGCAAGGCAGTCAGTTCTCCTACGTCTTTGAGATATTCAATCTTCCTCACCAGGTCGACCACCTGCTCCGCCTTGTCGGACGGCCATCGGCTGAATGCGGCGCACCCGCGAAACTTGTCCGCGACCTCGTCGTAGCTCATAGGGTTCGCTGGGCTCCCCTTGCCGAAATCGGCACGGCCAGCGATAGTACGACCGTCTTTGAGGGCAATCTCAATGATCGTAGTCATCTTGTCATAACCCGCGGCCTCAGCCTCAGGGTGCACACCAAACTCGACTTTTCCGATCATTGCCTGAACGTCCGTCCGGTTGACTACTGTATCCGTGAACTCGGGCAGGCCAGCCTTGCCTTCGAGCAGCAAGATTGCCATGCAGAATTCCATGCTGAACTTCGCCTCCAGCTCGGTCCTGGGCCGGTGGTGGATGAGGGCATTAGGCATATTCTGGTTCGTGCCGATTTTTACCCGCTGTACCTGATCGGCTCTGATGTCGTGCTCGTGAATTAGCTCGAGCATCTTGGTCATCCCCGGGTGCGTAAGGGATCCCGAGGGGTGAGGCTTGATCGATACACCCGGGTCCAGGAACGTCCAGGGTCTGCCAAGTTTTCCCTGTATCGAGCCCTCGTCGTAGCCGCCGCCCGCCGCCCGAAAAAACCCTCGAGGCGCTTCCAGAATGTTTGGCGCCGCCGTGAAGCCGAGTCGCGCCAGCTCGGCGGCAACCACGCCACTCTCCGAGGCGCGACCGGCATGGAAGGGCTTCATCATGGTGCCGAAATTTTCACGCAGACCCGCCGACTGGCTGCCTGCAATCCCGAGGGCAATGCGGACCATTTCCGTAGAAAAGCCGAACAGGTTCGCCAGCGCCGCTGCAGCGCCGAAGGTTCCGCAGGTCGCGGTCGAATGGAACCCATGTTGATAGTGTCGTGGGCTTATCGCTTCGGAAATCTTGCATTCGACTTCGACGCCCACATGGTAGGCCGTCATCAAGTCCCTGCCGGATCGTCGGTCGCGCTCTCCCACCGCCAGGACGGCGGGCAGCACCGGCGCGGTGGGGTGCGTGAGCAGGCCGTAGACGCGGTCCTTGCCCACTGCCAACTGAGTGTCGTCATAATCATCCGCATGGATGGCCGTACCGTTAGCGAAGGCGGCGAATCTTACAGGCACGCGCAGGCCAGATCCAATGACGGTGGCGACGCCGCTGGTACACCCGAGATCTTGAAGGTGGCGCCGGACCAGCGTTCCGCTCTCGGCCACGGAACCCGCGAGGGCCAAGCCCAGCCCGTCGAGGATGGACTTCTTGCCAAGGGGAAAGAGCTCTTCGGGAATATCCGAATACCGTGTTGATGCGATGAAATCAGCCACATAGGCAGTCAAAGACTGTGCCGCTGTCCCAACCTGATTCGCGTTCATCTGCTGATTCCCCCCTGTTTGCTGTAGGCCTATGCTGTAACAGGCATGCTCGTTTCCTCGGGCGATCCGCGAACATTCGCGCGTTCGAGGGCTACTTCTCGAGTGATCCCGCCCCGACCGTACGCTGTCTCATGGCCCAAGCCACCCCTTTTCCAATCATCGGCCACGAAAGGCTGACCGCAGTAAACAAGAAAAGCACGAGGGCAATCGGCCGCTTGAAAAAGCCAAGCCAGGACTGATCAAAGATGATCAACGACTGTTTCAAGGAGCTTTCTAGCAGTTCGCCCAGAATGAGCCCGATGATCAGGGGCGCAGGCGTAAAGCCGTACCGGCGAAACACGAAGCCGATAAACCCCAAGCCCAGCATGATCCACACGTCGAGGAAGGACTGATTTAACGAGTAGGACCCGACGACCGCGAGGGCAAACACAGCTGGCCACAGAAAGGTCCGGGGGATGAGCGTGACCCGCGCAAACAGCTTCGCCCCGAGCAGACCCAGGACGAGAAATATCAGATTCGCGGTCAGCATGGCCGCAAAGATGGCGTACAGGAAATGCGGCTGTCGATTGAACAGATGCGGTCCGGGCCGAAGACCATGCAAGAGGAGTGCGCCGAGGATGACGGCCGTCGTGGCGCTTCCCGGAATACCCAGGGCCAGGGTCGGGACCATCGCGCCTCCCGTCGCCGCGTTGTTGGCGGTCTCAGGACCGGCGATGCCCTCGATCGCGCCCTTGCCAAATTCGTCTTTGTTCTTGGACCAGCGTCTGGCCTCACTGTACCCGATCAGGGCGGCGACCGTTCCCCCCTCCGCCGGCAGGATCCCGATAAAGGTTCCAATTCCGCATGACCTGGCGATGGTCGGCCAGACCTTTTTGAAGTCTGCCTTGGTGGGCAGTTTGATGGCGGTGAAGGCCACACGCTCAAAGACGATATCGAGCGAAGACGCCTGGATCAGAAGCTCGCTGACAGCGAAAATGCCGATCAGCACAGGTATGAAATGGATTCCCTCGGTCAATTCCGGAACCCCGAAGGTGAAGCGCTCCACACCGGTGGTGAAGTCGATTCCAACCGTGGCCAAGAGCACCCCAAAGGCGCCTCCAATGAGGTTCTTCACCGCCGACTCGCCACTGATCGAAGCAAGCATGGAGAGTGCAAACACCGCCAGCGCGAAATACTCCGGAGGACCAAAGTCATAGGCGAGGCGGGCCAGCAGCGGGGCTGCAATGATCAGCACGATGACGCTGAAGATGCCGCCGATGGTGCTGCTCACCGCAGCCATGCCGAGGGCTCGTCCGGCTTCACCCCGTACTGCCATCGGATACCCATCGAAGGCAGTGGCTGCCGCCGGCGGAGCGCCTGGGGCATTAATGAGGATCGCCGTAATTGAGCCGCCGTAGGTGCCGGCGCAGTATAATGACGCCAGCATCGCGATGGCCGGGATCGGCTCCATGGCAATGGTGAACGGCAGCAGCAGCGCCGTTGCCATCGTCGAACTTAATCCCGGCAGGGCACCGACCAGGACCCCGGCAACGGTGCCAAAAAAAACGACCGCGAGCAGATACGGATCTGTGATTAAGGAGACTCCGAAGAGAAATGCTTCCACGGCACGACGCTAACGGATGAATGCCTCGAAAATTCCCCAGTAGAAACGAACCTGCAAGATCTTAACGAACAGGCCGTACACAGCGGTCGGAAACAGCACGGCGTAGATCAGAACGAATGGATACCGACGTTCGCCCCACAGAATGGGTAATGCGAGCAAGAAAAGTGACATCGTGACCAATGTTCCAAGCCATGCGTGAACGACCATGAAAAGAATGAGAATCGTCCCGGTGTAAACCGCGGTCCTGGGCACGAACTTGCGCTTCTTTGCAGGTCTTTTTCGAGCCTGGAACATCATCACCACGGTGAGCGCGGCGATCACACCCAGGATGAGCTGCGGGAAACGCTCCGGAGGGACATTCTGTGAGAGACTCGGCGGAACAGTTTCAAAGGTCAGCGTGATCCCGTACAAGATGGCGCACACGAGGAGGATCACGGCACCAACAATGTAGTCTGCCGGAATCCGGGACTTGGGGGGCGGCTCCACGGTCCCCCTCGTCCCGCCTCCCGTTACCACTTGTCTCTGATCCGACATAGGTGTTGATGCCGAGCAGCCCGCCGCCTGTAGGCCCCCCTACTTCAACATTCCCAGTTCGCGCAAGGACTCGATCCCGTCCTTGTAGAGCTGCTGAAACTGCGCCTCCCACTCCTTACGACCGACGACGCTCTCCGGAGTAAGACCGGCGCCTTGGAGGTAGCCCTGATACACTTTGTGTTCCATCGCCTTAAGGACGTTTTTCTCCAGTACCTGGAGTCGATCCTCCGGAACGCCCTTCAGGGCCACGAACCCGCGGACCGTGGAGAAGACGGCGTCGATTCCCCTTTCGACCGAGGTCGGGACGTCGGGTAGCGGCTTCATCCGCTTCTTGGCGAGAACCATCAGTGGACGAATTTCACCGGCACTTACCTGAGCCTCGGCCTCGCTGAGGTTCAACAGCCCAACATCGACATTGCCGCCCATCAGGTTGATCACGATATCGCCGCCGCCCTTGAAGGGGACAACGTCCAGCTTAATTCCCGTCTTCTTCGCGAAGGTAAAGCTGGTGATGTGATCAATGCCGCCGATCTGGGTGATGCCCCACTTGTGGGACTTCTTCTTTGATGCCTTGAGGAAATCGTCGATAGTCTTGTAAGGGCTGTCCGCCCGGACCATGATAATCTGCGGATCGTCCGTCGCTCGCGCGATGCCAACCAGATCGTCAATCTTCAGTGGGGACTTTCCGCGCGCAATGGTCAGCAGATGGGTCGGCGTGATCGTCATGATGGTATAGCCGTCGCGGGGCCGGCCTGCGATGTAGTTCATGGCAACCGCCCCTGCCCCGCCGCGCCTGTTCACGACGACCATGTCGACTTTAAGCTGCCGGCGGCCCCGGAGCATCATCATCCGGGTAGTGATGTCAGTGCCGCCACCGGGTCCGGCGTGGGTCACCACCTCGATCGCCTGCGATGGAAATTTTTCCTGGGCCATGCCCGGGGATACGAGCAGAGCTACTGCGAGGGCTCCGGCCAAGGCAAACAAAAGCGTCCGGCAGGACCACGTACAGATCTTTGCTTTTAAGGATGAATTCATTTCCAGCCCCCCTCTTCGATCTTTGACGTTCGTCCCCTGGGGCAAGGTCTTTACTCCGGCCCGGTTAGCTCCTTCACCTGCTGTTACGGTTTTCTTTCCTGACCTTTCGGCTCGTGACCGACCCTGCTACTCCGCCCCTTTCTCACCCCCCTTCTGGCCCGCTGCCGCCGATCGTTCCCCGGGCTGGTTGGGTTGCCACGAGCAGCCCAGCACCCCTAGCTGGCCCCCCCATTCAGGAATTGCCGAACGCAAGATGGCGCCGCAGGTTAGACCCGCGCGAGGCACACAATCCGTATCAGGGCTCTTGGGTCTCCTTCAGGGCGTCCTCCCTTGGCTCGAGCCCCAGACCAGGTGTCTCGGGGAGTGTGACCGTCCCGCGGGAAGGCTTCGGTGGGTCGCGATAGATCATCTCCCCTGTGACCCACATCGGCACGTGAAACTCCACCCGCCAGCCATTGGCCACCCCCGCCATCAGGTGCATGTTGTGGTGGGGCCAGCCCCCCCCGTTGGCGATTGGCAGGTTGTACGCCTGGGCCATGGCTGCTACCTTCACCCCCTCAGTGTAGCCACCGACGTACACGACATTCGGCTGGATGATGTCCACCGCCTCGTGGACCAATAGCTCCCGGTGCCGCCATTTGAAACCCTCGTTCTGGCCGGCAGCGATCGGAATGCTTGTCTGCCGCCGCAGGTTGGCCAGCAGCCGAGCGTCGTTGCCATACACGGGCTCCTCGAACCACGTGATCCCGTACGGTTCGATCCGTTTGCACAGCTCGAGAGCGTGGGCAAAGGAAAAGAGGTAGTTCGCGTCCACCATCAACTCCACCTTGTCCCCCACCGCCTCCCGCACAGCCCTGACGCGGGCGGCGTCCGCCGCCGGATCCTGGGCGCCGTTGATGCCCACCACCATCTTCAGCTTGTCGTGTCCCTGCGCGACGAAACTCTTCGCCACGTCCACCAACTGCTCACGGCTATACTCCGGGAGCCCATAGGTGATGTAAGCCGGTACCGTTGCGCTGTGCCCACCCAGCAGTCGCCACACCGGTTGGTTGAGGTGCTTCCCCTTCACATCCCACAGGGCGATATCGACCGCGCTTACGGCTGAGGACCAGGCACCGGTCTGCGCTCGGGGATTCAGTCGGTAGAACAGGTCGTGCCAGTGACGCTCCGTCGCGAGTGGGTCCTTCCCAATGAGAAGGGGGGCAATCTCCTTATTGATGAGTTCCCGGACGGCGAACCGCTGAATGGGTCCGGTCAGGCCGTACCCGGTCACGCCGAGATCCGTTTCCACCCGGACAAAAACGATCTCGCGCATAACCGGCTCTTGAAGGAGGGGCACCTTGGCCGGAACACGATGGCTGGTGGCGTCGATGCGGGTGATCTTCATTGGTCTGCCCTCCTTTCTGCGTAACTCACATCCACCCATCCCGTGCCAGCTTTGCAACAAGCTTCTCGTCGAAGGTAAACCCAAGACCTGGCAGGCTCGGCAAAACCAGCCTGCCCTCATGAACTTCCAATCGTCGGTCAATCAGCCGACGAAAATTGAATACCTGATCGTCAGGAAAGTACTCAACGAAGCGGGCATTTGGCGTCGCCGCCACCAGATGCACATGGAGATCGTCAAACCAGTGGGGGCAAAGCGTGACCCCGTAGCTGTCCGCACCCGCCGCAATGCGCCGGAACTCCGTGATGCCGCCACACACGGCAGCATCGGGCTGCAACACTGCCGCAGCGCCTTTCTCCAGCAGTGCTTTGAAGCGCCATCGCCCGGCTTCAATCTCTCCGGTGGCAACCAAAACCGAGGTACGCTCCGCGAGGCGGGCGTGATTTTCGATATCATCAGGGCTAAACGGTTCCTCGATCCAATAGGGGTCGTAGCCTTTAAATCGTTCCATGTATCGCAGTGCCGTCGGCACATCCGACCAGGCATTATTGGCATCCAGCATGAGCAGAACGTTGGGACCGACAGCTGCACGCGCTGCAGCGACACGTTCTTCCTCATCGGATGGACCAAGACGTCCGATTTTTATCTTCACGGCCTGGAATCCCATATCCACATAGCGCGCCACTTCTTCGCCCAACATCTCCGGCGTCTTGCCGTCGATGTAATATCCGCCGCTGGCATACGCCGGTACAGTATCGATCCGGAACGCGCCAAGGTATTGGTAAAGGGGTAAGTTCGCCGAACGCGCGTTGCGGTCCCAGAGTGCGATATCGACGCCGCTGATGGCGCGCATGACGGCACCGGCGCGACCATGGAGCAACGACTCGAGATACATTGTCTCCCACAAGCCCTCGACTCGATACGGATCTTGGCCGATGAGCACCGGAGCGAGCAAGTCCCGGACCGCTGCGGTCACGATGGTGCCCCCTGTATGGCCAGCGTAGCAAAAGCCAATGCCCTCCACGCCATCATCGCCCCGGACCTTGACGAGGGTGTAGTCCCGTGCGGTGACGCGTCGTGTTGCGAAGGATGTCGGCCTATACAGGGGTACGGTCACCGTGCACGCAGACACGGATTCGATTTTGACCATTTGAGCGTACCTTCACGAATAACCCGCGAGGGTCCCGTACAGGAAGGACAAACTTGCGGCGGGGTCCAGGTTCATTGTAGTGTAGGCAATCCCGATGTCCCGCCATATACTTATATTGCCGATTCTCCCTACTTCTGTCAACCACTGCTTCTCCGGTTCCCGCATGATATGCGGCGTATCTTAAAATGATCTGGATCGTGAACAAGTTGTTGGTCCCGTCTCTCATGTTCACACGCTTAGACTGCCTGATAGCTCTTGTGTCCAAACCTGAAAGGGGGGCTCGGCCACTTGGCCGATCCGTTCCTCATCGGAGGGGATATTCCATGAAAGTGTTGCTTATCGAGGAGATGCATCAAGACGGTATAGCCATCCTCCAGGAAACGGCTCAAGTGATCCTGTCGCCGGGCTCTTCAGAGGAAGACATGATCACCGCGGGAAAGGACTCTGAGGCCATCATCATCCGGTACAACGGCGCCATCACTGAGAGGGTGATGGAGGCGTGTCCGAAGCTCAAGTGCGTAGCGCGGCACGGCGTCGGCGTTGACAACGTCGATGTCCAGACCGCCACCAGGTTGAAACTCCCCGTCCTCTATACCCCGGGTGCCAATCATGATGCGGTGGCCGAGCATACGATCGGCCTGATGTTGGCTGTTACCAAGCGGCTTGTCGTGTCGGATCATGCCATGAGGCGAGGAAGATGGCATGATCTTCGAAAGGCGAGGCTGACTGACCTCAAAGGCAGGACGCTGGGACTCGTAGGGCTGGGAAGAATCGGATCGAGGGTGGCTCAGTTGGCGAGGGCGTTTGGAATGGAGTTGCTCGCCTATGACGCGTACCTCGCTCCCGATGAGATCGAGAGGCGGGGAGCAAAGGCTACTGGCTTTAACGACCTCCTGACACGATCGGATATCGTCTCTCTTCACGTGCCCCTTTCACCGGAAACGAGACACCTCATCGGGACGCGGGAGCTTCAACTCATGAAACGGGGGGCCATCCTCATCAACACGGCCAGGGGCGCGCTCATCGATGAAAAGGCCCTCTACGACGCCCTCAAGACAAGCGCGCTCGCGGGCGCCGGCCTCGACGTCTTCGAGCCGGAGCCCCCCGAGCCAGGCAGTCCCCTCTTCCAGCTCGACAACGTGGTTCTCTCCCCACATATGGCAGGAGCGACCCACGGGGCGATGCGGAACATGGCCATCATCGTGGCCACCGAGGTTGTGAAAGTCCTCAAAGGGGAAAGACCGAGCTGCGTCTTTAACCCCGAGGTCCTCGCTTGACGCAATGAACCCTGAGTGCATGACGGACCGGAAAGCGATGGAGGGTGGCCCAAGCCCGCAGTCACTCGATCACCTCGGCAGCCATCTCGGCCCCTTTCCAGTGGCGGATGAGGGGAGGGAGCAGGGAGAGGAGGGTTAAGGCGATCAACACCAGCGTAAGGGGGCGGGTAAGGAACATGAGGAGGATCGGTATCTCGCCGGCTCGGGCCATGACCAAGGCCCTGGCCAACGAAGACTCGGCCAACGGCCCGAGAATGATGGCCAGACAGATGGGCGCCAGAGGAAATTCCAACTTACGCATGAAATATCCGAGCAGGCCCACGCCCAACATCAGCCATACGTCGGCGACACTATTGCGGATGGCGTACGAGCCCACGACGGACAGGGCCAAGATAATGGGCGCGAGCATCCCGCGGGGGACCTTGGTCACTCTGATGAAATATCGGGCTCCCAGCAGGCCAATGACGAGGAACATGGTGTTGGCCAGAAACAGGCTCATAATCAGCGAATAGGTCACCCGCGCATGTTCGGTGAACAGCTCGGCCCCGGGTCGCATCCCGTGGATCAGGATCCCCCCCAAGAAGACAGCGGTCACCGAATTCCCGGGAATACCCAAGGTAAGCAGCGGGATGAGGGAGCCGCCGGTCACGCCGTTATTCGCCGCCTCTGACGCCACGACCCCCTCTAACGTCCCCTTCCCAAACCTCTCCGGATGCTTGGAAAAGCGCTTGGCCTCGTTATAACCCATGAAACTTGCGATGTCCCCACCTGCCCCAGGGATCATTCCCACGATGGTACCGATAATGGATGAGCGCAGGAGGGTCGGGCTTATCTCCCGGAGCTCTCTTCGGGTGGGCGCCACGCTCTTGACTAACTCTTCGGTCACCTGGGGAGCCTCGCCTCGAGTCTCGGCCAGAACCAACACTTGGGAGAAGGAAAAAAGCCCGATGAGGGCAATGATGATGGGGATGCCGTCGTAGAGTGCGGTCTGACCAAAGGTGAAGCGGAGGAATCCCGAAAGAGGGTGCATGCCGATAGTGCTCAAGATGAGGCCGATCCCGCCGGAGATCAGGCCTTTGACCAGGGAGTGGCCACTCAGTGAGGCGATAATGGTCAGGCCGAAGACTGCGAGCCAAAAATATTCGGGCGGACCGAACTTGAGGGAGAACTCGGCAAGGGGGGGAGCCAAGAGCAACAGGATTGCCGCACTGATCATCCCCCCCGTGAACGAGGAAACGACCGCGCCGCCGAGCGCTTTTCCTGCCTCCCCCTTGAGCGTCATCTGATAGCCGTCAAACACCGTGGCCGCCGCAGCCGGCGTCCCTGGAGTGCGGATCAGAATCGCCGAGATGGACCCGCCGTAGAAGGCACCGCAGTAGATCCCGCCCAGCATGATGAGGCCCGTTGAGGGATCCATCCCAAAGGTTAACGGGATGAGAAGCGCCACGCCCAACGTGGCGGTCAAGCCGGGAAGCGCGCCAACGATGATTCCCCCCACCACCCCGAAAAGGAGGAAGAGCAGGTTGTGCCACTGCAGCACGACCAAGAAGCCTTCCCAGGCCTTCACCGGCATCGCCGCATCCTCAGAAGAGTCTCCCCTCTGGAAGTGGGATCTTGAGCCACCAGAGGAAGATAACGGTCACGACAATTAGAAAGAGTCCAGACGAGAGCAGAATGATCGGCCAGCGCCGGAGTCCCAGCCCCCGCATGGCCGCAATCGCGTAGACCAGCGTGGCGGGAAAATAGCCGATTGCGTCAAGTAAGAAGATATAGGCGGCGGAGGCCCCGATCATGAAGAGCACCCGAGGCGTCGCTGCCCGAAGGGCAGTACGATCGAGCATCCGCGGCGGATACGGTGAGATAACACTCTGAATGCAGAGCGTTCCGGCTAAGGCCGCCGTGAATAGGATCACCAGCTGCGGAAACCTGGCGGCCCCGGCCGGGTAGGTCAGGGTGACGAGGTACGCCCCAGCGCAGATCAGGACGACGAGAGCACCAGTCCAACGGTCGAGCTGACGCACGATCTCGCCTTCGTTAGGCTAGGCGGGGCCGCTCCCCTACGGGGCGAGCGGCCCCTGCGCCCCACCTTACTTCTTCCGGAACTCCGCGGTGTATTTGCCGACGTCGGTGTTAACATCGGCAATGAACTTGCCGAACGTCTTGGCGTCCATCCAGGTAAGCGTTAGCCCAGCCTTCTCTGCCTTAGCCTTGAACTCGGGGTCATGGGCCGCCTTCCGGAAGGCCTCGCGGAGGACGGCCAGCCGCTCTGCTGACACCCCAGCCGGCGCGGCTACACCCCGGGTGGAGGATCCCACGATTTCGACGCCCGTCTCTTCCTTCACGGTGGGAACATGGGAGATCAGCGGGTAGCGCTCGGGCCAAAACTGCGCCAGCGCCCGCATCTTCCCCTTCTGCTTGATCACCTCGAAGGCGTTCGCGATCAGTAGGTCACCGTGCCCACCCAGGAGGGCAGCTGCCGCCGGGGCCCCGCCATGGTAAGGGACGAAGCTGAATTTGACGCCCATGGCCCGGCTCAGCTTCAGCAGTGCGAGTTGATCGTCGCTCTGCGGCCCATCCGCCACCGCGACGAGCTTACCAGGGTTCTTCTTGGCATGGTCCAGCAATTGGCGGAGGGTCTTGAACGGGCTATCCTCCCGGACCAGCAGGGTGTTCGGGTCCGCGATGTTGCACCCGATCGGCACGAAGCTCTTGACCACGTTGTAACGCACACCTTCCCGCACTGCCTGGACGATGTGGATCGCGGGGATGTTAATAAACCCGATGGTGTAGCCGTCGTGGGGAGCCTCGGCCAGGGCTGTGAACCCGATCTGGCCGCCCGCACCCGGTTTGTTGACCACCACGATGGACTGCCCCAGGTACTTTTCTAAATAGACTCCGAGGAGCCGAGCTGCGGCATCTGTGCTGCCACCGGGCTTGTACGCTACGGTAAGGTTGATCGGCTTTTCGGGAAAGGCGGCCTGGGCGGGGACGAGCCGGCCGACGCACAGGCCCAGCACCAGTGCCGCCCACATCATCCAGCGTATCATTGCTTGCTTCCTCCTCCAATAGAAGTTGCCGTTCACCAGTGATCCACCTCAATACATGAATACATGCCTTCTCTCACCCCCTTTCCGCTTCTTCGGCCAATCCCACCGACTCCCAGGGAACCCCCCACTTCCGGCCCAAGTCGACAAGCATTTGCCACACCTCCTCCGGAAGGGGTATGCCCCGTTGCCCTCGCTCTCGGGCAGCCTCGAACTCGATCTCGCCGGGCAGATAGATGCGCTCCACGCCTTCCGCGCGGGGCTGGATCTTCACCTCGTGGATCAACTGGTCCATCTCGGCTTTGAAGCGCTCCACGCCGGCAAAGGCAGCCACATTGATGACCCCAAAGGCATGGCCCAGGCGTTGCGGTTCGGTCCGATTTCCGTAGAGATTTCCGATATGTGGTCCAAACGGGGCCCCCATCAGGACGCCCGCCAGGACGTCCACGATGAGGGAGATCCCGTATCCTTTGGGCCCGCCGACGGGGAGGACTGCACCTTCCAGCGCTCGGCAGGCGTCCGTGGTCGGCTTGCCTGCAGGATCAACCGCCCAGCCCAGGGGGATGCTCTGCCCCAGTTTCTCCGCCAGGATGATCTTCCCACGGGCCACCACGCTGGTCGCCATGTCCAGGACTACCGGTAGTTCCTGCCCGGCTGGAACGGCCACCGCCACGGGATTGGTCCCGAGGTAAGGACGCCTTCCGCCCCACGGCGGCATGGTGGCAGGGGCGTTCGTGACGGCGATTCCGATCATGTTGCGCGGCAGCGCCTGCATCGCATAGTAGGCAGCTGCACCGAAGTGGGTGCTGTTCCGCACACCGGCCATAGCAACGCCCGCCGTCTCCGCCTTGCGCAGGCACAGGTCCATGGCCTGAACGCCCACCACCGCCCCCAGACCGTGGTCGCCGTCGAGCAGTACAGAGGCAGGCGTCTCTTCCAATACCGCCACCTTGGGGGTTGCGTTAGCCAAGCCCAGCTCCAATCGCTCCACATAGATCCCCATGCGCATAACACCATGCGACTCCAGACCCCGGAGGTCTGCCTCCACCAGAGAGTCGGCGACGATGTCCGCATCACCGTGGGGAACGCCTAATTGCTCGAGAATTCCCGAACAGAAATCCCGCAGGGGACCGGGCCTGACTCGTCTCTCCATCTCGAGTTCCTCTCCTTGCTGAAGGCCTGACCGGCCCATCATACTCCGCGGATCGCCAGCCCCCGTCTGTCCTCACCTGCCCGACAAGAAATCGAGGGTGACGGAGGCTAAGAAAGCCGGTGAGCAGAGGAGCCCATCACGATGCTGAACCCCCCAAAAAGCTCTTGAGCTCGGATGTGATTCGAGCCCCGCTCTCCATGATGAAGGCAAAGGGCCCTCCATAGCCTAAGAGCCTAATCCCTGACTTCAGCCACCGCTTGGCCGATTCGGGATCATAGGTGTGCAGCCCCGGCGCTAACTTCGCCTTGTTGCAAACCTCGATGACTCGTTCGATCCGTTTGATTACCTCCGGATGGTGGATCTGGCCCGGAATGCCCAAGGTCTGGGAGAGGTCGTTGGGGCCGACGAAGACGGCATCAACGCCATCCACGTCGACAAGGGCCTCCAGGTTATCGACACCCTTGGCCGTCTCGACCTGGAGGACGATCAGTGTCTCCTCGTTAAGCCGCCTCACGATCTCTTCCCCCTTCCCCTTCTCAAACCCAGTATGGACGTTCCGAAGCGACATCCCCCGCTCGCCAATCGGATGGAATTTCGTCGCTCGGATGATTTGCTCAACATCCTCTCGGGTCTCGGTGTGGGGACAGAGAATGCCGGATGCACCGAGGTCTAAGGGGTGGGCCAGGGTCTGGGTTTCGCTGGATGGGACGCGCACGATGGTGGGGAGCTCCACGCCCCGGGCGGCAAGGATCAGGTCGGCCATCGTCTCGATGCTGAAACTGCCATGCTCACGATCAATGAAGAAAAAGTCAAAGCCCGCCGCCTTCAGCACGAGGGCGACAGCGGGATTCCGTATCTGCGCAACCATCGTCCCTATGACCACCCCACCTTCCTTGAGAGTTCGTTTCGCTCGATTCTCGAGGATCATAGTCCCTCCTGCTGCCGAATGGGTTTCTGGGTCGCGAACCATGCCCGACCCGCTCAGGGAACGGTAACTCGCTCAATCGCCCGCAAATCCAGCTGGAGTCCGAGCCCGGGTTCCTCCGGTATCGGAAGCATCCCGTCAGTAGGCCGCAGGAACCCCCCTTCGAAAATGTCGACCAGCGGGTTATCGATAAACATGTACTCGAACGTAGTCAACACGGGGGACGCTACTGCAACATGAACAGCGGCCAGATGGGACACTCCTCCCGAAAAGCCGGTGTGCGGCGCGAACCCCACATTATGGGCAAACGCCATCGTCGCGACCTGACACGCTCCAGTAATGCCACCACACCGGGCGGTTTCGGGCTGGACCACGTCCACAGCCCTTCGAGTCAGCATATCCCGGAAGCCAAAAACAGAAAACTCCGTCTCACCGCTGGCGACGGGAATAGCGCTCATCGCATGGACCCGAGCGTAACCGTCCAGATCATCAGGGGGTACGGGCTCTTCAAACCAGGAGATGGAGTATGGCTCAAGCCCACGAGCAACGCGGACAGCGGTCCCGGCATCATAGGCACCATTTGCATCTACCATCAGCTCAACATCGGCGCCGACCGCGTCCCGTATTTGTTTCACTGCCTCGACATCTGCTTGAATGCCGCCGCCTTGCGCCGATCGGCCGATTTTGATCTTTACCGCGCGAAATCCCCTTTCAACCTGTTGCCGAGCCTGTTTGCACATGACGTCAATCTCATTGATATATACCGATGAGGCGTAACATGGTATGGCCGGACGTCCGACGCCGTGCAGAACCTGCCATATAGGTTTCCCCTGCGCTTTGCTGACCACGTCCCACAGCGCGATGTCAACGCCGCTGATCGCCTCCATGACCACCCCTCTGGAGTGGCCCCATCGTCTGAGCTGGTCGAGAGAAAGCTGCCATAGTCCCCCGACATTGCCAGGGTCCTTACCGATCAGGACAGGCGCAAGGAGAGACTCCACGGCTGCCTTGGTCATTGCCCCCCCGCGGCGCGCAATGGCTTCCCCGTAGCCCACTAGGCCTGTACTCGTATGCACCTCAACGAGCACACAAATAAACGTCTCGTACACCCCGATACCGAACTCGACCGGTCTTGACGGCTTCGCAGCAAGAACACGTGCTCGTACCTCGGTGATCTTCATCCGCTCCGCCTCCCTGCTCTACCAGCTGCTGCCCCGTCGATACGCCCTTTGATGTCAGCAATCCTAACCGGGTCTTCAAAGGCCGACCCCAAACCCTGGACCGGGGGAAGCAAATGTGAACGTCACGATCGGCCCGTTTGAGCGCTCATCGTGCGATGCCCGCTTCGCCAAAAGCAAAACGCCCTCCCGGACCCTGTGGCGGCCGAGAGGGCGTCTCCATCGTCTGATGTACCGACGATTATACAAAACGCGGGTTGTACTCACCCCGGATTCATGACTGGAGTTCCTCAAGAGAGCCAAGCCCTCAAATATTCACGCCCGCAGAGATGGTAAAGCTATGGTCGCCCCGCCTTGATCTCTCTATCTGATTAAATTATTGGTTACGGTCCCAGGACTGTCAAGCTCCACCGATTTCATAGCCTGGGAAGAGCGTCGAAACCTCCGGCAGGCAATGGTTTCGGTTCGAAACTGCGCCTATGGACCGAAGGAGATGGAAGGGGATCTCTGGCCAAAACTGTTGCCAAGTACCATGGGGAAAATGCAGTCTGGTGTCGAGCCTTGATAAGGTGCAACCAATGACATAATATGTAAGATGACTTTCCTTTATTGTGCGGATTTACCGGTATGGTGAATCCTGGAGGTAAGGAAATGCAACAGATGTGCAGCGTTATCCCGCCAGTGGTCACTCCCTTTACCCAGACGGGCGAGGTATCGTATCAAGCCCTGGTCGCCAATATCACGCAGTGGAATCGGACCGCCCTTGCGGGATACCTCATCCTGGGAAGCAACTCGGAGTTTGTGTATCTCTCCACCGAGGAAAAGATCCGAGTGCTCGAGGTCGCTCGCGAGCACATTCCCACCGAGAAGGTGATGATCGCCGGCACCGGGTGCGAGGCGACAGAAGCCACCATTGCCCTGACTCGACGGGCTGCGGCCATCGGGGCGGATAGCGTCATGGTCGTGACCCCCGCCTATTACAAGCCGCAGATGCGGCCGCGAGCCCTCATCGAGCATTATCGGCGGGTGGCAGATGCCTCCCCCGTCCCCGTATTTCTGTACAACGTGCCGCAATTTACGGGAGTGGTCCTCGATCCACCCACGGTTGCCCGCCTGGCGGAGCATGGAAATATTGCGGGGATGAAGGACAGCGCGGGCAATATGACCGTCTTCGCGCAGTATCTTCGGCAGTCTCCCCCGGATTTTCAGCTCTTCGTCGGCTCAGCCCCGGTCTTTCTCCCTGCGCTCTCACTCGGTGCACGGGGCGGCATCCTCGCGATCGCCAACTGCGCGCCGGAGGCCTGTCTCACGATTTACTCACTTTTCCATGACGGAAAGATGCACGAGGCGCAGGAGCAGCACCTGAAGCTCCTGCCGGCGATGGAGGCTGTCACCACCCGCTTCGGAATTGGCGGGCTGAAGGCAGCGATGGACATGCTGGGATACGAGGGAGGATGGCCTCGCCCACCCCTTATGCCGCCGACCGACGAAGAGCGCCTCGAGATCGGACAGGCCTTGGAGCAAGCCGGCTTGCTCGAGGCTCGTTCGTCAACGCGCTCCTCGTAAACCAACCCTGTCGCTCCTTTCGTCGCTCAGTGCGCAGCCTATTCACAGTTCACTGTTCACAGAAATTCGAATTTCGAAATTCGAAATTGGGAACACCTGGCGTCGTGGGTGATCGGGAAGCTTTACACTTCCTGGTCACTATAAAAGGATGCAACGGGAAGGGGAATGCGGCGGACCGCCTCGGCAATGGTGTCCACCTCGGCATCGGAAAGCGGAGTCACATAGGGTTGGGCAGGCCGGCGGGCCACGGTATAGACTTGAACGAGGCTGATCTTTCCGCCTTTGTCCAAAAGTTCGCGAAGACGATCGCAGAAAGCTGCAACCTCTTTTTCATCCGGCCCCACATCGTGAACCCTCATAAAGAGACTCTGGATTACCACCGGGCGACGCCGGGCTGCGTCGAGGATGTTATCGAGGACCTGCTGGAAAGGAATAGTGGTCACATCCACCAGGTGATAATACTCCTCGGTGCCTGCATCGAGCTTCGCCCAGATCTCCCCGTTGTGGTGATCTAATAACGCTAACGTCTCTTTGACCTTTGGCCGATGAAACATGGTCGCATTCGTGATGATCACGATCTTCAGGTGGTCAAGCCCGACCTCTTCCTTCAAGTGAATGGCAAGCTCCACTGTCTCCTTGAACCGTGGGTAGGTCGTTGGCTCGCCATCCCCGCTGAAGGAAATATCCTTGACCTGACGCAGCGACTCGGGGATACCAAAAAAGGGGGGCTGGTCAAACAGCTCGCCACTCTTGGCCCGGCTGAGAATGTCCCTCAGCTCCTCTTCGAGAATTTTGAGGTCCACCCTCTGGAATCGCCCGGGGGTCGTCCGGTCCACCTGACAATAGATGCAATCGAAATTACAGACCTTGTCGGGATTCAGGTTAATCCCGACGGAGACGCCGCCGGAACGACGGCTGAGGACGGCGTACACGTAGCGGTTCTGATCAAGCTCCCGCCGATGATCGTGGATGGTCAGCGTCCGCCGTTTCATATTGTATTAGTTTATCCCTTCTCAACTCCATCAGGCAAGCGATTCCCGCCAGGAACGATGTGGCTCCGGCATCCGTCGAACTCCTCTTGAACAGCCACCACATTCGGCGCAAGAGACGGTAATCTTTCGCGTCCCCGGGGTCTTAATAAAGTGCTTGACAAGGGGGGAAGGCTTCGGTCACCATTTAGACTCAAAATAGGACAATAACTCGGGGGCCCCAAGGACGGGCCCCGTGACAAAGGCCATGACGCCTCAAGGAGGAGATGGATCCTCTGTGAGGCGTTTTTTGTTTTGGAAGGAGCGAACGATGAAACTTGGACGCCGGACAGGCTTGCCCGAGTTCCTCCTGGCCATGCTATTCTTCACGCTCACCGTGAGCGGAACTGCCCTTCACGCAGCGGACCAAAAAACCATGGTCAACCTCCGAGGAGATCAGGTCCTTGTCCCAACCGATATCCCCGCCAAAGAGCGCTTCGTTTTTCAGCGGCTGCTCAACGTGGACAACCAATTGGTGGTGTTTCTCTATAGCGATCCGAGATTCCGACGTCCGGTGGATTACTCGGAGACCTACAACCTGAAGGGGGAGCTCTTGGAAATTGCCTGGTACAAGCCAACCGAAGGTTTGAAGAGGGCCCGGGACATCAATCTGGGTAACCCCAAGGCCGCGGGGCTCGCCCGGATTCTGGAAATCGTCCATGAGTTTCGTGGACACAACCAGGGGCCAGACAAGGTGACCAAGAATGAAAGACTCTCACGGGAGGCAGATTAGCCAGAAGAAATTTCCTTATGCTTGTGTACGAGGCCGGTCATTCTAAAAGGAGGATGACATGATGTGGGAAAAGACCCTAAACGAGCGTCATTGTGAAAAGTGCGGAGTAGTCTTTGAGCGGTGGGTTCTACGAAAGTTTGACGGAGGACACTTCGCCGAGGCCACCTTCTGCCCGATCTGCTCCCCCGAGTTACAGAAGATATTCGCCACTGCTGATTTGGTGAGTGATGTTGCATGACGGGACTGACTGCTTCAAGAGAGAGCTCCAGTGCGGGTAATCAAGCAAGGAGGTACCGAGATGTCCGGCCCTCAGTGCAAGCACATTGGGGGACCGTGGATAAGTATGGTGCTCCCGATGGCTTTTTCATTCTGCTTTCCATTTCCGGTTGATGCCGGTCTGGTATATGGGCGTGTTTACAATGGAGAAGGGAAAGTTCAACCCCGGTTGAAGTTCACCGTGAATGGTCGACCTGTGACAACGGATGAATTCGGGGGTTTTGGCATCCTCCTTCCTCCAGGGAACTACACAGTTAAATCTGCGGATGGCAGGACAGCACTGATCCAGAGTCATCCTCAGCCGATCCGACAAGATACTTACTTCAAGAAGCACGTTGCTTCCTGATGGCTAACGATTAGCCGTCCTTTTGAGTGGAGGGTGACATGGTGTGGGTCAAGGCTTCAGAAAAACGCCGCTGCGGAAATTGTGGAATTCTCGTCGAGCGTTGGGTTCTTCAGAGGAATTCTCGTCGCAAGGTCGCCGAGGCCACCTTCTGCCCAACCTGCTACCCGGATTTGAAGAAGGCATTTGACG
Organism: uncultured bacterium; assembly: GCA_964348275.1. Taxonomy (GTDB): domain Bacteria; phylum Methylomirabilota; class Methylomirabilia; order Methylomirabilales; family CSP1-5; genus CSP1-5. The sequence continues at coordinate 39,078 of CAYGBT010000026.1, forward strand.
CGGCGGAGCCGGGGGGCGACCTTGACGGGGAAGAGCGACAACCTTCCCCGTTCCCGGAGCCCGACGAAATCCCTTCATATCCTTTTCTCTTCCCGGAAGATTGGTTCGCCCACATACGAACCTGAAATTCCACACACGGTGGTGCATATGCAGTCAGGCATGCTCGCGAGACTTCCCCGCGGTGTGCCGGGATCAGTGCGCCCGCGCCCAGCGGACCCGTTGACTCAGGACCATAATCTTCCTCGTTCCAGGGTTTCACGAAAGCCCTTGACATCTCCCCCCTTTCATTGATACCCATTGCACCGGCTTCCTCAAGGTGGGACCACAAAAATCCTCCTCGATTCGAGACGATTTATATTAAAGTAAAGTATAAACGTATGATCGTATATATTTGATTCTATTGCTTCTGATTCTTTCTAATTAAACTGGGAGGACACGATGAAGATTTCCACGTTCACCGGCGTCTCAGCGGCGATACTGCTCTCCCTGATGCTATTGTCCCCTGCCCGAGCGGCACAGTTCCCGTTTCCCAAGGTTGGCTACTCGGCCGACGTGAGGATGGACATGGACAAGGACCCGGATGGGCGGCCAATCATTTTGACAGGGAAAGTCTATTTTTCGAACGGCAAGGAACGGCGCGAGACCGTAGGATTCGGTCGTAAGACCATCATCATCTGGCGCCGGGACCAAGGTGTGACCTGGCACGTGATGCCGGAACAGAGAATGTACTGGGAGAGCCGTAGCGGGGATGATGAGGAGCAGAACCCCGAGCGCATGATGCGAGAAGGGAACGTCAAGATCACCAAGATCGGCTCGGAGACGGTCAACGGAATGTCAACGACGAAGTACAAGATCGAAGGTGTAAATAAAAAAGGCCACCGGTTCGAGGGCTATCTCTGGGCGACCAACGATGACGTCCCCGCTCGGATGGAGGGCACCTCAAAGGGCAGGCGCGTCCGGATCGACTACACGAATATCAAGATTGGAAAGCAGGATCCACGACTGTTCGAGGTCCCACCCGGCTACCAGCGGATGGCCACGCCTCAGATGCCCGGCTGGCCCCCTCCGGGTATGCGAGGCAGGGGCGAAATGCCCCAAGGCCCACCCCCCGGCATGACCCAAGAGCAGATGGAACAAATGCGCAAGCAGATGGAAGAAATGATGAAAAGCATGCAGAAGCAGCAAGGAGGTGGGAATTAAGAATACACAATTCACAGATCGTAGATGGTCTGTGCCGGCCCTACCGTGTTTTCGCGTCGGGGCCGATGGCGCGAGAGGAATATTCCTACCAAAAAGATGGTCAATGTTCCCAAGACCGTGGTCATAAGAGAATGGAAGGGGTTCGCAAACGGCAGACCCAGTTTCTTCGAAAATACTGCCCACACGATCACCAAAATTCCCAGGACCATGCCGATGCCTGCTTGAATCGAGCCGGTCCGGCGTGACAATGCCCCCAAGAGGAACAGACCCAGCATCCCGCCCGAAAAAATCCCTGCGAGACTCCACCAGACATCCAGGGCACTCCTGATCGTGATCATGAGCAGCGCCGTGGTCGTCCCCAGGGTGCCCAACACGATTGTCACCATCCGGAGAAAACGGAGCTGCTGGGGCTCCCCTGCATCCGGCCGCACCAGGCGGCGATATACGTCGCTCATCAGGATCGTGGCCGACGAATTCAAGGAGGTATCGAGCGAACTCATGGCGGCGGCAAACAGGGCCGCGATCAGCAGGCCCGTGAAGCCGGATGGGAGCTCCGAAACAATGAAATGCGGAAAGATCCGGTCAGCCATCCCCTCAGCCTGTAAGGCTGCCGGCAACAACGCCGGCTGCACCGTGTAGAAAGAAAATAACGCCGTCCCGATAAACAGAAACACGGCTCCGACTGGCACGTACATCAGGCTCCCGATCCAGATCGACGTGCGAGCTGCCGGGAGGGAATGGGCGGTCTGGTACCGCTGAATATACGACTGATCGATACCGAAGTTCTGTAGGTTGATCACGATTCCGTAGATCAGGACCACCCAGAAGGTTGGTCCGGTAAAGGCGAGGTCGAACGACCCCAAAGAGAATTTCTTGTGCTCAGCGGCAATCGCGAAAAGTTGAGATGGTCCTTCCGGCAGACCAAACAGCAGCAGGATTGCGCAAACAATCGCCCCGGTCGTCAGGACCACGGTTTGCAATGCATCAGTCCAGATGACTGCCTCGATGCCTCCGACCACCGTGTACACCGTGACCAGGACCCCGGTCACGATAATGATCGCAGCAATGTCCCACCCAGTTAGCCGTTCCAGCGCCAAGGCCACGAGGAACAGAATCGTCCCCATGCGGGCGAGCTGGGTCAGTAGGTAAAACGCCGCCGCATACAGCCTGGCCCACAGCCCAAACCGGCGTTCCAGGTACGCGTAGGCTGACACATCGGTGGTGCTGCGGTACAGTGGGGCAAACCAATGCGCCGCCACCCATGCCGCCAGCGGCAGGGACAGCGAAAACGCCAGCACCCCCCAGTCGCTGGCATAGGCCTTCCCGGGCAGCGCCAGAAATGAGATCGAAGAGAGATACGTCCCGAAGATCGATAATGCCACCACCCAGCCGGGGAGTCGTCTGCCGGCCAGAGTGAACCCTTCCACGGTCGCTGCCCGGCGATGAAACAAGACACCAATGCCCGTGACAGTCACACCGTAGATGACAAGGATCCCGACATCAAGCGACGTCATACCCCCGCCATGCCCTCAATGAATCGCGGCGACGACCTGAGAGACCGGATCCGATCAAGCTTCGAATCTGCATGGGTCAATTGGATCTTTGGTCATTTGGAGGTTCTTATGGTGCACGGACAACCAGGACCGGATCTCCGCAGTATCGCACCACCCGGTCGGCGA
>CAYGBT010000027.1:0-41786 GCA_964348275.1 uncultured bacterium
GAGCCGTTCGAGAGCCTCACGGCCCCGAGGAAGATCGAGGGGGAGGATCGAGGGGAGGCCTCGACGGTGAGCGGCTCGACTGTCTTCGACCCTGAGGCTCAGACCCGAAGGGAGCTCGCCGAAGTCTCGGCCCAACCGCTCGGACCCGAAGGGAATTCGCCGAAGTCTTACGCAGGATGGGGCGGCTCGGGAAAGCCCTCCTCGTCGTCGGCGAAACAGCTTGAAGTGGCTGCCCTTTCGGTGGCTTGCCGCACCGGGACGGAAGCCAAATTTTTGATTAAGTAGTTTGGTGGCGCCCGGTATCTCGGAAGTTGTTCGCGGCTGTCTTGGGATTCAAGGCTTTTCTACGGAGGCGCGAGTTTCGCCTTCCTCCGAGGTCGGCCTTCCCCTCGCCGCCGTGAAACGGACCATGGCGTTGGCCATCGGCCGGCGACGGCTCGACCGAGCGGCTCGACTGAGCCTTCGGCCCGAGGAGTTCGACTGAGGCTCACTCGAAGTCCTCAGGCCGAGGGGCTCGATGAGGTCTCGCTGAAGTCCGACAACCGACGGGTGAAGGTCCGAAGTCCGTAAGGGCGAGGCGGGGGTTCCTTCCGAGGCAGGCGACATCTGGCTTGCGTCGGCCGGGGTGCTGCCGCCGAAGCGCAGCGTAGGTGGGGGTGGCCCGCACTGGCGAATGACAACGCCTACATGTGCGTAACGTGGCCTCTGCGCGTCAGGTCCTCGGAGAATAATGGCGCCGCTGAGGATGGTCCCACCGAGCCCTTACTCTTCTGTCGTTGGACATCGGACGTCGGAGTAGCCATGCCGTCCTCAAAGCGTGAATCACAAATTGAGATCAGCCACCACTCCGGGGTGGGCGGTCCCTTTGCCGGTCTGGCCGAGGACGTACGGAAGGGCCTCGCCAAGACACCGAAGGAGTTGCCGCCGAAGTACTTTTATGACGCCCGAGGCGCGGAACTCTTCGAGGAGATCTGCGAGCTTCCCGAATACTATCCGACTCGCACGGAGCGGGCCCTCCTCGTGCAGATTGCCGATGAGATCGTCTCGCGGTGTCAATGCTCCGCCCTGGTCGAATTTGGATCGGGCAGCTCTCGCAAGACGCGCATCCTCCTCGACGCGATGGCGCGCGCCGCACTCCTGGATCTCTACGTGCCGATTGACGTCAGCGAGGATCAGCTCCGGCAGACCGCCTATGCACTCGGGGAGGATTATCCGGGACTGCGCGTTCACGGCGTGGTCGGGGACTTCGGGCAACCGGTGGAGGGACTTCCGGAAGGGGGGCCTCGCCTCATCGTCTTTCTCGGGGGAACCATTGGGAACCTCACCCCTGATGAGGCCATCGGCTTTCTGAGAAATGTTGCGCGTATGCTCGGCCCCGAGGATCGGTTCCTGTTGGGCACGGATCTGGTGAAGGATGTCGTTGTGCTCGAGCAGGCATACAATGATGCGGCCGGTGTCACTGCCGCCTTTAACCGCAATATCCTCTTGGTCATCAATCGTCACCTCAACGCGCACTTCGATCCGAATCGCTTTGAGCATCTGGCGTTTTATAATAGAGATGAGTCTCGGATCGAAATGCACCTGGTGGCCCGAGAGTCACATCAAGTTTCGATTGACGCCGTAAGTCTGACTGTGGGCTTTGTGAAAGGTGAATCGATCCGAACGGAGATCAGCTGCAAATACACGCGTGAGATGGTCGAGACGATGCTCGAAGAGGCCGGGCTTCGTTTGATCCGATGGAATATGGATGAAAATCGCCTCTTTGCCCTTTCGCTTTCCGAAGCCGTGCGCTAAAATGCTGCTCTCACGGCAAAATCTTATCACTTCAGTTCGACGCCTCGGGAAGCGGAAACGCGGGGAAAGGGCGAGTTAGAAAGGCCCATGAGGACAATCCGTGTCGATGTCGTTGGGAGCCTCCTCCGTCCCTCCTGGCTGCTGACAGCCCAGCAGGACCTCGCCGCAGGTGCCATTACGCCGCCGGCTTTCAAGGCAATCGAGGACCGGGCCGTCGATGAGGCAGTGGCCCTGCAAGAGGAGGTGGGTCTTAAGGTGGTCACCGACGGAGAGATGCGCCGCCAGTCTTTCCAAAGCCAGATGACGGATGCCGTCGATGGCTTTGGCGAATGTCCCCTGGAGGCTTTTTTGTGGGGCGATTGGCATGGCGATAAGGAGGTGGGGGATTGGCATGTCGAGCGGCCAGCCTCGTTGGGCGTTGTCACAAGGCTCAGCCGCCGCCGCCACCTCTCGGCGGAAGAGTTTACCTATCTCCGTGCTCGCACGACTCGGATCCCTAAAGTCACATTGCCGAGCCCCAGCCTGTGGGCGAACTTTTGGTCGTCTGAGCACTCCAGGAAAGTCTATCCTAAGCTCGAGCATTTTCTGGCCGATGTGAGTGACATCCTGCGCGGTGAGGTTGCTGAGCTCGTACGACTGGGGGCAACGTATATCCAGCTCGATGCGCCGCATTATGGTCTACTGATCGATCCGAAAACCCGGACCTTCTACGAATTGCAGGGGTGGAGCGTCGACCGTTGGTTGGACCAGGGCGTCGAGTTGGACAACGCCGTGATGAGCGACTTTCCGCAGGTGACCTTTGGTTTCCATCTCTGACGGGGAAACCAGGGCAGCCGGTGGTTGTCACGAGGCGGGTACGATACGATTGCGAAAGGCATGTTCCGGGGAATCCGCGCTCAGCGGTTGTTGCTTGAATACGACGATGCCCGGTCTGGTTCTTTCGCGCCGCTTACGGAGGTGCCTGAGGATAAGGTGGTTGTCCTCGGGCTGGTTTCCACCAAAACCGGGCGGCTGGAGACGCGGGAGGAGCTGACCGCACGCATCGGGGAGGCGAGTCGCTTCTTGCCATTGGACCGGTTAGCCCTCAGTCCCCAGTGTGGCTTTTCCAGTTCGATCATCGGCAATCGTCTCTCTATGGAGGAAGAAAAACACAAGCTGCGGGTGATGGTGGAAGCAGGTGAGGCCGTCTGGGGTGAAACGTAGGTTTCGCCGATCTGGATCATCAACATGTATATCAGGAAGTGGAGGAACTCATGGTTCAACATGCCAAGACGTCTGCTGACGAGATTGCCCACGGTCTGACCGACGCCCGTGCCCGGACCCTTTCCTTAATCTCTGACCTGAGTGACGAGCAGTTGATGGGTCCCCGTCTCGCGATCGTAAATCCACTATTGTGGGAAATTGGGCATGTGGCGTGGTTCCAGGAAAAGTGGGTCTTGCGGCATCGTGGCAAAGAGGAGCCAATTCGCGAGGATGCCGATGCCCTGTACGACTCCATCGCGATACCCCACGACACGCGGTGGGATCTACCCCTTCCGTCGAGAGTGGATACGCTCGCATATATGCAGGCAGTGCTCGAGCGCATCCTCGAGCGAATCAACACTATGCCTCCAGACGAGGAAGACCTGTACTTCTACCGGCTTGGCCTGTTCCACGAGGACATGCACGATGAGGCGTTTACCTATACGCGACAGACCCTGGGATACCCGCGCCCCCGCTTCGACATCCCCTCAGAGGGAGCCCGACCCACCCAGACGATGGCGGGGACGCTGCCGGGCGACGTGGAGATCCCAGGGGGAACCTTCCTCCTTGGTGGGACGCCGGATCTCCCCTATGTGTTCGACAACGAGAAGTGGGCCCATCCTGTTGAGATCCAGCCCTTTCGCATGGCACGGGCGCCTGTGACGAACGGCGAGTTTGCGGCCTTTGTGGATGATCAGGGGTATCAGCGGCGGGAGTTTTGGAGTGAGGCTGGCTGGGGTTGGCGTGAGTCTGCCGGGGCCGAGCACCCTGCCTATTGGGAGCGCGGTTCCAAGGGAGGTTGGGCCCGGCAGGTCTATGACGAGGTGGTTCCACTGGAGGAACACCATCCCATCATACACGTGAACTGGTACGAGGTCGAGGCCTACTGTCGCTGGGCAGGACGTCGTTTACCGACTGAAGCCGAATGGGAAATCGCAGCCAGCGCCGAGCCGACGCCCGACGGCCGGGGACTCAGCGGGCACAAGCGAATCTTTCCGTGGGGCGACGACCCCATCTTTGCTGACCGGGCCAACCTCGACGGGTACGCGGGCGGGTGTATCGATGTCGGTGCGCTGCCCGATGGCGATAGCGCATTTGGTTGTCGGCAGATGATCGGCAACGTGTGGGAATGGACCAGCACTGATTTCGGGCCCTATCCCGGGTTCGTCGTCGATCCCTATAAGGAGTATTCGCAGCCGTGGTTCGGAACCCACAAAGTTCTGCGCGGCGGATGTTGGGTCACGCGCTCACGCATGATTCGGAACAGCTGGCGGAATTTTTATAAGCCCGACCGGCGCGATGTACTGGCAGGTTTTCGCACCTGCGCGCGGTGAAGGACTCACCATATGCCCACGGCAAGATGAATCGTCCGGTCATTGAATGGCACAGATTACATTCGAGAACGTCAGCAAGTTCTACGGAGACGCGACGGCCCTTCAGGAGATTTCTCTTACCTTCACAGACCTTGTGACCACGGCGGTGGTGGGCCCGAGCGGCAGTGGAAAGTCGACGCTGCTGCAACTGATCAACGGACTGGCGGCACCGAGCCAGGGAACCGTATTTGTATTCGGAAAGCCCATCGACTATCAACGCCTCCCTGAACTCCGGCTCAGCATCGGGTATGCGGTTCAGGGGACGGGTCTCTTTCCGCACTTGACCGTTGAGGCAAACATCACGCTCCTCGCGAGGCTGGCCAAATGGGACCCGGAGCGAATCACGGGGCGGACCGAGGAACTCATGAGGCTGGCAAATCTACCGCTTTCCTATGCCTACCGGTACCCGCACGAGCTGAGCGGGGGAGAGCAACAGCGGGTCGGACTCTGTCGGGCCATGATGTTGAATCCCCAGATCTTTGTGCTCGATGAACCCTTCGGCGCCCTCGATCCGATTACCCGGAACGAGATCCATCGCGAATTTCTGCAATTGCAGCATGCGGAGGCGAGGACTATTGTCCTCGTGACCCACGACCTTCGCGAGGCACTAAAGATCGCGCAGCGCCTCGTGGTCCTGGACCGGGGACGTCTCGTGCAGCACGGGACGTGCACAGAGATCTTGGACCAACCGGCCAACGCATTTGTCCAACATTTTTTCCAGTCCCAGCTTGAGACGTGAGACCGGGTCGTCAGATGCGCGCCTTGTGTACTGTACTGATCGCAGTCCTCCTCCTGTTGGGAGCGGCCCATTCTGCGGTGGGTGAGACCGTTGTGGTCGGTTCCAAGCATTTCAACGAGGGGTATATCCTGGCCGAAGTCATCGCGCAGTTGCTTGAGGACCGGGGTGTCCAGGTTGAAAGGAAGTTTGGGCTCGGGGGGACGCTCGTCTGTTTTGAAGCGCTGAAAAACAACGAAATCGACGTCTACCCGGAATACTCCGGAACACTGGAGCAGGCGATTCTGAAGTTGTCCCGTCGCGTGTCCTACGCCGAACTCCGGGAGATCCTGAAGCGCCGGTACGACATGGACCTGCTTGACTCGTTCGGGTTCAATAACACCTATGCGATCGCGCTGAGCAGAAGCGCCGCCCAGCAGCGGAGGTTAAAGACGATCAGCGACCTGGCTAAATTCCCGGATCTGCGTTTTGGCTTCACTCATGAATTTCTGAACCGGCACGACGGATGGCCCGGGCTGGCGCAAACCTACGGACTCGCTGTCCGGCCAGTGGGAATCGAGCATGGCCTGGCCTATCAAGCGATCCGAGAAGACACGCTGGACGTCACGGATGTCTATTCCACGGATGGCGACATCAAGAAGTTCGATCTCGTCCTTTTGGAGGATGACCGGCAGTACTTCCCAATATATCTCGCTGCTCCGCTCGTCCGGGGCGGCCTGGACGAGAGAATCATGCAGACGCTTCGGGGGCTCGCCGGGACCCTGAACGAAGAAGAGATGCAGGCGCTCAATGGGATGGTTGTCCTGGAGGGGAAAAGCTTCGCGGAAGTGGCGCACCGGTTTCTCCGTGAAGAAGGGTTGCTCAAGAGTGAAGGGGACGTCGTTGGAGAAAGCAAGTGGGCGATCCTCCTCTTCCGGACGGTCACACATATCAAACTCACCCTCATTGCACTGGTGGCAGGCATGGCTGTGGCGATCCCTGGAGGGATTGTGATCTACCGGCTTCGCGCGCTGTCGAGACCGGTGATCTATACCGCAGGGCTCTTGCAGACGATCCCCTCCATTGCCTTGTTGGCGCTGATGATTCCTCTTTTCGGCATCGGCGCGAAACCCGCCATCGCGGCCCTCTTTTTCTATTCGCTGCTTCCTATCCTGAGGAACACGGTTGCGGCGCTTTTTTCCATCGACCCCGTGCTGAAGAAAGTCTCGGTTGGGATTGGGCTGACCGCATGGCAGCGCCTGCGGCACGTCGAGCTGCCATTGGCTGCGCCGACCATCCTGGCCGGCGTCAAGACCGCGGCCGTCATCAACATCGGGACAGCCACGCTGGCCGCCTTTATCGGCGCTGGAGGTTTGGGAGAGCCGATCGTCACCGGGCTGGCCCTCAACGATACCTCCCTCATCTTGGAGGGCGCGATTCCGGCGGCCATCCTGGCGATCATGACCGAGTGGGGCTTCGAGGGCCTGGAAAAGCTTCTGATCCCCAAACATCTGCTGCAGGTGGCTGCGGAATAGCGCTTTGGCTGCGCCTGGTAGGGGCGAATGCGCCTGTCCGTGTTTGGACCGCGTCGACCAGTGATGTACAATGGGGCTGGTATGCGATGGCTGGTGGATGGCTACAACGTGATCCGCCGCGCGCCGACATTGATGGCCCGTGAACAGCGGAGTCTTCAGGCCGGACGCGACGCGCTCTGCCGCATGCTGGCCGAAGCCGCCCGCGCCTCACGGGATCAGTTTACCGTCGTGTTCGATGGGACTCCGGGAGGCGGTGCGACGTCCAGCGGCCGTGGGGTCCGCGTGCTCTTCTCCCGCGCTCCAGAGAGGGCCGACCAGGTCATCGCACGACTGGCCACCGCGGGTGTCGCCGTCGTCTCCAGTGATGGGGAGGTGCGTCGGGCGGCCGATCGCGCAGGAGCCATTGCGATCACCGCCGATGAGTTCCTCGCTCGCGTCCTCGCACCCCCCATCCCCGAGAAAGACGAAGACGACGATCCTCGTCCTGCTCCGAAGAAGGGCAATCCGCGGCGACTCCCCAAGAAAGCCCGCGCTGCCAAGCGAGCATTGAAGCGGCTTGGCCACGCCCCGAAACGGGTTTCGTGATTCACTTCAGTACTGATGATGTGTCCTCATGGATAAACGGGAGGGAACGATGTCGATTGAGGAGAACATCAAGACGGCGGAGGAACATTTCTTCCTCTTCTCCCTTTTCCGCCTCCGCCTCTCCCGTACATCCCTCTTCCGACGTTCCACCACGTGAGCAGTCGGACCAGTTCGGTGTTCTCAGGGCCAAGGGCCCTAGCGACTTGCGGTCTCTAGGAGAAAAGGGGGATGGAGTCGTCGATTTTGAAGCCGTGCGCCTCGATCATACGGTGGGTGTCGGCGGCGGACTGGCCGGGAGTCGTGAGGTAGCCGTCCACAAAGAGTGAGTTGGCAGGGTATAGGGCAAGATGTTGCTGCGATTGGAGATGGAGTTCCCGGCCGCCCGCGACCCGGATCTCTTTGGAGGGATTCACAAAGCGAAAGAGGCACAGAGCCTTGAGGCAGCGCGCGCGGGTGAGCTCTTGATATCCCTCGAGCGGGGTCCCGGAGATGGGATGGAGGAAGTTGACCGGAATCGATGCGACATCGAGGTCCCGGAGGCTCAGGGCCAAATCCATCAGGTCCTCGTCCGTCTCCCCCATCCCGATAATGCCGCCGCAGCACGTGCTCAGACCGGCTTGTCGGACATTCTCGACCGTCCGAATTCGGTCATCGTACGTATGCGTGGTGCAGATGATGGGATGGAAGCGCCGACTGGTGTTGAGATTGTGATTCACGCGCTCGACCCCAGCGGCCTTGAGGCATCTCGCTTGATCCTCGGTCATGAGTCCGAGCGAGCAGCAGATATTTATCTCCACACGATCGCGGATATCCCGGACGACGGACGCGATACCCTCGACGTCCCGGTCCGTGGGGCCTCGACCGCTGGTCACAATGCAGTAGCGTACGGCCCGGGCCGCCTTCGCGCGATACGCCCCCTCCACGAGTTGCTCCCGAGAAAGCAGGGGATACTTGGGGATGGGGGCGTTTGAGACAGCCGACTGGGAACAGTAGTGACAGTCCTCCGGGCAGAGGCCACTTCTGGCGTTCGTCAGCATATGCAGGTGTACCTTCCGTCCGCAGAAGTGCTCCCGGACGCATAGAGCGGCTTGGAGAAGAGAGGGAATATCCTCCGCCGGTGCGGCGAGGAGACTCCGCATCTCTTCTCGACTCAGGATCTCTCCCTCGAGTGATTTTTCTGCAAGTTCCTCGTAATCCATGGGCTTCATCCATAGCAGATTCCTCGGCGAAAGCCAAGGGCTTTCGCCGTCGCCAGCGGGCCGTTGTGTCATTGACCGGGGTCTGTGCCAATTCCCACCTTCCAGCATGTGTGGTACACTGTCCCTGGGCCTCGGCCGAGCATCTATGGACACCGCGCTCTTAGAGAGTTTTCGGGACCGCTATCCGTTTCCCCTGGACCCCTTTCAGGAGGAGGCGATCCGCTATATTCTCGAGGGGGACTCGGTTATCGTCTCTGCCCCCACGGGAGCCGGGAAGACCCTGATCGCCGAATTCGCGATCTATAAGGCGCTGGCCACAGGGAGGCGCCTTGCCTACACCACCCCCCTGAAGGCGTTAAGCAATCAAAAATTTGCCGACTTCTGTAAGCAGTATGGCGAGGAGTTCGTGGGGATTCTCACGGGGGATGTCAAGGTCAACCCGATTGCCCCCCTTGTCGTCATGACCACCGAGATCCTCCGCAACAAGCTTTACACCCGCTCGCTGGAGGAGATCGCTTACGTGGTGTTGGATGAGTGTCACTACATGGGAGACGAGGGAAGAGGCACGGTGTGGGAAGAGATCATCATCAACTGCCCCCATGAGATCCAACTCATCGCCCTTTCCGCCACGGTGGGAAACATCGGCGAAATTGCGGAGTGGATCACCGAGGTTCACCGTCCCATTCAGGCGATCGTTCATCGGTGGCGTCCTGTCCCGTTGCACTACCACATCTGTGGTCCTGAGGCACAGATGCTCGAGGTCGATGGACTCTCCCGCGTTCAACTGCACCAGGCGGTCCGTTCCTGGCAGGGCTCCCCCGGGATTCGCATGCGGGGGCGTGACAGTCGCGACCGGCCCCGCAGGCTGGGGCGACGTCGGGTAAGCCCATCGGTCCTTCTCCCGAGCCTGAAGGCCCGGCGGTGGCTTCCGGCGATCTACTTCATTTTCAGTCGGGCCGGGTGTGAGGACGCCCTTCGACGGTTTCTGGAGGACAGCATCTCCCTTTTGCGACCCCAGGAGTACCGAGAGGTCGATGAGGCGATCGAAACCTTCGTGAGCGAGAATTCGACTCTGGTGACGAAGTCGGAGCTTAATGAGCTGATCTTTGACGGTCTGCGTCGGGGTGCAGGGGTTCATCACGCGGGGATCCTTCCTGCCCTGAAGCGACTGACCGAGACCTTGTTCGAGCGGGGTTTGGTTCAGGTGGTCTTTGCCACCGAGACGATGAGTCTCGGGATTCACATGCCGGCCAAGAGCGTCGTGATCCAAGCCCTGACCAAGCGGAGTGATGTAGGCTTCCGGACCTTGAGTCACAATGAGCTGACCCAGATGGCCGGCCGTGCTGGTCGCCGGGGCATCGATCCCGAAGGGAAGTGTATCATTGCCCTCGATGCCCCGGATAACATCGATGAGACACTCCATCTTATCCGGAAGAAATCGGAGCCCATCGAAAGTCAGTTCCGCATCGGGTACAGTTCCGCAGCCCTGCTGATGCTCACGCACACCGGTCCCGAAGATATCCGGCGGAACATCGAATCCAGCTTCGGTCAGTTTCAGAATCGGAAACGGATGCAATCGATCGAGCAGGACCTCGACGTGCTGAAGGATAAACTCGAGCGAAGGCGCCGAGTGGAAATCCCCTGTTGCACCCTCGAGGAGTTGCTCGCCTATCAGGAGAAGCGACATGAGCTGGAGACGCTCAGGCAAGAGCTGAATCAGCTTCGGATGGCAGAGCGCCGGACGGACCGACGCGGACGGCGGCGACGGCGGCATTTCTTTCGAGAGGAGGATGAAGCAAAGACCGCGCCGGTCCAAGACTACCTGGCAACCAAGAGGGCGATCGAGGAAAAGGCGCTCGGCCTCTCTGTGCTTCGCTGTCACCGCTGCCCGGAGCGGCGTCGGCTAGAAAAGGCCCTGAAGCGGGAGCGAAGGCTCAGCGAGACCATCCGGAACCAGACCCGCACGCTGGAGCATCTCAAGAATACGTATTGGGAGCAGTTCCTGCGGGTCGTTGAAGTCCTTAAACACTTTGCATATCTTCGGAATGGGGTCCTCACCCAAGAGGGGATGCTGGTGGCTTCCCTCCGCCACGACAATGAGCTCCTGGTTGCTCGGGTGGTCTTCTCTGGGGTGCTCAGCGAACTGAAGGCTCACGAAATGATGGCCATCCTCTCCTGTTTGGTAGAAGAGCCTCGCGAGACCGAGGCTCCTTTTGCCCGACAGCTGCTCAAGCGTGAGCGGCATCTTCGAGACCGGGTACGGCACATGGAGATGTTGGCTCAAGAAGTGATGAGTGTTCAACAGGTCCGCCGGGTCTTTCTCCCGGTGTCCATGCATACAACCTACCTCCCAGCGGCATACGAGTGGGCGGCGGGGGAGGAGGATTGGGTCGACCTCGTCGAGAGCCACTACGGGGGGCATGAGGGGGACCTGATCCGGGCCTTCCGACGCCTCATCGATCTCGCGCGACAGCTTCTCGAGTCCGTCGAGCTCCCCCCAGGACTTCGAGAGGATCTGAAGTCGGGGGTGCGGGCGCTGGATCGGGGAATCGTCCTTGAGAGCGCCTTAATCTAGACGCTGACCGGTGCCTGTCCCGTCGCCCCCGCTGGCGGATCGCTTCGGGGAGAGAGCAGAGGAAAAAGTCAAATGGCCTTTCTGGTGTTTGCAGATCGAAAAGATCGGATCTATGACCACCCGACTTTGGAAATGGGTGGAGCATCTGGGGACACGTGGCTCCGAGTGCCAGACGAGGAGTTAATCCCCCTCCCAGAGGGGGCCCGGCTCTTCACGATGCCCGGGGCCCACCCAGTCGGCTACGACCACGCCTCTGATGCATTCGATTCGGTCAAGGTAGTGGGCCGGCGCCGGGCGGTGGCTGTGGCGGCGTTCCTGCCTCCCGGATACATGCGGACCTTCTTGCCTGCCGCCTTCTACCCCGACCCGAGGGCGGCGCCCTACCTGCCCTTGTGGGCCTACACAGGAGTGGGGTGGCGAAACGGACAATTCGTCGTCGCAGGGGTCCGTGTCGATGCGATGGACCACCAAGAATCCTGGCAGTACGACGATCGGACGCTCCTGCCCCTCATCAATGAGCGCTTGGCCGAGCAGCCATATAACCGCCTTTTGCATCAGTTAAAGCGTTGTGCGACCGAGTATCACTGCCTGTGTGCCAAGAACGCCTTTTACCGCCGGTGGGAGGCGCCGCTCGCGATGGCCTTCGCCTGCAATGCGGACTGTGTGGGCTGCATCTCGCTTCAACCCGACGGACTCGTTCCAGCTTCCCACGAGCGGGTGACGGCGGCGCCGACGCTGGAAGAAATGACCGCAGTGGCGGTACCGCATCTTATGGAGGCGGAGGAGGCCATCGTCAGTTTCGGCCAGGGCTGCGACGGAGAGCCCCTCCTCCAGGGAAGTTTGATCGAGGAAACCGTGCGGTGCCTGAGGGCCCAGACGGACCGGGGAACGATTCACCTGAACACGAACGGGTCACTGCCCCGCACCGTCGAGCGGCTGTGCCAAGCGGGTCTGGACAGCATCCGGGTTAGCCTCAACTCGACCCAGCCCGACGCCTACGAGGCCTACTATCGACCCAGGCATTACAGCTTTAATGATGTCGTTGAGTCAATCCGGACGGCCAAGGCCCACGGCTGCTACACTGCCATAAACCTCCTTGTTTTTCCGGGGGTCTCCGACCGCGAGGAAGAGGTCGAGGGACTCATTCAGCTCGTGGGGGAGACGGGCTTGGACTCCATCCAGATGAAAAACCTGAACATCGATCCGCGTCGGTACCTCGAGAACCTACCTCCTCCGCGGGGGCGGGCAATCGGGATGCGGGAGTTGTTACGCGCGATCCGCCGCGAGGTCCCACAGGTCGAAATCGGATACTTCAACCGGCCCAAAGAGGACTTCCGCCGCTTTCCCTCGCGGGCGCTGGCTTTCTGAGATGGCGACACCAATTTACGACCGACAGAAGATTTTTTTTCGGCGGGCCTACGAGGAGGGAGAAACGCCGTGGCCCCGACTGAGACCAACGCCCGCCGTGGTGCGACTCGCGAAACGCCTCAGGCGCGAACGCGGAGAGGCACACGTTCTCGACGTCGGCTGCGGTGAGGGACGACACGCAATCTCCCTCGCGAAGGAGGGACAGCGGGCGGTGGGCGTAGACTACGAGCCCCTCGCCTTGGCCAAGGCCTGCACGCGACCAGATGCTCGTCCGTTCCGCTCACGCATGAGCTTTGTGCGCGCGGACGCCTTTCATCTCCCCTTTCGCGAGGGGAGCTTTGACGCCCTCCTAGACTGCGGGTGCTTCCATCATGTGAAGAAGGCCGACTGGTCCCGCTATATGCGAGGCCTCGTGGCACTCCTCAAGCCCGGCGGTTACTTTCACCTGACCGCGTTTAGCACCCGCTTCAAGCACTACCCGGGTGAGCGCCGCACCCGTAACTGGATCGTTCACCGGAACCATTATGATCACTTCTTCCGTAAGGCCGACTTCGCTCGAATCTTTGGGAAGGCGTTCGAAATCCTGAAGATCGAGGAGGAACGTCAATCCCTCCATGCCTTCTGGCATGTCCTCATGAAAAAGCGTTGACCGACGACCGCTTCAGGTAACGGCGCCTCGGGAAAGGCCTCCTCGTCGTCGGCGAAACAGCTTGAAGTGGCTACCCTTTCGCTGGTCTGGCGCACCGGGACGGAAGCCAGTTTTGTGGTCGTGAAGCTTGGTAGCGCCCCGCACCTCGGATGGGGATCGCCAATGTCTCGCGGTCCTGGGCTTCTCCATGGAGGCGCGGGTTTCGCCTTCCTCCGAGGTCAACCTTCCCCTCACCGCCGTGAGATGGACTGTGATGATTTGCGGACGGCTGACCGCGATCCCCTACCAACCCGACCTTACCGTGAACCACGAACTGTGAACCGTGAACTGAAATTAGCCGCCCTCGACGCGGGGGGTATACTCTCGGCGGGCTTTGGGAGGACGAGTCAACAGGGTGTGGGCAAAGAAGCCGGTGAAATACTCCAAGATATCCTTGACCGAGACGATCCCCACCGGTCGTTGCTTTTCATCCACGACGGGGAGATGTCGGAAGCCTCCCCCGTGCATTACAAAAACGGCGCGGCCGATGGTGTCGTCAGGAATGACAACCTCCGGTTCAGGGGTCATATGCTGCTCGACGCCAACCTGCTGTAGGTCCACTTGTTTCCCCAGGACCTTCCGCAAGATGTCTCGCTCGGAGAGGATCCCGACCAAGGTTTCGCCCTCCTGAATCATCACCGCCCCGACACTGTGGCGTTGCATGAGCTCGACCGCCTCGGCCAGCTTCCCCGTACGCTGCATACACAGAGGGGGATGGTAATGGAGGTCGCGTATGGGACGGTTGAAAATCCCTTCATCGACCGTAATCCGCGGCTGCGCCCTCTCCTCACTGACGATCAGGTATTCGTCCCCATATTCCTGTCCAATTTCCTGTGGGTCTGCCATGGTCATCTCCCTTCGGTCTCCCACGAGATCCGTGCGGGCCTTCACGGCCTCGCTCGCCGATTGTCTTTTTAAGGTTCCTCGGTGATCGTACGATGCCTCTCGTGTTTCAGGCTTTGGACTATTTCTTCGACCTATCTTCCCCAGTTACATCCCTGCATCCTTAGATATCACCTTTGCCCCTTTACCTCAACCTTTTCCTTTGGTCCTCCCTCATGCTGAAGTGGGCGCATCTGGTTTGTGTTCGCAGGAGCACCGGCAAACGGGGTGCTTTGCCCTTGAAAAACCTCCGAAAGCCATTAAGATGAGGGCTCGGTACCCGCGGGAGGCGCGAACATGAAAGGCTATCGGAGGCTCAAGCCGGTCGATCTCATCACGTATCTTGCGCTATTCGTCCTGCTCACGACCGTGCTGGCTACGTGGTCTCCAAACCCCCACGGGTCGGCCCTGGTCGCGAAATACAGTGGGCTGGCCCTGGTCCTTACTCTGCTCTGGTGGCTGGATGGGGGGCGATTCCGGATCGTGGCGGCATTGCACATGTTTTACCCTATTATCTTCATTCCGATCCTCTTCGATAGCTTTGCCGATATCCTCCCATGGACGAGTCCGATCGAACGAGACCCCCTCCTCATCAAACTGGATCGAGCCCTCTTGGGCGTCGATCCCACCATCTGGCTCGAGCGATTTATCCACCCCACGCTCACGGAACTCCTCACTTGGGCGTACACGTCGTACTACTTTCTTCCTATTATCCTGGCCGTCGCCCTCTATTGGCGGCAGAAGGAATGGGACTTTGATCGGGCGATCTTCGGGATGGTCCTCGGTTTTTATCTTTCATATGTGGGCTACTTTCTGATTCCTGCCGTCGGCCCTCGCTTCAAATTGGCTCATCTTCAAACGATCGATCTCCACGGGATCTTCGTGGCGGACACAATCAGGGATACCTTGAACGCTCTTGAGCGATTTAAGCAGGATGCCTTCCCGAGCGGTCACACCGCCGTCGTACTCTTGGTTCTCTATTACGCGTGGCACTATGTCCGCGGCCTCTTCTGGGTGTTTCTCCCCGTGGTGATCGCCCTGATCTTCTCCACGGTGTACCTCCGGTACCACTACGTGATTGATGTCCTGGCGGGGATCCTATTGGCCGTGTTCTGCGTTGTTTTGGAGCGGGTGACGACGGCGCGCTGGCCACGACCGATGACCGATGACCGATGACCGCAGGATACCCAACAACTTGTTCTTCCGTGGTCGGTCGCTGGTCAATGGTATGATCCGTTTCACCGCGGTGAGGGGAAGGTTGATCTCGGAGGAAGGCGAAACCCGCGCCTCCATGGAGAAGCCCAGGACCGCGAGACATTGGCGATCCCCATCCGAGGTGCGGGGCGCTACCAAGCTTCACGACCACAAAACTGGCTTCCGTCCCGGTGCGCCAGACCAGCGAAGGGGTAGCCACTTCAAGCTGTTTCGCCGACGACGAGGAGGGCTTGCCCGAGGCGCCCACTCCTGCATCCGACTTCGGCGAGACTTAGGCGAGCTCAGTCGAGTCGTCATCGTTCATCGGACTAGATCGCCAGTTCGTAGATCCGATACCGTTTGTACGGTCTCGCCCCGAGGTGCTCCGCCATCCGCAGGACGAGCTTGTTGTCCTCCAGGATCCAAGAGATCTCTACCCGGGTGAAGCCTTTTTTCTTCAGGGCGTGAAAGGCGGTCAAGCAGAGGAGCCCATCCACCCCCTTGCCACGGTACTCTGGTTTCGCTCCCAAGAGAAGGAGACGGGCATCCCGAATCCGGCGGCGGTGCCACAGAAATTTGAAAAGGCCAAGGAGTCCCAGGCGACCGTTGAGGCGTTTTAGGACTTGGTTGTAGTCGGGCAGGTGCATCAGAAATCCGACGGGAACCCCCTCGGCCTCGGCGATTAGGGTGAGAGAGGGCACGAGCAAGGGCTTGAGATGCTTTGCCATCCATTGGGCCTCAGCATGGCTCATGGGAGTGAAGCCCCAGTTTGTTTGCCAGGCCGAGTTGAAAATTTCGCGGAACGCTTGGACCTCGTCTCGCAGCCGATTCGGATCGATTGGCCGGACCTGAATCCCCTTTCGCCGGGCTTCCTCGGCGGGCCGGAGGATCTTGGGGGGTGGTTCGGTCGAGAGCAGGAGGGTATAGGCCAGTAGGTCCATTGCCTTTTGACATCCGGCTCTCTCCAGAAGACCTTGATATTCGGGAGGATTATAGGGCATGAGAAAGGCGGGTGGGGAATCGAAGCCGTCGATCAGGAGGCCACAGGAGTTGTGCATTGAGGGATTCACCGGCCCCCGAATGGCCCGCATGCCCTTCTCCCTGAGATATTGTCTTGCCGCCCCGAGAAGCCCCTCCGTGACCGACCCGTCGTTGAAACATTCGAAGAACCCGAAGAAACCGATCGGCTTCTGATGGGATTCAAGAAAGTGGCCGTCCAGGATCGCTGCGATACGGCCGACCACCTCGCCGCCCTCCCTGGCCAGAAGCAGACGGATCTCGGCTTTTTCAAAAAAGGGATGTTTTCCGGTCAGGATTTGGCGTTGCTCGAAGAGGAGGGGGGGAACCCAGTTGGGATCACTCTGGTAAATGCGCCACGGAAGGTGGAGGAAGGTATGCAGGTCGCGGTCGGTGGTGACAGGGAAGACCTCCACTGTCAAATCACCCCAAGCTCCCTCCCAACAATCCGAAAGGCCTCTAGGACCTGATCGATGTGGGCATCTGTATGGGTGGCCATATAACTCGTCCGGATGAGGGCCCGTCCCTCGGGAACGGCGGACCTCACGCTCACGTTGGCGAAGATCCCCTGTTCATGGAGTGCACGCCCCATCCGAAAGGCCTGTGACTCATCGCCGACGACCACGGGGATGATGGGTGTTTCGCTGAGCCCGGTGTCGAATCCCATCTCTTGGAAGCCTTCTTGCACCCGCTGAGTATTTTTCCACAGTTGCGCCCGTCGTTCCGGTTCTTCCTCGATGACCTCCACGGCAGCCCCAATGGTCGCGACGCAGGCTGGAGGGAGGGAGGCACTAAATATCATGGATCGGGCGTTATGCTGGACGTAGTGGATTACCTCATGACTCGACGCGATAAACCCGCCCACCGCAGCCAGTGCCTTGCTGCACGTCCCCATGATGATGTCTACTTCCTCCTCGAGCCCGAAGTGTTCTGCGGTCCCCCGTCCGCCCTTGCCGAGCACGCCGGTGGCGTGGGCATCATCCACCATCACCCGGGCGCCGTACTTTCGGGCCAGTCGCACGATCTCCGGGAGTTTGACGATATCTCCCTCCATGCTGAAGACGCCGTCGACGACGATCAACTTCCCCTTATCTGGGTGAGAGGCCAGGATTCGCTCGAGGTCCTCCATATCGTTATGCCGATACTTTAGCGTCTGTCCGAAGGTGAGGCGGCAACCGTCGATGATGCTGGCGTGGTTCCAGCGGTCGATGATGACCACATCATCTTTGCCGACCAGGGCAGAAATGACACCAAGGTTGGTCTGAAATCCGGTGGAAAAGAGGAGGGCTGCCTCTTTCTTTTTGAACTTGGCCAGCCGGGATTCTATCTCGTGGTGCAGGTCCAAGGTTCCGTTCAGGAACCGCGATCCGGCACATCCTGTACCGTATTTTTCTACTGCGCGGATCGCCGCCTCCTTGATGCGTGGATGAGAGGTCAGTCCTAAATAATTGTTAGACCCCACCATGATCATCCGTTGTCCGTCGACGACGACCTCGGGGTCTTGGGCCGATCGGATCACCTGGAAGTAGGGGTAGAGGCCGGCTGCCATGATGTGCTTGGCATCGGTGAATTGGTAACATTTATCGAAGATGTCCATCGCCCTCTCCTTTACAACCAGCCGTAACGCTGATACCACTCAGCCACCCGTTGAGTTCCCGTGGACAAAGGGATGGCGGTGGTAAACCCTAATTCACGTGCGGCCTTTCCCGGATCACAGATCCAGTAGGGTTGCCGCAATTCGCAGGCCTTGTCTCGATTGAGGAGAGGTTGAATCCCCGTGTAGCGCGCGATCCCCTCCCAGACCCAGCCGGCGGCGGGGAGGAGAGTGGGTGGGAAGAGGATGGTCATTGGATGAACCCCCAGAGCCGCCGCGATAGCCTCCGATATCTCCTCCCAGGAGCGAGGAGAGGACTCTGCAATATAGTAGATCTCCCCGCTCCCCGCGTGCTCGGCCGCTACATGCAGACCGCGTACCAAGTCCTCGACGTAACAGAGGCTAAAGAAGCGTCGTCCTCCCAGGCGAAACGCCACACGCCATTTGGCCAGCTGATAGAAGAACAGAAGGCCCTGGTCCCGAGGGCCGTAAATCACCGGGGTCCGCACAATGACCCAAGGAATCGCTGGCCCGAGTCCAGCCAGAGCCTTCTCCCCTTCCAGCTTGCTCCGTCCATAGTGACTGACGGGTTTGGGGGGATCAGACTCCCGCACCGGTTGTTCCGCATTGCTGGGACCGGCTGCCGCCAGACTACTCAAGTATACCAGTCGGGGTGCTCGTTTCCTCCGGGCTAAGATCGCCCCCAAGTTGGCAGTTCCCCGGCCGTTGACCTTATAATACTCATCAACCTGCAGAGTGTTGGTGAGCCCTGCCAGGTGAAAAACCCAGTCAAAGTCATCATCGATACGTTTATCCACGTCGGGATCTGTACAATCCCCTTCGATGATCCTGACCGGTAAGCCTTCCAACCAACGCAAGCGACTTTGGCTCCGAGCGAGACAGGTGACTTCGTCTCCCTGCCGCAAAAGATATTCCACCAAGTGGCTGCCGATGAACCCGGTGGCGCCCGTGACCAAGGCCTTCACACTGGCCAGCATCCCTTCCGGTTGACAAAACGGCAATCCCGGGGTCAGGGTCCCCGTAAATAAAGTCTTATTCTATGGCATCCCCCTTTTCGAAGGCAAGCAGGAACGATCGGGGGTATTAACAGCCCTGCCGGCAGCCAAGCCCGGAAAAGTTAGGCCGGATGGCATAGCGCCCTGCGGAGAAGTGTGGCTCGTAGCCCGTGGCCATTGGCAGGTGCCTTGCTCGTAGCCTATAGCACGTAGTACCTACGAACGGCGAGCTCCCCGCTGTTCCTCCTAGTTCGTGCTATAGACCAAAAGCTCAGACCCAAGACCTACATGCCACGTGCCATCTGTGCTGACGGCTTGTATCGCTAGGTCAGCTCTGCAAAACTTTTCAATCCCCGCATCCGGGCCTGAACCATCAACGCCATGTTCCCCGGTGGGTGGACGTTATTCATCATGAGATCATGGGCCTCGGGAATGCGGTCCCATTCGAAGACTTCCGACATGGCGGGTTTGATGCGGCCATCCATGACCGCGTGGTTCGCGGCATCGGCCTGATACATGGTGGCAAAGTGCGAGCCCTGAATCCGCTTCTGGCGCATCCAGACGTGCGAGGCATCGAACGTGAGATTAAACCCGGTTGTCCCGGCACAGAAGACGATTAAGCCCCCGCGGCGTGTCACGTACGCGCTCACAGGAAACGTCTCCTGGCCGGGATGCTCAAAAACGATATCCGGATCGACACCCTTGCCGGTGATCTCCCAGATCGCTTGTCCGAATTTTCGGACCTCCTTGAGATAGGCGCCGTAGGCCTCCTGGTCAGATACCGGAGGTAGCTGGCCCCAACAGTCAAATTTTTTCCGATTGATGTACGCCTTGGCGCCAATCTCGAGGCACCATTTGCCCCGCTCGTCGCTTGAGACGACCGCGATGGCGTTGGCGCCGGCCGCCCGGGCGATTTGGATGGCCATGGCACCCAGTCCACCGGATCCTCCCCAAACGAGCACATTCATTCCAGGCTGCAGGGTGTGCGGCGGATGACCGTACAGCATCCGCCAGGCCGTGGCCAGGACGAGCATGTAGCAGCCGGCCTCCTCCCACGTCAGGTTCTTGGGTTTGGGCACCAATTGCTGGACCTGAACCTTGCTAAATTGGGCAAATGCGCCGTACGGCGTTTCGTATCCCCAGATCTTTTGCTCGCGACAGAGCATGGGGTCACCGCCGTTACAGTTGTGGCATTGGCCGCAGGTCTGCCCACAATGGACCACCACCTCGTCCCCCACCTTCCAGGGGTACACGGCGCTGTTCACGGCGCTACCCACATTCCAGATTACGCCTGCGGCATCGCTTCCTGCGATGTGGAAGGGATGTTTATGGAACCGCATCGGAGAGGCCGGCTGTCCGAGAGACGCCCACACGCCGTTATAATTCACCCCGGCGCCCATCACCTGAACCAACATTTCATTGGGACCGATTTCAGGGACATCAATAACTTCGGGCTTCATGGCTTCGCGAGGCGGGCCATGACGCTGAGGGCGGATCACGTAGGCATACATTTTTTTGGGAACGAAGCCCAAGGGGGGAATTTCGCCAATCTCGTAGAGTTCCTTTTCAGCCATGGCCTGACCTCCTCATCGAAGGCGGATGACTTGTGTTGGCCTCCCCCGGCCGTAAGATATCAGGGTCGCGGGTGGCCCCTATTGTCTATTGTCTCGCGCCGCATCCGGGACGCTCTGTCTCGGCCGAAAGGCCGCAAGAACATTGCAACAGATTGACAGAGATTAGTATCAACGGGGCGGAAGTTGAGCCCGAACGGGCGCGGGGGGCTAAGGCTACCATACGGTGTGTTGAATTGCAAGGGCTAGAGGCAGATGTTGGGCCGGTTCCCTACCTCGCGGCCCCGCGGGAGGCAAGGCAGAGGGCCTGCGCGAGGAGGTCGACGAGCGCCAGACCCGTCTCCTCCGCCGTCTCCCCGAAGGCCAGGATCCCATCACGGTGGCCGCCCATCACTAGGACCCGTTTCCGGATTACCTCCGGGTCCCGCATCAGGCGCTTTACTTGGCGGCACATGGCGGCCGTGCCGTAGCCCACTGCCGGGTCGGTGATGGCGAGGTCTAAAGCCAGGGCCTGCTCCCAGATGGCAGGGGAGTGACCATGGAAGACGTACCGGATGGCCGGGTGAGCATCGTATAGTACGCCGTGAGTCATGGACTCGGAGGAAGGGCGGACCAATCCGAAGCTCTTCACCCAGTTGCACTTCGGGTCATAGCGAGTGACTACGCAAAGGTCTGCAAGGGTCAGGGAGGGAAGCCCACCGGTCTGGGTGCCGGTCACGAGGAATGGGCGCGCGCCAGGCGGTCCCTGGAAGGGTGGCAGGCGGCCGCTCAGGTTGCCAAAGCCCACGCCGGCGTACCGGTTGGGGTCGCGGCCCACCAGGCCCGCCAAGAAGAGATGGTCTCGCCAGGCAATGAGCAGGTCTGCTACGGCGCCGTGGACCAGTGGGTCCAGAGCGGCTGGCCGATGATCTGCCTGAAACTGGATGACACCGTCTTGGTAGAAACCGTGCATCTCTATGTGATTACCTCCGGCGGTTCCGTCTCCTCGCCACAACGCCAATCGCCACGAGGCCCGAGCCGATTAGGAGCTACGTGCCGGGTTCCTGCATGGGCGCCCCGGGTCCAGGCCCCGCAAATTGTGCAGACCTCATACCAACCCAAATTGAAAAACCAGCCTGAATCGCTCAAGGCGTTTGCTTGCTGGCAATTATTTCCGTTGGGTCTGCTGGCATCGAGCGCAACAACAAATTGGGGGCCGCGTCGACACCTGTAAAGGCGTCCAACTCAAAAACCATCATACGGCAAGGAGAGGTCATAGAAAAATGACGGTGGTCTGTTACTGACATGACAGAGGTCATTTATGACGGCTTCGGTGAGGTTATAGATATAGCCCCCCACTGCCTGATAAGGATTTCGACGAGGAGAGAAGACAAGCTCATAAATATCCCAGGTTGCAAAGGGAGTCGCACGCCAGCAAGCTGTTCTCAGCGGTCCAAATGGCGTGGCAGACCGTTAGAAGCCTTTACAGGTTTGGGGGACTATCCAGAGATCGAGGGCTGCAAAATGGTCGGTCAGGCCACATCGTATTGCTTGACACCTCATTGCAGGATTGATAGGAAAACCGGTGCAGATGACCGTGGAGGTCCACCCGATTAGGTCCCTGCTCGTGCCTCATGTGACTCGCGGGAGAGGCCAGAAGGAAAGACATGGATGCAGGTGAGCGGGTGAGGCGAGACAGGCGACAGGATCTCCGGTGGGGGGTCAGGGGCCGACCCGCGGGGCGGATTACCCCCTTCTACTCCGCTACCTTCCAGCCGGTCTCTCTCGTCGATATCAGCATGGGCGGGGTGCTGATCGAACACTCAAACATCGTCCGCCCCGGGACCGTAGCGTTCCTGACATTTTTGATCCATTTGGTCCACGGTGGGGAGGCAGGACTGATGTGTCGGGTGGTCCGATCCACGGTCGATCGATATGATGTCGACGCCAGAGGTAAACGAGAGTTAATTTATCAGACGGGTTTGGAGTTTCTGGCTCCCTCGGAGGTTTCGCGTCGGGTGATTATGGGATACATCGCGGATGGAACTATTCACACCCCGAAATGGGGAAAGAGAAGACGCAAGATCCCCCACTAAATGCTCTCCAGGTTGTCTCGTTCACTTGGAGCAATGGATCAGTGGAGCAGTAGACCGTATTGTCCCAATGGTCCGATGTCCATTGTTCCAATGCTCTGAAAACAAAACGCCCGGGTCATCCGGGCGCTTTTTGTTTTCTTGGTGACCCCAGCGGGATTCGCTCGGCATTGCACACCAACCTAGTCTTTCCTTTCCAGGGCGTCGTCCGGGTGCCTGGGAACCTCCCAGACTCGTAAAAAACAGGCCTAGAATACCCGTTTATGGTTCTGAGCGCCTCTCTGACGGCCTCGGTGTGCAAACAGACCCTAGCTTGCCTGGTGTGTACAAGTGGGGAAGGGATCGATACGCGTCTGGGGTTTGATTGGGTCTGAGAAGGCCTATTTGGACCGTGGCGGGCAAAGTCGAGGGCACTGTCAGCTTACTAATGGCCTGCAAACACCACGAGCGCCGAGGATGCCCCACGCCCGTGGGATGCTTCTGGTGTGCTTCTCTCGATGTACCGTCGATTGTGCGGGGGGCGAAAGACTGCCCTTGCCCTGGTTCTATTCCTGCGTGTCCTAAATAGCAAATCGCAAGCCTGACCCCCTATATCGCTGTTCGGCCGGCGGCGCGTCACGGGTGCCCGGGAATGCTCTATCGAGGCGGCGATCTCCGGCAACCCCGCGGCGAAGAATAGGGGCCTGAGGAAGAAGATACGGTTCCCCGACGGCGTCCTCGAGATGCAGTTCCTGCAGGGACTCCCCGAGGCGGATATTCTGGCGATCTCGGAGTACCTGAACTCCCAGGCCGTCTCCGGTGAGCAGCGCTACATCACGGGCTGCGCCGGGTGCCACGGGAATGACGCCAGCGGCGGTTTCGTCAAAAAAAATCTCCGCGGCAAGCGCAACATCAACCTCAACCAACGTATGATGCAATTCCTGCGTTGTCTGCCGCGGTCCGACACCAATGAAATCGGCGCCTTCCTCAGTAGTCTGGCCAAGAAGACTAAAGCCGCAGCTGAGAAGAAGGCGGCCCCCAAGAAGACGAAATAGGGTGTCTCGCTGGGGGGAAGTCCCCCAGCGGTCTTCATACGGTGGCAACCGGGTAGTTCCGTAGGCCGTCGCTGGCCGCGAGTCGACGGGGGAGGGGAGTGATCCCCTCCCCCGTTTTACGCCGTTGTTGGTGGCTGAAAAAGTGCCCGTTTCTATGATGATTCGGCCTGAATGTGGGGGTAGAGTACGGACTTCAGGAAGGATTTAGCCCTCTCAGTTAGTCGTGGGCACAGTTGAGGGGGGTGGGTGTTGATTCCGCATCGGGCACGAGCGCATAGGCCCTCTGACAATTTTGGAGAGAAAGTCAAGGGTTTTAATCGCAGAGGGCACCCTTGACACGATCCCTCGACTGGGCGATGTGATAGCCCCCAGAGAAGCCTATCAACGCTCCTCCATCTTCCACGGCCTCCTGCTATGGCTCCCCTTCGGTCCGTCTAGTCACGCGGTAGAGGTTTGAGCATCGCGCTGATGACCTCATTTAGCATTGCGGCGCGCTCTTTCGTTTCCTTGATCTGGTTCAGCCTGGCTACCAACTCCCGTTCCAGCATTCCGGTGGCCCCCAAGATGAGGCGGCCGTATCTCTCCATTAATTCGCGATAGACCCGGTTCTGGACATCGGCGACTTTGCCGCGGATTTCATCCGTTGAATGCTTCTCACCCCCCGCGAGAGCTTCTTCCGAAATTGCGTTGATCTCTTTCCAATACTGATCGATCATTTCCCCAAGGCTTGATGCGAACTGCTCTAATGGGAGTTCCGCTAGTGGAAACGGATATGAGCAGAAGAGGCAGACCCTGGCCATTGCATCGACCACAGCAGCGCATTGTGGACATGCCTTCCTTCCTTCTTCGACGGCATGGCGGTCCCGTGCCCGCTTCCTCTTGGACGGGCGGAGTGCGAGGATCACTACACCGAACCCCGCGATGAGGGCCGCGGTACTCAGCGTGGCGCGCTCCCTAACTCCTGCGCTGGGGTAAAAGATCAGGCTCGGCGAGCCGTCAGACCACACAGCTAGCTCGACCCGGGGCGTTCCTCCCGAGTCGCGAAGAACGACCGCATCTGAAGGCAGGAAGCCTAGGGAGAAAATAATTAACACGATGGCAAGGAGCACCCCTAGGAATATGCAGATCCAGCCCAGCACACGCATAAGACATTCTCGATTGAAGCGAGGAACCGTCGTCAGTTGCCTCCTCGGAATGTGATCTTCCGAGCACCTCTTAAAATATCGGCAACCCGCCAGGAGTGGCAAGGCCACAGTCGGGAAAGCCTGAGAGCGCCGGAGCAGATGCTGTTGGCGCAGCGGTACATGCGGAAAAGGGATCGGTGGGTCTGCCCGGTGGGGATCAAATAGCAGCCGCAATTCGGGCAAACACGGCGGTCGCAGTAATGCTTTTCAACGTATCGGCGAATCTCGTCGAGAGTGCACAGGAACTCGCGATCGGGCCCGAGAAAGAGATAGTCAGTAATCATGGGATCTCCAAGGCAGTACCCCTCGCCGCCAACCAGATAAGACGTGACTGCACTTTGAGGGTTTCCCCTATGCAACTAGCCAGTTTGGCAACTGGCATGCCAAGCGACATGAGGGGCGGTAGGCCGCGTAACTTCCCGCGAGGAGCGACGAAAAAGGTGATGACGTACACGGGTCCCCAACTGAGAGGTTAGAATGTCTTTCACGGTCGTGCAAGCTTTGCGCACCCGCTTGAGTGACCTGCCCCCCAAACCGGTCCAGCTTGGATGTGAGTAGGCTAGACTGGAGGGGATAAAAGGGGGTCGAGATGAGCAAAAAACGCTATACTCCTGAAGAGATTATCGGCAAGCTGCGCCGAACGAACATTACCGCACGTGCGCTTGTTCCAGGAGTTAACGGGTTGGGGCGCTCGGTGGCTGAACTCGTCAAGCTTGGCGCTGCTTATGAGTCGGATGGGGGAGAAAAAGAAGAGGAGGATAATGAGTGAGCCAACGAGGAAACCCTGACACAACGCCTGGGTGGCCTGGAGAGAGAGAACGGCCGCTTGAAGACAGCGGGAGTCCTGGCCCTGGCCGTGATGACCGCCGTGGCGCTGATGAAAACGAATTTGAGAAACTGGCGGAGACGTTTTGAGGCCATGTCATTACTGCTTCTGGTCACGATGCTTGTCTCGGCAAGCTGTTCTAGCCGTGGTCCTGTCCCCGTCGAGGGTGTGGCCACCGGGAAACACGAGGTCACCTCAAAGAGCACACCCCGGGAGAGCCTGGGAAAAGAGAAGCCCCGCTACTTTCTGTGGGTAAAGACGGAAGACGGGCTGGCCCTTGTGGAGGTGACGGAGTCCGTGTTTCAGAGCGTGGTGGAGGGCGATCGAGTGTGCATCAATTGCAAGGGACATCCTGTGGTGAGCAAGGCAGCTGCGGCGGAAGTCCCACCTAGACCCGTATTCGTAGAGAGGGACTTCGTGTCCGTGTACTCTCAGATGGCCACAACGAGCGACGTGGTGTTTACGCTCATGCGGGGAAACCTTGTGGAGATCGACTTTGTGGTCACTTCAACAGAGGAGGCCTGGTGCAGGATTAAAGAGGTAGCATCTGGGGGGAGGTCAGGCTTCGTGTTGTGCGAGTGGCTGGGGGCACAGTGGCCTCCAACCCCAGCACCTCCCACGGTGACTGGTCGTCCTCAGGAGGAGGCTCCCCCGGTAGTAGCCGAGCCCCCCGAGGCTACGCAGGCAAGGCCCCAGCCACCACGAGTCCCGCCTGTGGCGGAGAAACCGGCCCCGAAGCCGATGGCCAGGGTGCCTGAGCCCGAGGTCGAGAGGGAGAAGCAATACAGCGTCCAAGTTGCTACTTTGGTCGTTGAGCGGAACGCCCGCATCCTCAAGAAACGCCTGGAGAAGCTCGGATATACTCCGGTCATCCGCATGACCACGGCCCCCATCACCCGCCATAGAGTCTATGGGGGGGAGTTCAGCAGTCGCGAGGAGGCGGAGCGAACCGCGCGCCGACTGAACGTGGACGGGTTCTCCGCGAACCTGGTCGAACTCGAAGATGGGAAGTTCGGTCTAGACGTCGGGTCGTCCTTTCGGCTGAACGAGGCCATCGATTTGGCCCGCAGTCTACAAACGAAGAATTACACCCCCAGGATCCTCTCCACGGCGGCCCCCACCTCGGTACACCAAGTGCGGATTGGGGAGTATGAGAACCGATCGGAGGCCCAGGAGGCCTTTGAGGCTCTGAAGAAGGAAGGGTTCACACCGTTGATCGTGGGGCCGTAATTTTCTTACAGGAGCGGGGAATGGCTGGCTAACAGGCTGCAATGGTCTGTGTCGGTAAAAGACAAGAAAGGCATCTGGAGCGCATCGTAGGAGGGCCTGACGTATGGGTAAGACGAGGTAGGACATCACCGCTGGCTCTTGCGGGGATAGACCTTCTGCAATAAGATGAGTTGCCGTAAGATAGCAACTGATGAAGGATGACGGCATTCACCAAGGAAGACGTAGGGCTCGTGCAGGGTAATAATCGATATGCGAGGCCAAGGGCCGGGAGGACGGAATGCGATACAGGGATTTGCAGGGCAGCATCCTAATCCTGACGATGATCGTGGTGACTGCTTGTTCCACGGTCTATTCCGGTACAGAGGGGCTCAGCAGTCCCGGCAAGTATAACCGCATCACCGGAAATTACACCCAGGAGTTTTCGGCGTCGTTGGACAAGACCTGGGAAGCCACGCTGGAGGCGTTGAATGCCCTGGAACTGACCATCTACCTCCGGTCAAAGGACCAGCTCGGGGGCCGCGTGGAAGCCAAGCGGGCGGATGGTACTGATGTGGATGTGAGCCTCACGCCGAGAGGTCCCGCATTAACCGTCGTGGTGATCGGGTTGGGCCGGAAAGACAAGAATGCGGTAATCCGTATCAGTCAAGAATTGGAGCGACGGCTGAAAAGGTAATCTGCGAGCCGGCCGGCTACTGCACCGACCAGCTTGCCTTGACTTCTTTCCGCTGTGCCTCTGGAAAGACCTCTTGAGCATCCAGACTCTATATCAAGACTTCTTCTTAGCCGCACAGAAAAGGTCATCTGGAGCGCACCGTAAGGAAAGCAAGAGGCGTGAGGTGGAACGGGAAACAAAGCTGAGGTGGACCCTCACGGGGGTCGTGCTGCTACTTGGCACCGTGTTGATGTTCGGGTCTGGCTGGTACTTCCAGACAACCAGCCAAACCAGCTCCTGCCCCATCCTCGCCAAAGCCGAAGATCTGCACGAGGCGTGAAAGAGCCTACTCAGTGGGTGGTGACACAACCTGACCAGTACCCTCCTCTCCTCCCTTGTGCCCCCCAAACACCACGGGCGCCGAGGCTGCCCCCCACACTCATAGAATCCTCGGGCCGATACTGGGGACGAACGATTAATGCCTCACCTGTTCCGGGCGATGAGAATCCGTGACTGGGGTGAGCCCCAACGATACTGCATCGGTAGAGAGCAGTTCCTCAAGTCTCTGAGTCACCGCTGAAGCAATGACATCAAATGCACGGTCGCGGTAGTGGGCGTCGTCTAAAAAATAGTCGAGAGTCTTTGCAAGAACGACTTCGAGATCAACCAGTGGAGCTTTTGTTGTCCGAGCGATCTCTCGGGTCCGCTCGTTGTAACGCTCCATTCCCCGTCGAGCAGTCTGAATACTCCATTTCTTGTGAGGCCCAACGCGGTTCTCCCTCTGCATCCAAATTCTGCCTTTCTCTTCGGCCGTCATTTTCTTTTTGTAAAGAGAGCCCTGTGTCAGCAGGACCACTTCCGCGCCATCGAAGCGAGCGAGCTCAATCAAACGAGTCAAGTTTCGCTCGAAGGGAAGCAGACCAGGAAATCGATCGGTATCGATGATCTCGCGAGGCGTCCAGTACCAACTTGCCTTCATCGTCTCGAGGAACCGCTGCACAAGAGGTCGCGTCCGGGCCAGCCTTGCCAAGGGTCCGTAATAGTGGCCGTAGTCGTCGCGGAAAGGGCCTCCCACGTAGTAACTGTGGTCGGCATTGACCATAAGGTCGTTAATAGCGTGCATGACCACTAGCACGTCGGGTTTCAGATGACGCAACCTCGACTCGTAGTTGATGAGAGAGTGGAGGGTCGTGTACCACTGCCGCCCCTGATTCAGCACACGGATCCTGCTCCCCTCGAAGCGATCGTTCAGGGCTGCTTCGATCCGAGAGGGCCAGGCTCTTCCGTTCGAATCCCCCCATGCAGTGGTTGACCCACCCAGGCAAACGATCCAGACCGTCTTCTTACCCTCGTCGACGGGCGGCAATTCGGGCGGCTTGATGTGGAGAAAGGAATGGAAAAGCTTCGCGGAACGGATTCCAGAGGTGGCCTCATGCCAGAACGAAACGGAAGAATAACCCACGAGACACACGACCAAGCCGGCTAGAAGCAGTCCGCGAAGCTGTGTGGGATGTACCTTCCCAAGGCGTATCAACAGGAAGCAACCGACGAGCCCACTGAAGAAGGCAAAAGCTCCGCAGTAGGTTAGCAGGCGAAGGAAGACAGTGATGCGCGGGTCGTCGATTTCCCTGTTGATCATGTACGGATCCGGCGCGAGAAACCCCACACCCACGTGAACCGCGGCAACGAACATGGAGAAAAGGACGAGGTAGTCTGTCCACCGAAGATGTCGATAAGTGTCAGCCATCATGCTGTCTTTGGGCTTATGGTCACCCCGTAGTGTCTTCATTTCTTATCTAGCGTCCTTCGAAGTTTGGACGGAGTGATCAATATGGCTATTTAGAACATTCCGGCACATGTGCATCCCAAGTGCCAGCAGGGATCGAAGAGCCAGGTCCGAAAATTAAGTCTTTTGTTGATGAGGTGTTATCTGATTTAATCTGATGCGAAGTGGTACTTATAAGTCGAAGAGCGATCCCGAGAGACAATCAAAAGTTTGCATGGTCATGTAAAGACTGGAAGAGCCTTCTGGGGGTGCTCGAAAGTGACAATACGCCGGAAAGCTTGGGAAGAGTAATCGAACAGGCCAAAGAATGGGAAGTAAGAGTGGGCCAGCAAAGACCGGTTAAAAAGAGGGATGAAGGGGCGGGGCTAGTGGCTGCTGAGAACCTCCAGCTAGTCGCTGGATTCGATCCTAAGGCGGTGCAGGAGGACTTGAGGAAGCGTCTCGCCGATTGGCAGGGCTTGCTCCAGCGTCAACCGGCACAGGCCAGGCAGATTCTACGGAAGATGATTGTGGGCCGTCTGACCTTGACCCGCACGATGGTTACTGTACCTTTGAGGGCCAAGCATCGGTGGGCAAAGTGCTAGAAGGGATTGTGTGTCAGGGCGTTGGTGACCCCAGCGGGATTCGAACCCGCGTTGCCGCCTTGAAAGAGCGGTGTCCTAGGCCAGGCTAGACGATGGGGTCCACCTCTGTGGCAATATAGTCCTTAGAGATAGCACATCCGATATAAGTTCGCAAGGTGTGCGCATTGAGGGTGTCAGAATCAAGGAGATCCGTGGAAAAACGGCGTTGACATGGCGGAAAGATTCGCGCGAAGATGACCGCAGCTCCCACCAGGAGAAAGCTTCCATGGAGCGGCAGCGGTTCGAGCGACTCGTAGCCGAGGCCATGGCCAGTCTTCCGCCACGGTTTCGGGCCAAGTTGAGCAACGTCCAGGTGGTCATTGAGGCGTGGCCCCGGGCCGAGGACTTGGAGGGGCTGAGCCTGGAGCCGGGGGAAACCCTCTTTGGCCTGTACCGAGGTGTCCCGCTTACCGAGCGAGGGATTGAACGCCCCCTGATGCCTGATCAGATCGTAATCTTCCAGGGACCGATCGAGAGGTCTTGCGGAAGCGATGAGGAAATTCGAGAGGAGGTTCGCCGAACAGTGCTGCACGAGATCGCGCATCACTTTGGCATCGGGGATGAGCGATTGTCGGAGCTCGGTTGGGGGTGAGCTCTTTGGGAAAAGAAGTGGCAACTGTATCGCTGCTTATTTGCTTGGTGGTGGGGATCCCTGCTCTCGTTTTCTCGCAAAGTACACAGCGCGGGGATCGTCAGAAATCTACGCAGGAAAAGGTGGATAACCGTACTGAACCAAAAGAATCTACGGCGGAAACTGTTGCGTTGGGGACAGCTAGCGTGCTGGTGAGTTCTGTACAGATTCCGGTCCGCGTGGCTACCTGTGGGGCCACCGTCGTGGTCGCCGGGCTCGCATACGTGCTCACCGCGTTTGACCGCGAGGCCCGTCAGGCCCCCGCCGAAGCCATCAAGCGGGTCTGTGGCGGTTCGTACGTCACCACCCCTCAAGATCTCCGGCGGGATTGAGTTTTCCCCGTGACGAACGTATGGATTTTCCGGTGAAGTGTCCTACATGTGGATGGACCGGGCAGATCGATGAGGCGAAGCCCGGCCCGTCGGTTGCCCTTTGTCCGGCATGTACCAAGCCCCTGTTTCCCGAAGACGATTGACAACCGACAATGGATCCTTAAATGGACAGTGACCTTGAGGAGTGGTCGAAAAAGATGACGTGCGGGCTAGGCGGCCCGCCGCTGCCAGAAGGGCCGGAGCCTGAAGGTTTTGGAGGAAGTGGAGCAAATACTATTGACGCAGCGGTATACACGGAAGACAAGTCGGTGGCTCTTCCCGGTGGGAATCAAATAGCAACCGCAGTTCGGGCACAGACGGCGGTCGCTGAAATGCTCTTCAACGTAGCGACGGATCTCATCGAGATTATAGATGATATCGCCACTCGGCGTGAGAAAGAGATAATCAGTAATCATGGTCCCTCCGCGGATCTCTCCCCTTCTGATAACTCCGTGTTGCGGTCAGAGGTTCCGACCGACTAATCCTCAACTTCCCGACGGGCCTTCCGGTTCGCCACCCAAAAGACGAACAATATGACTCCGAACCAGAGGACCTCGAAGAGAACCAGTTGCATCCCTCTTCTCCTGGGGCCTGGACATATCCCTTGCAAATATTTTACTCATTTTCTTTTTTATGTCAATAACTTAATACGCGTGTACAGCTGCTCAAAAATGTCTTTCAGGCGGCTCCGGAGCATTCTGGGGGTGTCTCGGACCATGAAACCTCACAGTGAAGGAGGGCTTGGCGGGTATCCCTTTCCCTGCTATGATGCACGCGTGAAACCAGTCATGTCACTGTTGCTAGTGAGCCTGCTTGTCGGGGGTGTCGCCTGCTCTGCGGGCTTGGTCGGTCTCGGGAAAGAGACGGTCGAAGTTCAGGAGTGGCGGGGCCAGATCGTGAAATTTGATCGGGATCAGGGGTACATGGTTGTCCGATCCCGAGAACGGTTGCTCGATTTCGTCTTTCAGATTACCCCCGAAACGGAGATCGCCTCAGAGACGGTCATGCCGCCAACCCTCCAACGGGGTCGGTGGGTCACTGTGCAGTATTACGAGTATAGATCCGAGAAAAAGCCGCCTGCTGCGCTTCGGATTGTCGTGATCAGGTAGACCGATCCCCATCTGTTAACCTTTACGGCTTGGGACTGGAGCCTTGGGACTTTGGCCCACTCTCGAGATACTTCACGACGAGGAGGGCCTTGACCTCCCTCACCCCTGGGACGCCACTGGCAACCTCGATAGCTCGCTTTTTCTGGTGTTCGGAATCAATGAAGCCGGAAAGGAGAACGACACCTCGGAACGTCTCCACGCTAATGCTCAGATAACTCAAGACCCCTTCCGCCGCGATGGCTGCCTTGACCTGAGCGGTGATACCGACATCATCGAAATACTCCCGAATCGTCTCGTCGGTGTGGGGAGCGCAACTTGCGGCCCCGAAGACCGCCACCGCGAGCACAATGGTCTTGAATCTCATGACATCATCACCTCTCCGCCGTGTGTGTCCAATCCCGCCCGTCGTGGAACTAAGATCCGCGCTTGCCTCTCTCCAATCGCCACATAGTCTAACAAGGCCCTCACTGGGGTGAAAGAAGTTTGTCTATAGATAGTCCTCCTCCCGTTGAGGAGGAAAGGTGACATTCCCTCGGGGAGAGAGAAGTTCAGATCCCCAAAACGTGGATTGAACCTCATGGAGGAGATTCCGAACTTGATCGGCCACGGTCCGCTTTTCTGCAGGGTCGAGCTCAAAGTACATGCGGTGGGGAAACAGTTCCTTGGCAACGCCGAGCATCAGTTGACTGAGGGTGGCGGCGAGGAGGGTCACATGTAAAGGCTCCTGGCCTTCTGGCGCCATGGTTACCTCCCTTCTCGCTGATGGTGGATCATTGAAATTGCCTCTTCCTTAATAATTCTCCACTGCCTTGGTTAGATTCCGACATTCTATCGAATTCACGGGATGGCGGCAAGGTGTCCCGTTTACACGAGTTCACAGTTCATGGTTCACAGCAAAAGCCTGAATCTCATGGTCGTTGGAACGGTACCTTCGGCCCCTCGCTCTATGCCTCTCCGCAAGAGCTCGAAAGGGCTCGGGGAGTGGGTCTTCCCCGGCGGAACAATTCCACGGGTCGGCATCGCGAAACGCGGTACTTCCACGCCAAGCGGTTCTAGCGGACATCAGGTCGGCCACCCCCACCTGCGCTCCGCTCCGGCGGCGGGACCCCGGCCGGACGCAAATCAGGTTCCGCCGGGTCCAGGCCCAGCTCCCCTCGCCCTCCCGCAGATACCCGACTCTCCTGGCCCGTTGTTCTAAGGCAGCACCTGTGGGTCCCGAGCGACATTGCCGGGAGCGGCGGGGCCCCTCGACGGGCGACGGCCTGGGAAACCGAGGCGCGATCCGTGCTCGTCTTCTGTGCAGGGAGCGTGAACACGGAGGGACCCAGGCCGTAAGCCGTCGCACAGGGTCGCCGCGAGAGGCCTAGAGCGAGGGACCGAAGGTGCTACCCTATGGGGTCACTATGGATGATGGATGGGGAAAAAGGTGGTGGGGCGAGCGATCGCGGTGTCCCGTGCGACGCCGATAGGGATACCTTGAAGAAGGGCGGCAGATTTAGGTCTATGCAGCGGACGTGAGACTGCCGCGTACTCCCTGCTCGTCACCGTTTCGCTCATGGGTCTCAGACAGCCACTCCTCTCGAGCCTCTTCAATCGCGGCAGTGATGGCTCTTTCGGCACAGATCATACAGATCATCCCACCGTGCTCGCAGGCCTCGAAAGCCTGGATGGACCACTCTTTCGGGGTCATTGTGTTACCTCCTACGCCTGGTCAATCGTTGCTCGCCGACCTTTCGTGGGGATTCGAACCCGGACTAATCTTGCAAGTTGTGGACCATTCTAAATTGAGCCCACTCGGTCGTGAAGCCCTCATTCCGCAAGGGAGCTGCGCGATACCCCACACCGACAAGAAGGCTCTGAGGGGTAGGGGCAAGATAAGATGACATGAGGGTGGCTTGCCCCGGAGCGGGTGGCGGTCTGCTTCCTCATGCCGGGGAGACTGCCGTTTTTCCTCTGGGCACGTCCGATCCCCTCCGACTAGGCACACCCCATGCATAGCCCTGAGATTGGCGACGAATGTGACATGAGGACCTATTCCTGATCCTAGAGCGCGGGGGTGGGGGGTAAGCGGGACCTCCTGGGGAAGGGCGATTGAAGTCATGGAAGGACAGCGAAGAAATCCATGGGTAGCAGCCTTACTGAGCGTCGTGTTGCCAGGGCTTGGTCAGGTATATAACGGGCGTGCGAAAAAAGGGGTGCTGCTTTTTTGTCTTTTTCTGGTCGTTGTCTCTGGCTCCCTCGTCATCATGACGGAGTACCCACGCGCCCCATTGAACATCGCGATCCCCCTGTTTACGTTCATTGCTACGTTCCTCTATATCCTCGTTGATGCGATGATCACCGCGAAGAGGTTCGGAAGCCTGTACCGGCCGAGGGCGTATAACAAGTGGTACGTATATCTGGCAGCAATTGCGCTCATGGCGTGGGTCCTGCAGCCGATTGTGCGAGATGGTGCGGTCCAAGCGTTCAAAATATCCCGGGGTGGAATGGCAGATACCTTGGTTGCCGGCGATCACGTTTTGGTTGACAGGTTTACGTACGGACTCTGGATCCCCCGTAGCAGGATGTGGGTGTTTGAGTCTCGGCTGCCTGAGCGAGGGGACATCATTGTCTTCAGGGACCCCGCTGACGAGTCTCGACGGTTCATCAAACGTGTCGTCGGGCTCCCAGGAGACGTCGTGGAAATTCAAAGCAAACAGGTCTACATCAATGGCGAGCCGCTTGAGGAACCCTATGCCCTGTACACGGAGCCCGCAAGCTCTTCAGCGTCCCGTGCGCCTCAGGACTCCTACGGGCCGGCGACTATCCCGCAAGACAAGCTGTTCGTGCTTGGGGACAACCGGGACGACAGCCAGGATAGCCGGTTGTGGGGCTTCCTGGACAGACAAGAGATAGTTGGTCGGGCCAGACGGATCTATTGGTCTTGGGATACTGCCACTCAGCGCGTGCGGTGGGAGAGAATAGGTCAGACAATTCGGTAGCCAACCCGTATCCGGCAAGCAAGAGGGGCACCATCCTCGACCACAGCCGTGTGACCCGCGGCCCTACGGCCCGTGCCAGACAAGCCTCCCGGCATGGCCGATGAGCGTGAGGCGTGGTGTCCCCTCAGGAAGCACGGCCAGCTCTGCACGTTCCGTGGCGTTCTTGTCGGAAAGCATCAGGCGGACCTTGCCGTCGGCCTCGAGTCCCAATGCCGAGCGCACTCTGTTCGTGCGGTCAACGAGACCGAGGGCCGGCCTGCCATCAGCAAGGACGAAGAACCCGATGCGTCTGTTGTCCTTGTCCGTGAGGCTGAAGGTCGGCACACTGTTCGCCCCGAGTTTCATCTCGACCCGGGTTTTCCCATCCTCAGTGGCGAGGATCAGACCGTTTGTGCCGTCCGCCATGACGTACAGCAGGGTACGGCTCCTCTCATTCTTGTCGGCGAGCGCCAAGTTTACCGCACCATCGGCGACATTGAGCCAAGCGCGGGCCTTTCCGCTGCGATCTCGGAGCACGAACTGTTCAGCCTCGACCAACTTGGCCACCTGGCTGGGCACGGCTTGCCCCATCAGAACGACAGCGGCACCCACCGCCAAGGCCGCCACGCCCGCTCGTTTCAATCGGCGGTTTTCCCGTTCCACGGATTCCAGTCGTTCGACTACGGCTTTCATCCTTGCCTCAGTCATTGCTTCCCTCCCTCGCTTCTCCGTTTCTTTGCTCATTCCCCTGGCACCGCTCTAAACTCCTACACCACCTCGTCATCAGATGGAAGTCCGATTGTGGCATCTGTCCCTCACTGTTGCGTCTTCGACCACCATAGGGCAAGCGGGACGCTTCGCGAAGCCCGCTTTGTCTTGCGCGGTAAGCTCCTAAATTCCCAGGCCTACTGGGTATGCAAAGCGTCCGCTCCTCACTAGGAGCAATGGTCCGCATCTTGCAACTTTCAGACACAAACAGGAGGCGATATGAATCCCTTACTGGCCATGAAAGGGCTTGCCGATCTTTTCCCTTGCGGCACTGATGTCGAAGGCAACCAAGGTTCTGACGAAGCTCTGGACGGGCAGATTCGGGAGGTAGCCACCACGACCGCTCTGACGGTTGGAGGCCCCCCCAGAGAGGCTGATGACGAGAGAAGGTCGGAGGTGACCGCAGAGCCATCATTTTCAGAAATGTTGGATGAGCAGGAGATCGAGGCTGGGGCGCTGCTCATCCTTGCATGCATGGCTGGACGCAGCTTTGCCCGGATGTGGAAACCAGGGATGAATGATATACCACACTCAGGCTCCTTGCCTCGTGAGGAAGTCCTCTTCGAGAGAAAACGTCCGCTGGAGGTCGACGCAACGTTCAGCGTAAACGGACGGCCCTGGCTGATGCTCAAGTAACGTCAATCACTTCTCTCCTAAACTCGAATCCCGCCAACTTTCTCACCGTATCACAATATTTTCCGACTGAAGCAGGGTAGGGTGGAGAGGTTTTTGGGGCGTCTCCTGGGCGGCCTTGTGCTACCCAAAGCGCTGGTGGCCCGTGGGGGTTTCGACCAGTGTTGTATCGGAGAAATCCAAGGGGTTGTGCGAGCGGATTGGGTTCTGTCGGGCAAATTCGAGGACAGAGAGAAGGGTTGTAGACGGGGGTGGACGGTTACGTACCAACTTGGGGAGCACGGCCAACGGTCGGCTAGAGTGCCGACGATTGTGCCGCATCTAGGCTAGGGGTTATGCCTACCCCGGTTCCATGCGTCCCTCTTCTGGAGACGGCTTAAGTATCCTCGACTGGGCTAGGGGTATTAATAGTCAAGCGATTCAATGCGGGTGAGAGCGCCCGATGTATTGGGAATCTACTTGTCCATCCCGAAGGAGGAGAGAATGGCCCCCCTTCGGGCGGATCACTCTCTCTGACCCATCAGCAGATGCTGAAGAAGGCTACTACCTCTTGTGTGACAATCTGTCCAGCCTAGAACGACCCCCTGACACTATGACGGAACTTTCCCCCCTCAATAGCCGCATGTAACCTGAAAAAAGGACTGCAGAGAAAAGTCAGGCAAGAGAATTCAAAAGGTTGCCTTGTCGTTCTCATCACCCGAGTCCTTGGCACAGTTATCGCTCTTCGTGTTCTAGGAGGCAGGGTTCTCTGAGCTTATTTGGTCCTTGCACAGCCTCGTATGGTGCGCTTCACACGACCTTCCCGTCCTTCTCGAAACCTCTTTGGGGGTGACTATGAAGAGACGGCCCATCCTGGTAATTGACGACGATGCGCTGTCCTGTGAGCTTGTATCTGCCATTCTCACAGACGCGGGGTTCGAAGTCCATTCGGCTCCCGATGGTGCGTCAGGAATTGAGGCGGCCCGGGCGGTCCAGCCCGCCGTCATCATCTTGGACATGATAATGCCCGCCATCGACGGTATTAAAACATTGACACACCTGAAACGGGACCCCGCTCTCAGAGATATTCCCGTGGTCGCCATCACGGCCTCGTCGGACTGGACGTACATCGACAAGGCCTTTCGCGGTGGAGCCAAATTCTTTCTACTGAAGCCCTTTCCTGCCAAGGACCTGCGCCGCGTGGTAGAGTTGGCCGCAGAATCGGCGCAACGCGACATCCAGATGCATCGCCGGCGCCATCCACGTCATCCGGCAGAGGTCCCGGTCCGCTGCTTCGTCCGGGGGGATGCAAAGATGATCCGGGAAGTCGTCGGGCACACGGGCAACGTAAGCCTCCGCGGTCTCCTGCTCCTGCTCCCCGAAACAGTGGAGCCCGGAACGATCGTGCGTCTGGGGCTAAGCCTCCCCAAAGGCCCAATTATTGCCAACGGCACAGTACTCTGGCAGGGTGCCCAGCCAACTGCGGAAGGAAGGTTCTGCCACGGTATCAAGCTCCTAAACTTCACAGAAGGCGTCAGCCGGGTACAGTATAAGCGCTTCCTCAGCCGGCTCGCGGCGGGCCATGCACCCTAGAGATGCCCAACCTCCCACTGTCCCCGCCTGGCCCCCGTGCCTCCCGTTGGAGCTTTAGGAATAGCTCCTGATGCTTCCCATTCGGGGGCACCGTCATCACCTGCACAACCCAGGTGGACAGGTCCCCCAAGGAGGCTCGATAGGTGGTTTGCGGTACCCGCTGCGTCCCATCCGCGGTCACTCCCCCTGCCGAAAATTGGTCAATGAAGGCCTCGGAAGTCGTTAATTCGTTAAAAACAAAGCGAGTGTGCAGCTGGCACTCCTATTGCTTACCTGCCTCGGGAAAAAAAAGAACCTGAGACTGCGAGAGGCGCAAGAGATGAAACCCGAACCGATGATCGAAGTACAATATGGTCTCGCCCACCCCCCTCTGACTGCCCGTCTGGTGGACCTTTCCCCCTCCCACCTTTACCTCGGTCTAGAACAACCCCTGCCTCCCGGGGTAGACGTACTCGTCCGACTCCGGTTCCCGGGGGAGGTTCAGGTCGTGGAATTGGCGGGACAGGTTATGTGGAACCATCATGATACCATGTTCGTGGAGGTAGAATCAGGGGCTCCTGGGAGCATCGGCGAGCGAGGCGGCTCAGCGGGGGAACTCTCCGTGCTGTCGAGCTTCCAGGGCGATGGGGCCCGCGAGAGGGGCCGAGGAGTTGTGGCGGCACAAGAACGGCTAGAGAGGCGGCAATATCCCCGAGGGATTGTGGGAGGCAGGACCAAGGGGTGGGTAAATGCGATCGATGAGGTGTCGATCCTGGACGTCAGTCTTGGGGGGGCGCTGATTGAGCATACCGGGTTTGTTCGACTGGAGAGCGTTTCTTACGTAGACCTTCTCCTGCGAGGGCGCAAACTGAGGGTGCAGTGCCGCGCGGTCCGGTCGGCGGTCG
The DNA here is from genome assembly GCA_964348275.1 of uncultured bacterium. Lineage (GTDB taxonomy): Bacteria > Methylomirabilota > Methylomirabilia > Methylomirabilales > CSP1-5 > CSP1-5. The sequence continues at coordinate 38,684 of CAYGBT010000027.1, forward strand.
ACCGGCTAGAGCTGCAACCGGATGGGGAGGAGGCCGTGATCTACCATACCGGAGTGGAATTTCACGGTCCCTTCAATGGGATGCGGGTCAGTGATCGGCGATTCCGTCCGGTCGATTGTCAAAAATGGGAACCTCTATTGAGGGGATTGGAGAGTTAACACATCTATTGCGCCTCCCATTGTGCCGGCGGTGGGCCAAGCACTATGCCTCCCCCGGTTTGATCACTGTATCTTCTCGGGGTCGGTCTGACTCGCGTATGTGCCGGCGCCAGGCCTCTAGCACGTCGCGGAACACCTCCAGATCTCGTCTTCTGCCTGAAGGCTGAAACGATCGCACTCCACCGCCGCGTTGCCATGCCGACTCCTTCGCGTAGTACCTCCAGATCTCGTTTTGTGCCTGAGGACCCAGTTGGCCGAACTCCACCCCGGCGGTCCCTCGGGTCACCCACCTCACATGGCCCATAGCCTCGATCGGACGCTTGCGGAGGGGGAAGTGGAAGCAGAGGAGCAGGTCGGCCCCGACAGGGGGGATCGCCCCCTGCGTCGTGAGGCACGCCCCGGCGGTCCCGAGGTTGATGATCCGCCCCAGCTGGGCACGGGCACCCCTGGCCTCGTAATCCACCCAGAGGTCGCAAAAAATACGGGGGGAGACACGCCGATCGATCAGCCCACTCATGGCGATGTCCTCGGTGTGAGTCCCTTCTCAAAAGCAAAACGCCCGCCCGGGCCGTGTTCCACCCGAGAAGGCGTCTGAATGTTTGGTGCACCGTCGATTGCCTGAGGTGGGCTGGGCGTAATCTCACTCGCTTTCATACTACTACTGCCTAAGGCGAGCTTACTTCTGCCCTCAATCAGAGGTCACCCCTGCGACAGACAACGGGAGGGGTCGCCTGGAGGGGGGAGATTTTTTAGACTATTGATACAACGGCAATGGAAATGTCAATGACTGCGGTTAGGCATTGATTATGATTTAATACGGTTGGGTTTGAGATGCTCGCCTCCTGACGATGCGAAGAATTGCAAGTACTCGATTGAAAAAGAAAAAACCCTTCCGGGCCGTTTTATTTCGGGAAGGCTTTTTTTGCTGATCCGGCAACGATTGTGGTGAGGCTGGGTTGAGAACTATCCCGGTTCCATCCGTGCATCTTCTATGGGAGGCCTAAGCATCTCCTGCTGGGCCAGGGGTGTCAACCGCACCGAAGACAGGTCGAAATCGGGGAGCCATGGTGCTACCGATGTGCTATTGCAGGACCTGATCGCCTTGCCTGTTCTTCTTGTTATACCGGCTACGACGCATACGTTCTCCAAATTCTTGTTTGGCAATAAGTTAAAGTTTCTTAGTATCGAGCGTTAAGTGCTCGTCGATGAGATTTTCAAACTGCTCCTTTGTAAAGGGAAATCACCCAGGACCTGATCCGCCTGCTAAGGTCCTGGCATCACTCAGGGTTCAACGTCTTATGTGCAGGACAACTGGGCCAATGATTTCAAAGCTTGTCTTCGGATTCACAGGAGGGGTTTGCCGAAATTGTGCTGAGACAGACACAGGGTGCAACCCTTGTAGCTGCAGAACAGCCTGCGCTCATGAGCCCTGGCATCCTGTACACGTGCCCGCTCAACCCAATAATAGTCGTGAACCATCATATGTTGCACCGCTTTTCCCTTGACACACAAACCCATCCCCCCTATACTCCCTCCCTCAGAAAGCGAGTCGTTATCACTTTATGGTGTGCGTTAGAAAACGTGTTGACCATGTGGGGTAATAATCATCTTACTGTTTGTAAATCTAAGATTGGACTACGTTGGATAGGTTCAGATTAATAGTGTCAGAAAGGCGGTCAGAACATGTCTAGATTTCAATTTATCTTAGGTCTCATTTTAGGACTGTGCTTGATCAGTCAGCAGAGTTGGGCAGAAAAGGCATACGTGACGGATTCCTTCAAGATCACTTTTCGTACAGGGCCGGGTGTTGGAAACAAAATTATTTCTATGCTCTCCTCGGGTCAACCTGTTGAAGTTCTGGATTCCCTTGGCGACTGGAGTCATGTCCGCCTTTTGGAGAGTGGCGAGACCGCCAAAGAGGGTTGGGTCTTGACCAGATTTTTGGTAAGTCGTCTGCCCTGGGAATTACGAGCCAGTTCTTTAGTTGAGGAGAATACGAGGCTCAAAGAAAGGCTAACTCCCGTTCAAAAGAGACTGAGTGAAGCGGTTCGTCGAGAGCAAGACCTCGCGGTAAAACTAAGAAAGAGTACTGAAGCACTTCATAAGTTGGAAAAGGAATATGAATCGCTAAAAAAGGGGGCAACACAGTATTTGGATCTAAAGTCTACATATGATACCACTCGGTCCAAATTGGAATCCGTGCAGAAAGAGTTTCAAGACGTAACTAAGGAAAACGAAAGATTGAAGTCTTCCCAAAGGAACAAATCGTTTGCAATAGGAGCCTTAGTGCTTCTAACCGGCTTGATTGTGGGTGTGGCATTTGGGCGGCAACAAAAGAAACCCCCCCGACCAGTATATTACTAGTTGCAGTAACGGAGATTCGTGTAAGGCAAAAAAATTTACCCAATGAGCGTATACCATTCGGACGCCTGATGGATTCTTGAAAGCGCAAGGGTGCCTTCGGAGGTTTCGATGGTATTATGAAGTGTTGATGCTGTGCAGCGTCGCAAAGAGGGCTGAAATGAACTATGTGTTAGATCGAATTGGAACCTGAACACAATGATAGATCAACGAATAGCCCGGGTTTAGGTGACTTCCACGGATGTGAAACAATGCCGAAGACAGGTCTGGTGTCCACTGGTCGTCTCGGTCGCTATTATGTCATTGAAATCCAAGGGTTGTGCGAGCGGATTGGGTTCTGTTTTGCAGAGTCGAGGGCCAAGGTGGAATGGCGGGGTCCGGACTCGATCTCGTGGGACTCTAGGTGCGCCTCCCATTGTGCCGGCGGTGGGCCAAGCACTATGCCTCCCCCGGTTTGATCACTGTATCTTCTCGGGGTCGGTCTGACTCGCGTATGTGCCGGCGCCAGGCCTCTAGCACGTCGCGGAACACCTCCAGATCTCGTTTTGTGCCTGAGGACCCAGTTGGCCGAACTCCACCCCGGC
>CAYGBT010000028.1:0-37862 GCA_964348275.1 uncultured bacterium
GGGTAGGGCTCATCACCCTACAACCGCTTAGCAGGCGGCTGCCTTAAGCCGGACTCGGCCACCTCTCCGTGCAGTCAGTCGAGGGTTGAGAGTCTAGGGTTCAGAGATCAAACCAGGAAAAATAATATCTCCGTCTTACTATAGACTCTTGACTCTCAACTCTGGGCTATGATCCCGCGGGGCGGGATTACTTGGCGGAGGGGGTAGGATTTGAACCCACGAGGCTCTTCGCCTAACGGTTTTCAAGACCGCCGCCTTCAGCCAGACTCGGCCACCCCTCCGTCGGTTCAGCGTTCAGGGTTGAGGGTTCAGAGTCCAGAGCATAAACCCATCGCGCCTATCTTACCATGAACCATGAACTCTGAACTATGAACGATTCGGGATCTAGTGGGGTTCGATTTTCTCCAGGCCGCGCATGTACGGCCTGAGGACTTCGGGGATCGTCACGCTGCCATCGGCCTCCTGGTAGTTCTCGAGGATGGCCGCCCAGGTCCGGCCGATAGCGAGACCCGAGCCGTTCAACGTATGAACAAACTGCGCCTTTGCCCCTGGCCCAGCGCGGTACCGAATGCCGGCCCGCCGAGCCTGAAAGTCCTCGAAATTGCTGCAGGAAGAGACCTCCCGGTAGACCGTCTGGCTGGGAAACCACACCTCGAGATCGTAAGTCTTGGAAGCCGCAAAGCCCAAATCGCCCGTGCAGAGCACCACCATTCGGTAGGGAAGGCCTAGTTGCTTCAAGATCTCTTCGGCATCAGCCGTCAGTTGCTCCAACGCCTCATATGATTTCGCCGGCTCAGCAAACTTCACCAGCTCGACTTTGTTGAACTGGTGTTGCCGAATAATGCCCCGCGTGTCCTTCCCATACGAGCCTGCCTCCCGCCGGAAGCAGGGCGTATACGCCACATAGCTCAGCGGCAACGTTCCGGATTCCAGGATCTCCTCCCGGTGGATGTTGGTGACCGAGACCTCCGCCGTGGGAATAAGCCAGTAGGGATCGTCCGCGGTTTTGAAGAGTTCTTGAGAAAATTTTGGAAGCTGCCCGGTCGCGGTCATGCTTTCCCCGCTCACCAACAGCGGGGGAAAGACCTCGGTGTAGCCGTGCTCCCGTACATGCAGATCGAGCATGAAGTTGATGAGGGCTCGCTCCAAGAGGGCTCCCTCTCCTTTCAAGAGGGGGAAGCGCGCTCCGGCGAGCCTGGCGGCCCGAGCGAGATCCAGAATCCCGAGGTCCTCGCCGATCTCCCAGTGAGGTCTCGGCTCATAATCGAAGGCTCGCAGCGTCCCCCAGCGACGGACCTCGACGTTTTCTTCTGGGTTCCGTCCAGCAGGGACGGAGGCGTGGGGTGTGTTCGGAATTAGGAGCAGCAGGTTCTGTACTTCGTCTTCGATGACCTGAAGCCGATCTTCGCTCTCCTTCAGTGCGATCGAGATTTCCCGGCTGCGCGTCATCAGCCCGGCCGCGTCATCCCCGCCAGCTTCGCTTGCCCGGGTCTCGCGGACCTGCTGAGAGAGCAGCTTTTTTTTTCGCCGCCATTGTTCGACATCGACCAGTAGCCGCCGCCGCTCGGCGTCGAGCTTTAAGAGCCTCTCCAGGTCGAACTCTGTTCCTCGCTGGAGGAGCTTCTCCCGGATGAGGCCCGCATTGTCCCGGATGAACTTGACGTCCAGCACTGCCCGACCCCTCACTCGTCGCTAGGGGTGCCTGGCTCCGGCTCGCCTTCGACAAGCTCCGGCCCCCCTTCGGCGGCCTCATCCTCCTCAAGCACCAGGGTGGTCACCGCAGCCACGCGGTCCCCGGCCTCCAGGCCTTGGAGCCGGACCCCCTGCGCAGCCCGACCCGTATCGCGAATATCCCTCACATGGAGGCGAGTGATCTTTCCCTCCTGGGAGATCATCATGACTCCGTCTTCCTCCCGGACCTGCTTGATACCCACGACCGGGCCGTTTTTGTCAGTCACCCGAATGTTAATAATCCCCTTGCCGCCTCGGCCCTGCAACCGGTACTCCGAGACGTCGGTCCGCTTGCCGAATCCCCGCTCGCACACCGTGAGGATCTGTGCCCCCTCGGAGACGATCTCCATTCCCACCACGTGGTCTCCGGGGCCGAGGCTGATCCCCGTCACTCCGCGGGCCGCCCGGCCCATCGAACGCGCATCCGCCTCCCGGAATCGGATCGCCATCCCCTTGCGGGTCCCCAGGAAGACCTCCTCGGTCCCCCTCGTCATGTCCACGCCAATCAGCTCGTCCCCCTCATCCAGGGAGAGGCCAATGATCCCCCCCGCCCGGGGATGCGCATAGGCGTTGAGCTCCGTCTTTTTGACCACGCCCCGCTTGGTCCCCATCACGAGATACCGGTCAACCTCGAACTGGCGGATGGGGATCAAGGTGGTGACGTGCTCGCCAGACTGAAGCTGGAGAAAGTTGGCAATAGCCTTCCCCCGCGCTGCCCGGCCGAGCTGGGGAAGCTCATGGACTTTCAGCCAGTGGACCCGGCCAAGGTTGGTAAAGAGGAGGATATAGCTATGCGTGGTGGCCACAAAGAGGTGCTCGACGTAATCCTCATCCTTGGTGGCCATGCCGGTCATCCCTTTCCCGCCACGCCGCTGGGCGCGGTAGACGGTGAGCGGGCTCCGTTTGATATAGCCCCCATGGGTGATCGTAATCACCATCTCCTCGTCGGCCACCATGTCCTCAAGGCTGATCTCTGCGGTCTCCTCGAGGATCTCGGTCCGCCGGGGATCACCATAGGCCTCCTTCAATGCCAACAGTTCTTCCTTGATGATCTGCCGTATGAGTCCTTCGCTCTGCAGGACGGCCTGCAATCGCGCAATGGTCTGCAGCGTTTCCTGATACTCCTCCTGGATCTTTTGCCGCTCGAGCGCCGTCAGCCGCTGTAGCCGTAAATCCAGGATGGCCTGGGCCTGGGCCTGCGTCATGTTGAAGCGCCGGATCAGTCCCGACCTGGCATCCTCCACCGTTCGCGAGCGGCGGATGAGGGTGATGACCTCGTCGAGGTGGTCCAGGGCGATCCGGTACCCCTCGAGGATATGGGCCCGCTCCTCCGCCTTGCGGAGATCGAATCGGGTCCGGCGGATAACCACGATCCGTCGGTGGTCAATGAAGTAGTCGAGAAGCTGTTTCAGCGTACACACCTTGGGCTGGTTGTCGACCAGGCCCAGCATGATGACGCCAAAGGTAGACTGCATGGGGGTCTGCTTGTACAGTTTGTTCAGGATCGGCTGCGGCGCCTCGTCCCTCCTCAGTTCCAGGACGATCCGCATCCCCTCCCGGTCCGACTCGTCTCGGAGGTCGGCGATCCCTTCGACCTTTCGATCCCGGACCAGCTCGGCGATCCGCTCGATCAGCCTCGCCTTATTCACCTGGTAGGGAAGCTCGGAGATGATGATGCTCTCCCGTCCCCCTCTCCCCTTCTCCACGAACGCCTTGGCTCGCATCTGGATCAGGCCCCGCCCGGTCCGGTAGGCTTCCTCGATGCCTCCCCTCCCGTGGATAAAGGCGGCCGTGGGGAAGTCGGGTCCGGGGAGGACCGCCATCAGCTTCGCCAAGGGCGTCTCCGGGTTCTCCAGTTGCAGGATGAGCGCATCCACCACCTCGCCCAAGTTGTGGGGGGGGACATTGGTGGCCATCCCGACGGCGATTCCCGAGGCCCCGTTCACCAAGAGGTTCGGGAGGGTCGCGGGCAGGAGGGCCGGCTCCTCAAGGGTATCGTCAAAGTTGGGGGCAAAATCCACCGTCTCCTTATCGATGTCCCGGAGCATCTCCTGGGCAAGCCTGGCCAGGCGGACCTCGGTGTACCGCATCGCCGCCGGTGCGTCGCCGTCCACCGACCCGAAGTTTCCCTGTCCGTCGATCAACGGGTACCGCATGGAAAAGTCCTGGACCAGGCGGACGATCGTGTCGTAGACGGCCGTATCGCCATGGGGGTGGTACTTCCCCAGCACCTCTCCCACCACCCGGGCCGCCTTTTTATAGGGTCGATTGAAGGCCAGCCCGAGCTCCTGCATGGCATAGAGCACACGACGGTGCACCGGCTTGAGCCCATCCCGGACGTCGGGCAGCGCCCGACCGACGATGACGCTCATCGCATAGTCGAGGTAGGACCGACGCATCTCCTCGTGGATATCGGTGGGCCTCACCTCGCCGATTCGCGGCTGCTCAATGCGATCTTCTGGCATGCCTCCTCCCTCTCTCGCCTGAGGTCCGAGGGCCTCGAAGAGCTGATACAAACGCACTTCATCTTGTGACAATCAAGCAGGAGAACATCAGACCGCCCCTCGATCTTCCTCGCGGCCGTGAGGCTCTCGAACGGCTCGGGGTGGTGAGCGGTTCGACCGTGAGCTCACCATCGAACGGTTCGGCTGAGCTCACCGTCAAGGCCCTGTCGAACCACAATGGGGCATTTCCCTTCGAACTTTGTTCCGCTGCTCCATTGCTCCAAAGTAAACGCACAGGGTGCCTTTTCTTTAGACGTCCAGGTTCGTCACTTCCAGTGCGTGTGTCTCGATGAAATGTCGCCGCGGTTCCACCTGCTCTCCCATTAACGTGGTGAAGATCTGCTCGGCCGCCAACGCATCCTGCACAGTCACCCGCAGCAGGGTCCGCGTCTCCGGGTTCATGGTGGTCTGCCACAGCTGCTCTGGATTCATCTCGCCGAGGCCCTTGTACCGTTGCGTCGCTGTTCCCTTCTTGGCCAACGCGAGCGCGGTCCCGTAGAGTTCCCCCCAGGAGGCCACTTGTGCCGTCTCCCCGTCGACGTCAATCCGGAATGGCGGCTTCCCTAACCCCTTCAGGGTGGTCAGCGCCGCCTCAAGCTCCCGATGCTCGACCGACCCCACCAGGCCCTGGTCGATGACGCAATTCCCCTGGGCTCCCCCGTCGCCGAGATTGACCACCAGGCGATAGGCCTCTTCGTCCTCGTCCCACTCGACCTCCCCTTCCGCCCGCGCGGTCCGCTCACCCTGGGCCCGCAAGGTCTTGAGCAGTCGCTCGAGCAGCCGCGCAACCTTCGTCTGATCCTTCAGCCCACCCCGACCGATGCCGCCGATTTCGATCAGCGCCTCAACGACATCAGGGTTTCGCCCACGCCGCTCGAGAACCCGCCGGCACTGCTGCCACGCGGTCATCTTTTGAAGGAGCCCGATCAGCCGTTGTCCGCTCCACACCGTTCCTTCTTTATCGGCCCGCACCTTCAATGCATCGGCGGCCGCCTCCAAGAGAAACTCATCCATCGCTCGATCGTCCTTGAGATACCGCTCGATCTTGCCCCGCTTCACCTTGTAGAGAGGGGGTTGGGCAATGTACAGGTGCCCGTCTTCCACGACCTGCCTGAGATGCCGGAAGAAGAAGGTCAGAAGCAGGGTCCGGATGTGTTCGCCATCTACATCGGCATCGGTCATGATGATGATCCGATGGTACCGGAGCTTGCCGATGTCAAACTCGGGGTCGATCCCCGCTCCCAAGGCCGAGACCATCACCCGGATCTCGGCCGAGGAGAGCATTTTGTCAATGCGGGCCCGCTCCGTGTTCAGAATCTTGCCCCGGAGGGGAAGGATGGCCTGAAACCGCCGATCCCGGCCCTGCTTGGCCGAACCGCCCGCTGAATCCCCCTCGACCAGGAAAAGCTCACACAGGGCTGCGTCCTTTTCAGAGCAGTCCGCGAGCTTCCCCGGCAGGTCACCATCATTGAGTGGGCCCTTGCGGCGGGCGAGCTCCTTCGCCTTTCGGGCCGCCTCCCTGGCCCGAGCCGCCTCGGCCGCCTTTTCCACGATCCGGCGGCCGACGCCAGGGTGCTCCTCCAAGAACTCTCCCAACTTTTCGTTGATGATCGTCTCCACAATACCTTTCATGTCCGGATTGTTCAGTCGGGCCTTGGTCTGCCCCTCGAACTGGGGATTTTGAAGCTTGGCGCTAATCACAGCAGTCAGCCCTTCCCGGACGTCATCACCTGTGAGGGTTGCCTTGAGATTCTTGAGAAGGTCTCGAGCTGAGGCATAGCTGTTGATGGTTCGGGTCAGGGCTGATCGGAAGCCGATCAGGTGCGTGCCCCCGTCGTGAGTATTGATATTGTTGGCGAAAGAGAAGACCGTCTCGGCGTAGCCGTCGTTGTACTGGATGGCCACCTCGACAATCGTCCCGTTCTTCGTCTCCTCGATATAGATCGGTTTGGGGTGGAGAACCGACTTGTTCGCGTTCAACAGTTCAACAAAGGCCTTGATCCCCCCGGTATAATGAAATTCCCGGGTTTCGTGGACCCGTTCGTCGGCCAGGATAATCCGGAGCCCCCTATTAAGGAAGGCCAGCTCCCGCAAGCGGTTGCTCAGGGTATCCAGGCTGTACGTTTGGTCCGCAAAGATTTCCCTATCTGAACGGAACGCAATTCGCGTCCCGCTCTTTCGAGCCTTCCCGGTCTGCTCGATTTCTCCTGTCGGCTTCCCCCGCTCGTAGCGTTGCGCATACTTCTTTCCTTCGCGCCAGATCTCCACCTCGAGCCACTCGGAGAGGGCATTGACGACCGAAACGCCCACACCGTGGAGGCCGCCTGCAACCTTGTAGGCGGAACTGTCGAACTTGCCACCGGCGTGCAGGGTAGTCAATACAACCTCCACCGCCGGCCGACCCGTCGGCTCGTGGAAGTCCACGGGGATTCCGCGGCCGTTGTCCACCACCGTCACGCTGCTATCCAGGTGAATGGTGACCTCGATGCGATCGCAGAAGCCTGCCAGCGCCTCATCGACGCTGTTATCCACCACCTCATACACCAGGTGGTGAAGCCCCTCCGGGCCGGTGCCGCCGATATACATCGCCGGTCGCTTGCGGACGGCCTCCAACCCTTCAAGGACCCTGATCTGCTCCGCGCCGTAACTTACACTCTCTTGGAGTTCCTCTCGCTCTTCTGCCATCCTCTTCACGCCCTCCTTGCCAGCGAGCCCTCCACACCAGGTCAACCCAAAAAAATCCCCCCGCCCTTCTCCGTGATCACCCCCCACAACGCGTCGAGGCGGGAGGACAGAGGGATTAAATGCGCATAGGCATGATGACGCAGTTGAAGCCCTCCCCCTTCTGCGGTTCGAACAGGGCAGGTGATAGCGCATCCTGGATATGCATTGAGATCTCGGCCTCCTCGACTACACCCAGAAAGTCCAGGAGATATCGGCCGTTGAAGCCAACAGTAATCTCTGGACCCCGGTAGTCCATTAAAAGCTCCTCTTTTACTTCGCCGAGGTCAATATTCGTACACGAGATGAGCAGCCGGCCATCCTTGAGCTCAAGTACTGTTGGTGTTGCCCGATCCCCCGCAATGGTTGAGGCGCGGCGAAGCGCACCTAGGAGATCGTCCCGACGGAGGAGCGCCCCGGGGCCACTCGGGGATGGGACGACCTGCTCATAGTTGGGAAATTGTCCCTCGATCAGCCGAGTGATCAAACGACTCTCACCAAGGACAAAGGCGACTTGGTGATCGAGGGAAACCAATCGAACATCTCCTGATTCGTCCTTCAGCATCTTTCCTAATTCTGCGAGGGCCTTTCGTGGGATGATCGCTTCGAGTTCCCCCCCTGCCTTCGCCGTGGTAATGGGGGCCCTGACGAGCGAGAGGCGATGCCCGTCCGTCGCCACCATAGACAGATCTCTCTCAGTCACCTGAAGGAGAGCGCCGGTCAAGGTCGGTCGTGTCTGATCCGTCGACACGGAAAAGAGCGTCTTGGGAATCATCGCTCGAAGCGTCTCGGCGGTAATCGTGATGCCAACCTCGTCAGGTATTTGGGGAAGCGTTGGAAATTCCTCTGGTGCGATGCCTTTCAAGCGGAAAGATGACTTCGCACAAACAATCTGAACGCTTTGCCCCTCTTCCCATCGGAGATCAATTGGCGCATCAGGAAGTTCACGGACGATTTCGTACAGTTTCTTCCCCGAGATGGCAACGGCGCCGTCGCGCTTGACATCCCCGCCCAAGGTGGTGTCGATGCTCACGTCGAGGTCGGTACCAGAAAGCGTGATCGCGCTTCCCTTTGCATTGAGGAGGAGATGCGAGAGGATTGGAAGGGTCCTCTTTGCTTCAATAACCCCTTGAACTTGGGTTAGCGCGCTCAAGAACGTATTCCGTACTACTTGAGCATGCATTATCCCCTCCCTAGAGTTTCCATCAACATGGTTAAATGTGATTAATAAAGAAAAGAACTTAGGAGTTTGTAATAGAAGATCTTGTGGAAATGCGGAAAATGGAGAGAAGTGGGAGGTTGACGTTGGGACATCGAAGCGAATATTTTGGGGATTGCGTCGGGGAGCATCCATGCGCTCCGATACCTGCTCAGTTGTTCCACAGGTTTCCTCTTCCCCTCCCCTCGGTTGTCCACTCCCTCTCGTGTGTCCTTAATGATCCTCCATCCAGAGTAGCTGCTTCCCCCCATCCAGCTCCAGGCGCGGCCTCACTCGTTTCCACATGCATCAAGCCGCAACAGGACTACGTTTACCCTTTCATCTCCCCTCCAGAAGCTCTACGATAAAGCCTTGACGGCTCCTGAGTTACTCACAAGATTGTCCACAAGTGTGGAAAAACCAAAAAGCTCTTTAAAATCAAATGCTTATAAAAATTATCCACATCCTCATTCTCTACTGTTGGCAAAACAACCCTGCGAACCAAGCCCCCGAAATTTATACCATGCCAGCCCCGCAATCACAACTAAATTTTCTCTCCTAACGTGCTAGAAAGCCAGGATTGGCGATTGACAATTCGAGCAGGGAGGAATAATATTAAGCGTTTTTGTTCGTCGACCCAAGGAGAAGGGAAGACCGCGTGAAGCGCACGTATCAACCGAGCCGGGTTAAGCGAAAGCGCACGCACGGATTTCGCCGCCGGATGAAGACCAAGGCGGGCCGGCGCATCTTGAATCGGCGGCGGGCCAAGGGGCGAAAGCGGCTCGCGGTTTCGTAACTTCAAAGAAGAGACACCCAGGGTTGCAATCACGAACGAGGCAGCGTTTTTCGAGAGCGGATCGCATTGGCACTACGCGGGAGTTTCGGGCAGTGATGCGTGCCGGCGAGAAGGTTTCCTCGAGGGACCTCACCCTCTATATCCGCCGCCACCGCGGCCCGGAAAGGCGTCTGGGCCTGGCCGTGGCTGGGCGGCTCGGCGGTGCGGTGGCCCGGAATCGTATCAAGAGACGGCTTCGAGAGTACGTCCGACTCGGGCGAGGCGAAATGGTAGAGGGGTTCGACCTGGTGGTCACGGTTCATCGAGACCTCTCTGACCTGGACTCCGAGACCTTCAAGGCGATTGTCCGGGACCTCTTCAAGCGGGCCAGACTCTTCCGCCGTCTTCCCTCTGAGCATGAAGAAGAACTCGTCCACGCTAGTGGCTAGGATTGCCCTGACAATCATCAGGCTTTATCGACGGTTTGTCTCTCCGCTTTTTCCTCCCGCCTGCCGGTTTGTCCCCACGTGCTCGGCCTATGCTGAGGAGGCAATAACGAGATTCGGCCTGGTGCGTGGACTCATGCAGACGGTTTGGCGGTTGCTGAGGTGTCACCCCCTCCACCGCGGGGGGGTTGATCCGGTACGGTAAAAAAGTGCGTTAGGTTGGAGGAGGTCGTGAACGAATTGCCGGAACCCGGTGGAGGAGGTATGGAGCGGAGGGCCATCTTGGCCACGATTCTGGCCGTGGTTGTCCTCCTGGTCTATCAGTCCTTCTTCATGCCAACCCCACCGCCACCACCACCCGAGCCAGAGAAGCAAGTAGCTGAAGAGGCGAAGCCCATTGCTCCCCCCCCTCCTGTAGCGAAGGCCCCTAGGCCCCGAGCCAAGGCCCCGCGGATTGCCGGGCCCCTCATACGGGGAAAAGCAGAAGAGGAGATCTCCCTGGAGACCGATCTGCTCAAGGTGACCTTGACCAATCGGGGGGCGGGGGTGCGCAGTTGGCAGCTCAAGCAGTATCAATACCAAGAACCGACGACTGACCTTGTTGACCTCGTGGGGACCCTCCCGGACGAGGTGGCAGTCTTTCCTTTCGCCGCCTGGGTCGATGGGGGCGAGGGGAACAAGGGGCTGTATCGCGTCGTGGAGCGGCCACCCACCGATCCCAATCAGCCCCAGCGCGTGGTAATGGAGTTTCAGGAGACAGGGGGGATGGTGCTGCGAAAGACGGTCACCCTCCACCCCGGGCGTTACCTGGCCGATGTCGAGTTGCGATTGAAGAATCTCGGGGGGGTGGTAGCGGAGCGCTCTCTTCGAGTCCAGTGGGGCCCCGGCTTCCGCCTCGGGGCCAAGGATGGTGGGGTGGCATCGGTCGCTCCGGTCGCCTTGATTGATGGAAAGCGCGTGGATCCGGATATGGGAGAGGTGGAGCAGGAGCTCACCCAGCCAGGCGCCGTCTCCTGGACGGCCCTTCAGGATCGCTACTTCGCCGCGGCACTCATCCCGACTGGGCCCGGCCCCTCGGGTCTCGTGGCCAAAGACCCTGACGGCAGACCCATTGTAGGCCTTCTCTACCCGGCCATGAAAATTCCCGCCGGGGGAGAGGCGACGGTGGGGCTACAGCTCTACGCGGGGCCCAAGGAGCTTACGCGACTCCGCGAAGCAGGCAAGAACCTTCAAGCAATCGTGGATCTCGGCTGGTTTGATTTTCTGGCTCGGCCGGCCCTCTATTTCCTCCGGTTCCTCTATGATTTTACTGGTAACTACGGCGTGGCCATCATCATCATTACCATCCTGCAGAAGTTCGGTTTTTACCCCCTCACGCAAAAAAGTCACAAATCGATGCAGGCGATGCAGGCGCTTCAGCCAAAGATCCAGGCGATCAAGGAGCGACACAAGAACAATCCCCAAAAGGCGAACCAAGAGACGATGGAGCTGTACAAACGCCATGGAGTCAATCCCTTGGGGGGTTGCCTCCCCATGCTGATCCAGATCCCCATCTTTATCGCGCTTTACAACGCGCTCGCCAGCTCGGTCGAGCTGTGGCAAGCCCCCTTTGCCCTCTGGATCAATGATCTCTCGGCCCCGGATACTCTTTTCGAGTTCCCCTTCCCCATTCCTTTCCTGGGAGAGGCGTTCCCGTTCCGGGGTCTCCCCCTGATCATGGGGGTCAGCATGTTCATTCAACAAAAGATGAGTCCTATTGGCGGAGACCCGCGCCAGGCCAAGATGATGCTCTATATGATGCCGGTGATGTTCACCTTCATCTTTTGGGGGATGCCCTCAGGCCTGGTTCTTTATTGGCTTATAAACAATGTCCTTCAAATCGGACACCAATACCACATGAATCGGGGTTTGGGCCTGTCGTTGAGGGAGGCCAAGGCAAAGGAAGAGGAATGAGCGAGGGCGGAGCAGTGGATCCCTTTCAGGACACGATTGCTGCGATTGCCACGCCACCAGGAGAAGGCGGAATCGGCATTGTCCGATTGAGCGGGCCCCAAGCCTTGGAGGTGGCGTCCCGAATCTTTTCGCCGTCGGCGGGTGCGGACCCGCGGGAATTCGCCAGCCATACCATTCACCGCGGCCATGTGGTGGATCCGGATAGCGAGGCCGTGTTGGACGAGGCTCTTCTTCTGCTCATGCGGGCTCCGAGGTCCTACACAGGCGAAGAGGTGGTTGAGCTTCACGGCCATGGCGGGCGGGTCTCGCTCCAGGCGATCCTCAATGTAGTCCTCCGTCACGGGGCGAGGGCTGCATTGCCCGGGGAGTTTACCCGGCGTGCCTTTTTGAACGGGCGGCTCGACCTCGCGCAGGCTGAGGCGGTACTCGAGGTCGTTCGGGCGAAGACAGAGGCAGGGCTTAAGGCAGCCGTCCGACAGCTTCAGGGTGGATTGTCGAAACAGGTGCAGAGCCTTCGTGGGGACCTGCTATCCCTGTTGGCTGTCCTCGAGGCCTCGTTAGATTTCCCGGAGGAGGGGCTCGAATTCCCGGAGGTCGGTGAGCTCGAAAAACGGATCTATCGCATTGAGGAGGGACTTCACGCCCTGATCAAGAAAGCCAGGGAAGGACGATTGCTCCGAGAGGGGGCAACCGTGGTCATCGCTGGCCGGCCCAACGTGGGGAAGTCGAGCCTGTTGAATGCCCTCCTCGGGCGGGAGCGGGCGATTGTCTCTGTGGTTCCGGGGACGACCCGGGACACGGTGGAGGAAGAATTTGAAATCCGAGGAATCCCCATCCGGCTGATCGATACCGCCGGGCTGCGCGAGGACGGCCGGGATCCGGTGGAGGCAGAGGGGCTTCGCCGGACCCGCAGAGCCTTGGAACAGGCCGATCTCACCATTGTGGTCGTGGACGCCAGCGAGCAAATCACCCCTCTCGACGTGCACGCCTGGTCAGAGCCCAAGGACCCGCGAATCCTGGTGGTCAACAAGAGCGATCTTCCCCCTGCCCACTCGGCAGGCACCTACCATGATCGGTTCGGGGCTCAGCCGCTCTTCACCTCGGCCCTCAACGGGCAAGGCGTGGAGCGATTGCGGGTAGAGCTTCGACGGGAGCTCGGGGGAGAGGCAGAATGCGAGGCGATCGCTATGGTGGGTCCGAGACATCGGGAAGCATTCGAACGGGCGGAGAGGCTGCTTGTCGAGGCACGCAGGGGTCTCGGAGAGGGCCTTTCGTATGAGCTTGTCAGCCTGGATGTCCGTGGAGCCCTGAGCGCTCTCGGCGAGGTGCTGGGAGAGACGGTGACCGAAGAGGTATTGGACCAGATATTTCGCGATTTTTGTATCGGCAAGTAACATGGACGGCGCCCTCGCCAATGGAAGACGCAACCCCCCCGGCGGCAGGGGAGAAGGGGAGTTGGGCGAATTTGGCAAATGTGAGTGTTTCCTGTGGATGAGGCGGTAAAGAAGCTTCTTCGTCGCGGCATCACCCGGCAGGGCCTTTCCCCCACCGACGCGCTGATCGAGCAACTTGTCACTTACCTTCGGGAGCTCAAGCGGTGGAACCGGAGGGCGAACCTGGTCGGGTTTCGCACGGATGAGGCAATAGTGCAGCACGGGATTTTGGAGTCCCTGACCCTCCTCAGGGCGTTTCAGGTCCGACCTCACCTCAAGCTCTTGGACATCGGCAGTGGGGCAGGATTTCCGGGCATTCCGCTTAAGCTTTTCGCTCCCGATCTCACGATCACGCTGGTCGAGGCGACGAGAAAGAAGGCTTCCTTTCTAAGACAAGTGTGTCGCATCCTCCATCTGCGGGGCATGTCCGTCCTTAACACGAGGGCAGAACTTCTCCGCCATGACCCGGCCCATAGGGAGGCGTATGATCTGGTGACCGCCAGGGCCGTGGCAAGGCTCCCGGCGGCCGTGACGTTGTGCAGTCCCTTTCTCAAGAGGGAGGGCCGGCTGGTCCTCCCTGTGGGGCCCAAGTGGCCGAGAGAGGCGGAGAC
This sequence comes from uncultured bacterium, assembly GCA_964348275.1. GTDB lineage: Bacteria > Methylomirabilota > Methylomirabilia > Methylomirabilales > CSP1-5 > CSP1-5. Next base: position 13,373 of record CAYGBT010000028.1, read on the forward strand.
CCTCAGGCGTGCGGATCTCAGGATTGACGGGGTGATCCATTCCAGCAGCGACCGATACCTCCTTATTATGATGAAAGCCGGGGATGTTCCACGTGAAACAGGGGCCCAGGTACACCAGGAAGGTGTCACGTGAAACAATTTCCTTTTCCTCAGAGGGAGTCGCGTGCTATCTTGGCGCCGATGCTGAGCGGAGGCTTTAGGTGGCGCGGGTAATCGCGGTCACCAACCAGAAAGGGGGGGTGGGTAAGACCACCACCGCAGTAAACCTCGCTGCCTGTCTCGCCGCAGCAGAAAAGCGGACAGCATTGGTGGACATGGATCCACAGGGAAATGCGACCTCCGGGATCGGCATTTCCCGAGAGGGGCGGGGGCCTTACACCTATGAGGTGCTCATGGGTGAGGCCAAGGCTTCCGAGGCGCTCTGTCCCGCAGGGATACCCGCTCTCAAAATTCTGCCATCAAACTCGGAGCTTCTCGGTGCGGAAATCGAGCTCGTGCGGACCGAGGGGCGGGAACAAAGGCTCAAGAAAGCCCTGGAAGAGCTGCTCGCCGATTTCACATATGTCCTCATCGATTGTCCGCCATCCTTAGGTCTCTTAACCATCAATGCCCTCACGGCAGCCCACTCGATCCTCATTCCGCTTCAGTGCGAATACTATGCCCTCGAGGGACTGACCCATCTCTTGACCACGTTACGCCTCGTCCGCCGTTCGTTCAATCCCAATCTGGAAATCGAAGGAGTCCTTTTTACCATGTACGACAGCCGCCTGAGTCTCAACCGGCAGGTGGTGGAAGACGTGCGCAGAAACTTTCCTGGACGGGTCTTTCAGACGTTGATCCCGAGGAGCATTCGCCTCAGCGAGGCACCGAGCTTTGGGAAGCCGGTCATCTCATATGATATCCGCTCGGCAGGGGCTGAGGCATATTTGAATCTCGCGAAGGAGGTGATCGATGGGACGACAGGCACTCGGTCGGGGTCTTGAGGCGCTCATTCCACTCGGAAAAGAGGAACCGGGGATTGTAGAAATCCCCTTGGCAGAGATTCGTCCAAGCCCTTTCCAGCCGAGGAAGCGGTTCGACGATAAGAAGCTGGAGGAACTCACTACCTCGATTCGTGCCCAAGGAGTCCTTTCGCCCGTCATTGTGCGCCAGGCACCCGGCGGCTACGAACTCGTGGCGGGCGAGCGGCGCGTCCGCGCTGCCGAGCGGGCGGGGCTCGAACGGGTTCCAGCCGTGGTTCGGGACGTTTCCAACGCAGAAATGCTGGAGGTGGCCCTGATCGAAAACCTCCAGCGTGAAGACCTAAACCCCATTGAAGAGGCAGACGTCTATCGCCGTTTGGTTGAGGAATATGGGCTGACCCAGGAGGCACTGGCGACCCGGGTTGGGCGAGATCGGGCGTCCATTGCGAATGCGGTACGTCTCCTCAAGCTTCCTGCAAAAGTGCAGGGAGATTTGATCGAAGGAAAGCTCTCTGCAGGCCACGGGCGGGCCCTGTTGGCCCTCGAGAGCTTGAACCTTCAGCTCAGAGCGAGGGATGCGGTCCTGAAACGGGGGCTCTCAGTCCGTGCAACTGAGCAATTGGTCAAGCGGCTGAAAGCTCCGCCGCCGCCGAAGGATCAGCGCCTGACTCGGCAGGCACCGGACCTGGCTCACGCGGAAGAACAGTTACGGCGGGCCTTGGCTACCAAGGTCCGGATTGTCCGGAGCGGTCATCGTGGCCGGATCGAGGTCGAGTTCTATTCTGTAGAAGAGTTGGACCGCCTCATTCAAAAGATCTGTGGCCTGTGAGCCAGTGGGGAGCACAATGCGCCCAGTATTGCTGGCCGCGGGGACCGGAGTTTGGCTTGGGGCGATGGTCTTTCTCAGTTTCGTGCTGGCCCCCACCGCGTTTGCCACCCTCGAGAGTCGTCATCAGGCAGGTGATCTGGTTGCTGCAACCCTGAACATCCTGTACCTGTCCGGATACATCCTTGGGCCGCTTCTCGTGTTGGTGAGTGCCATGACTCGCCCGCTCGGAGGACGGCTTTTGTGGGGGATTCGGACGATCCTGCTCGTCCTAATGACCGTATCGACACTCGTGTCTCGAGAGCTCGTGGGGACAAAGCTGTTGAGTCTTCGTCGTGCTATGGGAGCCATAATCGAGAAGATCCCTCTTGACGATCCATCGCGGCTTCTGTTTCAGCAATGGCACCAATACTCTGTTCTCCTAATGCTTTTCAATATCGCTGCTGCCGGCGCGGTCCTTGCCGTGCTATGCTTTGAAGGATTCGGGAAGACTCGGAGCTAGGCTGCCGGCGCCCGATGGTACCGCCCAGTCGCCCGCCCGGACGCTAAAATCCTTTATTTTCAATATATTACGAACTCGGCATGCCATAAAAATGCCCCCGTGCCGGGCCACGGGGCATCGGTCGAGCGAAGGCTCTGCTATGGTTGGTCTTCACTCATCCATGGAATGAGTGGTCCGGAAGCGTACTGCAGTGTCCCCTGGCAAGTTCCGTGGGCATATCGGAAAAGATCCCCCACTTGGACCGGACGTTTTCGGGCTTCGACGAATACAGGGCACACTTCGGAGTCAGCCAGTTCAAATAATGCACCACATTCCCCGCAGGTGTACGACCGACGGATTGACTTTTCGTCAACCCGCATGGCCTTTCCACGCTCGGCCAAGGTGTCGATGTGGTCGCCGATGAGCTGCCGTGTCTCCTCTGGCAGATCGAGAAATTCTAGGCCGGTGTTGTAGAACAAGGCTACGTGCCCGCCTGCATCCAGTCCTTGCCGGACGACCGCAGACCAGACGACACGGGACCGCAGCTTCAGCTGCTGACCGTTGAGTTCGACTTCCAAAGAGGAGGTGGTGCCTGGGCGGACGACGTCGTCGTGCTCGATCAGCGCCCCCTTAGGACTTATGTTCATGAGAAGAGCGTCGTAGGCTGAGGTAACCCGCTCTTTCCTCTTCTCTGCAACGATGAAGCGGACGTGCTGCCGTCGGTCTGCCGATTTTCTACCCATCACAACTCCTTTATCGCTGGCCCCAAGACGGGCCATTCGCCCTTTGCCAACGGCCGGGTGAGCAATCTATGTGCCAATGACAAACCGGCCATCCCCCCAACGTTTCGCCGAGTCCCGCCTTGGATCATCGCTCTTCGCCGAAGCCTTACAGCGAAACCAAGCCCGTATTTCGTTTCCGGCCACCGAACAGTGAGCTAGGCACAAACTTTGCTCTCAGTAAGAGCCGGAACCCGCCGCCTGGTGATCTGCGCCGAGGGTCTTCCTCAACCCTATCCCCCAGGAGGCGAAGAAGGCGTATATTATTAGATAAGAGGGCGCATGCGGGCCCCGGCGGATCTGGGGCTTCAACAAGAGGAGTCGCCGGAGAATCGCCATACAAACTCCTTTTGGTCCAGCAATCGTAAGGAGGGAGAACCGTGGGGGGAAAGAATTACATCGGCGGAAAGTGGGTCGATGGGCAAGGCGGAGGGGTGTTCGCGAGTCGAAACCCAGCGAACACCGAGGAAATTCTGGGGACCTTTCCTGTGTCCCATCGAGCCGAGGCAGAACAGGCGGTCGCCTCGGCGAAGGAGGCCTTCCCGGGCTGGCGTGCCCGCTCCCGGATAGGGCGGGGGGAGTTTCTTGATCGCGTCATAGAAGTCATAAAAGTCGAGATGGGCGAGATGGCCCGGTTGGTGGCGAAGGAGGCGGGCAAGTCCCTGAACGAGGCGAGGGCCGATGTCGTCGAGGGGATTCATATGGCCCAATATATGTTCGGGCATGCCCGGATGGCCTATGGGGAGGTGGTTTCCTCAGAGATCGCCGAAAAGGACGCCTACATGTTTCGAAAACCGAAGGGGGTGGTGGCGGTCATCACGCCCTGGAACTTTCCCGTTGCCATCCCCATCTGGCTCATCACTCCTTCCCTCCTCCAAGGGAATACAGTAGTGTTCAAGCCCTCGGAGGATACCCCGCTCGTGGGGCAAAAGCTGGTCGAGTGCTTTGAGCGTGCCGGGCTCCCGGCCGGGGTTTTGAACCTGGTTCAGGGGATGGGGGAAGAGGTCGGGTGGCCCCTGGTCGTGCATCCGGATGTGGAGGCGGTGCTCTTTACGGGTTCGTACGAGGTGGGAGCAAGGATCAAGGAGGCCTGCGCAAGAGATTATCGCAAGATGTGCGCCTGCGAGATGGGGGGAAAGAATGCGATGATCATCTGCCAGGACGCCGATCTCGAGATAGCGGTCCGCGCGGCGGTATTGAGCGCCTTCAAGACCACGGGCCAACGCTGCACCTCCGCCTCGCGACTCATCGTCCATGAGAGTCGCATGCGGGAGTTTGGCGAGGCATTTGCTGCGATGGCGAGGCGGATCGTCATTGGCGATCCCTTGGATGAACAGGTCTTCATGGGACCCCTGATCAATGAGGCGGCGGCGAAAAAGGTCGGCTTTTACAACCAGCTGGCCAAGAACGAGGGGGCGAAGGTTCTCTTGGATGGGGGTCGTTTGGAGGGGGGAGAGTACCGACACGGATACTTCTATAGCCCCTTCATTTACCGGATGGGCCACCGTCGCGATGCCCGCGTCCTCCATGAAGAGGTCTTTGGCCCTCATGTGGCTTTGATCCCCTTCCGGACCCTGGAAGAAGCTGTGGCGATACACAACGATGTGGAGTATGGGCTGGCCTTCTCGGTGATCACCGAGGATTACCGGACCGCACGGTTCCTCCGAGAGGCCTGCGAATTCGGGATCGGTTATTGGAACCTGCCCACGATCGGAGCCGAAGTCCATCTCCCCTTCGGAGGGGTGAAAAAGAGCGGGACAGGGATGCCCGCGTCCTGGCCTCTGCTGGATGTGGTGACGCACAAGGTGGCCTGGACCGTAAATCATGATAGGGAGATCAAGATGGCGCAAGGGATGAGCGCCGAGGTGTGAGCAGGGGAACATGAGAGACTGGGTGAATTTGGAGCAACAGTATTTCATGAACACCGGTCATCGGCGTCTCGGGATCACCGTGGTGCGGGGCGAGGGGGTCAGAGTCTGGGATGAGACGGGGCGCGAGTATCTCGACTTCATCGCCGGCTGGGCTGCCTGCAGCCTAGGGCACAGCCACCCGGTCATCCGGAAGGCGCTCCAAGAGCAAGGGGGACGTCTCATCCTCGGTAGCTACGATGTCTACACCATCCCGCAAATCGAATTGGCAGAACTCCTGACGTCGGCGAGCGGACTGGATAAGGTATTCTTGTGTAACAGTGGGGCCGAGGCCAACGAAGGGGCGGTGAAACTGGCCCGGAAATACGGCAAACTGCACTTAAACGGTGCGTATGAGGTTATCTCGGCCCTCCGCGGATTCCATGGCCGAACGTTGGCAATGGTGGCGGCGACGGGGAAGCCCGAGTACCAAGCCCCTTTTACCCCGCTTCCGGCAGGATTCACCAACGTTGCCTACAATGATATCCAGGCCCTTCAGGGCGCCGTGAAAGACAGGACCTGCGCCATCCTGCTCGAGCCGATCCAGGGAGAGGGAGGGGTAATCATCCCGGAAGAGGAGTACCTGAAGGAGGTCCGAGGTCTTTGCGACGAGCGGGGACTTCTGCTCATTCTAGACGAGGTCCAGACCGGCTGCGGGCGAACCGGGACCCTCTGGGCTCATGAACAGTTTGGTGTTAAGCCGGACATTATGACCGTGGGGAAAGGCTTGGGGGGAGGCGTCCCCATTGCGGGAATTGTCGTCAAGGATCGAGCAGCCTGCTTTGGTCCGGGAGATCACGGCTCTACTTTCGGCGGCAATGCCCTCTGCTCTGCTGTCGCGTGCGCGGTCTTGCGCCACATGCTTGAAGAGGATCTTCCTGGCAACGCGGCCCGCGTGGGGGGCTACTTCCGGGATCGACTGATAGACCTGCAGGAGAAGTATGAAATCATAAGAGCGGTTCGAGGTCGGGGGCTTCTCGTGGCACTCGAGTTCATTGCCCCAATGTCGTTAAGAGTCGTTCAGGCCTGCCGAGACCTCGGTCTTTTGGGGAACGCCCTGCCACCGCACACGATCCGATTCATGCCCCCCTTGAACATTCGCCGCCACGATGTGGACCAGGCTGTTGCGATTCTGGAAACTGCCATTGGGCAGATCTCACCCCCCTCGTAGGATTCTCATTGATTCCCGACCGTGGCGGGAATAGATTGCCGCCCAGGTAAAGTAGCGTGCCCCCAAAGAGGATGTTGCCTAGAAGAGATAGGCTCCGGGCTCTTGGACTGTCGCAAGTTGCAGTCCTTCTCGTGGCCTGTGCCTCTGTAGTCCCCGGAGAGCTGAAGGAGCAAGTGCGATCGGTTCCGGTGGCAAAGCTCGAGCGGACACCGGAGAGTTACGTCGGTAGCTTGCTCTTGTTCGGAGGGGAGATCCTGGCCGTGAGGGCTCAAGGGGAGTGGATCGAGATTGAAGTCCTGGAGCGGCCGTTGGGCCTTCGCGACCGGCCGCGAATCAATCGTCCTCCTCGGGGGAGATTTGCCGTCCTCCTCCCCCAAGAGGGTGATGCGCGAGTTGATAAGCTCGAGCCTGGTCGCCTGGTGACTGTGGTGGGAGAAGCGCAGGGCCGCGTGAGCCTTGCTCCCGACGGACCACCGGACGAGCTCCCCGTCTTGATGGCCCGGTATATTCACCTGTGGCCGGCACCTCTGTTCCCGGGGGGACCGGAAATCGGCATCGAATTTGGTGTGCGAGGAAGCATAGGCTTTTAGCTCAGCGTGCGAGGAATAGGGGGTGTGCCCGATTGACGCCGCGCACGCAGACGCATGACACCGGCTTCATCTTCTTCGTTTCGAGTCTGATCTGAGAGAATCCTGCCTCGGCGAGGGCTGCCACAGGCAAGCCCGGAAGCGTTCCAAAGGAACCTGATAAGAGTGCGAGTTGTCGGCACCGACCTACCGGGCGTAACCTCGATATGGACCCGGGAAATCGCATTTGGATGCTGCTGATGATGTGGGAGTAAACGATCATCCGCGTAGAAGGGAGAAGGACGATAGGGAGAAAGCTAGTCATTGTTGGTGTGATTATTCCTGTTTTGATCGTGGCTGGATTCGGTTTTCTGTACCTCTCTTTGAACCGTGTGATCCGGTCCGCTGTAGAGACATACGGCCCCCAGGTGACGAGGAGCGAGGTTAGGCTCGGCGGGGTTGGCGTTTCACCACTTTCGGGAGACGCGCAGCTGTCAAGCCTGGTGGTCGGAAACCCGAAGGGTTTCAAGACACCCAGCGCGTTCGAGCTGGGTGCCATGCGCATGTCGCTTGAGGTTGGGTCCGTGCTGTCGGATACGATCGCGATCCGCGAAATTATCATCAGCGCCCCGGAGATCACGTATGAGCTCGGCCGCGGCGGGAGCAATATCGCGGCCCTACAAAAGAATGCGGAGGAGTTTACCGGTGGTGGAGCCAAGGACGGGGCGGCGAGCCCCCAGGCTGAGGAGGAGGGGCAAGAAGGTCACCATTGACCGGCTGCTCGTGCAGAAGGCCAAGCTCAACGTGAGTGCTGCCGTGCTCAAGGGTGAGACAGTCAGGTTGTCGATCCCCGACATCGAACTCAAAGATATCGGCAAGGAAAGTCAGGGCGCCTCTCTCCCCACCGTTGTTGAAATGTTTCTCAAAGAAGTGAATCGCAACGCCGCCCAGGCCGTGGCGAAAGTCGATCTGAGGGGCATGGCGGAGAAGGCTCGGAAGGAGGCCGAGGAGGCTGTTCAAAAGGAAGTCGAAGGCGCCACGGGCGAAGTCGGGAAAAAGCTGAAGGGCGTGTTCGGCAAGTAACCCGCACTTTGCCTTTCTATTTTTCTTCTAGGCGAAGGTGGCCTGCTGCAGGCGGTAGAGCTTCAGAAGAAAGGAGTCCGGGGGAACTTCAACCTGGCTCCAACGGATTGCCTCTCCTTTCTTCACGGATTCAGTGAGGCGCGCTTCGTAGGTGAAGCCGAAGGGGACGAGGTCTTCGGCGGAGGCGACCGCTGCTTTCTCGATGAGGCCGTAAACGGTGTAGCCTCCCCCGCCGTCCAGAACCTGACCGGCCTTCAGGTCCTGCTTGGCGCAGGTGATCAGCTCGGCGACCGGGGCCCCTTCCGGTGCCCCGGTCGGTTCTCCGCGGAGGACCGCCTGGGCCACCGAGTTCGGCGTCTCGATGCTGACCCAGTGGAACGGCCGGAAGAGGGTGAAGTTCGGCCCTTTCCGGATTTCGGGTGGCAACATGAAGACGAAATCGTTCACGTAGATGAGATCCTCCAGCACCTTCGGATGATCCGACGTGACGACCAGAAAGACGCCCGGAAACACTCGCCCGTGCGGTTGGAGCTGACCGTCGGGCTGAGTGCCGTTGGCGAGGTCCACGATCCCCTCCTGCCCGAGAATCCCTCCTTGGGTTTTGAGCCGAAAGACTCTATTTAACCCGTCCACATCCACCACTGGCTCGTGCATTCCCCGGATCTCCGGGGAAAACCGTAACGCATTGGCCACGGCGCACATCTCGGTCTGGGCCTTGGTCCCATCCCGGAACGAATTGTACATTTGCGGATTGAGGCCGAGCGCCTCCGCCTTGTCGCGGTTATCGGCCGGGGTGGCGTAGCGTTCCCTTGGACTCATCAAAGTCCCCCGACCGGCGACCACGATTCTCAGCCCAAGCCCCCAGGCCCATTCTGCCATTTCGCAGATGGCCCCTGGTTGATCGCCGGCGGCGAGCGTGTATATCACCCCGGCAGCATCGGCCATTCGCTTGAGGATCGGGCCCACGACTACGTCCGCCTCGACGTTGAGCATCACGACGTGTTTCCGATGGAGGATGGCCTCGTAGGCGACTTTGGCCCCTACCTCCGGAACGCCTGTCGCCTCGACGACGGCATCAATGGGGAGCCGGGACACCAGATCGGCATTGGCCGTGACGACTTGCTTGCCCTTCCGGAATGAATCCACCGCATGCCCTTCGGCCTGGGCCTCGATCACCCTTTCGGGTAGACTTCCAGAGTCGATAAAGGCCTGCACGGCTCGATCGGTCACCAGATCGGCAATGGCTACCACCTCCATGCCGTGCATGGTCCCAATCTGGGTTACGACCCCTGTCCCCATGCGCCCAGCCCCTATAACGCCCACCCGGATCGGATTTTCCTCAGACGCTCGTTTGGCAAGAGCGCGACGATACATAGCCTCTCCTCCCCTTATTCCTTCGCAGAAGAAACTGTCCTAACAAAAAGCACTTGCGTGGAAATGACGAGCGAATCTAATCGCCGCATCAGTGCCAGTTGGTCGACAAGCCCCTTGGCGATGTGGTTCCGAGCGCGGATTGTCCAGAGGGTGAGCCGGACCATGAATAGAACAGGTTAAAATAATCCAACGATCTGTCCCTCGGCATTAACAGCAATCCGCTCGGCGTTCGGGATCTTGGGGAGGCCCGGCATCGTCATGATTTCACCGGTGATCGGGACCAGGAATCCTGCGCCCGCCGAGATGCGCACCTCATTCACGGTCACCCGGAAGCCACGGGGCCTGCCGAGGAGTTCTGGGTCGTCGGAGAGGGACCGAGCGGTCTTGGCCATGCAGACGGGGAGGTCTCCGTAGCCGAGCGCCTCGGCCTGCTCGATCTGCCGTTCGGCCCGCTTTGTGTAGATAACGCCCAGGGCCCCATACATCCTCCGGGCGATAAGCTCAATCTTATCCCTGACCGGAAGCCCCCAGTCGTAAAGGGGGGAGAAGGCGGTGGGCTCCCGGTTCAGGAGGTCCAAAAGCGCCTGGGCCAGCTCCGCCCCGCCTTCGCTCCCGCGCTGATGGGATTCAGTCACCGCCGCACTGACCCCGAGCTCCTCGCAGCGTTCCCGGATGAGCATGAGCTCCTGCTCGGTGTCCGAGTCGAACCGGTTGATCGCCACAATGAGAGGCACCTTGAACATCCGAATGTCCTCAACGTGCTTTTCCAAGTTTGGTATCCCCCGGGCCAGCGCCTCCAGGTTCTCGCTTTCGAGCGACGCCAGGGGGACTCCCCCGTGGTACTTGAGAGCCCGCGCTGTGGCCACCAGAATCACGGCATCGGGGCGGAGATCGCCGTACGGACACTTGATGTCGAAGAACTTCTCCGCCCCAAGATCGAAGCCGAAGCCCGCCTCGGTGATACAGAGCTCGCCAAGCTTCAGGGCCAGCTTGGTAGCCACCACGGAGTTGCAGCCGTGAGCGATGTTGGCAAAGGGGCCACCGTGAACCAGCGCTGGGGTTCCTTCCAGACTTTGGACTAAGTTGGGGTGGATCGCCTCACGGAGGAGTGCCGTCATGGCCCCGCCCACTCGGAGCGCTTCGGCGAGCACCGGTCGGTTGTCAAAGGTGAACGCCACTAGGGCCTGGCCGAGGCGTCGCTCGAGGTCCGAAAGGTTGACGGCGAGACAGAGGATGGCCATTACCTCGGAGGCTGCGGTGATGAGGAAGCCGTCCTCCCGAGGGTAGCCCTGACTCTTGCCGCCGAGCCCCAGGACGATCTGGCGAAGGGCGCGGTCGTTTATGTCCATGACACGACGCCAGAGGATCTGACGGGGGTCGATTCCCAGCGAGTTGCCGTGGAACAGGTGGTTGTCGATGGCGGCGGCCAGGAGGTTATGCGCAGTCGTCACGGCATGGAGGTCGCCAGTGAAGTGGAGGTTGATCTCGTCAGCCGGGACCACTTGAGAGCGCCCACCCCCGGTGCCGCCCCCTTTGTGTCCAAGGCAGGGGCCGATGGAGGGCTCGCGGATCGCGATGACGGCACGCTGGCCCAGGCGGCTGAAGGTTTGCCCTAGACCGATGGTGACGGTGGTTTTCCCCTCGCCGGGTGGAGACGGGCTAATCGAGGAGACGACAACGAGCTTGCCGTCCGGCTCTTCGCGCCGCGACTCCAGTGCGGATAGATGGACCTTGGCCTTATGCCGGCCGTAAGGAATGAGTTCCTCTTGCCGGAGGCCCACTGAGAGCGCCACCTCGCCGATGGGTCTCATTCGACTCCCTCCTGCGAGGTCTCCGTCCGTCCGCAGCCTCACCTCAGCCAAAGACCGCCGCCGCGGCGTTGTCACCCGCCACGCGATCTTCCCACAAGTGGCTGATGGAGAAGTGCTTGCCGCTGTGCATTGCGTATCCGGGAGCCGCCAGTCACATCATCATGCACGCGAGCAAAGGCGGTCGATTCTTAAAGCCGATTGACACCACAGGAGCTGTCTCGGGCCGGCATCACGCAGGCCCATGAGGTTTTCAGTTTTGTGGTGACGTCCAAGACCGGCTTGCGAAGTCTTGAGGAGGACGCGGAGCTCGGCTCTTTCAGTTTGCCAGGCACCGACAGGAAGCTCATTCAAAAGAGCCTCGGGATCGTCGTAGAGTTTGGTCATCAGTCGGTCGGCTCTCCGAAAGAACCAGCGGGTCCGCTTTTCCATGAGGCGGTACACAAGCGGTCGGAAGAGGCGGACCAAGGAATCGAGGACGGCGCTGTCAAACCTCACGTAGCCGGAGAGGGTGTTCTCCACATAGAAGGAGTCCTCGTTCCTTCCCTCGGAGGAGTGCATCACGAGCGCGAGACGGCCCGGAATACGGATAATTCCCTTCTTGTAGATTCCTTGGGCATAGAGCACCATTTGTCCATCTCTGGCCTGCAGGATCTCGAGGGTACCGGTAAGCCCCCTGTGGTCATTTGCCCAGAACTCCGTGTCTCCTCGACGCTCGACGGTGTACCTCAAGGCACCTGCAGCCCGCGCCAGGCTCGCGGCAAAGTCCGGATGTCTGAGGAGATGCTCGAAGACCGCCTGCCTCCCCGACAGGTGGAGACCGCCCACCTGGCGGTGCACGGTGAAGTCTTCTACCGTCTCCCTCACGGGTTTCCGTTGCTCGTCTTTGAGAATTTCGTCGGGGAAAGGCAGGGTTGTGCCGCCCGCGGTCGCCAGCGCGAGAGGGAACAGGGCGAGAAAGAACGCAATTTTTTTGGCGTGCATCTTGGACCCCTTAGAGCATAAAGGATATCAGACAAAGGGCGGGACATCAATCGGCCGAGGGTTTGACAGGGGTAGGCTTTCATGGTAGCGTGAAAAAAGTTGCATCGGCAGATGGTCAGAAAGGGTAACCATTCACGGGGATCGAGGCGTGATGCGACGAGAGACGGACGGACGAGAGATTGGAGAGATCAAGGCCTTTCTGGGTGAGGGGACCGAGTTCAAGGGAATCCTGTGCTTTCAGGGGACGGTGCGCATTGACGGTCGGCTCGACGGCGAGGTGCTCGGGGATGAACTCCTCATCGTTGGGGAGGGAGGGGTCCTCCGGGCGAAGGTGGAGGTAGGGAGTCTGATCTCCAACGGCAGAATTGAGGGGACCATCCGAGCCAAGAAGAGGGTAGAACTCCTCGCGTCGAGCATAGTCGTCGGAGAGATCAACACACCGTGTCTGGTGGTGATGGAGGGAGCCGCCCTGAATGGGAACTGCGATATGGGGGCCTTGGGCGAGGCGCTGGCCTCTCCACCCAGCGAAGGCTCTCTGGCGGGAACATAGGGGATCCGCTCCAGAGGGAACGCGCTAGGGCTCACCATGGGCACGCGAGTCGTTGTAGCGATGAGTGGCGGGGTGGACAGTGCCGTCACCGCCGCCCTGCTCCAGGAACAGGGATACCAAGTCATCGGGGTGACCCTCAAAGTGTGGGGCCACGCGTCTGAGGCCCCCGTCGTGTATGCTCGCCAGAGCTGCTGCATGCCAGAGCCCCTCGATGATGCCCGCCTGATGGCCGCCCACCTTGGCATTCCCCACTATCTCCTCAACGTGGAGCGGGAGTTTGAGGCCCACGTGATCACCCCATTTTGTGCGGAGTATGCGGTCGGCCGCACCCCTCTTCCCTGTGCCGTGTGTAACACTGAGATCAAGTTTGGCTCCCTCCTTCGGCGGGTCCTCGCTTGGGGCGCCGAGTTTGTGGCCACTGGACACTACGCGCGGACGGCTGTGGACCCTGCCACCGGCCGGATGTTGCTGAGGCGGGGGCTCGATCCGGAAAAGGACCAATCCTATTTCCTCTACGGGCTGACGCAATCACAACTTCGACGGGTTCGATTTCCCTTGGGGATGATGCGCAAGGCCGAGGTGCGTGCGCTGGCTGCGCAGAGGGGGTTTCGGGTGGCGGACACGCCCGACAGCCAGGAACTCTGTTTCCTTCCCACAGGAGACTACCGGGAGCTTCTCCGGGATCGGGTTCCCGAGATGATCCGGCCTGGCGTCATCCGCGATCGAACGGGCGAGGTCCTGGGAACGCACGACGGGGTTCCCCTGTACACGATCGGGCAACGCCGGGGTCTCAGAATTGGAGGTCACGGCCCGTTTTACGTGGTCGCCCTCGATCCGAGGCAGAACGAGGTTACGGTGGGCCGGGAAGAGGAACTTTTTGCCGACACGCTAGTAGCCGAACGAGTCAACTTTATCCCCTTCGAACGGCTTGCCGAAGAGCGGCCTGTCCTGGCGACCATTCGGTACAGGCATCCTGCGAGAGAAGCAACCATACGCCCCATGTCTAATGGGCAGGTCCTCGTACGGTTTACGCAGCCCCTCCGCGCCGTTACCCCAGGCCAGGCGGTCGTCTTTACCGATCGGGAGGACGCGGATCTGGTCGTGGGTGGCGGAACGATCCGCGAAGTCTGCCGCTAGGCTCCGCCCGAGCTCTTCGCCGGATCACGTGCCGGGAAGTGCCTGCCGAGTCGATACGATCCGGGCAATCGGGTTCAGGGCTCTTGGCTATTGGCGTCGCCTGGAGAGGCGGTGGGTTCTTGTGCGCTGATCGAGGAACGACGCGATGTGGGGCACGCATACGTGCTGAAGAATGTGGGGAAGGGCTTGACACAAAATGAGCGGTTGTGCTAGCCTGTGGCGCTTTTTGTCGGGGAAAGCCCCCAGTGGGGGGACCGGCGGGCAGGGCGATCCTGAGGCGCTCGGCCGCAAAATCCACCGAACTGCCCTTCTCCTCATTGGGGGCGGTTTCCTTTTTTGTTTGTTCGTGGGGGGATGGAGCTGGGCGCTTGGCTTTGGGATCGGGGGCGGAATCGCGGTGACCAACCTGGAGCTCTTGCGCCAAACGGTGACCCGGGTGCTCGCCTCGGAGACCCAGAAGGTCCTTCCCCACGTGGTCGGCAGTTCACTCCTCAGGTTGCTCGGGATCGGCGTTGTGCTCTTCCTGGTTCTCAAATTCCTTCCTGTTCAAGTGATCGGTTTGGCTCTCGGTCTGTCGGTGGGGCCGGTTGCCATGCTGGCGGCCGGTTATCCCGGGGCAGATGATATCGTGGAAAAGGAATGAAGGTGCCATGAGATGTGTTCGGGGATGCCTTGGTGCGCATGGGGGGGCGGTGAACTGGATGAGATCATACAGGGTCAGGGCAGGGATCGTGAGCCTCCTGCTGACCGCTTTGCCTCTGGTGAGCCTGGCTGCAGAGGCCGAAGCGGAGTATCATCCGGGAATCATTAATTTTGACCTGACGTTTCTGCTGCAGCTGATCAACTTCCTCGTCCTGGTCGTGATCCTCTACAAGTTTCTCTTCAAGCCCCTGACCAAGTTCATGGAGAACCGAGCAGAGGGGATTCGGAATTCCCTGGACGAGGCCAAACGTGCCCGGGACGAGGTGGTTCGGGCGCGCGCGGAGTACGAAGAGTCGTTGCGGACGGCTCGTCAGGAGGCGGCGACCCTGCGACAGCGGATGGATCGGGAGATTGCCGAGGAGCGAGAGCGTTTGATGCAGCATTCTCGGGAGGAGGCCCAGCGCCTTCTCAGTCAGGCCCGGACCGAGATTGAGCAGGAGGTGCGACGCGCCAAATCAGAACTCCGTAAGGAGGTGGTCCACACCTCGGTCTCGGCAGCAGAGCAACTCCTGCAGCGGAGCATTACCGAAGAGGACCACCGGCGACTTGCGGAGCAGTATATCGAGGATCTGGGGAGGACCCCGTGATCACGGGTTCGTTAGCAAAGCGTTATGCCAGGGCACTCGCAGAGGTCGCCGCTGAGGCGGATGGCCTAGAGCCGGTGGGCGCGGAGCTTGACCGTGTGGCCACGGTTTGGCAAGAGGAACCCACCATGGGGGCGTTCTTCAGCAACCCTGGCATCCTGCTGAGCGGAAAGGAGCAAACTCTCAGGACCCTCATCAAGCGGATGCGACTCTCCCCCCTCGTCGCCCAATTTCTCCAACTGCTCCTCTCCCGGGATCGGATGCAGGCCTTGCCGTCCGTGGCCCGCATCTACCGGGACCTCATGAACCAGCGTCTGGGGCGGGTCCAGGCAGCGGTCACGACGGCGGTCCCCCTCACGCCTGATCTCCAAAAAAGTCTTCGCCGCCGGATGACCGAGGTGCTCGGGAAGGGCGTACTGCTCGAGCCTCGGGTTGATCCCGCGATACTCGGAGGCATCGTGGTCCAGGTCGACAGCACAGTGTACGACGGGAGCCTGCGCACGCAACTCAGGCAGCTTCGGGAACATCTGCTCAGGGAGTGAGAAGCGATGGCACAAATTCGCGCCGACGAGATTAGCCAACTGATCAAGGAACAGCTCAAGGGCTACGAGGCCGCCGTGGAGGTGGCCGAGGTTGGGACCGTCACCGAGGTCGGGGATGGGATCGCCCGGATCTACGGTTTGGAAAAGGTGATGGCCGGTGAGCTACTTGAGCTCCCCCACCACGTGACCGGAATGGTCCTCAACCTGGAAGAGGATAACGTGGGGGCGATTCTCCTGGGAGAGGACATTCTCATTAAGGAGGGGGATCTCGTCAAACGGACTGGTCGAATCGCGCAGGTTCCGGTTGGTGAGGCGATGGTCGGCCGCGCAGTCAACGCCCTCGGGCAACCCATTGATGGCAAAGGTCCCATCGAGGCCAAGGAGCATCGCTCTCTCGAACGGTTGGCGCCCGGGGTGGTGGACCGTCTCCCGGTCAAGGAACCGCTCCAGACCGGCATCAAGCCGATCGATTCGATGATTCCCATCGGACGGGGACAGCGGGAGCTCATCATTGGCGACCGCCAGACCGGTAAGACGGCCCTCGCGGTGGATACCATCCTGAACCAGAAAGGGGGGGACGTCCTCTGCATCTACGTGGCGGTTGGACAGAAGCGCTCCACCGTGGCCCAGGTGGTCAAAATCTTTGAAGATCACGGTGCGATGGCGTACACCACCGTGGTCTCGGCGACTGCCTCGGAGCCGGCGCCACTCCAGTATCTCGCGCCGTATGCGGGATGTGCTATGGGCGAGTACTTCCGGGATAACGGGAAGCACGCCCTCGTCATCTACGATGATCTCTCGAAACATGCGGCAGCCTATCGCCAGCTTTCCCTGCTGCTCCGGCGGCCGCCTGGGCGAGAGGCGTACCCTGGGGACGTTTTCTACTTACACTCTCGACTGTTGGAGCGGGCGGCCAAGCTCAATGATGACCTCGGTGGGGGTTCGCTCACCGCCCTTCCGATCATCGAGACGCAGCTCGGCGACGTTTCCGCCTACATTCCCACCAACGTCATCTCCATCACCGATGGCCAGATCTACCTCGAAACCGATCTCTTCTACGCTGGCGTCCGACCGGCAGTGAACGTCGGGCTCTCGGTCTCGCGAGTGGGGGGGAGCGCCCAGATCAGGGCCATGCGGCAGGTGGCCGGACGCCTCCGCCTGGATCTCGCCCAGTACCGGGAACTGGCGGCCTTTGCCCAGTTCGGATCTGAGCTGGATAAGGCGACGCAAGCGCAGCTCAACCGAGGAGAGCGAATGGTCGAGATCCTGAAACAGGACCAGTTTGTTCCCCTCCCCGTGGAGCGGCAGATCTTGATCATTTTTGCTGGCGTGAATGGGTATGTCGATGATCTCCCGGTCGAGGCGATTCGTCCCTTCGAACAGGGGCTCTCGAGGTTCGTCGAGAGTCGGTATCCCGAAATCTATCGGGAACTCGACGAGAAGAAAATCATTGGTGACGATCTCCGCCAAAAGATGGAGCAGGCCGTCCGGGAGTATAAGGAAGAGTTCAAGGCGCAGAAGCCAGCCACCTAATATTATTTGGCTGTTCACCGTTGACGTTTCACCGATTAGCTCATCCGACTGACACAAGGCCCGAGTGGGAGAGACGCCGTGAACAGTGAACGGTGGGCTGTGAACACCGAGGACTGAAGTTGGCGACGTTACGGGACATCCGGCGACGCATCAATAGCGTGAAGAGTACGCAGCAGATTACCAAGGCCATGAAGATGGTGGCCGCGGCGAAGCTCCGCCGTGCCCAGCAGCGGATTGTGGAGTCCCGGCCCTATGCGTATAAGCTTCAGGAGGTTATCGCCTCCTTAGCCCTGCGGACGCCCCCTGAAGAGCACCCGCTCCTGGCAAAGCGAGAGACAGGGCGCAAGGGGCTTGTGGTCGTTGCCGCCGACAAGGGGCTCTGCGGGGCCTTCAATGCCAACATCCTGCGAAAGGCGTTCGAGTATCTCCGGCAAGCCGGGGACGCCGAAGTCCAGGTCACCCTCTTGGTCGTGGGCCGGAAGACCCGGGACTTCTTTCGCCGACGGCAGGTTGAGCGGCAGGGAGAGTGGATCAATATCTTCGATCAGTTGGCATATTCCCACGCTGCCGAGATCGGGAGCCAGTTGGCCAGGGGATACCTCGACAGCGAGCTGGACGAGGTGCATCTGCTCTACAACGAGTTTAAGTCGGCTGCCGTCCAGCGGCCGGTCATGGAGCAGCTCCTTCCCATCTCGCCCCTCGCGTTGGAGGCTGACGCGTTGCAGCCGGTGGAGTTCATCTTTGAACCGTCGCCCGAGGTCATCCTGGGTGAGCTGTTGCCGCGCCATGTAGAGGTGCAAGTGTATCGCGCCCTGATGGAGTCGGCGGCCGCGGAGCAGGGGGCGCGCATGACCGCCATGGAGGCGGCCACGAAGAACGCATCGGAGATGATCGAGCGCCTAACGTTGGTGTTCAACAAGGCGCGACAAGAGCGAATCACCAAGGAGCTGATGGACATCGTGGGCGGGGCCGAGGCCCTTCGAAGGGCCGGCACCGCCTAGACGACAGCCGTCAGCAATCAGCGGTCAGCCGCCAGCAAGGGACGGTTTAGTTCTTTGCTGACCGCGGACGGCGGACAAACGGTCACTATATTTGTTCATTGCTGATTGCTGACAGCCGAGTGCCGACTGCTGAAAAAGGGAGAGCGCCGATGAGTGAGGGATGGATCAGCCAGGTGATTGGGCCGGTGGTGGACTGCGAATTTGACCCCGGGCATCTGCCGGCGATTTACAATGCCATCAAGGTGCCGGGGGTGGAATACACCGACATCTTCTCCTACACGAAGGAGTTGACTTTGGAGGTGGCCCAGCATCTCGGGGAGAACAAGGTCCGGTGTATCTCGTTGGCCGGAACCGACGGACTGGTCCGCGGTCAAAAAGTGATCGATACCGGCGGACCCATCAGCGTTCCCGTCGGTCCTCCCACCTTAGGGCGAATCCTGAACGTCATCGGCGAGCCGGTGGACAAGCTTGGTCCGGTGCCTGCGGAGAAGTTCTACCCCATCCATCGGGAGCCCCCCTCCTTTGAGGAGCAGGCGACCGAGGTGTCCATGATGGAGACCGGGATTAAGGTGATCGACTTGTTAGAGCCGTACACTCGGGGAGGCAAGACCGGCCTCTTTGGAGGTGCGGGGGTGGGCAAGACCGTCCTCATCATGGAGCTGATCCGCAACATCGCCATGGAGCACGGCGGCATCTCTGTCTTTTCCGGAGTCGGGGAGCGAACGCGAGAGGGAAATGACCTCTGGCTCGAGATGAAGGCCAGCAAGGTGATCGACAAGACAGCCCTGATCTATGGCCAGATGACCGAGCCGCCCGGCGCGAGGCTTCGGGTCGGCCTCACGGGCCTCACCGCGGCCGAATACTTCCGGGACGAAGAGGGCCAGGACGTCCTCTTGTTTATTGATAATATCTTCCGCTTCACCCAGGCGGGCTCGGAGGTCTCGGCTCTCCTCGGGCGGATGCCATCGGCTGTCGGCTACCAGCCGACCCTGGGGACGGAGATGGGGGAACTCCAGGAGCGGATCACCTCCACCAAGCGAGGGTCCATCACGTCAGTGCAGGCGATCTACGTTCCGGCGGACGACATTACGGACCCGGCACCGGCGACCACCTTTGCCCATCTGGATGCGACCACTGTGCTCTCCCGCCAGATCGTTGAGCTCGGAATCTATCCCGCGGTCGACCCACTCGCCTCCACCTCGAGGATCCTCGATCCCCGCGTCCTGGGCGAGGAGCACTATCGTGTGGCTCGGGGAGTGCAGGGGGTTCTCCAGCGGTATAAGGACCTCCAGGACATCATCGCCATCCTGGGCATGGAGGAGCTTTCCGATGAAGATAAGCTGGTCGTCTCACGCGCGCGGAAAATGCAACGGTTTTTCTCCCAACCCTTCTTCGTGGCTGAGGAGTTCACCGGCACTCCCGGAAAGTATGTTCCCCTGAGAGAAACGGTGAAGGGATTCAAAGATATCCTGGGCGGCCACTGCGACGAGTGGCCGGAGCAGGCCTTTTATATGGTGGGGAATCTCGAAGAGGCAAGGGAAAAGGCAGAACAGCTCGCCGGCGCATAAGGGACGTTGCGCGCGTTCACCGTGGACAGTTCACCGTTCACCGACAAAAGCGATAACAGCTCTTTCGCTGAACCCTGAACTACCTATGGCAAGAGAAGAGGGGATTCCAAAGACGCTCACCCTAGAGGTGGTGACTCCGACCCGGATGGTCATACGGGAGGAGGTCGAAGAGATCGTGGCCCCGGGCGCCGAGGGATACTTTGGCGTCATGGGGGGGCATCTTCCCTTTATGGCGACCCTCAAGATTGGAGAGCTCGCCTACCGGAAGAATGGACGGTGGCGGCATCTTGCGGTGAGCTGGGGATATACAGAGGTCCGGCCCGAAGCGGTGATCGTGTTGGCGGAGGTGGCAGAGAAAGCCGAAGAGATTGATGTCGCCCGGGCAGAGCGGGCGCGGGACCGTGCCTTGGAGCTGCTCGGCAGGTGGGGGGATGAATCCATCGATGTCGCTCGGGCTCAGGGAGCGCTTAGCCGGGCGCTCACCCGTATCGAGGTGGCCGGCAAGAGCTAAGACGTTGAACGCCAGCCGCCAATCGGCTGTGTCGAGGTTGAAGATTGAGGGGCGCAGAGCTTGTGCCCCTTTCTTAGTCTTACGTAATTATCCTTCAGACCACTGCCCTCGGGTGATGATGATCCCCATGGGTGTCCCGGGCGGGGGATTGGTATCAAAGAGGGTATCGTATCCCCAGTTCCGAATCGGCGGTACGTCGTAGTTGCCCCCGTCATCCCCGCAGCACCGCCACGGCGTGGTGCCCTGCTGGCTGTGCCACAGTGCGACGACCGGGCCCTTGTACTTGAAGTTCACATCCTTCCGCTCCTCGACGAACCGGATGACGTTGTTGAACTCGCCATTGCCCGCCCCCGGCTCCGCCTCGGCGTGGGGACCCATGGCGAACGCCGCGTTCACGGTGGCTTCTGCAGCCTTCCGTTCCGAAGTCTTGCCTTTGCCCTCCTTGTCGTAGTCGTTTGCCCCCCAGGCGTTGGAGAGGACCGTGATGGCGTCGGCCAGGACGGCGGCCGGGACCTTGTCCTTCGTATTGTAGTCTTCCCGGACGTAGACTGGGTTCTCAGAGACCACGGTGAGCCCCTGGCTCGGGAGTTTTTCGCCGTTCACCAGACCGATCCCACCGAGATCGGTAGCGCCATCATCCTTGTGGACGTACATGATGCCGTTCTCTGGCGCAAGGCGCCGTCGACGAGCGCACCGATGTCCACTTCGGTGACGGCGACCTCCTTCTTTTCGCGCGCGTCGTAGAAGGTCTTGGCCTTAACGATCTTGGAGTCGCCGGCCCCGTCGTCATCGCCGCCGCCGCCCCCAAGGGTTTCACGGCAGGAATTCAGGATAAAAAGCATGCCTGGACGCCATGCGGAATCATCGTATGAGTGGTGAACACTATGAGTGAGCTTAAGGAGGGAGGAAGGTCACAGCATGTGAAATACGGGGTGGCAAACTACCGGTGGTCTGTACACGGAGGCGTGCGGTCCGGGTGAGGCCAATTGAACGCGATCAAAGCTCCTCGTCAGGAGGGGTTTCTACATCTCCACCTTCGCTTAATGCTTCATCCATCATCGGCTCGAAGTCTTCTCCTAAGTCGTCTCCCAACTCCTTCCCCATCCGCTTGACCCACCGACGGATGCTTTGGGGATCCTCTTCGTCGACGCCTCCGAGGCGGCTCGGGTCGGCGAGACGCTCGAGGCGTTCTTCTTCTGTACGAACCCGAGCAAACCGGGAGAGAAGGCGGGTCAGATTTTCCCCTTCGCAGCGGGGACAGCGGAGTGGGGGCGGGTTGTGGATATTCAAGATGAGCAGGCTCACACGCCGGCGGCAATCCCCGCACTCGTATTCATAAATCGGCATCGCGTCCCTCGCTTGTCGAACACACCCTATTTTAGCAAGTCGACGAGGCTGGTCAAGACCTATGAGGGAATAAGGATGCTCCAGTTCTTCACTCCCCGTGTCAGCCTATTTCAGCCTCGGGGGGGCGTCCCGCTCGTTCCTCGGCTGAAGAAGAGGAAATGGGCAGCACCCTCGGCCCCTCGCTCTCAGCCTCACGCGGCGACCCTGTTCGACGGCTTACGCCCCGGGTCCCTCCGTGTTCACGATCCGTGCACCGAGGCTGGGCACGGTCGCGCCTGGGTTTCCCAGGCCGCCGCTCGCCGAGGGGCCCCGCCGCCGAAGCGACGCGCAGGCGGGGGTGGCCGTCCTGTTCGCTGGCCGAAGGGGGTTCGTGCGGAACACCTAACTTGACGAACTATTGAAGAGTGGAATTTTCCGCCGACGAGCGGAACGGCCCTCCCTCGGCTAAAACAACGGCAGGCCCGGAGCGAGGGGCCGAAGGTGCCACCTTGACAGCAACAACGTTCAGGAGTAGGGGGAGGGGCCAGAGACGATGACGAGTGGGACGGCTCTCGTGAGGCTCAAATAAGGTAACGCCGGGGCGAAGTGCCGGAGCCCCTGAGATCTTATGAAGCGAGGGTGTTGACCCCACTTCATCTTGACCGTCCCACAGGAGTGTGTTAAGCAGAAGTGCAATGCGATGCGTCCACTGTGGTTATGTCAGCTCTGATCGCCTCACGGCCTGTCGACGGTGCGCCCAGCCCCTTTCCCCGAGCTCCGGCCATGCTCCGGTCGCTTCAATCCCGTCGCCTGACGCCGATGTCCCCTCCGACCCGCGTCTTCTCACTTCCGGGGAGGAGCGTCAAGAAAGATGGGGCGCGCTCGAGGATCGGTTCGCGGTCGGAGGCGATGTCTCGGAGGACGAGCTGGACTGGAATCACCTGACGCTGCCTTCGGAGCTTTGGCCCGCTTCCTCGCCCCCAACCGTCTATGGGGGTCTGCTCAGGAGAGCAATTGCTGTCTTAGTTGATGGACCCTTTCTCTTCGTCGTAACCGTCCTGGGCATGTCCCTGGCTTTCCTCACCGCCCTGGGGGGTGGAATGGTCGCCGGGGAAGTCACCCACCAGGTCGAGCTTGTGGCGGTGGGGGCTGCGCTCGTGGCGGCCGGTGGCATGGTTCTCACGTACCATGTCTTGTGTTGGGGTCAATGGGGTCAGACGCCGGGAAAGATGCTGGTTGGACTGGCAGTGGTGAGGGAGGACGGGGCAGCGATTGGATATGGTCGTGCATTCTTACGATGGTTGGCTTATCTCTTGGCAGCGCTCCCTTTGGGTTTGGGATTGCTTGTGGCACTCTTTCATCCCCGGAGGCGAGGACTCCACGATCTCCTGGCAGGAACGAGTGTCGTTCGCGTCGATGCGGAGAGCATGCAGTGAAGGAGGGGGGTGTAAGAACATGGCGAGAGTGAAGGGGGGGCGCGGGATGGCCTTTCTCGCGCTCCTCATCAGTATCGCAGCCCTGGTGGTGGCGCTTATGGCCTATCAGCGGACCGGTGCCGACGTCAAGCTGCGGGAGCGTGTCGAGACCCTCCAGGGAGCCTTGGACGATGCCCGTCAAGAAACAGCGAATGCCCTGGACCGGCTCGAAGAGCTCGTGCGAGGCTCGAAGGAAAAGCTGCAGTAGGTCGTAGGACGATTAAAATTCCCCCCGCAGACCTTTCCGTGAACGGCGAACGGTTTACCGTGAACCCGAGAAGAATCTCTCCCCTTTCCCTACCAGGTTGAAAGGCTTGAGGACGATCTTCTTTTCGGCATCCCGCGTTACGTATCCCAGCCGATAGCACTCCACCCCGTGCTTCTTGGCGATAGCCGTAGCCTCGTCAAGCTGGCGCGAGTCATCGGGCAGGACGAGGCAGAATCCGATCCCCATGTTGTACACGGTGAACATCTCCTCGGGGCTCACCCGTCCCATTGCCTGGATCAGGTGAAAGACGGGATGGGGGTCTGGCCAGTCTTCGACCACAAAGCCAACCCGACCGGCAACCCGGCTGAGATTGAACAGGCCGTCGCCGGTAATATGAATGAGGGCCTTCAGATCCAAACCGGCCCCAAGCATTTCGATGATTTCGGGGACGTAGATCCGAGTGGGCTCGAGGAGTTCCGCCCCGATGGTCCGGGCGAGTTCAGGGATGTACTGATCTGGACGAAGCCTCTTGCGGCGGAAAAACACATCGCGGGCGAGGGTGAGGCCGTTGCTGTGGATACCGCTGCTGCGAAGTCCCAAAAGCACATCGGTTGGTCTGAGTTGCTGACCGATGATGATGCGATCCAAAGGAACGATGCCGACGCAGGTCCCGACCAAATCAAACCCGTCGTCCTTGTGGACCCCCCGGATCATCTCTCGGAGCTGAGCGATCTCTCCTCCGGGAATGGTGATTCGGGCACGCCGTGCCCCCTCGTGAAGGCCCTTTCCCATCTCCCGGAGGAACCGGCGATTCGGCAATTGCACCGCCACGTAATCGACCAAGGCGAGCGGTTCTGCTCCGACACAGAGAAGGTCATTGGCGTTCATGGCGATGCAGTCGATCCCGATGGAGTCAAACTTACCGACCATCTGGGCCACTAGGATCTTGGTTCCCACCCCATCTGTGGCAATCGCCAGACCAAGATTATCCTTCAGGGCGATGACATTGGCGAAATACCCGAAGGGGAGCATCACTCGGCCAATCCCCTTCCGAAAGGCGAAGGTCTCGCGGAGCAAGGAAGTCAGATCCGTGAGGGCAGATACTGCTTTGGCCGCGTCAACGCCGGCCTTGGAATACGAGGCTTGCTTTATGCGACCCATCGGGATCCTCGGCCAAAGGGGGTTCGACTCACTATAGCCGAATTCTCGTTGCTAGACAAAGGCTTCCGACGACCGGAAACCCCTCGACACTGGCGCGCCAATTTGCTATGCTGCCGATCGCCCCATGTCGCACCGTGCGAGCCATCCCCCCGCCCGACCCTTCGCGAAAAAATCGGGCAGGTAGCTCAGTAGGTAGAGCACGGGACTGAAAATCCCGGTGTCGGCGGTTCGATTCCGCCCCTGCCCACCAC
>CAYGBT010000029.1:0-36260 GCA_964348275.1 uncultured bacterium
CCGAATTTGAAAAGGGCAAGCCAGTCCGGCAAGAGATCTCGACCAAGTCGGACGGTATCCGGGATCTCACCCGGTTTTTCAAAGGCGATCAGCTCCTTCGGGAGGAGGCCGATACGAACGGCGACCGAAGGCCGGACGTCCAAATCTTTTATGAGCGCGGGGTCAAGGTTACCCAGGAGGAAGACTTAGACTTCGACGGCAAGCCTGATGTCCGGTACCGCTTCCAGCGGGGCCGGGTAACCTCGAAGGAGGTCTTGACCGAGCGAGGATCGGAGGCGGCTCCGGTCCGCGCAACAGGCAACCCTGAGCGGCCACTCAATTGACAGTGAACACTTGCGTGTCGGACGTAGCACATACTTCGATGACCGATCACCGTTGACCGATGACCGATTTAGATCTCGTTTTTGCCGGTTGTCGGACGTCGGACTTCGGCGAGCTCCCTTCGGGTCTGAGCGGTTCGGCCGAGCTCATCGTCGAGGCCTCCCCGCGATCTTCCTCGGGGTGGTGAGCTTGTCGAACCACAGGGTCGAAGACAGTCGAGCCGTCATCGGTAGTCGGAGCTTGGTAAGAGCCGTTCGGAGAGGTGTGATGTCGAAGGCTCGGAGCATATGGCTTCTCCCGATCGTCGGGCTGCTGATCTCTGGATGCGCGACCACGGGAAAAGGGCAGACCTCCTCGTCTCAGGGAGGCTCGTCGGTCGGGGTGGGAGTCGGCGCAGGAAGCGGCGGTGTTGGCGTCTCCTCCGGCGTAAGGGTTTCCCCAGGCTACGACCCCGTTTTGAATTCCACCCTGACCGGGGCGGCGATTGGAGCCCTTGGGGGACCGATTGGACTGGGAGTCGGCGCGGCGCTGGGGTATGTCTACGGGCTTGCCGAGCGAGGCCGATTGGAGAAACTGGCCAAGGCAGAGGCGGATCGACAGGCGCAGTTGAACGAGGCGCTTGAGCGGGAGATCGAGGCCAAGCGGAATAGCCCCGCTGCAGCAGGAATGGAAGGAAGCACCGGGCTCATCCTCGTCGAGGATCACGTGGCACCGGAGCGTGAGATCGCCTCTTCCTCGCCACCCGCCGCTCCCTCAGAGGGAGACGGCCTCGTGCTGCTGAGTGATCACCTCGCCCCCGCAACGCCCCCGAAAGTGCCTACCACGGCGCAAACTCAGGGATCCTCCGCAACGGCTGCGACAACAGCCCAAGTCAGCCCAGAGGAGCCAAGCGAAGCGGAGACTTCCCGCAAGGAACTCGACGAGCAGATCGCGGTCGCCCGGGAGCGGCAACGGGAGCTGCGTGAAGCACTCCAGGGCACCGCCACCACTCCGGGAGCACCCGGCGCCGCCGGCAGCCCGATGAAGGAGCCTCCCCCAACGATTGATCCTGAAGGATTTCGTGTGGTGTACGCGGGGGGGAAGCTGGTGCGCAAGGAACGGGATGTCAACGGCGATGGAAGGTCGGACACCATTCGATATTACGATGAGACCGGGAGACTCGCCCGGCAGGAGGAAGATAGCAGACTCGACGGCCGGTTGGACACCTGGACCTTTTATGAGGACGGTCATCCCGCTCGCAAGGAATCCGATACGAACGGCGACGGGACCGTTGATCTCTGGGCCTTTTACGATGGCCCAAACGATCTGGTGCGTACCGAGGCCGACACCGATCACGATGGGCATCGGGACCACGTGGTCTTGTATGCCCAGGACAAGATGGCGGAAGAGCAACGCTATAGTCCCGGCCTGGATCCGCCCATACTCCGGATCGCCTATGTCAAGGACCAACCGACCCGGAAAGAGGAAGACGTGGACCGAGACGGGCGGCTCGACCGTCTGACCGAGTACGATGAGTCAGGCCGCGTCACCAAGGTTTCCCGCAACCCTGCGGACGACGGCACGTTTACCCTGTTTGCCTACTATCAACCGAAAACCGGAGCGGTCCTTCGGGAGGAGGAGGACCTGGACGGGGACCGCAAGATCGACGTCATCTCCCACTACGAGGGTGGCCGTCTCGTTCGGCGGGAGTTCTTTGACCTGCCCGAGGTGGCCTCGCTCAAGCCCCAGCTCTCGGTGCCCCAAGCCCCCTCGGAAGGGAAGACCCCATGAATCGCTGCGCCATTCTCAGTCTGTTTTCCTCGTGCGTTCTCCTCACCGCAGCTTCTGTGTGGGCCGTCGAGACTGGAACCCGCGTACGAATCGACATCGAGGCCCCGCAGAACGGCGCCACGATTTCGGGGCCGAGCCAGGTCACGCTGCAAGGGCAGGCCCGCGCCTTTCGGGACTACAGGCCGGCCATGTTTGATCTCATGCTGATTCTCGATACGTCGGGAAGCACTCGGGCCCCCGCGGGGGTGGAGACCGTTGGAGGATTCGCGCGCGATCCCACCATACTGGAGGCGGAAGTGGAGGCGGCGGAACGGCTCTTGGAAAGGTTAGATGCCCGCAGCACACTCGTGGGGGTCGTCACCTTCGCCGGTGAGTACAACCGTTTGACGGGTCAGGGAATTCCCCACCGGGCCACGGCGGTCCTGGAGCAGCCCCTGACCGCCAACTACCAGGAGGTCCGGGCGGCGCTCTTCCGCATTCTCCGGCGGGGCCCAAGCGGGGGGACCGACATGGCGGCCGGAGTCCGCCTCGCCGTTCGGGAGCTCGCAGGCTTACAGGAGGCCATCAGCCTTCCCCGGCCAGAAAGCCGCAAGGTAGCCTTCCTCCTCACCGACGGCCTCCCAACTCTGCCCTTCGGTCACGTCAATAGCATGGAACCGGGCGACGTGAACGTGGCCGTCCGGGCCGCTGCCGTAGCGGCCAAGGCCACGATCACCATTCACACCTTTGCCCTCGGGAGCGAAGCCCTCTCGGCACCCTATGCTTGCACCCAGATCGCCCGGATGACCGGGGGGCGATTCACGCCGCTGAAGAGGCCGGGTGAGATCATTGATGTCCTCCCCAAGACCTCGTTCGCCGATCTGGACATGGTTTTGGTCACCAATACTACCACGGGACAACCGGCGAGTGATCTGTCCGTCAATCCTGACGGTCGCTTTCACGCAATCGTCCCCCTTGTCTCGGGAGCCAACCGGATTGCCGTGACCGTCCTCGCCACCGACGGGACGAAGGAGTCCGCCTCGGTGCAGGTGCACTACGCCCGAGAGGAATCGCTTCAACTCGAAGTGCAACAAGAGGGGAAAGATCTGGAGCTCGAGCTTGAACAACTCGAGGAAGAAAATCGCAGACTGGAAGAGGCCTTAAAGCAGAAGCGAAAGGAAGAGGCACGTACGAAGGCGCTTGAGCTAGAGATCGGTCTCGACCGTTAATTATTAAAGGAGGAATTGCCGTGTTCACACGCTTATCCCGTCTCGGCCAGGTCGCTGTCTTCGCTCTCCCCTTCGTCCTGATGGCAGCCGGGGGCTGGGGGGCGGAGGCGCCCACGGGGGGATCTCCACCCCCTCAGCAGGGGCTTGTCCTGGGAACCGGAGACACCCTGATGAGCCTCTATCTCAAGGGGGGCGTGGTGATGCACTTCATCACCCTCTGTTCGGTCCTCGCGCTGGGGGTCTTCCTCGAGCGGTTAGCCAACTTGCGGAAGGGAAAGATCATCTCTTCCCAATTCCTTGAGGAGATCCGGCGCCACTGGTACCGCCGCGAAGCGCAAGAGGCGATCGGTGTGTGCAAATCATATGATCTCGCCCTCTCTCGGATCCTGCGCGCTGGCTTGCTCCGGTTCACCCAGGGGCCGAAGGAAATCGAGAATGCCATCCAGGATGCCGGGCGGCGCGAGGCCACCTTCCTCCGCAAGAACCTCGGCCTCCTTGCTTTCCTGGCCAATATGGCACCGATGTTGGGACTGTTTGGAACGGTCTTAGGGATGATCAAATCCTTCGACGCCATCGCCATCTCCGGCCAACAGGGGAATATAGGGTTAGTGGCGGGGGGCATTGCCGAGGCCCTGATTACCACCGCCTGGGGGCTCATGGTGGGCATTCCGGCCCTTGGCCTGTACTACTACTTCCGGCGAAAGATCGAACTGCGGGTCCTGGAAATGGAGGCGGTTTGTGTGAGCTTTCTCGAGGACCTCGCGGTTCATCAAGAGTGGATGCCTGCAAAGGTCCAGGAAAGAGAGCCAGCCATGGCGGTGACCCGCCCCGGCGCGCCCCCGGCACGCGGCCCCCGCCCCTCGGGGGGATGGGATGGGGCTCCGCGCTTTAAACCGCCATCATCGCGCTAAGGGGAAGGAGGTTCAGGATGCAGTTCAGCGAGCCGGATGAGGATCAAGCAGGGATCAGTCTCACGTCCCTGATCGATGTCGTGTTCCTCCTCCTCATCTTTTTTATGGTGACTTCCTCCTTCATCGATTTCGAGCGAAAGCTAGACATTCAGCTGCCGGAGGCGAAGGCAGCGGACCTCGAGCAGAAGGAACGGAAGCCGATCCAGATCGAGATGGACAGAGGGGGGCGCATCACAATGGATGCCCAGGAAGTCACCGTGACCGAGCTAGAGGCACGGTTGAAGCAACTTCAGGGAAAGCGCACTGTTGCCGTGGTCCGCGCTGACCGTCGCCTGAATCACGGAAAGGTCACGGCTGTCCTGGGGCTTTGCCGGGATGCTGGAATCCGCGACATCGCCATCGCAGTTAAATAAACCCGACCACCGATGACCGACACATTAGAAAGCGGTCAGCAGTCAGCGATCAGCAAATTATCAGCTAATCAGCCATCAGCGGTCAGCTTTCTGCAGCAAAGCTCGGTCCTGGGAAGCTCTCCCTTTGGTGACGACATAGACCTGATTGCCGACCGCTCGTAAGCTGACACCCTGCTAACGGCCTATTGCTCACAGCGGACTGCGGACAGCTAGCTAGCTGAAGATTTGCTAGCTGCTGATAGCTGACAGCTTCTCAGCCTATGGACATCGGTCGTCCCGTTCTCTCACTTTTACTGATCAGCGTGGGGTTAGCGGCCTCCGGCTGCGGTGCGCTTCTCAAGCGAACGACAGTCGCCTCCGCAACGGAGATCTTCCGTGACGGGATGGAGGCCTTCTATCGAGAGGGGGACCTCCTGCTCGCGGAGCAGGCTCTGGCCTCCAATCTCAAGCTCCTGGAGGTCTTTCTCCAGGCTTCTCCCGACAACACGGACTTGCTCCTCCAGGCGTCTCAGGGCTTCGGGGCATATGCCTTTGCCTTCGTCGAAGATAAGATCGCGAGGCACCACACGGATTCAAAGCTGCACCGTTTGCACCGCGAACGCGCCCGCCGCCTCTACCTCCGCGGCCGCGACTACGGTCTGCAAGTCCTCACTCTCCGGGTCCAAGCCCTCTCCGCCGCACTCACCACAGACCTCCCGACCTTTCGGACCACTTTGCAAACCCTCCAGAAGGAAGACGTCCCCAGCCTTTTCTGGACGGCTTACGGATGGGCTGGGGCGATAAACTGGAGTCGCGACCGCCCGGACATGGTGGCGGACATCCCCCGGGTCTTGGCGATGATGCACCGGGTATTAGAGCTGGATGAGGCGTATTTTTTCGGCGGGCCCCACCTCTTCTTCGGGGTCTACTACGCCTCCCGCTCCCGGACACTGGGAGGAGACCCAATGCAGGCGAAGTTTCATTTTGACAAGGCTCTGGAACTGACCGGAGCGAAGTCTCTTTTGGTCCCCCTCTTCATTGCCGATCCCTATGCAGTGCAAATCCAGGATCGGGCTCTCTTCGAAAACCAGATCCGATTGATCCTCCATGCGCCGGATGATCTGTCTCCTGAGCAACAACTGCTCAACCAGGTCGCCAAGGCCCGAGCGCAGCTCCTACTAGCGAGGGTGGATGAGCTGTTCTTGTAAGGCGGTCAGCAGTCAGCCGTCAGCGGTCAGCAGAGGGACCCCTTGGCTGTCAGCAGCGGGTTATCACCAGCTGATTGCTGACTGGTGGGATTTTCATGGGGCGGACAGCTGGCAGCTGACAGCTTCCTGTACCCGCCCACGGCGATCGTCGGACGTCGGCGAGCGGTTCGGCCGAGCTCACCGTCGAGGCCTCAGTCGTGCCGTCGTCGGTCGTCGAGTCATGGTGGCCCTCCTTTTTCTCGTCCTTGTTCTCACACTGCCACGAGGACTTGAAAGCGCGGCGCCGCTCACCATTAAATTTGCCACGCTGGCCCCCGAAGGCTCCACCTGGATGCTCGCCCTCCGCGAGATGGATGCGGAGGTACGACAGCGGAGCGGCGGGCGAATCCATTTCGTCTTTTATCCAGGCGGGGTGGTCGGGGATGAGATGGACGTCCTCCGCAAGATGCGCATCGGACAGCTCCATGGGGGGGCTTTCTCCGGGGTGGGTCTCGGCTCGGTGCTCCCCTCCGTTCGTGTCTTGGAGCTTCCCCTCCTTTTCCGGGCAGCCGGGGAGGCTGATCTTGTCACCGGGCGACTAGAAGAGTATTTTGCCCGGGGCTTTGAAGAGCGCGGATTCATCTTTCTGACTTTTGCGGAAGCCGGTCCCGTCCATCTCTTTTCTCGAAAGCCAATTCGTCGCCGCCAAGACCTCGAAGGCGCAAAGATCTGGGCCTGGCAAGGGGACCCGCTGGCGGCGGCCCTGTTTCGCACCTATCACGTCGCACCCGTCCCGCTTGCCCTCCCCGAGGTCCTTCCCTCCCTCCAAACGGGTCTCATCGACGCGTTCTATGCACCCCCCCTGGCTGCCATCGCGCTCCAATGGTTCAGCCAGATCTCCTACATGTCATCGGAAGGATATACGCGCGCGACCGGGGGGATGCTCATCGCGAGATCCCGCTGGGAGGCAATCCCGACACAACTCCGAATGATTCTGAAGGACGTCGCAAGAAAATATGCACAGGAGGTGGTCATGAAGACCCGCCGCGAAAATCAGGAGGCACTCGCCGCCCTCGAGCGACACGGCATCCGCATGGTGGACCTGGACCCGCTTGAGCGCCGTCAACTCCTCCAGGTAAGCCGTGAGCTTTGGTCGGAGCAGGCGGGGACGCTCTACCCCCGGGCCCTTCTCGACGAGGTAAATTCCCTCCTCAAGCAGTATCGGAGACACGCGCCGTGAGAGTCCTTTGTCGGATCGATGCGTTCCTGGGCAAGGTGGAGAAGATGCTCATCGTGGCCATCCTCACCGGGATGGTCCTGCTGGCCTTCCTTCAGGTCTTGCTCCGGAACCTGTGGGGGCTCGGTCTTCCCTGGCTCGATATCCTCCTCAGGCACGTGGTTCTGTGGCTCGGGATCGTCGGGGCCTCTCTGGCAGCCAGAATGAAGCGGCACATCCGGATCGATGTCCTCCATCGCCAGTTTCCACTTCGCCCACAACGAATCGTCGAGCGAGGCGTCCTTCTCTTTGCTGCAGCTGTTTCAATGCTCCTCGGCTTCGGGGCGGTCGATTTGGTCTGGCAGGAACGGGCGGCAGGATCGGTCGCCTTTGGGTCTGTTCCCACCTGGTTGCTCCAGCTCGTCCTACCCGTTGGATTTGCGATACTCACCTTTCGCTTCGTGGTTCAGGTCTTCGTTACGGGACCGACATCGCCAGGCATGGAGGCCCGGGGAGAAGACCAGTGGGCTGGATAATTGCCGGCCTCGGCGGGATCGCCATCCTCCTGGGGGCACCGCTCTTCGCCAGCCTTGGAGGAATAGCGCTCTCTCTCTTCGTGGGTGCCGGTATTTCTCCTACGGCCGTCCTGATCGAGATGTACCGCCTGGTCAGCTCGCCCGTTCTCATCGCCCTCCCCCTCTTTGCTTTCGCCGGCACGATGCTGGCAGAAAGTCGGAGCGCGACCCGGCTCGTGGCGTTGAGCCAGGCCTGGTTCGCTTGGCTCCCCGGGGGATTGGCCATCGTGGCACTGACCGCCTCGGCCCTCTTCACTGCACTCACCGGTGGCTCGGGCATTACGATCCTTGCCCTGGGAGGCCTACTCTACCCCATGCTTCTCCGCGATCACTATCCTGAACGCTTTTCCCTGGGACTCGTCACAACGTCCGGAAGTCTCGGGATCCTCTTTCCCCCGAGTCTTCCTCTGATCGTGTACGGACTGGTGTCCCAGACACGCATCGATCATCTCTTTATCGCGGGAGTCTTTCCTGGGCTCTTGCTCATTCTGCTGCTGGCGTGCTACTCCTCCACCGTGGGCATGCGCGCTCGACTCCCCCAACAACCTCGCAACCTCAGAATTGCCTGGGAAACTTTCTGGGAGGCCAAATGGGAGATCTTCCTTCTCCCGCTGATTCTTATCGGAATCTACGGTGGGTTTTTCACCGCCAGCGAAGTGGCTGCCATCGCAGCCGTCTATGTGCTGGTCGTCGAGGTCTTCATCTACCGGGATCTCACTCTCACACGAGACGTTCCCCGGATTATGGTCGAGAGCACAGTGCTCGTTGGGAGTGTATTGATCGTCCTTGCGACGGCCCTGGGACTTACCAGCTTCCTGATCGATCAGCAGGTACCGATGCACGTCCTGAAATTTCTTCAACAATCGATCACCAACCGAACCCTTTTTCTGGTTCTGCTGAACGTTTTTCTCCTCGTCGTCGGCTGCCTCATGGATATCTTTTCGGCCCTCATCGTCTTCGTCCCTCTGATCCTTCCGATCGCGAAGGCATTTGGTATCGACCCGGTCCATTTGGGCATCATCGTCCTTGCCAATCTGGAGATCGGCTACTCCACGCCCCCGGTTGGGATTAATCTCTTTTTGAGCAGTCTCCGGTTTAACAAGTCGATTGTCGCACTATACCGAGCGGCCCTTCCCTTTCTTTTTATCTATCTGATTGCACTGACGATCATCACGTACGTTCCAGAGCTGAGCCTCATCCTCCTGCGCTAGATGGGTTATCTTATGAGACACTTTCAACACGCACCTGTCATCCTGATAATTTTTGTTGCAGCTCTGCCGGCATTGACCGTCATTGCGCAAGATCTTCCCCCTCCTTTTCATGCCCTTACTGGACGCGCGAGGGAACAAGCGAATGCCCTTGTGGAGGATCATACGCTCAAACGTTCCCTGTTGATTGAACATCCGATTGTGAATCGCCCCCTTCACCAGTTCCTCCTCGACCGCCCAGACGTTGGGGCCGCAATCGCCCGAAGCGTGGGGATCGGCAAGTACACCATGACCCAGGTAGAGAAGGACCGCTTTCACGGCCGTGACCCGGATGGGGTCGAAGGGGACATGGAAATCCTCTACCGAGCTGAAGGCCAACGCGTGTACTTCGCCCAAGGGATCGTTGAGGGGGCGTTGGTGACGCTGCAAGGAAAGATGATTATGTTCCAAGAGTCTCAGTACCGGAGCACCGAGCAAGCGGGGCAGTGGGTTCGGACACAGTTGACGATCTACGCCAAGATCGAAAACCCGTTCATTGCATTTGTCCTGAAAATTTTTGCGCCCCTGATTGGCGGCCTCGTGGACCCCAAAATCAGCAAGGCGCAGGGCGTGGTGCGGCAGGTGAATGAGTTGATGGCCCAAGACCTGGAAGAGACCTACTCCCGGATTGCGACGGCTGACCAGCTCGATCCTGAAGACCTCACTACCCTCCGGAAACTGATGGGGCTCCCTGATCCTTCCGCCAACCAAGGGTAATCCATCAGGGGCGGGATGCCGTTCCCTCCTTCCCTTGACGCGAGGTCCCCTCTGAAGTAGCCTGTCCCCAGAGAGGAATCAGCCCTTGACACTGCAATCCGTCGGTCCGAGCGATCGACGGCTGGCCATCTATTATGAGCATCCCGAATGGTTTACGTCGCTCTTCGCCGAGCTCGATCGGCGAGGAATAGGCTACCACCGGCTGCTCGCATATCAGCATCGGTTCGATCCGACCGAGCGCACGTGCCCGTACGCCCTGGTCGTCAATCCTTCGGCTTCGCTCAGGGCGGTGAGCCGAGTCGAACCGCCGGATGAGCCCTTCCCCTTACACCCGCGGCCACGCGCAGTCCATCTTTTGCACCCTCCAATACCTGACCTACCTCAACGAAATTCAGGCCAATGTCCTGAACGGCTACGAGGCCTACGTGTATGAATTCTCCAAAGCGCGACAACTCAGCCTCTTCGAGCGACTCGGTCTCAGCTACCCTCGCGCTCGGGTGATCAATCATCCATCGCAGGCAACGTCGGCCGCCGCGGGGTTGACCTTCCCAGTCCTCATCAAGCCGAATATCGGAGGCAGTGGCGCCAAGATTGTCCGCTTTAACACCCCTGAGGAGCTGAAAACGGCTTCCGAAACCGGAGCCATCGACCTGGGAATCGACCACATCGCCTTAGTGCAGGAGTATCTCCCGGCCGAGGGAGATTGTATCGTGCGGGTGGAGATCCTGAACGGCACACATCTGTACGCGATTCGCCTCTTCCTGAGCCCGGAGGAGTTCAACCTCTGCCCGGCTGACTACTGCCGGTCGCCGGAAACGGAACAACAAGAAGAAGAAAATAGCAGTGGGCTGGCAGATGGGGTCTCTGGTCGCGGTGTGCCTGTCGAAGCATGCACCCCGCCCTCCTTCGTGCTCGATGATGTGAAGCGAATCACTGCCGCAGCCCACATCGAGGCCGGCGGAGTGGAATATCTGGTGAACACCCGCGACGGACACGTGTATTATTACGACATCAATGCCCTATCCAACTTCGTGGCCAACGCGCCACAGGTGGTCGGCCTCGACCCTGTCCCCCGGCTGGTGGACTACATCCTGCTCCGGGAAGGGCTTGCTGAACGAAATCCCGTGTACTTTGGAAATTCCCCGAGCGAACATGCATGCCCTGCCACGGCAAGCGGGCTACCTTGGCAGTGAAGCCACTTCGCCCAATCCTAAGAGGGAAATTCAGGAGTCGAGGAACGATGAGACCAATATATGTGTAACCTTCGCTTCTTGATGGCATCTCATAATACGGAGGGGATCCCTGGTGGCACGAGTGGTGTCTCCCATCCCCCCCTGCCGTTGGCACACGGACAAACTTATATGGTAGGAACAGTCCTGACGGAATTGAGCGGGGGTCTTCCTCGCTCAGAGTGACAAGAAAACTCCGGGAAGCCGGGATGTCAGCGAACCTTGTCGCGGCCCTTAAGCAAAAGGACCCCACGGCCTTCGAACAGCTCCTCGCCCAACACGGGGCGATGCTGTATCGGGTGGCGGTGCGCCTGATGGGCAAGCGGGAGGAGGCCGAGGAGGTCGTGCAGGATACCATGCTTGCGGTGTACGAGAAAATTGACACCTTCGACGAGCAGGCGGCTCTAACCACCTGGCTCTACCGCATCGTGACGAACAACGCCCTCATGCGCTTACGCGCCCGCGGTCGTGCACAAGAGACGCCGCTCGAGCCTGGAGGGCCCACGTTTTCGGCGGATGGACATATGGCGCAGGAGGTGGCCGAGTGGAACCTGTCGCCAGAGGACGCCCTTCTCCGTCAGGAAGCTCGCACGATTCTGCAGCAGGCCGTGGACCACCTGCCTGAGGCGTATCGCACGGTGTATGTGCTCGCCGAGATCGAGGGGTTACCACATCAGGAGATTGCAACGCTCCTCGATCTGAACGTGCCCACGGTGAAAACGCGGCTGCACCGAGCGCGTCTCTCGCTGCGCGAGGCGCTGGCAGACTATTTTGGGGGAATAGAAGGCACGAAAAAACGGGGAGCGTAGGTGATAGACATGGGATTGGGAGACGGTGCACTAATCATCCTGTTGATCGCAATGGGGGTGATCCTTGTAATTGGCGGGCTCAGGCTTGCGCTCCGCTGGGCGCGGTCCAAGCCGATGCAGCTCCGTTGTAGGACGGTTGTGGACCTCATCCTTGCCTACCTCGAAGGTACCCTGCCTTCCAAAGAGCGGCAGGCTTTTGAGGCGCACATTTCCGACTGCGAAAAATGCTGGACATTCCTCAAGACCTATCGTGAGACGGTGGATCTCGGGCGTGAGCTCCGGGAGGATGCGATTCCCCCGGACGTGCACGCGCGTCTCGAGAGCTTCCTTCGAGACCGCCTCGCGCCCCCATCATAGCCCTCAGGGATCGAGGCAATCAGGCCAGCGTAAGGATTGATGAAGCTCCCATGGTCGCACGCACAGAAAGGCGTAACGATGAGTCAGTATTCGCGGCGTGATTTCCTGCGGAAAGGGGCTGTCGGACTTGCCGCCCTCGCCGCATCACGCGAAGCCTCGTTGCTCGCGGTACCCTGAACCCTGAACCAGTCAGACGCCTCGCTGGTGCCCCCAGAGCAGACGGTGCAGTTGAGGCAGGACGCGATACGGGGAACCGCGCTCGCGGACAAACTCCGCTAGACCGCGAAGAGCAACCTCGTAGTCGGAAGCCAATCCATTGGGTTGCAGAATCACCTTGCTCCTGGGAATTCCCCGGCCCTCAACAAACTCCTGGACTTCCGGCAGATCGGTAACCGGATCGCAGATGACAAATTTTAAATAGAAATTCTGCGTCTTTCCGATCCAATCCAGCGAGCCCCACTGCACCTCGGTCCCCGCATTTCTCAGCTTCGGCGAGACGGCCCAGTGATGGACCAGATCAAGTAACGCATGCTCTGGCGTATGTCGGCCGTTCGTTTCAATCACCACCTGATAACCCTGCGCGTTGAGCGCAGCAACAAGGGGCAGGATCGGCTGGAGCATCGGCTCGCCCCCTGTGATGGTGACGAGAGGGGCCGTGGGCTCTTTCCCAAGCCATTCTAAGATCTCGGTCCCGGGGATGTTGATGTAATCTTTCCCTTCCACCGCGTGGTCCTGTCGAAGCCAGGTATACTTTGAATCACACCAAGTGCAGGTAAGGTCGCACCGATACAGACGGATGAAGTGGGAGGGGATCCCCATCACCTCCCCCTCCCCCTGGATCGAGGTGAACAATTCACTGACCTGATACGTCGTCTCCATCGCAGAAAAACTCTACGGCCTCAGCTCAAGCCTGTCAATGCCTCCCCTTCCATCGTCGCCTTGCCATATCGGGCAGCATCCGCATGCCCCTCGCTCCAAGCCTCTCATATATTTGACCCTCGCGAGGGGCGTCCCGCCCGTCAGCGAATCGTCGATCCCTCTGGCGGTGAATCTTCTTTCTGTTAGGGTAGCACCCTCGGTCCCTCGCTCCAGGCCTCTCCGCAAGAGCCCCGAACCCTTCGGGCCCGCGGCGACCCTGGTCGGTCCGAAAGCCTTCGGACTCCCGGCAATGTCGCTCGGGGCCAGCAGGTGCTCCCGAAGAACATTATTCGCGAGGAGAATGGTGGTGTCGCGAGGAGAGTCGGGTGGCGTCGGGAGGGCGAGGGGAGCTGGGCCTGGACCCGGCGGAACCTGGTTTGCGTCGGTTCCGAAGACATTCGGAAAGCGGAGCGCAGGTGGGGGTGGCCGTCCTGATGCCTCAGGCGTCGCTCGGCGCGGAAAACAGAGCTAACGCCAAACGCACCCGTGGAATTGTTTCGCCGGGGAAGACCCACTCCCCGAGCCCTTCCCTGCTCGACTGAAATGGGGAGGTCTGGAGCGAGGGGCATGCGGGTGCTGCTGGAACAGAAAAAACGTGGGAGGACGGACACACCCGTGGGCGAAATATTCCGATACAGATGTGGCAGCTCTCTGATCGTTAGCGGTCATCGGACTTCGGCGACCTCAGTCGAGCCGTCGTCGGTGACCGAGCGGAGCAGCGGCTTGACACTCCGAAGGCCTGTTGTTACGTTCGAGAAAAGAAGGGAAATGCGTGAAGGGGGTGAGATAAGATGCTCAGGCTCGATCCTCAGCACGATGCGGTGATCGTGGTGGACGTTCAAAACGACTTCTGTCCTGGAGGCGCGCTGGCTGTCCCTCAAGGCGACGAAGTCATTCCTTCCCTTAACGCCATCCTGCGGCGGGCCGACTGCCTGATTGTTGCCACGCGCGACTGGCACCCCACCAATCACTGCTCCTTCACCCCCCAGGGTGGAATATGGCCGGTCCATTGTGTGGCGGAAAGCTGGGGGGCGGATTTTCATCCTGCCCTGGATCGTTCGCGACTACAGATCATTGTGTCCAAGGCCACGGTGCAGGACCAGGAGGCCTACTCGGGCTTTGAGGGAACCGCCCTCGCCGAAATCTTGGGCCAACGGGGGGTGAAGCGCGTGCTGGTCGGCGGGCTAGCCACCGACTACTGTGTCAAAGCCACTGCCCTCGACGCACGGAAAGCAGGCTTCGAGGTCATCGTTCTGGAGGACGCCATCCGGGGTGTCGAGGTGAGGCCCGGAGATTGTCAACGCGCGACAGAGGAGATGAGGCAGGCCGGTTGCACATTTCTTCGGACTGATCATGTTATTTAGATCACCCCAGCAGGGGGATCTCTACCGGGAACCGGGCCGATATCGCCGGACAAACTTCATGATGTGGGTCCGGTAGAGATAGGCCATGAGGACAAGGAAGCCACCGATGGCAACGAACAAAATCCAACTGTACGACTCCTCCCCTGCGTGGAACTTGGCCCCTTGAATCGAGAGGAGCCACGTTCCGGGCATGCGGCCGAGCGTCATCACCAGAAAAAAGGCCCACAGGGGAATCGGGCTTACCCCGAGGACGTACGAGAGAGTATCTTTGGGAAATCCCGGGATGAGAAACAGGATGAAGACGGCAACGATCCCCCGGGGTCTCCGAAGAAAGGCCAGCTTCTGATAGAGGTCCGAGCGGACCATCCGTCGAACGAAGGGGAGCCCGAGTGCTCTCGCCAAACCGAAAGCCAGAAGGGAACCGATCGTCAACCCGACGGACGAGTAGATAAAGCCTCCCAGCATACCGAACAGGAAGCCCCCCAAAAATCCTGTTGCCTCCCCCGGAATGACGGGAAGGACCACCTGCACAACTTGGAGCCCGACGAAGGCTAGAGGAGCACGATTGCCGTAACTCAGCACCAGGGTGCGAAGCTGCTTGCGGTCAGTGAAGAGCTGGACGAGATGTCCGTATTCTTCGTAAAAATTGGAAAGGATATCCAGAGACCAAAGGGTAAATCCTGCGATAAACACCACGAGGCACAACAATAAATAGAAGCTTGCCCTTCGGGACGGACGCCTCACGCGACACCCTCCTGCCTCTTTGTCCTCCCCGTCTCACCCTGGCAACACCAACGCGGTGTGCCTGAGAACAAACGAGCACGGTGAGATTCCTTCCCCGTTTTCAGGCAACCCCTCGACACATCCTTGGATCACCGGATCCGGGGGAGAGACCGTCATGCTGCGCGATCACGCGAAGGTTTTGGCTTACAGCTGCCGGAGCCTCGGATTGAAGGCCTCCCTCAACCCCTCCCCGAAAAGGTTGAAGGCGAGCACGACAACCAGGATTGCTGTCCCGGGGATAATGGTTAACCAGGAGGCGTCGAAGAGAAAGTTCTTTCCGTCCGAGAGGATGTTCCCCCACGTCGCATCCGGAGGGGGGACGCCGAACCCGAGGAAGGAAAGGCCTGACTCGGTCAGGATGGCAAAGGCAATCCCCAGGGTTGCCGAGACGAGGACTGGGGCGAGAGCGTTCGGAATCAGGTGGGAGAGGATAATGCGGGGTCCAGGTACCCCCAGCGCGTGTGCAGCTTGGACAAAATCTTGCTCGCGCAACGCCAGGATCTCGGCGCGGACGAATCGGGCCGTCCCAGTCCAGCTCGTGACACCGATTACCACCATGATGTTCCAGATCGACGGCTTGAGAACGGCCACAACCGTGAGGATGAGAAAGAACGAGGGGAAGGAAAGCATCACATCGATGAGACCGGCGATCAGGGTATCCACGGTGATCAGCCGGAAAGTCCCAATGCCGATCCGCGTCCGCCCATAGTATCCGGCAATGCCCCCCAGGACCATCCCAATGGCGGTTGCAATCCCGACTGCCACAAACCCGACCGCAAGCGAGACAAAAGCTCCCTCGAGCATGCGGGCGAAGACGTCGCGTCCAAGGTCATCGGTCCCGAGCAGGTAGATATTCAGGCGCGGCAGTGCCTCAGCAGGGACCGCCTGGCTGGGAACCGTCAGGGGTGGCCGAAACTTGTCTGCAAGCCGAACCTGTCGAGGGTTGAGGACTGGATGATCCCCTTGGGTCAGGGCCAGGCCGACGAGGGCCACGATAAAGAAGAGGGTGCATGTCATCATCCCTACCACGGCTGTCCGGTTGCGGAGAAACGTCCGCCAGGCCAGCCGGGAGGGGGAGAGACGTATGGCCATCGCTATTCGGCTCCCTCCAGCCTGATCCGTGGGTCGGCCACCATGTAGAGCACGTCCGAGAGCAACGTTCCCATCAGCGTCAAGAACGCGGCGATAAAGTTAAGGCTAATCACGACCGGGTAGTCGCGACTGAGGATCGCCTCGTAGCCGAGCCGTCCGATCCCGGGCCAGGCAAAGATCGTTTCGATAATGACGCTCCCGCCGATCAGTCCCGGGACGAGCAGGCCAACCATCGTCACAAAGGGGAGCAGGCCGTTACGCAGGGCATGTTTGTAGAGGACGGTGTCCTCATCGACGCCTTTTGCCCGGGCAGTCCGCACGTAGTCGGAGTTGATCACCTCGAGCATTTGAGAGCGCACATACCTGGACAGGACCGCAATGCCTGCCGTCGCCCCCAACACGGCGGGCAGGACGAGGTGCCACGTCCGATCCATGAAGCTCAAGTAGGCCACGACCCCTTCGCGGCCAAAAGTCCTGAGCCCGATCACATCCACGTGGAAGGTCTGGACGACAAAGATGATCAGAAGGTACGCTAGATAGAATCCGGGTACCGAGATTAACGCGAACACCAGGACCGTCGTGATCTTGTCAAAGAGGGAGTTGCGGCGGATGGCGCTGGCAATGCCCAGTGGGAAGGCGTAACACCAGATGAGGATCGTCCCGACCAGGAAAAGGGGAAGACTGTTCCAGAACCGTTCGACAATCTTTGGCAAGACCGGCTGACTATCCTTAAAGGAGCGCAGCTCTCCAGTAAAGAGCTTCCAATAGAAGAGCCGGTACTGTTCGTATAGTGGCTTGTCGAGGTCGAATGCCTTCCGGTAATGCTCCAGGACCTCGGGGGTAAAGCGAGGATTTAAGGGGTCAATCTGGCTCGGCTCACCGGGAGCCAGATGGATCACGGCGAACGAGATCACCGAGACGAATAAGAGCGTCCAGAGTTTCTTCCACCCGATCCGGAGCAGAACAAAAAGCATTTTGCTTCAGTACGCCGTGAGAATGGGTTGGGACGTTTTCACCCACTGGGTGAAGTGAAACTTGATGCCACCCA
Source organism: uncultured bacterium (assembly GCA_964348275.1). GTDB lineage: Bacteria > Methylomirabilota > Methylomirabilia > Methylomirabilales > CSP1-5 > CSP1-5. The sequence goes on from CAYGBT010000029.1 coordinate 17,145, forward strand.
GCTTATCGGGAACAATAGGCAAGTAACGGGGCCTCCCATCGGCCTCCGAGATCATCCGAACGATCTTCCGGTCCAGGAGGGCGAGCCCCTTGCGGACGAAGAGGAACGTGTACGGCTGGTCCTGGGCGATGAGCCGGTGTAACTCTCTGGCCATGGCCACCTGCCGCTCACGGTTATACTCCTGGCGGATGCGAATCATCAACTTGTCCGCCTCCGGGTTGACGTACCCGACAAAGTTTAGTTGGAAGTGCCCCGTCTGGCTGGAGTGAAAGATCTGGTAAAGGTCCGCATCGAGCCCCATGGACCAGCCCAGAATCAGTGCGTCGAAGTCACCCTTATCCACCCGTTCGTTGATAAAGACCGCCCATTCCATCGTCAGGGTCTCCACTTTGATGCCGAGACCGCGCCACGCGTTCTGGGCGACCACCATCACCGCCTTTCGGATTTCGTTTCCGGAGTTCGTGATGAGGGTAAAGGCTAAAGGTTGTCCGTCCTTTTCCAGCCAACCCTTCGCGTTCCGCGTCCAGCCAGCCTCGGCCAGGAGCCGCAGCGCCCCATCGGGGTCGTAGGAAAGCGCCTTCACGGTCGGGTTGTAGAACTCGGTCTGCTTCGGGTAAGGACCGGTGGTCCGCTCTGCCTGGCCGTATAGGACATAGTCGATAATCTCCTGGACGTTGATCGCCATGCCCAACGCCTTGCGCACCCGGAGATCCTGGAAGATTGGCCGCCGCATGTTGTAGCCGATATACGTGTAGCCTAGCCCGAGCCTCGAGAAGTTCTGGAAGCGGGGATCCTGCTTCAACCGCTCCACCTGATGCGGCTGCGCGCCGTAGGCATCGCTCGTGCCGGCATAAAAAGTCAGTTCAGCCGTTAGCAGATCGGGGATAATCCGGTACAGATATTCGTGGAGGTTCGGCGCACCCTCCCAGTAATCCGCAAAACGTTTCAGCCGGAGGAATTGGTCAGTCTTCCACTCGGCGAACCGAAAGGGGCCCGTCCCGATCGGAGCCCGGTTGAACGGAGAATCGCGGACGGAGAACTTCTCGGGATCCCGACCCATGCGGACCGCCTGCTCCTTGAGCCGCTGCCGGTTGAGCAGATGCTCGGGGAGGACTCCCATGCCCCAGCTCCCAAATCCCGGTTCGAACAGTCTCTTATAGGTGATCTTCACGGTGTACCGGTCGAGAGGCTCCACCGACTTGACCGGTTCAAAGTCTGGGACCCGGGGCGAAAGGTTTTCCGGTGCCATGATCGTCTCGTAGGTGAACTTCACGTCCCCGGCGTCGAACTCGTGACCGTCTTGGAAGAGGACACCCTTGCGCAGCCGGAAGAGAACTACGGGGTTGTGCTCGGTGGGCGGGACGAGCGCGGCGGCCTGGTCCCGGGTGAGGACCGGCTCGGCCGCCTCGACAAAGCGCGAGGGATCGATTCGCTCTGCGTAGCCACCGAGCAAGTGGTCGAGGTTGACGAAGAAATCCTGATCGACCTCACGGAGGGTGAACCTGAGTCGAGGAGGCTGACTCACCCTCATCTCAATCTTTTTCTTGACAGCTTTACCCGGCTCCGGCCCAGCAGTCACGACGTCGATCTGCTCGATTCGCGACCGCCCGGGGAGCAGCTCGATCTTCTGTACGAGTCCGAGGGCTGGATCGCCCGATGCCCGTGCCCGTTCCAGGTACCGGCGAAGCCCGTCGGCGGTCACCGAGGTGCTGTCGGGTAGCCGCTGAGATTCATCGACGATCAGATAGGCTTCTTCGTAGATCCTCCACGATGTAGCGAGCCGCCCGCGGAAGGAGAGATCAAGGTCCCGATCGATCAACCCCTCGAAGACAAGGGCGTTGATGTCGGCACTGGCTGAATCGGCGGCCAGGGTGGGATTGAGGATGGACGCATCTCCGATGGAGGTTTCAATATACCGGATGAGGCGGCCCGGATCTCCCTTCACCTGGTCCTCGAACGTGGGAACCCAAAAATACGATTGGAGCAGGAAAAGGCTGACGAGCGTCGGAGCCAGGATGAGGGTCCGCTTTACCCACATGGGGAAACCCGAGGGGGTGGCACCCGCCTGCGAGGCGGGCGGAAAGTTTGACGATGGGCCGAGGAAGAGCAGAAAGGTGTGCGCGCTCGGCGGCTCATCTGCATCCCGCCTGTACGGTCCCTACTGCGTCGGGGCCGGCGCTGTCTGGGCCGGCTCCTCCGAGATCACCGATGCCGGTCCTTGTCGTGTGGCATAGATTGTGAGGACGACCGAGGTCACCATGAATAGGATAGCAATGCCGGTAGTCAACCGATGGAGAAAGGTGGTCGGCCCGCGCGCGCCGAAGACAGTCTGGGAGGACCCCCCGCCAAAGGCTGCACCGATGTCTGCACCCTTCCCGGTCTGGACCAAGATTACCCCAATCATGCCCAAGGCCAGCAGGACATGCAGAACTATAAGCATCCCATACATTGAATCCTCCCTCTTAAACGTCCTATGTCCGACGTCCGATGTCAAGCCCCTCGTAAGGTTCTTTCGTCCGGACTTTTTTTCCCTTGCCTTTCGACTTCGGACTTAGGACTTCGAACCCCGGACTTTCTCAAAGTGGACGATCCGGGCAAAGTTATCCGCCTTCAGGCTCGCCCCCCCCACCAGCGCCCCATCGATCTCAGCCTCGGCCATCAACGCATCTATATTATCAGGCCTTACGCTCCCCCCGTAAAGGATGCGAATTGCTGTGGCCGCCGCCTCCCCCCAGGTTTTTGCGAGGCACTTCCGGATAAACGTGTGAACCTCCGCTGCCTGCTCTGGAGCGGCGGTGCGTCCGGTTCCAATTGCCCAGACGGGTTCATAGGCGATGGCGATCCCCGTGGCTGGCTGAGGAGCGACTTCGCTGAGCGCCCCTTGGAGCTGCACTTCTACCACCTCAAGGGTCTGTCCGTTCTCCCGCTCTGCTAACGTCTCGCCGACGCAGAGGATAGGGACGAGTTGGTGTTCCAGAGCACCCTTCAGCTTCCGGTTGACCTGTGGATCGGTCTCGCCAAAGGACTGCCGCCGCTCGGAGTGCCCCACAATCACGTAGTGGCAGCCGACATCTGTTAACATCACGGGGGAGATCTCGCCGGTATACGCTCCCTCCCTTTCCCAGTGCATGTCCTGGGCCCCGAGACCGATCCGAGAACCCTCGAGTGCCTCGCCGACTGCGGACAACGCGGTAAACGGTGGACAGACCACCACCTCAACCTCGTCATCATCCCCTAGTAGAACCCTGAGACGCCGGACCAAGGCCACCCCATCTGGGATGGTTTGGTACATTTTCCAGTTGGCTGCAATCAACGGCTTCCGCACATCAACCTCGGCAATCAGCTGTCAGCAGTCAACATTAGGGATTCAGCTTTATGGCTGTCCGCTATCAGCTGATAGGCTTACAGCAACTTCCTCCTTGCTGACAGCTGAAAGCTGACTGCGTCATGTTTTGTTGCTGAGTGCAGCAATCCCGGGCAGCTCCCTGCCCTCCAAAAACTCCAATGAGGCTCCACCGCCTGTGGACATATGGGTCATCTTGTCTGCCACCCCTGCTTGGGTCACCGCCGATACGGTATCGCCCCCGCCGATAATCGAGGTGCCTCCGCTCGCCGCGATCGCAGCCGCTATCGCCCATGTCCCGGCCTGAAAAGGGGGGGTTTCAAAGACTCCCATGGGGCCGTTCCACAGAATCGTGCGCGCCCCCTGGATCGTCGAGGCAAAGGCCTCCCGCGTCTTGGGACCGATGTCCACGCCCTTCCATCCATCGGGGATCTCTGGATCATCTACGACGCGGGCAAAAGCATTGGGCTCGATTCGCTCGGCGATCACATGATCGGAAGCGAGCAGGAACGCAACCTTCGCATCACGGGCGGCGTGCATTGTCTCTCGGGCCAATTCCAGCTTGTCGTCTTCAACTCTGGACCCTCCCACCGAATGCCCGGCCGCCCTCAGAAAGGTATAGGCCATCGCCCCACCAATGAGAAATGTATCCACCTTCCCGATGAGGTTCTTCAGCACGCCGACCTTGTCGGACACCTTGGCTCCTCCCAGGACTGCCACAAATGGATGCTCCGGAGCGGTCAGGAGCTTCCCCAGGTGTTCGACTTCTTTCTTCAGCAGAAAGCCGGACGCCGCAACGGGGACATAGCGGGTGATGCCAGCAGTTGAAGCATGGGCCCGGTGTGCCGCACCAAAGGCGTCGTTGACATACACGTCGCAGAGGTCCGCCAGCGCCCGCGCAAAGTCCTCGGCGTTTTTTTCCTCTTCCACGTGAAAACGCAGGTTTTCCAGGAGGAGCACCCCCCCCGGTTGCAGCCCCGCGACGGCTCCCTGCACCCCCTCCCCGATGCTATCCCCCGCCATGCCGACGGGTGCCCCGATAAGCTCCGACAGACGTTCTGCAACCGGTCTGAGGCTCAATGTCGGGGATGGCTTGCCCTTAGGTCGACCGAGGTGGGAGCAGAGAATGACCCTCGCCTTCTGATCACGGGCGTAACGGATGGTGGGCAAACTTTCCCGAATCCGGGTATCATCGGCAACACGCCCCTCCTCCAAGGGAACATTAAAATCGACCCGGATCAGGACACGCCTCCTGGTCAATGGCACTTCGTCTATACACACCTTATTAAACATCACAGACGCTACGCCTCGATCATGGCTCACTGTTCATAGTTCATCGTTGTTGAACTCCGCTTTCCCATGAACCATGAACCGTGAACTGTGAACCGTTCTAGCGGGAAGCCATAAACTTGATTAGATCTTGGAGGCGGCAGGAATAGCCCCACTCGTTGTCATACCAGGCCAAGACCTTTACCAGTGTGCTGTCGATGACCCCGGTGGAGGGACCATCCACGATGGCGGAATGCGGGTTATGGACGAAATCGATTGAGACGAGAGGTTCCTCCGTATACTCCAGGACCCCTTTCAACTCCTGCTCGGTCGCCTTCTTAAAGGCCTGGTTTAGCTCTTCCTCTGACGTTACCCGTTCGACCTCCGCCACGAAATCCACCAACGACACGTTGGCAGTGGGAACGCGGATCGCGATGCCATGCAGCTTCCCCTGGAGTTCGGGGAGGACCAACCCGACTGCCTTGGCCGCCCCCGTGGTGGTCGGAATCTGCGAGAGGGCCGCCGCCCGGGCGCGTCTGAGATCCTTATGCGGGAGGTCGAGGAGCTGCTGATCATTCGTGTACGAGTGAATCGTGGTCATGAACCCGTGCTTGATGCGGAAATGCTCGTGCACGACCTTGGCCACAGGCGCGATGCAATTGGTGGTACACGAGGCATTGGAGATCACGTGATGCTTCTGGGGATCGTACGTCTTTTCGTTGACCCCGAGCACGATGGTGATGTCAGGACCCTTGGCCGGCGCAGAGATGATCACCTTTTTCGCGCCGGCCTGGAGGTGCTTCGACGCACCCTCGCGGTCGGTGAAGATCCCCGTGGATTCCACCACATATTCCACGCCCAGCTCTTTCCAGGGCAAACCAACCGGGTCCCGCTCAGCCAGAACCTTCATCGCCTTCCCATTCACTATAATGGCGTCGTCTTTGGCCTCGATTTGCGCATTCAGCCTCCCCAGGATCGAGTCGTACTTCAATAGATGGGCGAGAGTTTTGGCATTGGTAATGTCGTTTACCGCCACAAATTCGAGCGTCGGGTCCTGGAAGGCCGCCCGGTAAAGGTTCCGCCCAATTCGCCCGAAGCCGTTGATTCCAACGCGAATGGTCATCATGCTCCTCCTCTCCTCCTGCCGCGCCAGGGCGGAACATTCATCAGAGAAAGCCCAAAAAAATCTTCTCAGCCCAAAAAAATCTTCTCAATGATAGACGCGATGCCGCGGGAAGTCAACCTCACAGCGCTCGCGCCAGGGTGTAAACGAGGACCGTCCGCGCGCCGGCCTTCATTAAGACTTTTGCACATTCGTTGACCGTGGCCCCCGTCGTCAGCACATCGTCAATCAAGAGGATGGATCGGCCTTCGATCTGCTCGGGGTTGAGGACGGCGAAGGCGCCCCGCACATTCCGCGCACGCTCCCTCGGCTTGCCGACCTGCGGTGGGGTTGCACGGATGCGGCGCACGGTGCTCCGGAGGACCGGGCGACGGAGACATTTCCCGACAGCACTGGCGAGGATATCGGCCTGATTGAAACCTCGCTCACGCTCTCGTCCCCGGTGGAGGGGGACCGGCACAATCGAATCAACAGTGGGGTGACCCAGGAGGTCTGCTGCCCGCCTGGCCATGAGGCGACCTAGATGTCCCCCGAGGGCGATCCGCCGACCGTGCTTGAACAGCAGAAGAATCTCCCGGAGGGGATCGTCCCGTTCATAGAGGACGGCTGAACGGGCTAGACGGTACTGGGGGGGGCGGGTTCGACAGGCCTGGCACCGGTGAGATGGAGGATGGGCGTGGCCCTTCCCCCAAAAAGGACGCCCGCATCGAGGACAGAAGGGGGCTTTAAGAACCCGGATCCCTCTCCAGCAAGTGCCGCAGACGACCGACCGAGATCCGATTCCGAGCGTATCGTCACAGATGGCACACCCGCCCGGGACCAGGAAGCGGAGAAGGGCAAAATAGAGTTCCAGGCTCGAGCGCTTCAACCACGCAAGCTCCATCTGTTACTTCCCGCCGAGGAACGGTACCGAGGGTAGGTTTAAATCGGGGGTGAGAGAATGGTCTGTGAGGAAGCGGCTTACCGCCGCTCCTCCTCCTCCTGGCATGCAATGCAGTACTCGGCAAACGGGAGGGCTTCCAACCGCTTGACGGCAATCTCCTCTCCGCACTTCTCGCACTTGCCGTACGTGCGGAGACGGATCTTCTTTAACGCAGCATCGACTTGACGCAAAGACCGCCTTTCGGCATCGCCCAAGGAGAGGAGAAACTCCTTAGTATACGCGTTCGCTGCCTGGTCGGCCAGGTCTAACGTTCCACTACCGGTCTCGAACCTGGTCGCATTGCGCGTGCGGACCCCGCTTAAGAGCTCCTTCCGCTTATCCAGAAGACGTTTCTCAAGTTCCTTCAGCTTAGATGCCCTCACCTAACAGACCTCCTTCATCCTGGTTCCCCTGGATTCAGACCGGACGATCTTGCCGAGAAGGATGTCACCCCTCACTCGAAAAAGAGTCCTGAGTAACGAAAGAGGGAAGCATCTCGCCCCCCTCTAGCCCCGGTATTCCCGCAGTGGCGCATCTCCCCAGAGCCGCTCCAGGTCATAATAGCGCCGTGTTTCTTCGTCAAAAATATGGATGATGAGGTCGTGATAGTCAAGCAAAATCCACCGCGTCCCTGGAAATCCTTCTTCGTGATGCAATCGGACGTCGGCTTTATCCAGACACTCTCCAATGTGATCAGCAATGGCACGCACGTGCCGCTCTGATTCCCCACTGCAGATAAGAAAGTGATCTGCAATACTGGAGATCCCCCGAAGGTCCAGGATGGTCAGATTGTGCGCCTTGACCTCCCAGGCGGCGTGCGCTGCCAGACCAACCAGTTGCTCCGGATCTATTCTTCCCATCCTCCCAGCAGGCTACCCTGAACTCCCTCTGCCCTGGGCCCCTTCTGTCCCTGATAAAGTCTGTTTTTCCCCATGTAAGCGGCCACGGTGTCTGGAACCAAGAACCGGATGCTTCGCCCCTCTTCCACCAGCTGCCGGATCTCTCGGGACGAGATATCGAGAGAGACCACTTCCACGAGCAGGACCAGACCAGGGACCGGCCCCTCGTGACTCAACTTCGGCGTCACCTCTGAGATCCTCAGGTACTTAAACTGAGGGTGGCCGAGTTGTCGGCGCTGCTCCGGCGTCAAGGTCTCCTCTACCTCATCCAGACGCCAGCCCGGTCGAGCGGTAACGACCACCTGCGTCAACCGCAGGATCTCCTTCGCGTCTTTCCAGGTACTCATCTCCAGGAAGGCATCCACCCCCATGATAAAGCACAGATAGGTCTCAGGGCCGTGCAGCCTCAGCAGTTCCCGTACCGTCTCCACGGAGTACGATTGGCCTGGTCGGTTGAGCTCTATGGGGGAGACGCTGAAGTACGGGGTAAAGACCGTCGCCAATGAGACCATTTCATAGCGGTGGATTGGAGCCGCCACGTCCTCCTCACCCTTATGGGGTGGGCGGGCCGCCGGGACAAAAATGATGTGATCAAGCCCGAAGGCCCAGTAGATCTCCTCGGCCGCCCGCAGATGACCGAGATGGATCGGATCAAAAGTTCCCCCCATCACCCCGATACGCATCCTTACCACCCCACTAGGTTCACGGTTCACCGTTCACAGCCGTTTGAACAGCATAAACAGGTTTCTCCTGTCTCTCCGTGAACCGTGAACTGTGAACTGTCAACCTCCTACACGGCGGGAGTCCCGGACCTGGCCTTCCCCCAGCACGATGAATTTCGTACAGGTCAATTCTTTAAGCCCCATGGGACCCCGCGCGTGGAGCTTCTGCGTGCTGATGCCAATCTCCGCCCCTAATCCAAATTCCCCCCCATCGGCAAAGCGGGTGGAGGCATTGACGAACACCACCCCCGCATCTACTTCTCGCAGAAAGCAGAGCGCCCGATGATAATCGGCGGTCACGATCCCCTCCGCGAGCCCGGACCCGTACTGACGGATGTGCGCCACGGCCTCGCCGAAGGAGTCCACGACCTTGATGGACAGGATCAGATCCAGATACTCCGTCTGCCAATCGCTTTCCGTGGCCTCGGTGAGATCGGGCAGGATCTTCCTGGTCTTGGGACATCCTCTGAGCTCCACGCCCGCTGCCGCCAGCCGTGCCCCGATCCCCGGGAGGAGCACAGCAGCAACCTGCTCGTGTACGAGCAGCGTCTCGAGGGCATTGCAGACCCCCGGCCGTTCCACCTTGGCATTCAAGACCACTTCCTCGGCCATCGAGTGATCAGCTGCTTCGTCCACATAGATATGACATAGGCCTTTCTCGTGAGCGATCACCGGGATCGTGGACGCCTCCTTCACCGTCCGGACCAGCTCCTCGCCCCCTCGGGGGATGACGAGATCGATGAATCCATCCAATTTGAGCAAGGCATGCACCGCCGCCCGATCGGTGATCTCTACAATCCCGACCGCCCCCTTGGGGAGTCCCGCGGCCTCCGCTGAGGTCGTCAACACCGCGGCGATGGCCGTATTACTCCGGATGGCTTCGGAGCCGCCTCGCAGGAGGATCGCATTGCCAGCCTTGAGGCACAAGCCCGTCACATCGGCGGTCACATTGGGCCGGGACTCGTAGATCACGGCGATCACACCCAAGGGAACCCGCATACGGCCCACCCACAGGCCGTTGGGGCGGCGCTCCATCCCGATCACTTCCCCCACCGGATCCGGAAGAGCCGCCACTTCCTGTAATCCTCGCGCCATCGTCCGCACCCGCTCGACGGTCAGCCTGAGCCGATCCAAGAACGCCGGCGGGTATCCTTTCCCCTGCACCGCAGCCAGATCGGCCGTGTTAGCCTGGAGAATCTCCTCGTGGCGATCAAGAAGGCCCTGCGCCATCGCGTGAAGGGCCCGATCCTTGACCTCAGTAGAAGCTGCCGCCATAGCCCTCGCCGCTTCCCGGGCCTGGTGGGCTAAGGCTTCCACTTCGCTCACTTCCGCTCCTCCAGGATCACCAGGTTATCCCGGTGAACGACCTCGTCAGAGTGTTTGTATCCGAGGACCCGCTCGATCTCGTCGGTTCTCCGCCCCTTGATCCGTTCTATCTCCTCCGCGCTGTAGTTGACGAGACCCCGGGCAAATTCTTGGCCCTCTGCCCCCAGGATCGACACGACATCCCCGGCGTGAAATACCTTCACCGTCCTCTCGACTCCGGAAGGGAGGAGGCTCCGCCCGTGGTGTGTGAGGGCTCGTTTGGCCCCCGCATCCACTTCGATCCCTCCCTTCGGTCGTGTGGCGAAGGCCAACCACCGCTTCCGGCTCCCCATCCGTGCCGCCTGGGGGAGAAAGAGGGTCCCCAGGGATTCGCCGGCACACAGTCGGAGGAGGATGTCCGCCGTGAAACCGTTTGCCACCATCGCGGGAATGTGGGAAGCAGTTGCCAACCGGGCCGCCTCGACTTTGGACACCATCCCTCCGATCCCGGTGAGGGTTCGGGTCGGGCCCGCCCAAAACGCATCGGGCGGAAACGGACTGGAGATCACAGGGATCAGCCGCGCCTCAGGATCGGTGCGCGGATCCGCCGTATGGAGCCCCTCCTGGTCGGTGAGCATCACTAAGAGATCCGCATCCACCAATGAGGCGACGAGTGCCGAAAGGATGTCATTATCTCCGAACTTGATCTCTTCCACCGCTACCGTATCATTTTCGTTCACGATGGGGAGAACCCCGAGGTCGAGCAGTGTAAAAAGCGTGTTCCGCGCGTTCAGATAGCGGACCCGGTCCCGCACGTCATCTTGCGTGAGGAGGATCTGGGCCACCTTGATCCCAAACGGCGCAAAGGTCTCCTCGTACATGGCCATCAGCCTCCCCTGGCCGATGGCGGCGACTGCCTGTTTCAGGGGGATGCTTCGGAGCCGTTCCTTGCCCTCGAGCCTTTCCATCCCGGCCATCACGGCTCCCGAGGAGACCAGAAGGGTTTGCATTCCTTGGGCCATCAACGATGCGATCTGCTTTGCGAGCCCCTGGATTGATTCCCTTTGCAGGGAAACGGTTCCCCTGGAGAGGACCCCTGAGCCTACCTTAATCACCAGGCGTCGAACCTGTTTACAGAGCTCGGCGCGATCCACCGGTCTCCCTTCGCTCTTGCGCTGAGCTGAGCCGCTCCCGGACTCCCTCTTTGAGAGTGGAGAGGCCTGTTCCTGTCAAGGCCGACACGGGGTACACGGGGATCCCCCGGCCGGCGAAATAGGGTTGGCAGTGCGCCAGATTCTTGTCATGAGGCAGGTCGACCTTATTGGCTGCCACCAATCTCGGGAGATGCGTGAAGGTGGGACTGTACGCTTGAAGCTCTTCCTCCACGACCTCAAACGCCTTGAGAGGGTCCTGACCCTCCGAGATATCGAGCACGTGCACGATCAAGCGAACCCGCTCGATGTGCCGAAGGAAGGCGAGTCCAAGCCCGGCGCCTTCCGAGGCCCCAGCGATGAGTCCCGGAATGTCGGCAACGGTGACTCGCGCGGTCGGGGAGAAATCGAGGACCCCTAGATTGGGGACGAGGGTGGTGAAGGGATAATCAGCAATCTTCGGCTGCGCTGCGGTCAAGGCCCGAAGAAGCGTGGATTTGCCGGCATTGGGAACGCCCACCAACCCGACGTCGGCTAACAGCTTGAGCTCAAAGAGGAGGCCCCGCTCCTCGCCCACCGCCCCCTCCTCGGCAATTCGCGGGGCCCGACGCGTCGCCGTCGCAAAGGCAGCGTTCCCTCGGCCGCCGCGGCCGCCACGCGCGACCAAGACCCGTTGCCCCTCTTCCGTGAGGTCCCCTAGGAGCCCACCAGTCTCGTCGTCCTTGATCACCGTGCCCAGGGGAACCCGGATCATCACATCGGCCCCGTCACGACCACGCTTGTTCTTCCCCTGTCCGTGTCCTCCGCGTGGCGCCCGATAGAGCCGCTGATACTTCAAATCGATAAGGGTGCTCACCGACCGGGAGGCTTCCACAAGGACGTTCCCTCCCCGTCCTCCGTCCCCCCCGTCCGGTCCCCCTCGGGGAACATACTTCTCGCGCCGAAAGCTGATGCAGCCCTTTCCACCGTGACCCGCTTTAACGCTGATCCGGGCAACATCGATGAACACAGAATCTCGTCCTAGGACGGACTGTTGACCGCTGACCGACGACAGACGACCGACAAAGGATCGTTTAGTCCCTTTCGGTCATCGGATAACGGTCAACGGTCATCGAAGGGCGTGCCCTCATTCTGCACCGGGATGATGTTGACAAACCGGCCCCGGCCACCCCGCTGCACGACGGAAACGATCCCAGTGACCTTCGCGTAGAGGGTGTCATCCCGACCGATCCCGACATTCCAGCCAGGTTTGAATCGAGTGCCCCGCTGCCGGACCAGGATGCTTCCGCCGGGAACCATTTGCCCCGAGAAGGCCTTCATCCCGAGCCGCTTCGACTCGCTCTCCCGGCCGTTTCTCGAGCTGCCCATTCCCTTCTTATGTGCCATCTCTTCCTCCGTTCATGGTTCATAGTTCATGGCAAATTCCTCAGAGAGAGCATTTCTGGAACTTCATCTCTGAACCATGAACCGCTGAACTATGAACCAACAGCGATTTCCTCGACCCGCAGACGGGTCAGCTGTTGACGGTGCCCGGTCTTCCGCCGGTACTTCCGCCGCCGCCGGAACTTAAAGACCGTGATCTTGGGACCCCGGATCTCTCCCAGAATTGTCGCCAGCACCCTCGCCCCCGCGACGACCGGAGACCCGACCTTAACCTCCTCTCCCTCGCCAACCAGCAGGACTCGGGAAAGCTCTATCACCTCACCCACGCTGCCGGGTAGACGTTCTACAGAGATAACCCCTCCGGGGGCCACCCGATATTGCTTCCCTCCTGTCTCCACAACGGCATACATCCCGACCTCTCCCTGTGGCACTCGCTCTGCGGACCTTCTTATCTACCAGGAATGCTCTCGTCTGTCAAGAAACCCCCCAGTCCACCGGGGCACCCGTAAGACACCTCTGCTCCACCAGGAAAATCCCCGACGCAGTCCGGAACGAGCGGTCAGCCTTCGGAAACCTGATACTTCTGGGCTGGCCATCCCTCTTCGGGCGTGAGAGAGATCTCACTCCCGAACTTCTGCTGCAAGGCTTCAATCGCTTCTGCCTCCTCTGCCCTCAGCCAGTTGATCACTTCAGCATTAGCGCGAATCCTGACATGGTCCGGCTTCCGCTTGACCAGCCGCCACTCCGCCTCCCGGAGAATCTGATGGGCGAGGGAGGGGATGGCCCGGAGGAGACCTGTCCCCCCGCAGGTGGGACAGCTCACGCTGAGGGAGCGAATGAGTCCTTGCTTCACCCGCTTGCGGGTCATCTCCACGAGGCCGAGTTCTGAAAGCAGGGCAACATTCGTAGGAGAGCGGTCGAACTTGAGGTGTTCCTTGAGCTCAACGAGGACCCGATCTCGGTGATCCTGCCGGGCCATATCGATGAAGTCGATAATGACAATCCCCCCCAGATCCCGGAGGCGCACCTGACGGGCGATCTCCCGGGCAGCCTCGAGATTCGTCTTGAAGACGGTCTCCTCGAAGTCGTGTTTGCCCACGTAGCGCCCGGTATTGACATCAATCGAGACCAAGGCCTCGGTCTCCTCGATGACGAGATATCCACCCGATTTGAGCCACACCTTAGGCCGGAGGGCTTTTTCGATCTCTCGTTCCACCCCGAAGGAGCGAAAGATAGAATCCTCCTCGGTGTAGAGGAAGAGGTGCGAACGGAGATCAGGGAAGAGCGCTTCCACAAACTCGAGACACCGCTCATATTCCGCTTCACTGTCCACCACCAACCGAGTGACCTCGCGCGTGAAGAGGTCACGGAAGATCCGAAAGACCAGGTCGAGATCCCTCTGAACGAGCGCGGGCGCATTGACCGTGTCGGTCCTGGCCTTGATCTGCCGCCACAGGGAGCGGAGAAACTCTAGATCTGATGCAATCTCATCGCGTTTTTTCCCCATCCCGGCGGTGCGGACAATCACCCCTTCCGTCCCCATGCTCAATTCCTGCACAATCTGACGGAGACGGGCTCGTTCTCCCTCGTTTTCGATCTTCCGGGAGATTCCGATATGCTGCTCGGTGGGCATGTAGACCAGAAAGCGCCCCGGGAGGGTGATGTGGGAAGTAATCCGGGCCCCCTTCGTCCCCAAAGGTTCTCGGGCCACTTGAACCAAAACCTCCTGCCCCTCCTTGAGCAATTCTTCGATGGAGGGCTGGCCCTGCCGGGGTGGCCGCTTAGGGGGAGGGGGGGGCGGGATCCTGTCCTCCCCCTCGGCTTCCTCACCCGCTCCGAAGAACTGCTCGTAGTCCTCCAAATCTTCGTAGATGTCTCGAACGTAGAGGAAGGCATCCTTGTTGAGGCCGATATCCACGAAGGCGGCCTGCATGCCGGGTAGGATCTTCAGTACCCGCCCCTTATAGATGTTTCCGGCGAATCCTTCGTTCCTGGCGTCCCCAATCATCAGCTCCGCCAGTTGACCGTCCTCTAGGACCGCCACGCGGGTCTCTACCATCGAAGAATTCACGATGATTTCACGTTTCATAGCCATTGGGATACATCGGATCGACCGTCCTGACTCTCTTTCCTATTCCCGCAACCGCTTTGGACACGGTGGCCTTGCGAACGCGCCTCACAAACGTCGCCGGGAAGTCGAGCTCACCACGGACAGCCATCCGGGGGTAAAAAGAACCGCGCAGATCCTCCAGAGCACGACGGGGGTCAGGGAGCTGGCACTCTCCGGCGCACGGGCAATACATTTTCCCCGTTGTCGAACGAAGGATCGCCACGGGCCCTGTGTTATCGCTCGGCACTCGGACGCTCGTGACTACTCCTCTTGAAAAATCTAACGCATCTTCAAGGGGAAGTAAAGCCATTCACTCGAGGTGCCCTTGTGTAGTCGTTGACAAGAGGCCGAGGGATCTATAAACTGATCACGGATAATCAAACGGGGTTTTAGGATGATTCACTTTCAAAATGTGAATAAGTGGTTCGGCTCACTTCAGGTCTTGAACGGTGTCAATCTCAGGATCCGCCCGGGAGAAGTGGTGGTGGTCTGTGGGCCCAGCGGCTCGGGAAAGAGTACCCTCATTCGTTGTATTAACAAACTGGAGCCAGTCCAACAGGGGGAGATCGTCGTCGACGGGATGCTCCTGAATGATCCCAAGACGGACATCACCAAGCTTAGGGCTGAAGTTGGGATGGTTTTTCAGCAGTTTAATCTGTACCCCCATATGACCGCGGTCGAGAATATCACCCTCGCTCCGGTCAAGGTCCGGAAACTGTCGCCATCGCAGGCGGACGCGGTCGCCCGCGAACTGCTCGTCAAGGTGGGCATCCCGGAGAAGGCCGACGCCTACCCCGCCCAGCTCTCCGGGGGGCAGCAGCAGCGGGTGGCCATTGCCCGCGCCTTAGCCATGCAGCCCAAGATCATGCTCTTCGACGAGCCTACCTCCGCCCTCGACCCGGAAATGATCAACGAGGTCCTCGATGTCATGGTCTCGCTCGCCAAGGAAGGAATGACCATGATCGTGGTCACCCACGAGATGGGCTTTGCGAAGAAAGTGGCTGATCGCATCATCTTCATGGATGAGGGTCGCATTGTCGAAGAGGGCAGCCCCGAAACCTTCTTCAGCTATCCGAAGGAAGAGCGGACGCGGGTCTTCCTGAGTAAGATTTTGGTCCACTAACCTTTCATCAAAGGGGGAGAGGCAATGAGATACAGGCGCATTCTTGCAGTCGGAGGTGTCCTCGCACTCGTCGGCATTCTGGTCACGGCGGTGCCGCGGGCCGACGCCGAGACGCGACTGGAAAAGATCGAGCGAACCGGTGTCCTCACCGCGGGAACCCGGACGGCATCGATCCCCTTCGCGTATATCGATAAAGACAACGTCTGGAAAGGATTTGCCGTCGACCTGCTCGAAAAGCTCCGGGCGCGCCTCGAAGCAAAGCTCGGCAAACCGATCAAGCTGGATAAGAAGGAGGTCAACCCGAAGACCCGCATCGCCATGGTGGCCAATAACACCGTGGACCTCGAGTGCGGATCGACCACGTTTAACCGGCGGCGTGACGAGACGGTGGACTTCACCAGCAACTTTTTCTTCACCGGGTCCCAGCTCCTGGTGAAGAAGGGAAGCAAGATCAAGGACACCGATGACCTCGTGGGGAAGCGGACCGGCGCCACGCAGGGGACGACGAATGAAAAGGCCCTGCGCCGAGTCCAGCCGAAGGCCATTATCGTCCCCTTCCAAGACCACGCCGCGGGCTTTCTCGCCCTCGAGCAGGGCAAGATCGAAACCTACGTCACCGATGGGATCCTCCTCGCCGGTCTGGCGGCCAAGTCAAAGACCCCTGACGCGTACCAAGTCGTGGGACCCCTCTTTAGCGCGGATCCGTATTCCTGCATTGTCCCCGAGAACGACTCCAACTGGAGAGACTTTGTCAATCACACGATCTGGGAGCTCGTCGATAGCGGGGAATTCTTCACCATGTACGAAAAGTGGTTTGGACCCAAGGGGGTCGTCCCCTATCCGATGAGCTATGAGGTCCGAGAGTATCTTCAGATGCAGGCGATGCCTGAGTAGCCAATGAAGGTCGGGGGGTTAGGGACACGGGGCGGGAAGGTCCCCTGCTGCCCCAGCCTCCTGACCCCCCTTACTCCCCATGCCTCTTTTTGTGTTCGGGCTGCAATACGACTTTCGGTGGAGTGTCCTCTGGGAGGATCCTTTTGGTTATTGGATCCTCCAGGGGATCAAGAACACCATCCTGCTCTCTTCACTGGCCTGGATCATCGCCCTGGTCTTGGGGATCATCCTTGGGATCCTGCGAACCAGCCGATGGTGGATTCCCCGGGCGCTGGCCACCGGCTACGTGGAGTTTTTCCGGAACACCCCCCTCCTGGTCCAGCTCTTCTTTTGGTACTTCGCCGTGCCTCAGATCCTCCCGGCCGGCCCCATCCGGGATGCGGTAAATACCCTCCACGTTGAAACGCCCCTGCTGACCCTCAACTACGAGTTTCTCGCCTCCCTGATCGGTCTTGGCATTTATACCTCTTCCCGCGTCAGCGAGACCGTCCGGGCCGGCATCGAATCCATCCCCAAGCTCCAGGTGGAGGCCGCCGTTTCCACCGGCCTCTCTTGGACTCAGGTGTATCGGTACGTCTTGGTGCCGATCGGGTTTCGGATCGTGATTCCCCCTATCACCACGGAGTTTCTGACCATCTTCAAGAACTCCTCTCTGGCCACGACCATCGGCTTTGCCGAGATCACTTTTATGACGCAACAGGTCGACTCCTACACCTTCCATGGCCTGGAGGCGGTCACCGCCGGGACTCTTCTCTACCTCATCATTTCGCTGATCATCGCCGCCGGCATGAGCCAGGTTGAGAAAAAATACGCGATCCCGGGTCTCATCGCTCGGGGGGCGGGGGGTCCCTGATGGGACTCGACTGGACCATCATCGTCGAGAACTGGCAGCTCTTACTCAGCGGGTTTGTCAACACCTTGAAGCTGGCGATCCTGGCCATCGGGCTCTCCTTTTGGCTCGGGGTTGTCGCCGGGGCACTGCGCCTCTCTCGCAATCGCCTGCTCTATTATCCTGCGGTGCTCTATATCGAGGTCATCCGAGGTGTTCCCTTGATCATGGTCATCTTTTGGTTTTACTTCGTGTCGCCTATCATTGCCGGCCGGCCGTTGGACAACTTCACCAGTGCCCTGATTGCGTTCGTCGTCTTCGAGGGGGCCTACCTCGCCGAGATCATTCGGGCAGGAATCCAGTCTGTTCCCGTCGGCCAGGTGGACGCCGCCAGCTCTACAGGATTGAGTCACGTCCAGGCCATGCGACACATTATCCTCCCGCAGGCTATCCGGAACATGATCCCCGCCTTGGTGACCCGCTTTATCATCCTCTTCATGGACACCTCGCTGGCCTATATCATCGGCTTTCGTGAGTTGACCCGGGTGGCAAAAATCATCGCGGAACGGGAGTTTCGGGCCTTCGAGGTCTTCACGTTCATCGCGGTCGTGTACTTCATCTGCACGTATTCCATGTCGCTCGTGAGCCGCCGGTGGGAGGCCCGCGTGGCCGTCGCCAAGGGGACTGCCCCGTCGTGACGCGATGACTGAGGACCACAAATACCACATGGCACGTAGCACGTGGTTTTTGGTTTTTGGAATCCAAAATACGAGCGATGAGCCAAGAGCTATGTGCATCTCGCTGCTGACTGCAGAGTGTAGCTGGAATTGACGTTGGGCAGAGTGACTCGGGAAGCATTCTTCGTCGGCTGAAAATTCCACGGGTCGTTGATTCTGTTGGAACAGCACCTTCGGCTCCTCCCTCCGCGCTTCACATTATTTGAGCCTCACGAGGGGCGTCCCGCTCGTCAGCGGATCTCGCCCTCTTGTTTCCTGTCTGCAAGCACCACCAGCAGGCCCCTCGCTCCGGGCCTCCCGCGGCGACCCTGTGCGACGGCTTACGGCCAGGGTCCCTCCGTGTTCACGATCCGTGCAAAGAAGTCTAGCACGGCTCGCGCCTCGGTTTCCCTGGCCGTCGCCTGTCGAGGGACCCCGCCGCTCCCGGCAATGTCTCTCGGGGCCTTCAGGTGCTGCCCAACGAAAGCAAAATTGGGTCCTCAAGGTGAGTGTTAGTGTCGCGAGGAGAGTCGGGTGGCGTCAGGAGGGCGAGGGGAGCTGGGCCTGGACCCGGCGGAACCTGGTTTGCGTCCGGCCGGGGTCCCGCCGCCGGAGCGAAGCGTAGGTGGGGGTGGCCGTCCTGTTGCACCAAGGGTCATTCGGCGCGGAATACAGAGCTAACGCCAAACCAACCCGTGAAATTTTCCGCCGGGGAAGACCCACTCCCCGAGCCCTTCCGGGCCCGACTGCAATGGTGAGGCCCCGAGCGAGGGGCATGCGGGTGATGCCGGAACAGAAAAAACTTTGGAGGGTTGATCCCCCGCAAGTGGAATACTCCGATAGAGATGTGACAGCCTTCCGATCGCTAGATATCGTCGGTCATCGGTCGTCGAACAGGAGCCATGGGCGAGATTGACGTTGGGGACAGCACGTGGTATAAGGGCGACGTTTCTCTGGAGAGGAGCATGAGTCACAAAATTCTGATCAAAGCAGGAGATGTCACGGCCGAGGGGGACCTCAACGATGGCCCGACGGCCGAGGCAATCTGGGAGGCCCTTCCGATCACCGGTAAGGCCAATACATGGGGAGATGAAATCTACTTCGCGATCCCGGTCAAGGCGGACCTCGAGCCCACCGCGCGAGAGACGGTGGAAATGGGAGACCTGGGATACTGGCCACCCGGTCGAGCTTTCTGTATCTTTTTCGGGCCCACCCCAGCCAGCACCGGAACCGAAATCCGCCCCGCGAGCGCGGTCAACATCATCGGCCGCATCGAGGGAGATCCCACCATCTTCAAGAAGGTCAAAGAGGGATCTCGCGTTCAGAT
>CAYGBT010000030.1:0-35689 GCA_964348275.1 uncultured bacterium
GACCTTGGCCATTAATCAGCCGGACCTCGCTGCCTGCGTCGTCTACTACGGCCGCGTGGCCACCGATAAGACTCTCCTAGGTCAGATCGGAGCACCGGTGCTCGGAATCTTTGGAGAAGAAGATCGAGGCATTCCCCCGTCGATCGTGGGGGCCTTCGAGCGAGAGATGAAGGGGCTCGGCAAGGAGGTCCAGATCCGCATCTATCGCGGTGCGGGACACGCTTTTGCCAATCCTGAGCGTCCGTCCTACCGGAAGGCCGCTGCGGACGATGCGTGGGAACGAACCGTGGCCTTCCTCGCGAGATTCTTGAAGCCCTAAGTACGCTCGATGACTTCGCGGGCCCGTTGATGAGCGAAGAAAGGGCCTCAACTAGGTCGGTGCCTTGCCAGAGGGTGTCCTCCATAGGCTGGTCCGCCGGGTTGAGCCTTGCCTTGCGCGGAGGCGCGCAGTGCGCCATACTATGAGCAGCGGAGGAGGCGAAATGCCGCCGGGAACGACGACAAGTACCCGATTTGAGCCGTCCTATCTCGCGTTGCATCGGTCCGGCGAGCTCGAGCGACGGGCCGAGCAAGCCCTCAGGATGCTTGAGTGCTGCACCGTTTGTCCCCGAGACTGTGAGATCAATCGACTCCAGGATGAAAAGGCGGTGTGCAAGACGGGTCGCTACGCGTCCGTGGGGAGTCATTTTCCCCACTTTGGAGAGGAGGACTGCCTGCGCGGGTGGAGCGGCAGCGGGACCATCTTTTTTTCTATGTGTAATCTGCGGTGCGTCTTCTGCCAGAACTACGATCTCAGCTGGGAGGGGACGGGAAGGGAGACGCGGCCGGAACGCCTTGCGGAGATGATGCTGGAACTTCAAAAGGAGGGCTGCCACAACATCAATTTTGTGACGCCCGAGCATGTGGTTCCTCAGATCTTGGAGGCATTGCCTTTGGCGGCGAGGATGGGTCTTCGGCTGCCTCTGGTCTATAACACCGGTGCCTATGATTCTCTCGAGAGCCTACAGCATATGGATGGGGTGATCGACATCTATATGCCCGATTTCAAGTTTTGGGACCCGGATGTGTCCAAGCGACTTGTAAAGGCCAAAGACTATCCGGCAGCCGCGAAAGTGGCCATCCGAGAAATGCACCGGCAGGTGGGGGATCTGACTTTCGACGAGGACGGCGTGGCCCGGCGGGGAGTCTTGATCCGTCATCTGGTCATGCCGGGAGGCTTGGCCGGGACCCGCGAGGTGATGCGCTTCCTGGCTCAGGAACTTTCGCCCCACACCTATGTCAACATCATGGCGCAGTATCATCCGGCAGGACAGGTGGGGCCGGAAAAGTATTCGGAAATTAACCGCCGTATTACAGCAGAGGAGTATGAGGAGGCGATCCGGATCGCCCGCGCGGAGGGGCTTTACCGTTTTGATGAACGTCACAGCATCAAGCCCCGTCTCCGCGTCCGACAACTGCGGTTTTACTGAAGGGGGGAAACGATGGCCGGGAACGCGTATCGCATTGAACGGGACTCAATGGGGGAGGTGAGGGTTCCCGCCACGGCCTATTACGGGGCGCAAACGCAACGCGCGGTGGAGAATTTTCCTGTAAGCGGGATCCGGTTTCCCCGGGACTTTATCCGAGGGCTAGGAATGATCAAACTCTGCGCGGCGAAGGTGAACCTCGACCTCGGGCTCTTGGATCGGAGGATTGCCGAGGCCATCGTCCAGGCCGCACGAGAGGTGGTGGAGGGAAAGTGGGATGGGGAGTTCGTCCTCGACATCTTCCAAACTGGCTCGGGCACTTCGACGAACATGAATGCCAACGAGGTGATCGCCAATCGGGCGATTGAGCTATTAGGGGGGACGATCGGCAGCAAGCAACCGGTCCATCCGAACGACCACGTGAATCTGGGACAGTCATCAAACGATGTCATTCCGACCGCGATTCATCTGGCCGCCTTACAGGTGGTGGAACGGGAACTCCTCCCGTCCCTGCGCGGGCTCCACCAGGTTCTTCTTGCCAAGGCCACGGAGTTTGATGGGGTGGTCAAGATTGGCCGGACCCACTTGCAGGATGCAACCCCGGTTCGGCTGGGGCAGGAATTCTCTGGCTATGCGCGGCAGGTTGAGCTATCCATTGCGAGGGTCGAACAGAACCGCCCGTCATTAGCGGAGCTGGCCCTCGGCGGTACAGCTGTGGGAACTGGTATCAACACCCATCCAGAGTTTCCCGGTCGCGTTATCCGGTACCTGGCCGAAATAACCCAGCTTCCGCTCGCGGAGGCGAAGAATCATTTCGCAGCCCAGGGCGCTATGGATGCAGTCGTGGAAACGAGCGGGACGCTCAAGACGGTGGCCGTGAGCTTAACGAAGATCGCCAACGACGTCCGCTGGCTTGGATCGGGTCCTCGCTGCGGCATCGGCGAGATATTCCTTCCGGAGATCCAGCCCGGCTCCTCCATCATGCCGGGCAAGGTCAATCCGGTCATCCCGGAGGCCGTGATCCAGGTCGCGGCCCAGGTGATCGGTAACGATGCCTGCATCACGATTGGAGGCCAGGGGGGGTACTTCGAGCTCAACACGATGATGCCGGTTATGGCCTATAACCTCTTGCAGTCAATTGCCTTGCTCGGGAGCGCTTCGCGGATCTTTGTAGACAAGTGCCTCGCGGGTATCCGGGCCGATGAGGCTCGCTGTGCCGAGCTAATCGAGCAGTCGCTCGCGATGTGCACCGCTCTGGCTCCCGTCATCGGCTACGATGCGGCGGCGAAGATCGCCAAGGAGAGCTACGAGACCGGCAAGACGGTACGACAGGTGGCGTTAGAGCACCAGATCCTTCCCGAGGGGGAGCTGAAGCGGATCCTGGATCCTTGGGGGATGACAGAGCGAGGGATCGAGGGCCGTGCCGAAAAGTGACGTTTCCCAGGCGCGAGGGCGCGATCGATCGATTGTTCTGACTTTCCTCATTGGGTACGTAGGATTTATCGCCGGGACGGTCCTCATTCCAATCTCACCTACCGTGGGAGGGATCGTCTTCTGGGCAGGCGTCTTTGGGATCTTCTGGGCGGGTTGGTCTTCCTGTAAAAAGTAGCAGCTTGGGTCGAAAGGTAAACGGGAGGTTTCTTCTCTATCTCTGAACCCGAACTCTGAACTAGTATACGGGAGTGCACCACCTCTGGTATTTTGGGTGTTCTGCTTTCACAACCCGAAAGTAGAGGTCTTGAATCTTCGCGGTGAGAGGACCGACCTTGCCGCTGCCGAGGGGCCGCCGATCGACCTCGATAATCGGGGAAACCTGGGCCCCAGTCCCGCAAAGAAACGCCTCGTCACAGAGATACAGCTCTGACCGTCCCACCGGACGTTCGATCACCTCCAGACCGAGCTCTTCTTGACACAGTTCGATAAGGACCTCTCGCGTGATCCCCTCCAGGATATCGGCCGAGACGTCCGGTGTGATCAGCTTTTCGTCTCGGATCAGGAAGATGTTCATGGCCGATCCTTCGGAGACAAATCCGTCCTGGGTCAAGAAAATGGCCTCATCGAAGCCTTGCTCCATTGCCTCCGTTTTGGCCAGCGCAGAATTAACGTAGCCACCGGTCACCTTGCACCTGGCCGGGATGGTATTATCGCTGATCCGCCGCCACGAGCTGAAGCCGACCTTCACCCCCGTCGAGGTATCGATATAATCCCCGAGCGGGAGCGTATAGATGGCAAAACCCGTGTCATATCCGATGAGCTTGGGTCCCAAACCTTCGGAGCTAATGTAGGCAAGGGGCCGAATGTATGTATCTTCTCGATGCTGGTTCTTCCGGAGGAGCTCCAAGGTGATATCGCAGAGTTCTTTGACATCTTTGCCGATATCCAGTCGGAGCACGCCACAATTGCGGAGCAATCGGTCGTAGTGCTCCACCATGGTGAAGACGAACAGTTGTTTCCGCTGGGGATTCCAGTAAGCGCGGATGCCTTCGAAGATCCCGGTGCCGTAATGGAGGGCGTTCGTTCGTATGCTGACCTTGGCTTGGTCGAGTGGGACGAACTGATTGTCGAAAAATGCAATCGATCCCATGATCACGCCTCTTCGGCCGTGCCAGCGACCGTTGGATGGGTAAAAAGTAAGGTAGCCAGGGTGCGGGGGAAAGTCAACTGAATTTTGGCGTCAGAAGGGTCACGAGAGTTCGTTTCGGAGCATTAGGGCCAAAAAGCCCTTGACAAGGCCACAACAGGAAGGTAGCGTGTCCCCGTTGAATTTAGAGCAGTTGGAACGCGCCTTGCAACGGCGTCGGGGCGATTCCAAGTTGTGGGCAGCGCAAAAGAGGAGTAATCGATGCTGGCTCGGGTCCTAGTTGTCGACGACAGCGTGACGATTCAGAAGGTGGTGGAGCTTGCCCTGAATCGGGCAGGTGTGGATCTGATCCAGGCACGGAGCGCCGAGGAAGCCGTGCGGAAGGTTGGGGAGGAGAGACCTGATCTGATGCTGATTGATCACTCCATGCCCGACCAGTCTGGCAAGGAACTGTGTGTGACATTCCGGAAGGACCCTCAGCTCAACAATGTTCCGATCATCATGATGGGGCCGGCGTTGCAGCCGCTCGACGAGAGCGAGATGCTGCAGGTCGGAGCCAACGAAGTCGTGTCCAAGCCGTTTGAGTCCCAGACCCTCATCGGGAAGGTCAAGCAGTTACTCGATGCGCGAGTTCCATCCGCAGCCGCCGTTGAGCCGTCGCTGGCTCCTCCTCCAGAAGAAGAGGCAATGGTGGAGGCTCAGGTAACCACCGAGGAGGCACCTTTTGCCGTCGAGTCTCCGCAGGAGTTTGGCGAAGAAATGAGAATCCCCGCTGATCTCACGGAAGAAGCCCCGCTTGAGGTGACCGCCCAAGAGTCGTTAGGCGAGGCCGTTCCCACGTACGACCTTCCCGTGACTGAGGGAGAAGAGCTTGCGCTTCAAGAGGTGGCACCAGGGGAGACCCCGTGGGTGCAGACGCCTGAGGCAGAAGAAGTGGGGATTGAAGAAATGGCGGCGGCCGTGGGGTACGAGGTACCCGGGACGCGGATCCCACCAGAGCCGGCGATAGAACCTCAGCAGGTCCAAGAGGCTCCGACCGCAGCAGCGGGGATACAACCCCTCACCCTTTCGCCCGAGTTGGTCGAGACCATGTCCCGCGAGGTGGCGGAGCGCGTCGCGGCTCAAATCGTCCGGGAGCTGAGAGGGGAACTCCTTGAGAAACTTGATCGACTCCTCTGGGAGGTGGTTCCCGACCTCGCCGAGCAGTTGCTTACCCAGGAGATCCAACGGATCCGGGATCTGGTCGAAGGGAAGCAGTAAAAAGCCCAACCTTTTCCGGGGTGGTGAGGGTATAATACCCTTACACCCCGAATTTTTTCTCTGCAGGGAGCCATGGTCGAGAAAAAGCCCCAAGGCTACGATCCTGGAGCTGTTGAGCCCGACTGGTATGCCGGGTGGGAGCGTGAGAACTTCTTCCACGCCGATCCCGACTCTCCAGGATCTCCCTATGCGATCGTCATTCCCCCGCCGAATATTACCGGCTCCCTCCACATGGGGCACGCCCTGAACAATACCCTCCAGGACATCCTCACGCGGTGGCGAAGAATGCTCGGCGATAACACCCTTTGGATGCCGGGGACTGATCATGCGGGTATCGCGACCCAAAATGTGGTGGAGCGCCAGCTCCTGGCGGAGGGACGGACCCGACATCAAATGGGGCGAGAGGCCTTCGTGGCGCGCGTGTGGCAGTGGCGAGAGCAGTCAGGGAGGACCATCGTCGACCAGCTCAAAAAGTTGGGGGCCTCCTGTGACTGGGTTCGCGAAGCCTTCACCATGGACGAGCCGCGCCAGCAGGCGGTTTTGGAAGTCTTCGTCCGCCTCTGGGAGGATGGGTTGTTGTACCGGGCGGAACGGCTGGTGAACTGGTGCCCCCGGTGTGAGACCGCTCTAGCCGATATCGAGGTTGTACACGAAGAGACGGAAGGCCACCTATGGCATATCCGGTATCCGTTCGCGACAGACCCCACGGACGGTTTGGTAGTTGCTACGACTCGGCCTGAGACGATGCTCGCGGATACGGCGGTTGCGGTGCACCCGGATGATCCCCGATTTACGAAGGCCATCGGCCAGCAAGTAGTCCTCCCGCTGGTGGGTCGGAGGATTCCGGTTATCGCGGATCACTACGTGTCCCGGGAATTCGGGACCGGGGCGCTCAAGATCACGCCCGGCCATGACTTCAACGACTTCGAGATCGGAAAGCAACATGGCCTGGCCGTCATCGCCACCTTCATCCCGGACGGAACGCTCAGGGAGGCGTTCCTGGCCGATGCCAGTGACGAAGCGCGAAGCCGTCTTGCCCGCTATGTCGGTCGGGACCGGTTTGATGTTAGGCAGATGGTTCTGGAAGATCTCGGTCGGGAGGGTTTCCTGGTCGGAAAAGAACCGTACAGACACGCGTTAGGCCGGTGCTATCGTTGCCAGACCGCCGTCGAGCCTTATCTCACCCCCCAGTGGTTTGTCCGGATGAAGCCACTGGCGGAGCCGGCAATTCGGGCAGTGGAGGAGGGCCAAGTACGCATTATCCCCGCTCAATGGGAAAAGAATTACTTTGAATGGATGCATAACATCAAGGACTGGTGCATTTCCCGGCAGATCTGGTGGGGGCATCAGATTCCGGCTTGGTACTGCCCATCGTGCGATGCCGGCAATATCGTCCCGGCAGCGGAGGCAGCGTATACCATTCTGCCGGAGGTACAACCAATTGTGGCACGGGACAGGCCGGAAGCCTGTCCACGGTGCGGTGGTCAAGAGCTCTATCAGGATCCCGATGTGCTGGACACCTGGTTCAGTTCTGCCCTTTGGCCCTTCTCTACGTTAGGATGGCCGGCACAGACCAAAGAGCTTGAGGTTTTCTACCCTACGACAGTCCTGGTGACGGCCTTTGACATCCTGTTCTTCTGGGTTGCTCGGATGATCATGATGGGACTGAAATGCATGGGGGATGTGCCCTTCCGCCAGGTCTATATCCACGCCCTGGTCCGGGATCCGGAGGGGCAGAAGATGTCCAAGTCGAAAGGGAATGTCATCGACCCCCTCGATGTGATCGAACGATATGGGGCGGATGCCCTGCGCTGTACCCTGACCGCCCTGGTCGCTGCCGGACGAGATATTAGGCTCTCGGAAGAGCGGATCGAAGGATATCGGAACTTCTGCAACAAAATCTGGAATGCGTATCGATTTATCAGTCTGCATGTGACCGAGAAAGACAAAGACAAGATTATTGCTGCCCTTCAGGCGGAGTGGCCCCCACCTATGGACCTCGCGGATCGTTGGATCCTGAGTCGCCTTCAAGAGTTGATCGGGTCGGTCACCGAGGCACTCGAGAACTATCGGTTTAGCGATGCCGCATCCCACCTCTATCAGTTCCTCTGGCACGAGTACTGCGACTGGTACCTGGAGCTCGTCAAGATCAGGCTCACGAACGGAGATGAGAGAGCACCCTGGACCGGCCGCGTCCTGCTGATCCATGTGCTGGAGGTGGCGCTGCGGCTGCTCCATCCCATTATGCCGTTCATTACCGAAGAGGTCTGGCAGCGCCTTCCCCGTTCCACGAGAGATGCTCCCAGCGTGATGATCGCCCCGTGGCCCGCGGCAGATTCATCCCTCGTTAACCCGGAGGCCGTGCAGAGGATGGAGCGGGTAATGGGGGTCATCCGGGGCATCCGGAACATCCGATCCGAGGTCCGCATTCCACCCAATGCCTGGCTCACCGCGTTAGTAAAGGTCGAGGCAGAGGAAGACGAGTCCCTCCTGAAAAGCGTCGAGGCTTACATGAGGCATCTCGCCAGGGTGAGAGACGTGCGGATCGGACAGACGATTGAGAAACCCCGTCATTCCGGGGTGGTCGTGACTTCCGGAATGGAAGTCTATGTCCCTCTCGAGGGGTTGATCGATATCGCCTCGGAAGCCCAACGTGTCGACCGTGAGCTCCATAAGGTAGAGCGGGAGCTCAACCGGGTGAACCGGAAACTCAGCAACACGGACTTCCTCGCTCGAGCCCCGGCCGATGTGGTCACGAAAGAGCGGGAAAACCAGCAGGGTCTCCGGGAGACCCGAGAGAAGCTTCAGAGACACCTTTCCATGCTGCGAGATGAGCGTTAAGAGTCGCCCGCTGAGCGCAGAGCCCCTGACTGCCGAGGATCTCTCCCGTGGGCTCAGGACCCGCGTGGTGGGGCGGCACATCCTGGTCTATCCCGAGGTTGGGTCCACGAATTCGATCGCTTCTGAGCTGGGAGAAGGGGGAGAACCCGAGGGAACGGTAATTGTGGCGGAAACCCAAACGGCTGGACGGGGACGTTTGGGGAGGCCATGGGTGTCACCCCCCAATTTGGGCCTCTGGACTTCTATCCTTCTTCGACCACCAGTGAGCCCCAGCGAAGCCTCGCTATTAAGTCAGCTCGCCGCGGTGAGCCTAGCGGAGGCCGTCGCGGAGGTCGACCCCGCGGTCATCCCACAGATCAAATGGCCGAATGATCTCCTCATTGGGAATAGGAAGGGGGCCGGGATCCTCGTGGAGGTCAAATCGGAGGGCGACCGGGTTCATTACGCGGTGGTGGGAATCGGGGTCAACATCAACCATACCCTTACGGACTTCCCGGAAGCACTCCAAAGGTCAGCAACCTCCCTCTGCTTGGCCTCAGGGAAGCCGGTCTCGCGCCTGCACGTGGCCCAGGCCCTTTACCGGAATCTGGATGCCTGGTACGTTCGCTTCGTCGAGGAAGGGAACGAAGCATTGTTTCACCGGCTGAGCGTGCTGTCCGGGACCGTCGGGAGGTGGGTCCAGGTGGAGACCGGGCAGGAGGAGTTCGAGGCCTTCGCTGAGGCGATCAACCGGGATGGGTCCCTTCGAGTCCGCCTGCAAAGCGGAGAAATTCGGGATCTCTCCTCGGCGGACGTCTCTATCCGATGACCGACGACCGATGTTAGGTTTTGGGTGTTAGGTGTTAGGAATTGGTATCCGAGGTTCTCTTGAATTCAGAATCCAGACCTAAAACCCGACACCTAAGACCCGATACCCAGAGCTGGACGTCGGACCTCGAACCCTGGGCTGTGAACGGTGAACTGTGAACTATAAACTCTAGACTCTCAACTCTCAACTCTGAACTGGACATGTTGTTAGCGATCGACATTGGAAACACAAACATAGTGCTCGGGCTTTTCCGGGAGCGTGAGCTCGTCCACTATTGGCGGGTTGGCACGCGACGAGATGAGACAAGCGATGAGTACGGGATTCTCCTGAAAAACCTCTTCGAGGTGGTGGGGGTCCCTCGGTTAGCTGTGGCTGGAATGATTATCGCCTCGGTGGTCCCACCGCTCCAACCCGTTTTTGAAGAGTTGGCGAGTGGCTATTTCCAGGTGACTCCCTTGATAGTCGGGCCTGGGATCCGGACCGGGATGCCCATCCTCTATGACAATCCTCGCGAGGTCGGAGCGGACCGCATCGTCAACGCCGTGGCGGCCTATGAGACTTACGGCGGTCCCGCCATCGTGGTCGATTTCGGAACCGCGACAACCTTCGATGCCGTCTCTGCGAAGGGGGAGTACATGGGCGGGGTAATCGCCCCGGGGATCGGGATATCGGCCGAGGCCCTCTTCGAGCGGGCTGCCAAGTTGCCCCGGGTCGAGATTGTGCACCCCAAGGGGATCATTGCCAAGAATACAGTGGGCAGCATGCAGGCCGGCCTTTTCTATGGATATATCGGCCTGGTGGACGGGATTGTCCGTCGAATGGTCAAGGAGATGGAGCGGGAGCCGGCGGTCGTCGGCACAGGTGGCTTCGCTCATCTGATACTGGCCGAGTCCGAGACGGTCCAACGGATTGACCCTCTCCTGAGCCTCAAGGGTCTCCAAATCCTCTACGACCGAAACCGCTAAGACCTTGGGTTGACAAGGGAAAAATTGGTGCTAAAATCGTCTGGTTTTGCCGAGGTTGCAGGAGGCATGCGTCTGATGATAGCCGCCCGTACATACAGTGCAAAGAAGGGGGAGGTCGAGCGGCGCTGGTATCTCGTGGATGCGCGGGGAAAGGTCCTGGGGCGGCTTGCCAGTGAAGTGGCGATGGTCCTTCGGGGAAAACGAAAGCCGCAGTTCACCCCCCATGTGGACACGGGCGACTTTGTGATTGTGGTGAACGCCGATAAGGTGCGTCTGACCGGAAAGAAATTGCGCCAAAAGATGTATTATCACGCCTCGGGATATCCCGGGGGGCTCAAGGCAACGGCGGCAGGTACCTTGTTGAAGAGCCGTCCGGAGCGCTTGATCCAGTATGCGGTGCGAGGTATGCTTCCCAAGAGCAAGCTGGGGGATGCTCTTTATCGGAAGCTCAAGGTGTACGCTGGAGAAAAGCATCCCCATCAGGCCCAGAAACCCGTTCCTTTAGATATTAGGTGAGGAAAGTGGTGGAAGCAGCAGGTTTTTATGGCACAGGAAGACGCAAGACCGCGGTGGCGAGGGTCCGACTCAAGCCGGGGGAGGGACGGATCGTGGTAAATCGCCAGCCGCTGGAAGACTATTTTGGCCGGGCCACGCTCCGCATGGTGATCGCCCAACCCCTGAAGCTGACCGGCGTGGAGGGAAAGTACGATATCTTCGCAAACGTGCGGGGGGGCGGCAGTACGGGACAGGCTGAGGCGATTCGACACGGGATCTCGCGGGCCCTCCTGGGAGTGGACGAAGGGCTCCGTCCGTCCCTCCGGAAAGCGGGCCTGCTGACCAGGGATCCTCGCGTCAAAGAGCGGAAGAAGTACGGGCAACGGGGGGCCCGCGCGCGATTCCAGTTCTCCAAGCGGTAAACGGAGCCGATATGCGCCAAAGGAGGGTCACCCGGGTGACCTTCCTTTTTTTGTCTTGTGATCTCCCGGAGGGATAGGGCTCTTATCATGAAACGAAAGGTGGCCGTCGCTGGGGCGAGCGGATACACTGGCGCGGAACTCCTCCGACTCCTCGTCCATCATCCGGCAGTGGAGGTGGTTGCGGCGACGTCGGAAACTTACACGGGGAAGCCGGTGACGACAGCCTTGCCCGGCCTCTCTGGATTTGTCGATCTCTCGTACGATCCGTTGGACGCCGAGCGGCTGGCGTCGGCCGCCGAGATTGTGTTTTTGGCCTTACCGCACACGACCTCCGCTTCGTCGGCCGCCTCGCTGCTTGCCGCGGGATGCCGGGTCATCGATCTCAGCGCAGACTTTCGCCTCCGGGATCCGGGAATCTACGAACAATGGTACCGGGCGACCCATCCCGTTCCGCATCTCCTCAGCGAGGCGGTGTACGGCCTGCCAGAGTTTTACCGGGAGGCGATCCGGCAGGCCCGCTTGGTGGCCGTGCCGGGATGTTATCCTACAGGAGCCCTTTTAGGTCTTCAACCCCTCGTGCGTGCGGGACGAATTGGCCTGGATTCGATTATCGTGAGTGCCGCCTCTGGAACTTCGGGAGCCGGGCGCAAGCTCGATCTGCCTCTTCACTTCTCGGAGGCGAACGAAAATTTCAAGGCTTACGCGGTTGCCTCCCACCGCCACACCCCCGAAATAGAGCAGGAACTTTCCCGGCTGGCGGGTCGCGAGGTCTTCCTTTCTTTTACCCCTCATCTGGTCCCGATGACCCGCGGGATCCTGAGCACTATCTACGGCACGCTCGTCTCCCCGACGTCGTCGGAGACTCTACACGAGCTCTTTCATCAATCCTATAAGGGAGAGCCATTTGTTCGAGTCTTGTCTCCCGGTACGTTCCCGGAGACCAAGCAGGTTTGGGGTTCCAACTACTGCGACATCGGGCTGGTGGTCGATTCGCGGACCGGCAAGGCCATTGTCGTCACGGCTCTCGACAACCTGGTGAAGGGCGCGGCCGGCCAGGCAATCCAGGCAATGAACCTTATGGCTGGCCTCGAGGAAAGTCTCGGCCTCGGTGCGGCCCCTCTCTTTCCCTAGGCTCAGTCCGATGACGGCTGTTAGGTTGTGGGTATCAGGTCTTCGGTGTTGGGTTTGAGGTCTGGGTTCTAAATTCAAAGGGACGTTGATACCAACACCTGACACCCAAAACCGAATACCCAGATGCTAGACCTCGGGCTGTGAACCGTGAACCCTGAACGGGCCCGAAGGGCTCGACTTTAGACCCTGAACCCTGAACTCTGAACCCTGAACCATCACCTGTGAACGGTGAACTGTGAGCAGTGAACGCTTTGTAGAACTGGAGGGGGGAATCACGGCCGTCCGTGGGGTATGGGCGGCCGGCGTCCATTGCGGGATTAAAAAGGCGAAGCCTGACCTGGCCCTAATTCGTACAGCGGGGTCAAATCCGGTGGCGGGTGTTTTCACCACCAATCGCGTCAAAGCAGCGCCTGTCATCTGGTGCCAGCGCCGCCTGAAAGGCGGACGCTTGTCAGCCATCGTGGTAAACAGCGGGAATGCCAATGCCTGCACTGGGCTGCAGGGGATGAAGGATGCCGAAACAATGGCAAACCTCACTGCTGCAGCACTCGGCTGTCAGGTGGAGGAAACTTTTGTCTGCTCGACAGGAGTCATCGGGCAGAGCCTTCCGATGGAGCGGGTCGCACAGGGAATTCGCGAGGCGGCGAGTCGGCTTCGGGAGGATGGAGGACCGGAGGCCGCCCGGGCGATCATGACGACCGACACCGTCCCGAAGGAGGCGGCAGTGGGAATAGATCTAGCGGGGCGTCGAGTCTCTGTGGGCGGCATGACGAAGGGCGCCGGGATGATCGCCCCACGGATGGCCACTATGCTGGCATTTCTCGCTACCGACGCTCACGTTGAGGCCTCTGACCTTCAGGGGCTGTTGGTAGAGGCGGTAGAACGCTCCTTTCACTGCATCACCGTGGATGGGGACACGAGTACGAACGATACAGTCCTCTGCTTTGCTACCGGCCATGCTGGGGGGAGTCCAGTGCATCCGAGGGCAGCGGGATGGGAGGTTTTCCGGGACGCTGTGTTTCAAGTTACCCAAACCCTCGCCCAGAAGATCGTGGCCGACGGAGAGGGGGCGACCAAGCTCGTGACGATTCGGGTGACGGGGGCCCCTTCGACCGAGGCGGCACATGGAATTGCCTTCCGGGTGGCAAATTCCCCACTCGTCAAGACCGCCTTTTTCGCTCAGGATTGCAACTGGGGACGGATCATGGCAGCTGTGGGGTCTTCGGGGGTGGACATGGATCCGGACCGGGTGGACATCAGCATTGGAGAGATTCCTGTGGTTTCAGGCGGAATCGGCCTCGGCACGGAGGCTGAAAAGGTGGCTCACCAGGCTATGGGGCACCGGGAGTTTGCCGTGACCATCGATCTGAAGCTGGGAGAGGGGGAGGCGGTCGTCTGGACCGCCGACCTGAGCTACGACTACGTTCGGGCAAATGTCGCCTACCGGAGCTAGCAGCAGCAGTCAGCAGTTCGCAGTTCGCGACAAGGGGTGAGGAGTCAGCTGTCAGCCGGGAAATCCCCAAGCCCATGTTGATATAGCTGATGGCTGGATTTTTCTCTTTCAGGATGCTTATTGTTGACTGCTGATTGCTGACAGCTGTTGTCGGCTTGTCAGAGGGACTCAGAATGTGATATGTAAGGATCGCGTGCGGTGGAATCCCAATTCACACGCCTTCGGATCTGCCGGTTGGTGTTCGCACCCGGCGAGAGGCCTGGCAGAGATGAAGAGGGCGGAAGTTAAACCGACGAGGGGAGGATGTGTATGTCGACCATTTCGATGAAAGAGCTGTTGGAAGCGGGAGTCCACTTCGGACATCAGACCAAGCGGTGGAACCCCAAGATGAAGAAGTACCTCTTTGGAGAGCGGAATGGTATCTATATCATTGATCTCCAAAAGACCATGGAGAAGTTTGAGGAAGCCTGGCAGTTCATCAGGGCCGTATCTGAGAAGGGAGAATCCGTCCTCTTTGTGGGCACCAAGCGGCAGGCGGCTGAGACGGTTCGGGAAGAAGCAGAGCGGAGCGGGATGTTTTACGTGAATCATCGCTGGCTCGGCGGCACGTTAACCAATTTTCAGACCATTCGGAAGAGCATCAACAGACTGAAGCAACTGGAGCGGATGCAGACGGAAGGGATTTTCGAAGGGCTGTCCAAGAAGGAGGCGCTGCATCTCACTCGCGAGATCGACAAATTGAATCGAGTGTTGATAGGGATCAAGGAAATGGATCGGCTGCCGGGGGCAGTTGTGGTTGTAGATACGAAGCGGGAGCGGATCGCAGTTCGGGAAGCCCGACGTCTGGATATTCCTGTTGTGGCTCTGGTGGATACGAACTGTGATCCGGATGAGATTGACTTTCCCATCCCTGGAAATGATGATGCCATCCGGGCCATCAAGCTCATCACTTCCCGGTTAGCCGATGCGGTCCGAGATGGGCGGGGACCCGCTGAGAAGGGATTGGAACAGGAGATGCTTGAGGCGGCCGGGGGTGAAGGTGAGACTGAGGTGGAGGATGAAGCCGAAAAGGAGCTACCGCCCGTCGCTGAGATGAAGGAGGAAGAAATCTTCCAAGATGCCGACAGTGAATAGAACCACGTGCTGCGAGCCACGCGCCACGCGCAAATAGGAGGGGGCTTCGAACCCGGACGACGGAGATGAGGGACGGGTAATGGAGATTGGGGCAACGCAGGTCAAGGAGCTGCGCATGAGAACTGGGGCTGGCGTTATGGATTGCAAGTCGGCCCTGGCAGAGGCGCAGGGGGATATCGATCGCGCGGTCGCTATCCTCCGGGAGCGAGGGATCGCGAAGGCCGCCAAGAAGGCTGGACGGGCGGCGAGCGAGGGGCTGATCGTTGCTTACGTACATCCCGGCAGTCGAATCGGAGTCCTGCTGGAGCTGAACTGCGAGAGCGATTTTGTGGCCAGGAACGAACAATTTCAGTCCATGGCGAAGGACGTTGCAATGCATGTGGCGGCCATGAATCCACTCTACCTCCGGCGGGAGGACGTTCCCGAGACTGTTCTCGAAGAAGAACGACGAATCTTGCGAGTGCAGACGGCAGGAAGCGGGAAACCGCCCGAGGTCATCGACCGGATCATTGAGGGCCGACTGGAGAAATTCTTTGTCGAAACCTGTCTGATGAATCAACCGTTTGTGAAAGAACCGGGACGAACAGTCGAGCAGGTCGTCAAGGAAGCCATAAGCACCCTGGGCGAAAACATCGTCGTGCGGCGCTTCTCCCGGTATCAACTTGGTGAGGCGTCCGACCAGGGTTGATGGTTCAGGGTTCAGAATTGAGAATTCAGTCTTTACGATGAACCATGAACTATGAACCGTGAACTGTGAACCGGATCGGAGATATGGAACTTAAGTACAAACGAATCGTCTTAAAAGTGAGTGGTGAGGCATTAGGAGGCGATCAGGGGTATGGGATTAGTCCCGAGGTGATTCGATTCATCGCGGAGGAAATTGAGGCTGTCCACGCCCTGGGGGTCCAAACCGCTGTGGTGGTCGGGGGTGGCAATATCTTCCGCGGCTTGGAAGCTACCGCGGCCGGCATGGATCGGGCGACCGCTGACTACATGGGGATGTTGGCGACCGTGCTGAACGGTCTGGCTCTCCAAGATGCCCTGGAAAAGCGATGGGTGAACACGCGAGTTCAGTCGGCTATCGAGATGCGGGAGATGGCGGAGCCCTTCATTCGCCGCCGGGCTATCCGGCATCTGGAAAAAGGTCGCGTGGTGATTTTTGTCGGCGGGACTGGCAACCCTTATTTCTCCACCGACACCGCTGCCGCTCTCAGGGCCATCGAGATTGGCGCGGAGGTGGTCTTCAAGGCCACGAAGGTGGACGGGGTGTATACGGCGGATCCGTTGAAGGACGCCACAGCCCACAAGTTTGAGGAACTAAGCTACATCGAGGTCCTCAGCAAGGAGCTCAAGGTGATGGATTCGACCGCCATCTCTCTGTGTATGGACAACCGGTTTCCCATCGTGGTCTTCAACCTCCATGAACGGGGACGCTTGAAAGGGTTGGTGTTGGGCGAGAGGGTGGGGACCATCGTCAAGGGGCGGTAGGACATGGGGAAGGATGTCCTGAGCCGAGCAGAGTCAGGGATGAAGAAGGGGGTGGAGGCGACGGCGCGGGAGTTCGCGGGAGTCCGAACCGGTCGAGCATCCACAGCTCTCGTGCAGGGGATCACGGTGGAGTGTTACGGGGCCTCCACCCCGCTGCAGCAGGTGGCCTCCGTGGCTGTCCCGGAGACCCGTCTGATCACCATTCAACCTTGGGATCAAAGCTTGGTCCCGGCTATCGAAAAGGCGATCCTGAAATCCGACCTGGGGATTACTCCCTCGAACGATGGTCGGACGATTCGGATTGGTATCCCGCCGCTGACCGAAGAACGCCGAAAGGAGTTGGTCCGGATCGTGCGGCGAATGGCGGAAGAGGGGCGGATCGCCATCCGAAACGTCCGTCGCGACGCCAACGAAAAGCTCAAGGCCCTCGAGAAACAGAAGCAGATCTCAGAGGATGAGCTGAAAAAGAATGCCGAGTCGGTCCAGAAACTTACCGACAAGTACATCAAGGAGATCGACAAGGCCCTGACCAACAAGGAGAAGGAAATCCTTGAGTTCTGAGATTTCTCCCCCGTTGGCCAGGCTTGGCTCTTGAGGGCTTTCGGCCATCCTTCCGCTTACCGCGCTTCTCCTTTTCCCTTCCACAGTATTTCAGACGCCTCCCGGATCCCCCGGGTGGCGGCAACATATCTGAAGAGGATCTCGCCGTGAATGGCAAAAGACTCTTGAGTGCCCTGCTGCTCATTCCTCTCTTTCTCCTCGTGGTCGTCTATGGAGGAGAAGCAGCCTTTGCCCTGCTGGGGATGGCGGTGGCGGCTATTAGCCTGTGGGAGTTCACCCGGCTGGTGAACCACTCTCCGGGTGTCTCGAGGGTGCTGGCCGTACCGGGCGCGGTCGCGCTCGTCGCAGCGACATACTTGGGCGGGTGGGAGTGGTTCAGCCTCTGTGCGGTACTCTTTATCTTGCTGCAGCTCAGCCGTGTCGTTTTTAGTGAGGGGGACATGGAGGCAAACCTTCGACGGGCCACCTTCTGCCTCTTGGGTGTCCTCTATGTTGCGGGCCCGTTGAGTCTCGCTGTGGCCCTCAGGGAGATGCCGGGAGGGCAACGCTACATTGTTCTCGTCTGCGGTATCGTCTGGATTGGAGACACCGCTGCCTTCTACATTGGGTCGACCCTGGGCCGCCACCCGTTGGCCCCGCGGGTCAGCCCTCGCAAGTCTGTGGAAGGGAGTGTGGGTGGCTTGGCCGCGAGCATGGCTGCCGCCTGGCTTTTTGCTAGAGTCCTTGAGGTGCCTTCTACTTTGATTTCGAGCGCTCTCTTGGGAGCCGTGGTCGGCGGTGCGGGGCAGATCGGAGATTTGATTGAGTCGGTGATCAAACGGGCCTTCCAGGCAAAAGATACGGGTCACCTCATCCCCGGTCACGGGGGGATGCTGGATCGGATAGATAGCCTCCTCTTTGCCATCCCGATCTTCTATCTCTGGGCGCGAGCGGGATGGCTATAGAGACGACATTGGACGGGCGGCTGCAAGGTTTCCTCCTTTCAGAGTCTATGCTCGCCCGGGGCGGGCTGGCGGTTCTCAGCGGCGTTCTGCTCGCTCTGAGTTTTCCCCGGTTCGACCTGAGTCCGCTCGCCTTCGGGGCTCTCGTCCCTCTCTTGGTTGTATTAGATGGGATCTCTTCCCTCCAGGGCACGTACCTGGGGATCCTCGCCGGCCTCGTTTGTTACCTCATTACCATTCCGTGGGTCGTTCACACCATGGGCACGTACGGAGGACTCCCCCTCCCCCTCAGCGTCCTCCTCCTCCTTGCGCTTTCCCTTTACCTCGCCCTCTATGTCGGCGTCTTTGCCTACGGGGTCACACGATTGTCAGCCAGAGGAGGTCTCGGCTATCTCGTGGGAACAGCGAGCGTCTGGGTAGGTCTCGAATATCTCCGCACGTTCCTTCTTACGGGCTTTCCCTGGAACCTCTTGGGCTATACCCAACACCAAAATCTGTCAGTGATCCAAATCGCATCCATTACCGGCGTCTACGGGATCTCTTTTGTCTTGGTCCTTGCTAATGCTGGGATCGCGCTTGCCTGCCTCCACTTTCGACGTGGCGGGCGACGGGCCTGGCTGTCTATTTGCGGTGTCGGGCTTCTCCTCCTCGGGACAGTTTTGCTCAGCAATGGGCAGGCAGTGTCAGCGGAAGCCCGCGGCGGTAAGATCCGGGTGTCGGTGGTCCAAGGCAATATTGAACAAGACATGAAATGGGACCCCGCGTTCCGCGATCGAACGATCGCCATCTATCGTCGTCTGACTCGAGAGGCGGGAAGGGAGTCTGACCTCATTATCTGGCCGGAGGCTGCTGTTCCCTTTTTTCTCCGGGATGGGGGGCCGTTGAGCCAGCAAGTCCTCGACCTCGCCAGGGAGGTCCAGGCTTATCTCTTGGTAGGGAGCCCGGATCGGGTGAACCACACTTCACCGCGCTATTACAACAGCGCGTTTCTGATCTCTCCGGAGGGGAAAATTGTCAAAAAATATGATAAGATCCACTTGGTACCGTTTGGGGAGTATGTCCCCTTAAAAATGCTCCTCTTTTTCGTAGAGAAGATGGCCACCGGGATCGGGGATTTCAGCCCGGGACAAGCCTTTACGGTCTTTGAAGCTCCAGCGGGGCGTTTTGGAGTCCTTATCTGCTTCGAGGTCATCTTTCCCGACCAGGTCCGTCGATATGTCCGGGAAGGTGCCGACTTTCTGGTGAATATTACCAACGACGCCTGGTTCGGGCGGTCTTCTGCCCCGTACCAGCACCTGAGTATGGCGACGCTGCGGGCCGTGGAGAACGGAGTCTATGTGGTGCGGGCCGCGAACACGGGAATCTCGGCCCTGATCACACCCGCCGGCCGGATCGTGAAGCAGTCAGACCTCTTCGTCGAGGCCGTTCTCTCCGCAGCGGTGACTCCGGGGACGGCGGGAACTTTCTACACGAGATATGGGGATGTGTTCGCCTGGGGATGTGTCTTCATCAGTGTTGTTGTCCTGACTCCTTGGGGAGTGAGAGGACGCAGGGAAGGGAGGAAACCATGACAGTAGAACTTGGAAGGAGGTTGGAGGCCCTGGAGGCGAAGCTCCAAAACCTTGGGGCCTATCTTTGACCTGCCGGCGAAAGCCAAGCGGGCCGAACAGCTGCAACAGGCAGCGCAGGAACCCGACTTTTGGAAAGAACCGGACCGAGCCCAACGGATTCTCAGGGAGCTCGGGGATCTGAAGGAACAGCTCTCGCTCGACCTCGCACTTCGGCGAGAGGTCGAAGATCAGGGGACCCTGCTCGAGCTGGCTCGTGATGCGGGAGACGAAGAAACCCTGAAGGAGGTCGAGCGTACGGTCAAGACGTTGGAGCGTCGAATCGGCGATCTCGAGATCCGGGTCATCCTCTCAGCTCCCCACGATCGCGGCAATGCCATCCTCTCGATCAATCCGGGGGCGGGTGGAACCGAGTCCCAGGACTGGGCCCAGATGCTTCTGCGAATGTATCTTCGATGGTGCGAAGGCAGAGGCTTCAAGGCGCAGATCCTCGATCTACAGCCGGGGGAGGAGGCGGGGATCAAGGGGGCTGTCGTTTCTGTGGTAGGTCCCTATGCGTATGGGTACCTCAAGGCAGAAGTAGGAGTCCATCGGTTAGTCCGCATTTCTCCTTTTGATGCCAGCCGCCGTCGACACACCTCCTTCGCCTCGGTCGCGGTGCTGCCTGAGGTGGAAGAGGTGGAGGTTGTAGTCAATGAGAAAGATTTAAAAATCGATACCTTCCGGGCGAGCGGTCATGGGGGGCAGCACGTGAATGTGACGGACTCGGCCGTCCGGATTACCCACATTCCCACAGGCATTGTCGTTTCCTGCCAGAACGAGCGTTCCCAGCACAAGAATAGGGCCCTCGCCATGAAAGTGCTCCGATCCCGACTGTACGAGCATTTCCAGGAAAAACAGGAGAAAGAAATTCAGGCGTTGGCCGGTGAAAAGAAAGAGATCGCATGGGGTTCTCAAATCCGATCCTACGTCCTCGCGCCGTACCAGCTGGTCAAGGACCATCGGACAGGGGTGGAGACGGGAAATGTGGAAGCGGTGCTCAACGGAGTCATCGATTCCTTTGTGGACGCATACCTTTTTCAGGCAACTGGTCGCCTTTCGCCTTGACACACTTGAATATTCTTCTTTAAACTTGCCCGCATAGTTTCAAGTAAACGCGGGGGTTGGAGTGGAGGAGAGCAATCCACTGATCCGGGAACGGCGCGGGAAGCTGGAGGAGCTACGGCGTATCGGGCTCGACCCGTACGGCTCTCGGTGGGACGTCACTGCCTTGGCTGGGGAACTCCAGGAGCGGTACCGAGAGGCGCCGAGCAGTTTTTTTGAGTCTGAGACCGTGTCGGTCAGTCTTGCCGGTCGGGTGATGACACTGCGCGACCACGGCAAGACGGCATTCGCCCATCTTCGGGACCGCACTGGCCAGATCCAGATCTATCTGCGCGAGGACGGTCTTGGGCAGGAGTCGTACAGCCACCTGAAGTGCACAGACATCGGTGATTTTCTGGGGATCACCGGTCACCTCTTTCGGACTCGGACCGGGGAGCTGACGGTATTGGTCTCGGCATTCCGCCACTTGACCAAGTCTCTTCGGCCTTTGCCAGAGAAGTGGCACGGCCTCGTCGATGTGGAAACCCGCCACCGGCAGCGATATCTTGACCTGCTGGCGAACCCTGAGGTCGTGACGGACTTTCACCGTCGCTCTCAAATTATCCGGGAAATCCGCCAGTTCTTTGACCGGCGGGGCTTTCTCGAGGTGGAAACCCCCATGATGCAGGGGGTGGCGGGTGGGGCGGCAGCGCGACCTTTCATCACGCACCACAATGCCTTGGGCATTGATCTCTTTCTGAGAATTGCCCCCGAGCTCTATCTCAAACGGCTCCTGGTGGGCGGGCTTGATCGGGTGTACGAGATCAACCGGAACTTTCGAAACGAGGGGGTCGATACCCGACATAACCCTGAGTTCACCATGCTGGAATTTTACCAGGCCTATGCCGATTATAACGATTTGATGGTTCTGACAGAGGAACTCATTCCCTATGTCTGCCGCACCGTCCTGGGTGGGCAAGAGCTAACCTATCAGGGAGTTCGGATTAGTTTCTCCCCTCCGTGGCCCCGCTTGACGATCAAGGAAGCCTTGAGGAAGGTGGGTGGAATTCGGGAAGAGGATCTGGAAGATCACGGAAGACTTCGTGAAGTGGCCGAGCGGCGTGGTGTTCCGGTCCAGGCAAGGTGGGGATGGGGGAAACTTTTGCACGAGTTGATCGGGCATCTGGTGGAGCCTCACCTGGTGCAGCCGACGTTTCTCATCGACTTTCCCCTCGAGCTTTCGCCGTTGGCCAAGCAGAAGCCGGACGAGCCTTACTTGGCCGAACGGTTCGAGCTCTTCGTGGCGGGGATGGAGGTCGCGAATGCCTATACTGAGCTGAACGATCCCGATGAACAGCGGTACCGCTTCCAGGAGCAGCTTCAAGCGAGAGAGCGTGGAGACGAAGAGGCCCACCAGGTGGATGAGGATTTTGTTCGTGCCCTAGAGTATGGAATGCCGCCGGCGGCGGGGGAAGGGATCGGGATAGATCGTCTTGTCATGCTTTTCAACGACTCACCCTCCATCCGGGATGTCATTCTGTTCCCGCAGCTTCGCCCTAAGGAGGAAGGCTGAGGTTACCCCGCGATGAAGTATGAGATCTTGATTGGGCTCAGATACCTTAAATCGAAGCGGCGGCAGGCCGTGATCTCCCTGATCACCCTTATCTCGAGTGGCGGGGTGGCGGTGGGTGTCATGGCCCTTATCGTCGTGTTATCGGTCATGAGTGGGTTTGAAAAGGACCTTCGGGACAAGATTCTGGGGACCAATGCTCACGTGGTCCTCTTACGGTTTGGTGAAGGAGGGATGACAGAGGTAGAGTCACTCCTGCCCCGGATCGACCGCCTGCCGCATGTAATCGGGGCAGCCCCGTTCACCCTTCACCAAGTCATGCTGACCTCTCGACACGGGGTGATGGGGGCAGTTCTTCGCGGGATCGATCCAAAGCAGGAGAGACAAGTCACGGACCTGGCACGGAACATGAAGGAGGGCACTCTTGACGACCTGCATCGGGTTGGCGAGGGGATCATCCTCGGCAAGTCCCTGGCGGCCAGCTTGGGGGTCGGTGTCGGGGAGCCGGTCAATGTCGTCTCCCCCGTCGGCGGGGGCGTAACTCCCCTGGGGATGGTCCCCCGGGTCAAGCAATTCACCCTCGTCGGTGTCTTCGAGGCCGGAATGTACGAGTATGATGCCGGATTGGCCTATGTGCCCATTGAAGCGGCTCAGGCCTTCTTTCGGATGGACCAGTCGGTCACCGGGGTGGAGATCAAGCTCGACGACATCTACCTGGCCCCCCAGGTAGCGGGTGAGCTCCAGGAAGAGGTCGGTTTTCCCTTTTACACTCGAACCTGGATGGAGATGAACAAAAATCTCTTCTCCGCATTAAAGTTGGAAAAGACGGTCATGTTCGTCATCCTGGTGATGATCGTCCTAGTGGCCGCTTTTGGAATCGTCAGCACGCTCACGATGGTGGTGATGGAGAAGACCAAGGAGATCGCTATTCTGAAATCAATGGGAGCCACGGCCGCTGGCATCATGAGGATTTTCATGGTGGAAGGGATCGTGATCGGAACGGTTGGGACCTTCCTAGGTCTGATTGGCGGACTGGTGGTCACCACCAATCTAGACAGGATCGTCAGCTTTATCGAACGTCTCTTCGGAATCAACGCCTTTCCCGGCGATGTCTATTTTTTGGATAGATTACCTCACCAGGTCAACGCTCCGGATGTGGTCGCGGTCATGATCGTGAGCCTCGTGATCAGCTTCCTGGCGACCCTGTATCCTTCGTGGCAGGCGTCACGCCTCGACCCGGTGGAGGCGCTCAGATATGAGTGAATTCATCCAGATCCGAAATCTTCAGAAGTCCTTCCGGATGGGGGGGGAGGAGCTTCGCATTCTGAAAGGGGTGAACATCACGGTCCGCGGGGGGGAATTCCTCGCCGTTATGGGGCCCTCAGGGGTCGGGAAAAGCACTCTCCTTCATATCCTGGGAGGGCTAGACCGGCCCACGGGGGGTGAGGTATACTATAAAGGAACCGAGATCTCCCGGCTGCCCGAAGGGGAACTGGCAGCGTTCCGGAACGAGACGGTGGGCTTCGTCTTTCAGTTCCACCACCTCTTACCGGAGTTTACGGCCCTCGAGAATACAATGATGCCGGCCCTTATCGGGCGGCAGCCGCGGGAGATTGCTGAGGAGAAGGCAAGAGGAATCCTCCAGCGGGTCGGGCTTGCAGATCGCCTGAGACACCGGCCGGGGGAACTGTCTGGTGGCGAGCAGCAACGGGTCGCAATTGCCCGGGCGTTGGTCCTGACCCCACACGTGCTCCTTGCCGATGAGCCCACCGGGAATTTGGACTCCAAGACAGGTGAGGCGGTTTTTGATCTGCTTCGGGACCTAAACCGGGAACAGGGCCTCACGGTCATCCTGGTCACCCACAATGAATGGTTTGCAGGGCGGACCGATCGGGTGCTTCGGATGGCAGACGGTCTGCTTTGGGACGCGGGGCGTGTGGCCAAGAAGGAAAGTAAGGTCAGGGACGTCGGCGATGAAGTGTGAACGGTGTCACGAGCGAGATGAGGAGGTCCGCGTCCTCAAGGTATCGGAAGGGAACCTGACGTCGCTTCATCTCTGTCATCGTTGTGCTGATCGCGAGCAATCGGGAAAGACGGCGCGCCTGCTCCAAGGGGGAACTCCCTTCTTCGTCGTCCGATTCCAGCCCTATTCAGGAACGAGAGAAAGTTCTTTTCTCAGCGAGGAACGCTGTCCGGCTTGCGGCTTGACCGCGGATGGGGAAGAGCGAGAGGAGCACCTGCCGTGTCCGGAATGTCCGGAGGGCTTCTGGCAAAGAATGGCGCAGGTGCTTTTTCGCCTCGAGGAACTTACGGCAAACTCTGTTCCGGACCAGGACCAAGGAATCCTCTTCGAAGAGCTCGTGAGACTTCAACGGCACTTGGAAGACGCCGTGGCGGCCGAACGCTTTGAGGAAGCGGTTGGGTTGCTGGAAGAGATCCGGCATCTCCGTCAGGTCCTCGAAGACGGGGCTGAATAATCTTTCTTTGATCGACCGAGAGAAACCTGCTATACTAACGTGTAAAGGGGTTAATCATGTTTGAGCGTTTTACCGAACGGGCACGGAAGGTCATCATCCTGGCGCGTGAAGAGGCCATCCGTCTTGGTCATAATTTTGTCGGGACGGAACACCTGCTCCTCGGCCTTGTCCGGGAGGGGGATGGTCTGGCCACGGCCATCCTGAAAAAGCTCAACGTGAATCTCACGACCTTAAAGGGAGAGGTGGAAAAGATCGTCTCCGTTGGCTCTCAGGTGAGCCCTGCGGGTGAAGTTCCCTTCACCCCACAGGCCAAAAAGGTCCTGGAATATGCTATCTCCGAAGCGCGGTCGATGGGTCACAACTACATTGGCACAGAACACCTTCTTCTGGGGCTCATCCGTGAGGGAGAAGGGATCGCCTCGTTGGTCCTCCGGGACTTTGGCGTGACCATTCCAGCCGCCAAGGCGCAGGCACAAGAGCTGTTGGGGGAGCAGGCGACCAAGGCGACGGGTACGGGTCGAACGCCCGCGCTTGACGAATTCGGACTCGACCTGACCGGTATGGCGCGTCAGGGCAAGCTGGATCCGGTCATCGGTCGGCAGGCAGAGATCGAGCGGGTGATCCAGATCCTCTCCCGGAGAACGAAAAACAATCCCGTACTGATCGGGGAGGCCGGGGTTGGCAAGACGGCCATTGTAGAGGGATTGGCCCAGCGGATCGTTGCGTCCGATGTCCCGGAGACCTTGCTTCGAAAGCGCGTGGTCCAGCTCGACCTGCCCGGGATGGTGGCGGGAACCAAGTACCGGGGTCAATTCGAGGAGCGCCTCAAGGCGGTCATTAAAGAGATCCAGCAGGCGGGAAGTGTCATCCTCTTCATCGACGAGCTTCACACACTGGTGGGGGCTGGAGCGGCCGAAGGGGCGATCGATGCCTCGAACATGCTCAAGCCAGCCCTGGCCCGGGGAGAAATCCAGGTGATTGGGGCGACCACCATGGATGAGTACCGCAAGCATGTGGAGAAAGATCGGGCCCTCGAACGGCGGTTCCAGACCATCTTTGTCGGCCAGCCCAGCGTGGATGAAACCA
Organism: uncultured bacterium; assembly: GCA_964348275.1. Taxonomy (GTDB): domain Bacteria; phylum Methylomirabilota; class Methylomirabilia; order Methylomirabilales; family CSP1-5; genus CSP1-5. The sequence goes on from CAYGBT010000030.1 coordinate 25,331, forward strand.
TTCAGATCCTCCGGGAGATCAAGGATCGATACGAAGCCCATCACTCCGCCGTCATTACGGAAGAGGCGGTTTCGGCGGCCGCGAGACTGTCGCAGCGGTATATTGCTGACCGCTTCCTGCCGGACAAGGCGATCGATGTTATGGACGAAGCAGGTTCTCGAGCCCGTCTGAAGTCGTTGATGCTCCCTGAAGACATCCGGGAGATGGAGAATGAAGCGGAGCGTCTCCGCCAGCAGAAGGAGGATGCCATCAGGACGCAGGCCTTTGAGGTGGCCGCTCGGATGAGAGATGGGGAGCGCAAACTTCGAGCGGAACTTGAAGAAAGAAGGAATAAGTGGAAAGAATTTAAGTCGAAAGAGAAGATCATCGTAACCGACGAAGATATTGCCTATATCGTTTCCAAATGGACGGGCATTCCCCTCTATCAGATCGAAGAGGCAGAGTCCAATAAGCTTCTCAGGATGGAGCACGAAATCGGCCAGCGCGTGGTGGGTCAGGAGGAGGCCATTCGGGCGGTGACACGGGCCATTCGGCGTTCCCGGTCAGGCCTCAAGAATCCACAGCGGCCGGTGGGTTCCTTCATTTTCCTCGGTCCGACCGGGGTCGGAAAGACGGAACTGGCAAAGGCCTTGGCGGAGTTCCTCTTTGGGACTGAAGATGCCATGGTCCGCGTGGATATGTCAGAGTATATGGAACGCTTTTCGATCTCGCGGCTGATCGGCGCTCCTCCGGGCTACATCGGGTATGACGATAGCGGCCAGCTCACCGAAAAGGTGCGACGTCGACCCTTTTCGGTAGTCCTACTCGATGAGATCGAGAAGGCCCACCCCGAGGTCTTCAACCTGCTCCTTCAGATCTTTGAAGATGGCCACCTCACCGACAGCTACGGCCGGAAGGTGGACTTTAAGAACACCATCTTGATCATGACCAGCAATATCGGGGCCCGCCAGATCGGCGTGCATGCCCCCATGGGCTTCAGCAAGGGTGGCGAAGAACACACCTACGAAAAGATGAAGGAAACGGTCCTGGGCGAGCTAAAAAAGACCTTTAATCCCGAGTTCATGAACCGGATCGATGAGGTCATTGTTTTTCATAACCTCACGAAAGAGCATATGCGAGAGATCGTCGAACTGATGCTCAAGCGACTTCAGTCGCAGCTTGATGAGAAGCGGATTACCCTGAGGGTCTCCGATGATGCCAAGGAGTTCATTATCGACAAAGGATATGATCCCCAATTCGGGGCGCGACCTCTCCGCCGCGCGATCCAGCGCTATGTGGAGGACCTCTTGGCTGAAGAGATGCTGCAGGGAGCCGTCACCGAAGGGAGTACCGTTCGCGTGAAAGTTGGGGCAGACCAGCTCACGGCAGAGGAGGTCACGGAGCTACACGACAACGGTACATCAGACCAGACGCTTCCAATTGGTCAGACCAGTTGATTGCCCGAATTTCCTTCAGAAGGCCCGAAAGGGCCTTTTTTTTTGTTTACTTCCCACGCTTCAAATGGTATGAAAGGTCGCGTTATTCGTATAATGGCGTTTTGGGGCGAGGGTCCATTTCCATCTTTAGGAAAGGTTGCGGATAGGTGGGCCGAACCCTACGGGCCATCTTTCTCCTAATTCCTGCCTTTCTCGTTGTCCTGAGATGTCCCGCCACTCTCCAGGGCGAGCAGGTTCCCCTTATCAAAGAGATTAATATCCGGGGAAACAAGCGAGTCGAGTCCGATGCCATCCGCCAACGCATCCAGACCCGGGTAGGTGATCCCTTTTCGCCTGAGAAGATCCGTGAGGAAGTCAAGCGCATTTTTGAGATGGGCTTCTTCGATGATGTGACGGTCGAGGCGGAGGCATTGGAGGGGGGCTTCCGCCTGATTTACGTGGTCAGGGAAAAGCCCACCATCCGCAGCATTCAGATCGTTGGCGCTGAGGAGGTCGAGGAAGAGGATATTCGAGATCGCATTGACATTGCGGTCGGATCGGTTTTCGAGCCTCAAGCACTTGTTCGAAATGCCGACAGCGTCCGGGCCTTCTATGAGGAGCAGGGGTTTTACACGGCCCAGGTGGTTGGGAAGTCCGAGAAGGTCTCTGAAGTAGGAGTAGATGTTGTCTTCGAAATCGAGGAGGGGGCCGAATTCTTCATCAGAGATATCATCTTTGTGGGCAACGAGGGGCTTTCGGCCCGGAAGATCAGAGGTGCAATGGCCACCAGAGAGCGGTTTTTCATTCCATTCTTTCGTCCCGGGGTGCTCAAACGATCGGACCTCGAGCAAGACGAGGGGCGGATCAAGGCGCTGTATCTTGATAACGGGTACCTGCAGGTCAAAGTTGCGGAGCCGGAGATTCAAATCGATAAGGAGGCGAAACGTCTGGATATTGTGATTCGGATCGAGGAGGGTCCCCGGTTTGCATTGGGCACAGTCACGGTCGAGGGGAGCAAGATCTTCACTCGCGAAGAACTCCTGAGCACTCTGAAACTCCCAGAGGAAGAGTTCTTCAGTCGAGACGTCCTCCGAAAGGACTTGGCAGCCGTCACGGCAAAATATGCCGAGTTGGGATACGTCTTTGCAGATGTTGTTCCGGTGACTCGCGTGCGGCCAGACGAGGCGATTGTCGATGTGAGCCTCGAGATCACGGAAGGGATAAAAACCTTCGTCGAACGCATCGAAATCCGCGGGAATACGAAGACTCGGGACAAGGTAATCCGGAGACAACTGGAGTTGGCCGAAGGGGATGTCTACAATGGCAAGCTCCTCCAGGAAGCGCGGGGCGCTTTGCGCCGGCTCGGATACTTCGAAGCGGTGGACATCAGGACAGGTCGAGGCTCTGCCCCTGACCAGCTCCAGCTGGCAATTGATGTGAAGGAGAAGCCTACGGGACGGTTGGGCCTTGGAGGGGGTTTCAGCACCGCCGGTGGATTCCTGGGGTCTGTCTTCTTTGCTGAGGATAATATCTTCGGGCTCGGCAAGCGAATCCGTATTTCTGCAACATTTGGCACCGTCACCAATCTCTTGAACCTCATATACGAAGACCCGGCCTTCCTGGACTCCAACTATTCCATGCGGTTGGAAGTCTTCGACCGGTTCTCCACCTTCAACGATTTTGACGAAGAGCGTCGCGGTGCGGAGATCAGGTTTGGCCGTCGGTTTCTCAAGTACAATTCCGCGAGTATCGGTTATCTTTATGAGACGATCGATATCTCCGACGTGGATGAGGATGCCTCGGATACTATTAAGGAAGAGGAAGGGGAGTCGGCCACCAGCTCGATCAGCTTCAGGCTGAGCCGAGACACGCGGGATGAGCCCTTCAGACCGACAAAAGGATACCGAGTCAGTTTGAATAATGAGGTGGCAGGCGGCCCTCTGGGGGCGGATAACGATTTTTACAAGATCGTTCTGGACAGCCGATATCACATTCCCGTCTTTGAGGAGCAACGGGTCATTTTACTGATCCGGGGGCGAGGGGGTTTCGTCGACGTGTATGATGATACCGAGGATGTTCCCCTCCAAGAGCGGTTCTTTCTCGGAGGTGCCAATTCCTTTCGTGGCACTGAGTTCCGGAAACTGAGTCCTGTGGATCCGGTGACGGGAGACCGCATCGGGGGAAATAAGTTTGTGCTGTTTACGACGGAGTTAGGATTCCCTATCGTCCGAGAGCTGATCGAGGTTGGCGGGGCAATCTTTTTTGATGCCGCAGGCAACTGGGCCGAGGACGAAGACGTCGATTTCGACCTCGAATATGCCTTTGGGTTCGGCTTTGGCGTGGTGACGCCCTTGGGTCCGATCCGCTTCGATGTGGCCTACAATCCCGACCCCGAGGCGGAACCTGACGATAATTTGCTCTTCCATTTCAACGTTGGGCGCGTATTCTAACTTCGACCAAGGAGGGGACGGACTGTCATGGTGAGAGGGTGTGCGAAACGACTGATGCTGTTGACACTTGCCGTTGTGTTCGTCGGTACCGGTGCGACTCCGTTGGGTGCTCAGGTGGCCAAAATCGGTTTGGTGGATCTCCAGAGGGTTATGGTGGAGTCCAAGCGGGGTCAGCAAGTTTTGGCAAAGCTGAAGGAGGAAAGGGACGCAAAGCAGCGAGAGATCGATGAGAAAGAAAAGGAAATTCGCCAGATGGAGGCAAATCTGGAGAAGCAACGGGAGGCGTTGAGTGAAACCGCCAGGAAACAAAGGGAGAGGACAATTCGAAGGCGGCAGCGAGATCTGCGCCGGGCCGTGGAAGATATTAATCGTGATTTTAGTGAGGAAGAACGCGATCTTCGGGATCGATTGATCAAGGAAATAGCCACTGTGGTGAGGAGCTACGGTAAGGAGAACGGGTACGTGCTGATCATGGAGGTCCGGGCCGGCGGGGTGATGTACGGGAGTGAGGCGGTCGATCTGAGCAAGGAAGTGACCGCCGCCTATGATGCCAGTGTGAGTTCGAAAAAGGAATGAAAACACCCAGCGGTCTTGCGAACTAACGCGGGTAAGTTGTCGGGCGAGGGGCCTCCGTATTCCCTTGATTTTTAACCTCGCTCGTGGTATCAAGGCTGAGTTGTCTTACGGATCTTGCTCGGGTTTGGGGTGCCCGTCCGGCTGGGCGGAGGCCATACAATCGGGGCATACGGCATACGGTGAGAGCGTGATGGACATTCTTGAGATTCAGAAGCACATTCCCCACCGCTATCCTTTTCTGCTGGTGGATCGAATCCTGGAGTTGGAGAAAGGCCGCCGTATAGTGGGAATCAAGAATGTGACTATGAACGAGCCCTTTTTTGCCGGTCATTTCCCTGGGCGTCCTATCATGCCAGGAGTCCTTGTCGTTGAAGGGATGGCGCAGGTGGGAGGGGTCCTTTGGAGTGCATCGATCGATCCCCCTCGGGAAGACGCGCCTCGGTACTTTTATTTTGCCGGAATCGACAATGTCAAATTCCGCCGACCGGTCTATCCCGGTGACCAGATTCGGTATGAGCTTCAGCTTCTGAATCTCAGGAGTCGACTCTGTAAGATGCGGGGTCTGGCGTATGTGGAGGGCCAGATCGTGGTGGAAGCGGACCTGATCGCGATGCTTGTGGAGCACGACCAATGAGCGCGGCATCGGGCAAGAAGACGCGCGGTCGTTCTGGATCGAAACGTGGGGAATCGCGACGGATTCATCCCACGGCGATTGTGGCACCGTCGGCTAAGATTGGTGATGGTGTGACCATTGGCCCCTACTCGGTCATCGGGGAGCACGTGTCCATCGGTGGAGGGACCAGTGTCGGGAACCATGTGGTCGTCGACGGCTGGACAGAAATCGGTGCCGGGTGCCGGATCTTTTCGCATGCCGTCCTCGGTACGGAACCACAGGATCTCAAATTTTGGGGCGAGAAGAGCACTCTTTTCATCGGCGATCACAGCGTAATCCGGGAATTTGCCACCATTAACCGGGCGACGGCACAGGGCGGCGGTAGGACGGTGGTGGGAAATCATAATCTGATTATGGCCTATGCCCACGTGGCACACGATTGTATCTTGGGCGACCACGTGATTCTCGCCAATTCCGCTAACTTAGCAGGACACGTGGCCATTGAGGATTACGCAATTGTTGGGGGCCTCTGTGGGGTGCATCAATTTTGTCGCATTGGCAGGTATGCACTTGTTGGGGGTTGCTCGGCCGTCAATCAGGATATCCCTCCGTTCGTGAAGGCCCAGGGGAACCGGCCCAAGCTTTATGGCCTCAACACCGTTGGGCTCAGACGGCACAATTTCTCGAAAGAGGCGCTCCAAAACCTGCGACGTGCCTACCGTCTCCTCTTCCAATCCGGTGCTAGCATCTCTGAAGCCATGGCCCGGGTGGAAGAAGAGATCCGGGACTGCCCCGAGGTGACCTATCTGGTGCAATTCATCAAACGCTCCCAGCGGGGGATCACACGATGAAAGGCTTGCTGTCCATCGCGGCCAGCCATCAGGTAGGAGTCCATCCTATTTCTCCCCACGTTGCTGCCGACCGGTAGTGGTCACTGCTTGTTGACTGTAAGGTATGTGAAGTGAACCCGATCGGGATCATTGCTGGTTCCGGACCGCTCCCTATATTGGCCGCTCGTGAGGCAAAAGCGTCGGGGCGGGTGGTGACGGTGGTCGCCATACGCGAGGAAGCGGATCCGGCCGTAGAGGCAGTGGCGGATCGCCTTCATTGGGTCGGGGTCGGTCAGTTGGGTGGGCTCATCCGAGCATTCAAACGGGATGGAGTGAATGAGGCAATCATGGTCGGTAAGGTCCGGATGGGCCATCTCTTTACCCATGTCCGCCCTGACGTCCGGGGGGCCCTTCTCTTTATGCGCCTGAAGGATCGGCGGGGAGATTCTATCATGGAAGCCGTCGCCGAGGAGTTGCAGCAGGCGGGAATATCCCTTCTTGATTGCACCCAATTTCTCACTGGGGTCCTGGTAGAGCAAGGGGTCCTTACACGGAGGGCACCGACCGCGCGTGAATGGGAAGATATCCGGTTCGGCCAGGAGGTGGCGCGCACGGTCGCGCAGTTAAAGATCGGGCAGACGGTGGTGGTAAAGAACGGCACGGTACTCGCCGTGGAGGCGATTGAGGGTACTGACGCCGCGGTGAGGCGGGGGGCGGAACTCGGACGGGAAGGAGTGGTCGTTGTGAAGGTCTGTCGACCGGGCCACGATTTCCGTTTTGATGTCCCGGTGATAGGTCCCACCACTATTGAAGTCCTGCGAGAAGTTCGGGGGACGACCCTGGCGGTGGAGGCGAAACGGACCTTGCTCCTCGATCGCCAGCAGGCCCTTTCCCTCGCGGATGAAGCAGGCATTACCGTGCTAGCCCATTGAGTCGATGACCGACGACCGACGACCGCCAGCGAAGAGCTCGGAGGGACCTTCCTCGTGGCCAACAGGTTCGGTCGCCTCTCAGCGTACCGGCTCGGGAAATATCCTTTGTCGGCGGGATATTCCATGGGTTGCTGATTCTAATGGACCAGCACCTTTGGCCCCTCGCTCCGGGCCTCTCGCGGCGACCCTGTTCGGCGGCTTACGCCCTGGGTCCCTCCGTGTTCACGATCCCTGCAAAGACGATGAGCACGGATCGCGCCTCGGTTTCCCAGGCCGTCGCCAGCCGAGGGGCCCCGCCGCTTCCGGCAATGTCGCTCGAGACCTTCAGGTGCTGTTGCTTGGGGAGGGAGGATCTGCTTCCCTCGCCGGTTCAGGTGTGGCGCCACCCGTTGGTCTCACCACGCGGATCCCGGCCAGTCCGAAGGACTCCGGACTCCTTCGGAGACGCAAGCCAGATGTCGCCCGCCTCGGAAGGAACTCCCTCCTCGCTCTTCGCGACATCGGACTTCGGACCTCGGACCATGGGCGGTGAACTGTGAGCCGTGAACGCAAAATACGGGTGGGTGTCGTCGGAGTGGGGCATGTGGGCCAACACCACGCCCGGATCTACCGCGAACTTCCTGGAGTCGAATTGGCCGGCATCGCCGACAGTGATCCTGCCAAGCTCCAGGAGATACAACGAGTTCTGGAGGTTCCAGCATTTCAGGATTACCGGGAGCTTCTTGGCCGGGTTGACGGAGTCAGTGTTGCCGTCCCCACGCACCTGCACGCCCCCATTGCCCGCGACTGTCTGAAGCGCGGGATCGATGTCCTCGTTGAGAAGCCCCTGGCCGAGACGTTGAAAGAGGCGGAAGACCTCACAGATCTGGCAGTCCAGCGAGGCCGGATTCTGCAGGTGGGCCATGTAGAGCGGTTTAACGGGGCGGTCCGTGCCCTGCACCGGATTGTCAAGGCACCGGGATTCATTGAGTGTCATCGCCTCAGCCCTTTCCCCCAGCGCGGTACCGACGTGGACGTGGTCCTCGATCTCATGATTCACGACATCGACATTATCCTGAGCGTGGTGAAGTCTCCGGTGACGCAGGTGAATGCTGTCGGAGTGCCGGTCCTCACGGATCGGGTGGATATTGCGAATGCAAGGCTCCAATTCGCATCGGGCTGTGTGGCCAATGTCACCGCCAGCCGGGTGAGTGTTGAGCGCGTGCGCAAGATCCGCGTCTTTCAGCCGGATACCTACATTTCCCTCGACTATGCCAGTCAAGAGATTACCCTCTACCGTCGACTGCCGGCGGACCTTGCGTCTCACCCGCCCCGGCTTCCCCAAATCGTCCGGGAAGAGGTGGCCGTGGAGAAAGAGGAACCCCTCCGCTTGGAGCTGACGAGTTTTCTGAGCGCCATTCGGGAGCGGACGCGGCCCGAAGTCTCAGGGGAGGAGGCGGTGGAAGCCCTCCGGGTTGCCTCCCAGATCCTGGCAAAAATGTAAACATGTTCTATGTTCGAAGGCCAATGTCCGAGGTCGTGAGAACCTTCAAAGAAATCCAGCTGCCTTCGACTTCGGACCTCGGACCTCGGACCTCGGACGATGAATAAAAAGATATATATCGTGGCCGGAGAGGCCTCCGGAGATCTTCATGGGGCCGATCTGACGCGGGCCCTCCTCACCCTCGACCCGGAGGTGACGATTTCGGGGATGGGGGGGGAACAGATGCGGCAGGCTGGCGTAAAGCTCCTGGTCGACGCCAAGGAATTAGCCGCGGTTGGGGTCACCGAGGCTCTCGCTCGCCTGGCGGCCCTCGTGCGCGCCTATCGTCAGCTCCGGAGGGCCATTACCTCGGAACATCCCGGCCTCGTCGTCCTTATCGATTTCCCCGATTTCAACTTCTGGCTCGCCCGAGCTTCCCGGCGGATCGGGATTCCGGTCCTTTACTACATCAGCCCTCAGGTCTGGGCCTGGCGCAAAGGACGGATCCAGACCCTGAAGCGGTTGGTGGAGAAGATGCTGGTCATCTTCCCCTTTGAGGAGGCCCTGTATCGTGATGCAGGAGTCCCCGTTACCTTTGTTGGTCACCCCATGCTGGACCGGCTGCGAAACGTTCCGACCCGAGAGGAGGCCCGTCGCCAGATCGGATGCGGCGCATCGGATCTTCTCCTTGGGCTTCTCCCGGGGAGTCGAGAAGGAGAAGTCAGGTACCACCTCCCCGTGTTGAAAGAGGCGGTCGCCCAAATTGCTCAGGTCAAGCCGGAGGTTCAGTTTCTCCTGGCGGTGGCCGATTCCCTCTCACCCCGCCTGGTCGAGACGCTCCTTCAGGGGAGTGATGCTCCCATTCGGCCCCTCCGAGGCCAGACATATCAGGTTATGCGGGCGGCGGATCTCTTGATTACTGCGTCTGGATCGGCGACCCTTGAGGCGGGGCTTCTCGGAACCCCCATGATCATCATCTACCGGGTCTCTCGCCTCACCTGGTGGGCCGGGAGGCTCTTGGTGGATGTTCCCTGCATAGGAATGGTAAACTTGGTTGCGGGACGGCGGGTGGTCCCAGAGCTGCTCCAGCAGGAGCTGACGCCGGACCGCGTCGCAAAGACCACTCTGGAACTCTTGTGCGACTCTACGGCCCTCCAGGCGATGCGGGAGGAGCTGCAAGCGGTGCCTGGGAAGCTCGGGGAGGAGGGAGCGTCTCTGCGCGCCGCCCAAGAGGTGTTGAACACGCTGGAAGAGACGCGGGGCACAGGGGAGAGGCGGTGAAGCGCATCTGGAAGCGGTACCGGGACCGTCCGGTTTTCTTAACGGTGCTGACCCGTCTGGCGGCGGCGGTCCTCCGCGCGCTCTTCCGGTCCATGCGGGTGACCTATGTGGGGCGCGAGGTTCTCGACCGGCTCGTCGGGGCAGAGCGGAAAAGAGTCTTGGTGGCCTTCTGGCACGGCCGGCTGCTGATGATGCCGTTTGTGTACCCTGGCGTCCCGTGGGCGACCATGGTCAGCCGGCATCCGGATGGGGAGTATATCAGTCGAGTGGTGGAACGCCTTGGCATCCACGCGATTCGCGGTTCGGCTCGGCGGGGAGGGCCGTGGGCCTTTCTGGGAATGGTCCGAGCGTCGCGGCGGGGATATCATCTGGCCATTACACCTGACGGGCCTGTCGGGCCGAGGGAACAGGTCAAACTCGGGGTGATTGACCTGGCCCGCTTGGCGGAGACCCCGATTGTCCCAGTCGCCTTTGCCGCTTCGCGGGGGAGGTTTTTGCGAAGTTGGGATCGATTCTTGATTCCGTATCCTTTTGGGCGGGGGGTGTTTGTCTACGGAGACCCGATCGTGGTGTCGTCGCAGGCTGAGCCCGAAGAGGTCGAAAAAGCGCGAGTGGTCTTGGAAGAACGCCTTCGTCAGGTTACGGCATTCGCGGATGCGTACGTAAGGAATCAGCGGTCAGCCATCAGCCGTCAGCTGTCAGCATAAGATCCGAAGGACCTCTTTCATGCTGACTGCTGATCGCGGACAGCTAAGGGGCTATCTCATGAGAATCCTGTATAACGTCGGCCTCTTCTTTGC
>CAYGBT010000031.1:0-32345 GCA_964348275.1 uncultured bacterium
CCCATTCCGAGCGTGCAGCCTTTTTCATCGTATCAGGCTTGGCATTTGCGATTTGGAGGAAAAGGGGTCGAGCCTTTTCTTCTCTCCCTGAAAGGGAAAGGGGTCCAATCTTTTGTTGTTTGTTGTTCCTGTGGGGCCGTACAGACTAAAGAACGGTTGGGCCACGCGGGACAGGATCGAAGATTATGAGTAGCGGGCCGCTGTGAGGATCGCGGCAAAGGTGCCGGGATCGACGATGCGGGCCCCGCCGAAAGCTTTCAAGTTGAGCAGCGCCCGGTCGCCGGTGACGAGGTAATCAGCCGAGCCGGCCTCGGCACAGGCGAGGAACTTCAGATCGAATGATTCAATGCCGCGAATGGGACCCAGGGGAGCGGGGCTCACCTCGATCGCGTCGTGCTCAAGAGTGATCAAGAGCCGGGCGATCTGCTCTTCGGTCAGTCGATACCTCTGCAAGATCTTCGGACGCCTGAGGACTGCTTCGACCTCGGCAACGACCTCGCGGGAGGTGACGAGGAGGAAGTCGCCTCGCCGCCAGGACTCGAGGATCTCAAAGGGATGCCCGCGGGAGAGCATTGTGCCGCTGACAAGGACGTCGGTATCAACGACCGCCCTGAGCACGCTTACGCCGCTTGGGTTCGTTCACGGTCCTGACCTCGGCAACGGCCTCTGCAACATCCTTTTCGACGTCCGCCGGCCCCTTGGCCCCCGCCCTCGCGCGGATTTCATCAAAGACTGTGAAGCGGGCCTCTCGGTCGGCCATCCATTTCTCATATGCCTCGATGTCAATGACGGCAACCACCGCCTTCCCCTGCCTCTCGACAATCACGGTGTCCTTACCATAGTGAACCATTCCGAGGATCTCTGCGAAGTTCGCCCGCGCCTCCTTGGCAGACATCCGTTTGACCATGTCCGATCCACCTCCTTGCCTGGTTACCTTCAGAATAGGCTAAAGTGTCAATTTTGTCAATAGTTTACAATTTGAATACCTGTAACAAAGCCGATAGCCTACCCTCCTCCTTGGGATCGCATTTACCGGTGGAGTATCCTCTTGACTCGTGAGCGGGTGAGGGGGCAATGGGAGGGGGCAATGGGGTCAGGACTGCTCTTGGCTCATCTTTAAAGGGACTTCCATATTGAAAGCGCCGAAGGAAGGGGTCGTCTACGTCTGACAATTATTTTGGTATTTAGCCACAAAGCAAGCTGAGGAGGCCGTCCACTCGCTGCCTCAACCAATCCTTTTCTAATCTCAATTCCACCTAACTTACAAGCCACGCTTACCTTCGTATAGCCGCACATGACCGGCTTGAAAAGGCGCGGGAACCACGCTCCTTGGGCTGCGCCGCTTCTTTATCGACTCGCGGACGCTGTCGTGCATGACAAACTAATCGGCCGGGAATAGCCCCGCGACAGTATGTCAGCCTTCCCCTCCCTCTTCAGTCGCCCCAGTTCTGTTAAGAGCCAACTCAACCGCTAAATCGATTAACAAAATTAAGGGCTTGTATGTCTCCCGCCCCGGCCGCGTTCCTGGCACGGCGCCCGCTACTTCGTTGCCGTAGTCGTAGACATCGAACAGGAGGACAGCATGAAGGCGGGCAGAATTTTTGGGGGTATCGGGGCGATCTTGCTCCTTATCGGAAGTCTAGTGAGTCCAGCAGAAGCCCAACAACTTATCGGGCCCACGCCCTTGCCGAGACCACCAGGAAAGCCGGAGGTGATTCCCGGCCAGTTCATCGTTGAGCTAAAGCCAGGCGTGGGGCGGGATGCCTTTATCAAAGAGCATCGTATCGCTGCGTTCTACCTGTACGGCATCATTTACGGCATCATTCACGGATTTGCCGCTCGCATGTCCCAGCGGCCTGCAGACCGCCTCGTAGGTAATATGCGCGTCAGATCGGTTAGCCCGGACCTTGTCGTCCATGCCTCTCCGAAGCCTGACAGCCCACCAGGGAAAAAGGGCGATGGTGGTGATGGGAAGGCCCCAAATGGGGGCAACTGTCCGGACTTCTCAAGCAACCCAGACTTCGACCCATGTTCGAACGCAGAAGTGGCCCCCACTGGCGTCAGCCGAATCGGTGCTGCTCCCGATCCTGCCAAGCCAACAGGAGCGGGTGTGAAGGTGGCGGTCATCGACACGGGCATTGACCTGTGCCATCCTGACCTTGTGAGCAATTACAAAGGCGGGAAGAATTTCATGACAAATGGGAAAAAGCCACCCACGGATGACAATGGCCACGGCACCCATGTGGCCGGCATCATTGCGGCCGCAGCCAACGGATTTGGTGTGGTCGGTGTCGCACCGGAGGTCGATCTGTATTCGGTCAAAGTGCTTAACGCCAACGGTGAGGGATCTCTGTCCACGGTCATCAAGGGCCTTGAGTGGGCAGTACAGAACAAGATGCGCGTCGCCAACCTGAGCCTGTCGGCGATCGATTTCTCCCTCGCCATGGGACCCATGTGCACTGCTGTCGCTAATGCCGCGGCCGCCGGAGTGACCGTGGTCGCCGCAGCCGGGAACTTCATCTCGGATGCGATCGCCTTCACGCCGGCAAACTGTGTGGATAGCCTTACCGTCTCGGCCTTTATGGACGTGAACGGCATGGACACTGTGACGGCTCAGTCACTATCGCCGGGATTGTGGAACACGACGAGACTTTTGCTAACTCGTTCAGCAACTACAGCCACTACTGTTGGGACCTGGATGGCGATTTTGTGTGCACAAATGCCGATACACTGGTGGTAAACCTGATGGGACCCGGGGTGGAAATCCTGTCCACTTTCCCCACCTATCCCGTGGCCTTCCCCGGCGCAAATTACGCTACCCTCACCGGCACCAGCATGGCTGCCCCACATGTCGCCGGGGCAGCAGCCCTGTACCTTGAGGACCACCCGGGTGCCGATACTGATCAGGTCCGTACCGCGCTCACAATCGGGTCGACAACGGGTGGCGAATGCGTTTAAGGGGCGCCCGGGACGGACCCGAGCTACCCACTTCAGTGTTCGTCACCGTGGCCGGACGATCCTGACTTTGCCTGGGAACCGCTTGTTCACGCAGGCTCATAGTTGTAAAGGAAACGGCAGGCGTGCCTTCTCGAACTCTTTGGGTAGCTGCACTCGTAGCCAGCCTCGCTGTCTCTTTCGCCTGCGCGTCATCGGCAGAAAGGGATCTTCGCCGCTGTTCGTGTCGCAGACAGGCCTTTCAAAACCGGCGAACCCATTCCCCTGGAACTGGACGTTCGCCATGTCGGGAAATATTCTCTGACCCTGAACTTTTCCACATCTCAGCGCTACGACTTTCAAATGAAGAAGGAGGGAGAAATCCTCTGGCGCTGGTCAGATGGGAGGACATTTGCCCAAGTCCTAGGCCAGTTCTCCTTGAGCCGAGAACTCCCGCACGTTCGCTACCGAGCCGTGTTCCAAGGCCATCTCCCCCCAGGTCATTACAAAGTACGCGGCTTCTTGACCACTCGCCCCCGGCCGTTATCCGCCGTGGCTGACATCACCATCCAGTGAAGGCGGTTACCCTTCCACGCGGTCCACGTGCACGCTCTCACGACAGAGCCTACATCTTTGGCTGCTGCTGCCGAGCTAAGTATGAAAAAACTGCATATTGACAAACAGTTACGCTTTACCCATAATAATGTACTGTAAGAAATATTTCCGTCTGCGAGTGTTTGAATCGTAGAGGAATCGAAGAGAGTGGGTCCTCGAATTGAATGGGACGATGCGGATGACTAGATGACGGGCCACGATGGCCATTCGAGGGAGAGGTATGACTCACCATTCTCACAGCAACGAGTGGGGAGAAATTCGGGTCCCGCTGACTCTTGTTTGGCTGGCTTTCTGATAAACGTCTTGCAATTAAAGGCCAATTTGGCTATATTTAACTTCCTTCTTGGAGTCTTGTTCGACCTTGCGCGAGAGAGACCATCGCCCTATTAGGGCGGGGAGCTATCGTGGCCACGTACGCCTGTCGCATCGCCACTCCCAGCGGTAAGGTCCTGGTGCAGGACCGGGAGGCGGAGAGCGCCGACCGCTTGCGGCAACAGCTCGAGACAGAAGGCTACTACGTTTTTCAGGTCCGACCCCGAAGCGCCTTGGTCCCGCCCACCTTGTCCCTCCCCTCTGCCTGGCGGCGGGTCCGAAAGAATGACCTCCTGGTCCTCACTCAGGAATTTCTCGCCCTCATCAAGGCGGGGCTTTCAATCCCTGCGGTCCTCGACCTCGTCATTGAACGGCAAACCCATCCGCGGCTTCGCAGGGTCTTGGAAAACGTCCGGGAGGCGGTCCGGGGCGGTGCGTCGCTTTCCGAGGCAGCAGAACAGCACCCAGACGTCTTCCCCCCCCTCTTTGTGGCATCGCTCCGTGTCGGCGAGAAGAGCGGAGATCTGCCGGACACGCTGGCCCGATACATTACCCACCTGAAGCGGGCGATCGCTCTGCAAAAAAAGGTGGTCTCTGCCCTCTTCTACCCTGCGATTCTCCTCGGGCTGACCACCCTCGTCGTCATTTTCCTCCTCACCGTGGTCGTGCCAGCCCTCACGCAGATGTACCTGGACTTCGATGCAGAGCTCCCCTATGCAACCCAGTTGCTTTTGACCATCACCGGCCTCGTCCGTGAATACTTCTTGATCATGCTCCCGCTTCCTCTTCTCGCCGTCCTTGGCCTCTGGCAGTGGCGTCGTACCGTTACCGGCAGGGTCAGCCTCGACCGGCTCCTCGTGCGTTTACCTCTGTTTGGCCAAATCATTCACGGTTTTTCCCTCGCCACTTTTTGCCGGACCCTCGGGACGGTCTTAGCAGGCGGGATGACGATGGTCCCGGGCCTAGAGATCGCCGCGGGATCTGTCCATAACCGCGCCACGCAAGCCGACCTTTACCGCGCCATTCCGGCGGTGACAGGCGGGGCGTCAGTCGCAGAAGCGCTCGAAACGGCCAGAGCCGCCCCGCCGTTAGTTTTGGAAATGGTCGGGGTGGGCGAGCGGACCGGAGGCCTGGAAGAGATGTTGCACCATGTGGCCGACTTCATCGAAGAAGAGCTGGACCACCGCCTCTCCACGCTGGCCACGCTCGCCGGGCCGGCCATCATGGTCACCATGGGCATCCTGGTTGCCGCGATCGTGATCACCATGTACCTCCCAATCTTCCACCTGTCCTCAGCCGTCCGCTAAGGGAGGGCCGACGATGGCACGAATTCAGCGGTTGACAGACGTCCTCATCGAAGGAGGGTGGGTAAGCCCTGATCTCGTCCAGGAGGCGGAGGGCCAAGGGCTCGAAGGTAGCAGCCTTGCCCGATATCTTCTCGAGGCAGGCCACCTGACGGAAGAGGATTTGGCCCTGGCTCGGGCCAGACAATACGGGCTTTCCTTTATCGAGCTGACGTCGGTCGAACCGGAAGTCAATGTCTTAAAACACCTCCCCCGGGGCCTCGTCGAGAGTGGAGCCTTTCTCCCCTTTCGACGAAGTGACGGCCGGCTGGCCGTCGCCATGGCCAACCCGGGTGACCTCCCCTTGTTGGACGAATTGCGCCTCTCCCTCGGCGACATGGAGATGGTGGTGGCTTCCGCCAGCCAGATTCGCGCTAAACTTCAGGGGGTGGAAACTGCGCACCACGTCCTCCAGGAGCTCAGCCAAGAATTTCAACTCACCCTGGTGCCCGAGGATGAGGAGACCCGGATAACCCTGGAGCGGGTCAAGGAGGATGAAAGCCCCATCATCAAGCTCGTGGATACGATCATCCTGCACGCCTTGGACCGGCGCGCCAGCGACATTCACCTGGAGGGGACCGAGCGGCATCTGCTGGTCAAATACCGGGTTGACGGGACGTTGTACCCCGCGATGGAGGCGCTGGACCGACGCTACCAGGAGCCGATCGTGTCGCGGATCAAGATCATGGCCGAGCTCAATATCGCAGAACGCCGGGTTCCCCAGGACGGCCGGTTCAAGCTCCGGCTCAACCGGAAGATGATCGACTTCCGGGTGTCGGTCATGCCGAGCGATTTCGGCGAGGCGGTGGTCATCCGCGTCCTGGATAAGGAGGCCATCACCGCTGAACTCACCGAGCTCAAACTAGAGCGGCTGGGGTTTCCCGAAGGCGACCTCAAGCGATTCCGTCGCACCGTTCACCGGCCGCACGGGATGATCCTGGTCACCGGTCCCACGGGAAGCGGGAAGACCACCACGTTGTATGCGGCCATCTCCGAGATCAATCATGGGCAGGACAAGATTATCACCATCGAGGATCCCATCGAGTACCAGCTGCACAATGTCGTGCAGATTCCGGTCAATGAAAAGAAGGGGCTGACCTTTGCCAGAGGGCTCCGCTCGATCCTGCGCCACGATCCCGACAAGATCATGGTGGGTGAGATCCGAGATCCCGAGACGGCCCAGATCGCGGTTCAGGCTGCTCTGACTGGTCACCTGGTGTTCACCACCGTCCACGCGAACAGCATCACCGACGTCGTGGGACGGCTCATCCACATGGGACTGGAGCCCTACAATTTCGTGACGGCGTTGAACTGTATTTTGACCCAGCGGCTCGTTCGGCTGATTTGTCCACACTGTAAGATTCAGACTAGGCCATCACCCGAGCTGTTGGAAGAATCGGGACTCACCGACATTCCCAGGCCATCCTTGTCCGAGGGGAAGGGATGTCCAGAGTGTCTTCACACCGGCTATCGGGGTCGGACCGGGATCTTTGAACTCGTCGATATCACCGATCGCATTCGGCAGGCGATCCTGGACCGGCAACCGGCAGCCGAGATCCGAGCCATCGCGCGCCAGGAAGGGACAACCCCTTTACGCCAAGCGGCCCTGAACAAGGTCTATGCTTTGCTGACGACCTTGCAAGAGATCAATCGGGTCACCTTCGCGGAGATGTAGCTATATGGTGGGTGCCTGGGGACTGGAAATCGACAAAGGACGAATCGGCCTCTGCCAGATCCGACCGACGTCGCAAGGGCCGGTGGTCAAGCGGAGCACGTCGCTTCCCTTATCACCCGGTGTCCTCACCCCCTCCCTCACCGAACGGAATGTGGCCGACGAGCAGGAATTGACCTCACAGCTCAGAAGCCTCCTGAAAGAGGCCGGCTGGAGGCGGGGGCGGATCGTGCTCACCCTCCCGGACTTGGCCTGCCGGATCGGGCATCAAGATTTCGAGGAGCTGAGAGGAACCCCGTCAGAGATTCGACAGCTTCTCTGCTGGCGCCTCAAGGATCGCCTCCCGTTTCCCGCCCAGGAGGTCCGTATCGATTATCAACGCCTTCCGTCCGAGGGAAACGGGGACCGCCTCCTTTATCTGGTGACGCGTGAGGCAGTCATCGCCCAGTACGAAACCCTATTAGATAACGTCGGCCTCGAGCCAACGCGAATCATCACCCGAGGGCTTGCGCTGTATCGGCTCCACCTCGCAGCCACCGCCAGTGGCAAGCGGCTCCTGATCGCCCTGGGACCTTCGAGCCTTGTCCTTATCTATGCCGACCAGGGGATTCCACGTCTGTGGCGGGTCCTCCCGTGGGACGATCGCGGGATTCCAGAGGACCAGAATTCCACCACGGAGAGGCTACTCCGCGAGCTCCACGAGACCATCGATTACCTGAATGAATCGATGGGGGTGAAGGCGCCTGACGGCTTGCTCCTGATGGGAGGAGGGGCCGAGCGGTTAGCCGAATCCGTGGCGAAAGACTGTGGGCTTCCGGTCCACACGATTCCAGAGCCCGGGTATGGCATCCCGGGTGATCTCCTGGCCGCCGCGGGAGCGGCCTTGCTTCAAAGGAGCTTGGTGCCGAGATGGATATCACGCTGAACCTGGCCTCATCTGATATCCAAAAGCGACGCCGTCTACGCCATCTGGCCGTCGGGGGCCTCTGCCTGAACCTGCTCCTCGGGCTCGGCAACTTCTATCTCTACCGTTCCACTCAGGCTGCCCTCCGCCTCTCCGAGGGCCGACTTGAACGGTATCAGGCCGCCGTTCGGCGACGGGAAGATTCTTTGGGCGCCTTGCCGCATCGACCCTCCCCGAAGGAGATGAAGCACTTCAGGTCGCGGGTCGACCTGTACAACCAAATGATTGAGGGAGCCAATTTCTCCTGGACCCGGCTCCTCTTCGAACTCGAGCGGGCCATCCCGGCCAACGTCACCCTGGGCGAGATCCAGCCGGACTTTGGTAAGAGCGGAGTGACGCTGTTGGGCACGGCAAAGACCATGGAGGATATCTTGCGCTGCGTCGAGCGTTTGAAAGAGCGGGATTCCTTTCAGCAGGTCTACCTCCTCAATCACACAGTCAGGGAGGGGAGTCCTGGCCTCCAATTCACGATCTCGCTTCGGTACCGGGGAGAAGCGGCATGAAGTCTCGATTGCTTTATCTCGCCGTCTTCTTGCTGCTACTCAACGTGGCCTTTTTCTCTCTCACCGTCCTGCCCGCCCGCCGGGCCGTGCGTGCCCACGCCGCGACCCTGGAAGACCTCCAGGTCCGAATGCGATCACTTCGGCTCGAGCAGCGTGAGCAGAAGCACATCGCCGCCATCCTCAAAGGTATGGAACAGTTCCGGAACCGGATCCCTCCACAGGGGGCTATCCTCCAGATGATCCGGCGGATCACCGATCAGGCCCGACGGCTACAGCTCCACGTCCCGTCTGTCGAGTATCAACCAGGGGAAGTGCCCGAGGACGAGCTGGTCAAGCTCACGGTCCAGATGGAGGTCGGGGGCCGCTATGCTGCCATCCGCCGTTTCCTTTATGAAGTCGAGGGACTTCAAGACCCCTTGATGATCGAGAAGCTCGTGCTGACCACTCAACGCGAGGTCGACCGGCTCACGCTCCGGCTTCAGATGGCGGCCTACTTCCTGGCCGAGAGGAGTCGCACCACCCCGGCGAACGATGATCGGGGACAGGAGGAAAAGACCGGTGCCGAGGGATAGAAAAAAGCTCGTGGTGTTGATTTGCCTGGTGATGTTCTGGATCGGTCTCCTCGTCGTGCAGCGGCATCAGAGACAAGGGCCCCGGCCTCCTCACGCGCCATCCCGACTCCAGCGCACCTCAGGCCAAACACTGGGAGCCGCCACGGCTGTCCGGCGGCAGGCAAAAAAGCACGCGGAGATACCCCGGTTGAAGCTCAACCGGATCGAGCGGGCGAGACCCCCCTTTGACCCCGAGGTTCGCAACATCTTCGGTTCAATTGACCGCTCCTCGTTGCCGTCCTCGCTCCCAGCAACACCTCAAGCCACAGCCCCTCCCCCTACTCCACCACCCCCCGACCCCTTCCGCGAGGAGGCAAAGGAGGTTCGTTTTCTTGGATATGCCGAGGCAGACGGGAAACCGATCGCGTTTGTTGCCTATGGAGACGAGGCTTTGGTGGTGCCAGAGACGGAGGTCTTCGGCAGTCGGTTTCGAGTCAAATCGGTCAAGGAAGATTCCCTGATCTTGACATCGCTTGATGGCGCGAAAGAGATCCTGCTGAGGTTGCGCCCAGGATCGGCAGGGGCTTTGCCGAGCAAGGAAACACAGAGAGGGAAACGGCCATGAAAAGACAACGATCAACACGCTTCGCGCTCATACCAGGTTTGCTCCTGTTCCTTTCCGCCTGTGCCGGCAACACCCCGCCGCTCGCCCAGGGAGAGGACCTGATGCAGGCGGGGAGCTACGATGCAGCGGTCACGTTCTACATGGAGAGATTAAGCGAGAGTCCCCAGTCCGTCGAAGCCCGGCTGAAGCTGGTCCAAGCCCTTCGGGCGGCAGCCAAGCAGCACGCCGAGCGAGGACTCGAACTCGAAAAGGCGGGGCGGGTCGACGCGGCCCTCGTGGAGTACCGGCGCTCGCTGGATTACAACACCGAGGAGTCCGTGGCTCAGCAGGGACTCGACCGGGTGACCACCAAGCGACGGGCTCAAGAGCTCTTCCACAAGGGGAGCCAGCTCTTGGAGAAGGGCGAGATTCGCGAGGCGGCCCACCTGCTGCAAGAAGCTTTGAAGCTGGATCCTGAGAATACAGAGTTCCGAGATGCGTACGAGGAGGCGGCCCACCAGGTCGACCTGGCCACCGACGAGGCAGCCCGAGCCAGCGAGTTGGTTGCAGTAGAACGGGCTATGAGTCTCCTCTCCACAAAGCCGGTCACCCTCCGCTTCAAGGATACGGACATTACCGAAGTGCTCGAGATCATATCCAAACTGGCCGAGGTCAACATCCTGGTGGACGAAGGGGTCCGCGCGAAAAAGGTCACGAGCTACATCAAGGATCTTCCCCTCCGGCAGGCCTTCGGCCTCATCCTCAACACGAACCGCCTCTTCGCCAAGCCGGTCAACGACAACTCCCTCATCGTGGTCCCGGACACCCCGGCCAAGCATCGGCAGTACGATGAGCTCCAGGTCCGGACTTTTCATCTCAGCAACGCCGACGCCAAGCGGGTCGTCAATCTCATGCGGACTATCCTGAACAGTCGCCAGGTCTTCATCGACGAGCAGGCGAACGCTATCACCGTCCGGGACACCCCGGAAAAGATCGCCTTGGCCGAAAAGCTCATCCAGGTGAACGACCGGGGCGCTGGCGAGGTAGAAATCGAACTGGAGGTCCTCGAAGTGGACCGAACGAAGCTCAGGGACTTCGGCATCACGTTTACGGACCAGTACCAAGCTGCTTTCTTTACGGCGCCGACTGGCTTCCCCGCTTCGGCCGGCTTTGTGACTGCCGAGGCACTCCGTGCAGCCAGTCTCGCCGAGGACCTGCTCTTTACCAATCCGGTGATCTTTTTGAACCTCATCAAAACCGATAGCGAAGCGAAGATACTGGCCAACCCAACCCTTCGGGTCCTCGACCGGCAGAAGGCCAGCATCATTATCGCCGAGAATCGGCCCTTCGCGATCGCGACCATCGCGAGCACGCCCGGGGGGACCGGCGCAGGACAAGCCGGAGCAGTCACGACAACCGAAACCCGCGTCGAGTTCCGGGATGTCGGCCTGACGCTGACCTTTACCCCCGTCATCCACCTGAACGGCGAGGTCACCATCGAGCTTAACTTCGAGATCTCACAGCTCGGGGAGGCGGTGGAGGGCGACGAGCTTCTCTCCAGCATCCAGCGTCGGACCCTGAACACCTTCATCACACTCAGGGACGGCGAGAGTCGCCTGCTGGGGGGCCTCATCCAGGATGAGGAGCGCACAAACATTCAGTACTCGCCGATCCTCGGGGATCTTCCCCTCATCGGGCGTCTCTTCCAGGATAAGCGAAAAGAGAAAGTCCGGCGGGATGTGATCATCTCGCTCAACCTTCGCGTCGTGAATCGGGTCGAGCCTCCCCGCCCTGAGCTGTCCACGTTTTGGGCCGGGACGTGGGAAAGCTTTGGAGGTGGAGCCCCAACTGTTACCGCTCCGCGTCGTAGAGCGCCGAGAGCCCCCCGACCAGCGGCCCCACGACCGACGCCTCCGACCCCGTCTGGAACACCGAGGACGCAGTAGAGGGCTCAGCCCGTGCGGAGACATTGGCAGATGCACAACCATCGAGGATTCACCCTCATCGAGCTCTTGATTACCATCGCCGTTCTGGGGGTGTTGGCCTCGGTCGCCATGCCGCTCGTGGAGGTGACGGTCACCCGGACCAAGGAGCTCGAGCTTCGGCGGGCCCTTCGCCAGATCCGGGAGGGGATCGATCAATTCAAGATCGAGTATGACAAGGCGAGGAAAAACGCCAAAGATGCGCAAGAGTTCTTCAAGAAGCGCGTCACGATCGATCGCACCGGCTATCCCCTCACGCTCGAGGAACTGGTCGAGACCAAGATCCTCCGCCGCATTCCAAAGGACCCGATGACCCATGAGGGACAGTGGATGACCCGCTCGTACTCCGACAGCTTGCAGTCAACCCTGACCGACGGGCGCGACGTCTACGACATCCGCACAGCGAGCGAGAAGACCGGTCTGGACGGGAGCACGTATGACACCTGGTAAGAACGGTCCGAAGTTCGAAGTCCGAGGTCCGAGGTCAAATGCACTACGACCAGGGACAAAGCAGGATCTCCGTTTCCTGGCATCGGACTTCGCACGTCGGACGTCGGAGACCCAGGGATTCACGTTCATCGAGATTATGATTGTGCTGGTCGTGATCGGGATCCTCCTTTCGCTGGCACAGCCGAGCTTCACCACCTCGGTTCACCGCGCGAGGGAGGCCACCTTGAAGGAAAACCTGTTTATCTTCCGAGACGTCATTGACCAGTACTATGCCGACAACGGAGAATATCCCCCGACACTAGAAGCACTCGTGGAAGGACGGTATCTGCGCAAAATCCCGAAAGATCCGGTTACGGGATCGAACAGCACGTGGCTCCTTGTGTATGATATCAACGAGGTTGGTTTCGAAGAAGGGATCTTCGACGTCAAGAGCGGCAGTGACCTGATTGCTTTGGACGGCACTGCGTATAGTGAATGGTGACACAGTCCGATGTCCAATGTCCGAAGTCCAAAGTCAAAAAGCGACGAGGCCTTCCAACTCCTGAACACCGAAGGCTGGACTCCAAATACTGGACCGAAGATGTGGCACGTTTGGCCTCGGACATCGGACTTCGGACCTCGGACCGTTGCGACGCAATCGGGGGTGGTCTACATTGGTTTGTTGTTGGCCATCGTCCTGATGGGGATCGGTACGGCTGCACTCACACCCATGTGGAGTACCATGGTCCAGCGCGACAGGGAGGCTGAACTCCTCTTCCGACTGGGCGAATTTCGGCGAGGTATTGCGAGGTACCGTCAGGATCACGGCCGCTACCCGCTCAAGCTGGAGGACCTCCTGGAAGACAAGACCCAGCTGCAGCTCCGCCGCTACCTCCGGCGGATCTATGCGGACCCGATGACCGGGGCGGCCGACTGGAAGCTGGAACTCATTGCGGACAAGACCGGGAGGGTCGCCGGGATCCGGGACCTACACAGCCAAAGTGACGCCGAAGGCTTTCGGGACATCCCTGACAAAGGCAAGCGCTATAGCGATTGGTAAAGAAAACTGGGTGAGTGCGGATTAGGTGGTGGGTGTTGGGGGGGAAGGCGCGACATTCTAGATAGTCACAGGGGTCGAGAAGCAGGAGTCATGAACCGCAGGAAAAAAACATCATTCAGGAGAGGACTGCGACTCGGCGTCTCATGCATCATCGTATTTGCGGTGTTCCCAAGCTCAGCAGCGAAGAAAATGGCTACCTCTCTGGACGCGTGGAGTCCGCTTGCTCCCACGGGAGCGAGAACACCTCCGTCCGCCTTTCTGGCCGAGCCCGACACAGCGACCAAGGCTAGGGTGATAGAGACCTACGGCAAGCTCCCCTTAAGCTTTGAGGCCAATCAGGGCCAGACCAACGGCCAGGTGAAATTCCTGTCCCGCGGTCGTGGCTACATGCTCTTCCTGACCTCCAGCCAGGCGGTCTTGGTCTTGAGAAATCAGCCAACCGCAACCAGCCGTAAGCAGTCAGCAAGAACGGCAAAGACCAAGAAGACTGAAATGCCAGGTCGGACGGTGTTGTGGATGGAGCTCGTCGGCGCCAACCCCCATTCGAAAATCGAGGGTCTAGATGAGTTACCGGGTAAGAGTAACTACTTTATCGGAAACGATCCCAAAAAGTGGTACACCAATGTGCCCAACTACGCCAGGGTCCGGTACCAGGATGTGTATCCCGGCGTGGACCTGGTCTACCACGGCAACAAGCAGCAGTTGGAATACGATTTCGTGGTTGCTCCCGGTGCGGATCCCGGGGCCATCACGCTCACGTTCCAAGGTGTGGACCAAGTTGAAATGAACGACCGGGGCGACCTGGTCTTCCACACCGCGGGTGGCAAAGTGATCCAGCACGCCCCGGTCATCTATCAGGAAATCAACGGTGCAAGACAGTCTGTGAACGGCCATTTTGTGCTGCAAGAAAAGCATCGGGTCGGTTTCCACGTCGCCAATTATGATGTGACCAAGCCTCTCATCATTGATCCGGAGTTGATCTACTCCAGCTTTCTCGGCGGGAGTCTGATTGACGTCGGCAACGACGTCGCCGTCGATGCCACCGGAAACGCTTACGTGGCGGGGACCACCGATACAAGCGAGCTAGATGCCATCCCCTTCCCCACCACCATGGGGGCTTTCGACACCAAGTTTAACGGCATCTCGGATGCTTTTGTGACGAAGGTGAATGCCGCCGGCGACACGCTTGTCTACTCCACGTACCTCGGAGGTGGTGGAACCGACGGGGCCTTCGGCATCGCCGTTAACGGTCTCGGCGAGGCCTATGTCACGGGCGTAACCAATTCCACGGGAGCAACCCCGTTCCCCACAACAGCGGGTACCGCCTTTCAGGGGGCTCTTGGAGGCCTCACGGACGCGTTTGTGACGAAGCTCAATGCGGCAGGCTCCGGGCTCCTTTATTCCACGTACCTCGGCGGCAGCCTCGACGACCAAGGGAACGGCATCGCGGTGGATACGGCAAACAACGCGTACGTCACTGGATTCACGGAGTCCGGGGGAGTCACGGCGTTCCCCACGAGCCCGGGGGCCTTTGACACCTTCTTCAATGGCATACGGGATGCCTTTGTCGCAAAGTTCGATCCTTCCCAAACAGGGCCTGCATCGCGCATTTACTCAACGTATCTCGGCAGCAGCGGATCCGACGAAGGTATGGGTATCGCTGTCGATGGTACGCTCACTGCGTATGTAACTGGAGTGACCGATTCCGGAGCCGTGACTCTGTTCCCGACGACCTCGGGGGCCTTCGACACTACTCCCAACGGCGTGCAGGACGCCTTTGTGACCAGGTTCAACGGCGCTGGGACTGCGCTTGATTACTCCACCTACCTCGGCGGGAGCCTCGCCGACGTGGGCAATGACATTGTCGCGGACGCTGCTCGCATCGCCTACGTGACCGGCACAACCGATTCGGGAGGGGCCACCCCTTTCCCCACAACCATGGGGGCCTTCGATACCACGCTTGGCGGCCTTACGGACGCCTTCGTGGCGAAGATCGATCCCGCAGGCAACGGCGCCAACGATCTCATCTACTCCACCTTCCTCGGCGGCAGTTTGATCGACCGAGGCAACGGCATCGATGTGGACGGCGTCGGCCCGAACGCGTACGTGACGGGCGAGACCGATTCGGACGACTTCCCCACGGCGGGGACTCCTTTCCAGTCCACTCGCGCCGGACTCTCGGACGTCTACGTGACGAAGATCGATCCCGCAGGCAATGGCGCCAACGATCTCATCTACTCCACTTACCTTGGGGGCAGCTTGATTGATATAGGCAATGCTATCGCCGTAGACCCCGTCGACGACGCCTACGTGGTGGGATCTACTAATTCGGGGGGGGCCACCCCTTTCCCAACAGCGAGCTTCCAGTCCACTTTCGGCGGCATCACGGACGCCTTCATCTCCAAAGTGGAAGAGACTGCTGCGCCACCACCACCGCCCGGTGATGGCGGTGGCGGCGATGATCCCGGCATTGACTGCGCCATCACCGTGGCCCTTGGGCCGCCCTCGGATCCCCCGGTGCAGGTCCTTCGGGAGTTTCGGGACCGCTACCTCGTCACCAATGGCCCAGGACGGCTCTTCGTCGCATCTTACTACTACACGAGCCCGCCAATCGCTGAGCTGATTGCGGAATCGGAGACGCTCCGCGCCATCGTGCGCGTGGCGCTGCTCCCGATCGTCGGGTGGGCGGCACTGATTCTGCGGTTTCCAGAACTCGCTCTTGGAATTCTCCTACTAGCCGTAGGCCTCGGAGCTTGGCTGGCCATCCATGGTGCCCGACGGCGCCCACCGGCCCGTGCGAGCCGCGATGCTCCGCAAACAGGCGAATACGTGCGATCAGGGCGCAGAGCATTGCGGCGACGCCTTGCCGTCTGCGGCCCTATCTTTTTTGTCTTGGCCTTGGCAGCGCTCGTCGAGGCGGATCAGCGAGAACGGCCGCCGTCCGAGACCCGCATCCAAGTGGTCGGGGACGTTCGCCTGCCACACGCGATGCGGTTCGCCCTGATTCGCAACCTTACCATGGGACGCCTCAGCCTCTATAGAGATGGCGAGGCGATTTTTGCAGGTCACAATCCGCTACCCGTCGGCAAAATCGTGGCGGTGCGCGATCAGGTCCTGGTCCTGGCTCTCCCCGGCGGGAGAACGATTGAAATCCCGCGGGGTGGGAGGCTCCCAGGCCCCCACCGGTTGGTCTTCGCCCGGACCGCCCTGATCGATACGTTGCGCTTTCAGATTCGCATCGGAGGAGCGAGCACCGCTGACAGAAACTATTCTGTGGTCGACATCTCCAGCCAGCGCGCGATCCTGGAGCGGGACGCCATCCCGGGCAAAGACCGGACCGCCACCCGGCCTTCAGCAGTTCCAGAACTGCAAAGAGGTCAGACAAGGGCGCTAACTGTGGCGGAGGTGGTCAATCGCCTTCCATTCACCGAGGTGGGGCCGGATACCTGGGAAGTTCCTGAGAGGAACGTCAAGGAGCTCGGCAATCACCTGTGGCCACTTCTCAGTGAAACCCTCCGCTCGGCGACGCCCGTCGTCACCATGAGCGATGGCGTAGGGCTGAGGCTGGCCACCTCGTTGGGGACGGGGACCTTGGATCGGCGGGGGTTCCGAATCGATTACGCGAAGATGGCCCGCCGGACGGGCCTTAAGGTAGGCGATCGGATTCTTTCAGTGAACGACCAGCCAGTGAACTCAGCAGGAGGATTGGTTCGCATCTATAAGTCGCTCAAGTCTGACGCGAGCCTGTCCGAGGTCAACGTCGTTATCAAGCGCAACGAAGAGCTGCGAACACTGACCTACCGCATCCGGTAGCTCCTCTCTGCCCTTTGGAAAGTCCCTCCCTGAGGATTGACCGATGATGCATCACAGTTGGGACACGCTTTACGTGACCGCCATACCGATCTTGGTGCTCGGCCTCCTGTTCGGGGAAAGTCATCAGGCCCTGGCAAGGCATGAGGGGGCCGCCTGTGAATTCCCTGTACCCGAGGATCCCTTCGGTCAAAAGGAATTCACCGACATCGGCCACCGCTTTCTGGCCCGAGATGTCCGGATCGCCCCCCACCCTCAAGGGGTGATGGTTGCGGGGGAGATACACAACGATCGCCAGGGGTTCTTTACGTTCGCCCTCTTCAAGGTCCAGCTCTTCAATGCCAAATGCACCTACCTGGGGGCCAATAACTTTGCCATAGACAGCTTCGAGCTTGGAACCACGCGACCCTTCCGGGTGATCGTCCCCCGAGTCCAGCACGGCGACGTGGCCACCTACCACATCGAGTTTCTCCCCTGAATCCTCCGGCCCTGGTTACCACGAGGGACCTTCCGCCAAGGTCCGCCTTCCCCAACGAGTCTGCGATACCAGCAGGGGGCAAGATTCATTGGTCGGCCCTGCGCGGCTCTGCTACGATAATACGTGGAGCACGTTGAATCATCGCGAGGCAAGAAAGAGGACGGGGAAAGATGCACGGCTGGTTAGTCCCTCCACCGAAAGAATCCACAAAAACGCGGGAAGACTTCCAACAGGAAAGAGAACAGAAGGTCAAGGATCTCATCGGGCAAGGATTGCTTCGGTCAGAACGGATTAAAAACGCGATGCAGAAAGTTGCGAGAGAGGACTTCATCCCGGCTCTATATCGGGACTACGCCTACCTCGAGGTCCCTCTTCCGCTTCCGGGCGAGAGGGCGACGATATCATGCCCCCACAGTTACCCCCTCTTTTATGAGCCTCTTGGGCTGGATGCGGGGCATACATTTCTCGAAATAGGTCTTGGATCCGGTTATGGCACTGCACTGGCGAAGGAAGTCGTGGGGGAAGAAGGCCTGGTTACCTCTGTAGAAATCGATCCGCTGACGTACGAATATGCCCTGAAGAATCTCGAACGGGCAGGCTACCGTGACCTGATCCTTATTAAGGGAGATGGGGGCCTCGGATATCCAGCAATGTCACCCTATGACAGAATCTGTGTCACTGCCGCGTGTCCCGAGGTTCCCCCTCCGTTGGTGGAGCAGCTGAAGATCGGAGGCAAACTCATTGCCCCCTTGATCCAGCACGGCGCCCAGCATCTTGTCTTAGTCGAAAAGCACGAGAAAGGTCTCACCTGGAAGGGGATCTGTGAGGTCCTCTACGTTTCTCTGAGGGGACAATATGGTTTCCCTGGGGGATAAACCGCGTTCGTCAAGAGAATCTCGTCTGTCCTAGTCGTATCAGCCTGAACACAGAGGACGACCAACTGGTTGGCAGAGAACTCGTTGTTGGAGGGCAATCGTATGATCCGAACGGTTGAGGTCACCGTGGCAACAAAGGGCCACTGCGACATCCACGACCTGACCGCCTCCCTGCGCGAGACGATCCAAAAGAGCGGGCTCCGCGAAGGACAGGTGCTGGTCTTTGTCCCGGGCGCGACCGCCGGCATTACCACGGTGGAGTTCGAGCCCGGGCTAATCCGGGACCTCCGGGAATTCTTCGAGACGATCCTCCCGGAACAGCGAGATTATCACCACCACACCACGTGGGGCGACGATAACGGGGCAAGCCACCTCCGGGCCGCCCTCCTCAAGCCCGCACTCCCCATCCCCTTTCGGGATCACAAGCCGTTACTCGGCACGTGGCAGCAACTCGTTCTCGTGGACTTTGACACGCGGCCCCGGCGGAGAACGGTGATCTTCCAACTCACCGGCGAGTCCTAGCCCCGATCCGAGATTATGATCACCGCCACGGGCCCCGAGATAGGCTTATAGAAGTCATGACCTTTTTTGTGATTCCGGCCTCGGAGATTTTTTCGGATCGGGGCTAGCTCTCCCTTAAACCCTTGCTCGTCCCTTGGATGTGGTCGAGCCCCAGAGCTGCTGTGGAAGAGCGTGACTATTATTTTTCCCGCTGCTTGAGGATCTGGACGAGACCCACGACGTCTTGCCAGACCAGACGGCCGATCGGCCCTGAACTGTACTGTGCGACCACGATGGTCCGGTCCGGCCTGAGCAGAAAACCGGTAGCATGGAGGATCTGCCGCTTCTCCTCGTAAAACGCCCCCAGGGCGGCCGCCGTCTCTTTCAGGGGCAACCCGTAGCCCACAGGGAAAGTCAGGGAGAATTCCGCGACGGTCTCCTTGGCTTTCTCCAACGGGTCGGTTGAAGCGGCCACGACCCGAATGCCTTGCTCCTGAAGTCTGTCCCGCGCCTTTTCAAAGGCAGCCAACTGCTGCTTACAGTATGGTCACCAGTGGGCGCGGTATGCTAGAAAGACCCCCCAGCCCTCTCCGAAGATATCGGGCACGGTGATGCGCCCGTGTCGGACCGTCTCCATTGTGAGGACAGGGAAGGTGTCACCGCTGTCGAGAATGAACGTTCCTTCTCTCGCCATCTTCTACTCCTCCCGTTCTCGGTCTCATATGTCGGCTCGAGCTTTCCCCCGTCTCATTGCGCTAAGATCACGCATGATAAAAGAAGGTCAGGAGTGAATCGCGGAGAATCTTGGCGGCCAAGGCGGCGGTAATCCCGGCAGGATCGTACGGGGGACAGACCTCGACCAGGTCCATTCCGACTACGTCAAGATCTGCCATAACGCTGAGCATCTGAAACAGCTCGCCACTGCTCCATCCGCCAGGCTCCGGGTTCCCCACCCCCGGCGCAAAGGCCGGGTCCACCACATCGATGTCGATACTGAGATAGACCGGCCTGCCTGCGAGGATCCTCAGGATTTGGGCTACATCACCGGGTGCCCCCGGGAAAAAGTGCGTCTGCTCGCGGGCAAAGGCTGCCTCCTCGGCTGTCGCCGAGCGGATTCCCAACTGTACGAGCCGTTTAGGCCCCAAGAGCTCCGCCACCCGCCGCATCACCGTCGCATGCGTAAGCGCTTCCCCATCGTAACGCTCTGCAAGGTCCGCATGAGCATCCATTTGGAGAACCACGAGGTCCGGATACCGTGAAAGGGCGGCGGTGATTAGAGGAAGGGTGATCAGGTGCTCCCCGCCCAAGGCCACGAACGCCATACGCTTCTCCAAGACCGTCGTCACCTCTTCTTCAATTTTCGCCAGACTTCCGTGAAGATTTCCAGCGGGCAGCTCAACATCTCCCTGATCGATCACCTTGACCTGGCGAACGTCTCGGTCCAACGCCAGACTATAATCTTCCAGAGCCTCCCCTGCTGCCCGAATCTGCTGGGGGCCAATCCGGGTCCCGGTGCGGTAGGAAGCGGTCAGATCCAGCGGGACTCCAAAGAGGATGACCCCAGGTCCGGTTCGTCGCATCATTCGGCCTGAATCAGGTCGCCCCGGATCTGGCGGGGGAGGGCGAAGGCAGCTCGATGGATCTCGGGAGAGTAATAGCGGGTCTCAAGCTTCTCCGCGCGGGACTCGTCAAACTTGAGCGGATGGTGCACCTTTGAGCCGAGCACGAAGCTCCAGAGGCCGCTAGGGTAAGTTGGAACCGCCGCGGTGTACAGCAGAGCCACCGGGAAGAGAGAGCGGACAACACCGAGGACCTCGCGAATGAGTCCCCGATCGAGATACGGAGACTTGCACTGGGTGACGAAAAGCCCGTCAGGGGTCAATGCATCAAGGATAGCCCGGTAAAAATCAGCGTGGAACAGCTTTACTGCCGGACCGACGGGATCGGTGGAATCCACAATGATCACGTCGCAGGCCCCGCGTAATGCCTGGACATATGCCGCCCCGTCTGTAATGAGGACATCTGCTCGGGGATCATCCAGGGCATGACTCAGAGCAGGCAGAAACCGCCTGGCGGCGGCGACCACGTGGTCGTCAATCTCTACAAGGCGGACACGCTTGACCGCCGAATGTTTCAGAATCTCCCGGACTGTCCCCCCATCGCCCCCCCCGATTACCAGGATCTTTTGAGGAGAGGGATGGGTGGTCAGGGGGACATGGGTGATCATCTCATGATAGACAAACTCATCCCCTTCGGTCGTTTGTATCGCCCCATCGAGGACCAACATCCGGCCGTATAGGTAGGTGTCCAGTACAGCCAACCGCTGAAAAGGAGTCTGCTCCACCAGGAGGCTCTCACGCACCCGCAGGGTGAGTCCCAGGTGTTCTGTTTGTTTCTCAGTGAACCAAAACTCCATTTCCCCGTCCTTCGGACTCGTTCACGGTTGACGGTTCACAGTTCAGAGTTTTGAAATCAGGTCCATAACCTCAACTCTGAACTCTTGGCCATGAACCATGAACGAAATTCTAGTACCAAAGGACCGCGGCGGCTACGACCGACCCGAGGGTCTTCACCTGAAAATCCACCCCCCGGAGCCTGACTTTGTCAAGCTTCATCTGCCGCTGCTCGAACGCCACCTCGAGCATGCGGGCTACTTCGGCCTCGGCCTCCTCACGCGTCCCCTTACCCTCATACTCCATGATCACGCCGAAGCTGTCCCGAGAGACCCCCACGGCGACCGCCGCGGCAATTCGTTCGCCGGGAATCCCAGAGGTCACACTACAGTAAGCAACTGGCACGAGCGACCCCGGCGGGATCTGAAACGCGTCTACATAGTTTGCGCCCGGAGGTAAAATGCTACTCACCTTCATGAGATTCACGTTGCCGATCCCTGCGGCCAGCAGTGCATTATCAAAGGCATTCATGGGCGTGGGACCCTCGGCGGCCCCTACGGCTAACGTGTAGCTCACCGGCGTCACCAGCATCGTTCAATCCTCCATTTGAACCGCACCCACCGCGACAAATGGGGGATGTATAACAGAAATGGTCACACCCCGCAAGCGGATTTTGCGGGAGCCCTTGCATATAGAAGCTCCAGCGCAATACAATGTCGCGAAGAAAGCGGAGGAATCATGACGCTGCACGGCTCGGTCCTGCTCTGGGGTGGCACAGTCATGTTCGCCCTCTTCGCCTTGGCCTTTCTCTTTCTGCTCCACGGTCAGGGCATGGTGGCGCTGGCTCTTTTCTTCGGGGCCAACGTGATCGGCATCCTGGTCTGGCTGCTCGCCAACAGTTTGCATCGCGCCTACCCCCCCGACGATCGGGGCGAGGAGAATGACACACCCCAGGTAGACCGACTGGACGAGGAGGAGTGATTACCCGCCCTCCATCTCCCGTAGGAGGCGGTTGATTTCCTCGTCTGGAACCCGCAGGAACGTGTCAATCCGGATCGCGCCAACTTCGCCCTGCTGGAGCAAGATAAGCAAGTCCCCCAGTGGAATTCCGATCTCCCTCGCGATGTCTTCCGGGCGATGGAAAATCTGGTCCAGCGTGTAAGGAAGACCTGCCCGCGTCGCACTCCGCCGAAGTAGGGCCAATATCTCTGCCTGGCGAACATGCCGCCCCCCATCCGGCATCGTCACCAGACGAAACAGGGCGCTCTCGCGGTGGAGCTGATACAGATGCTCGATGTCAACTTGGAGTCGCGCCGCTAACTCTTCCAGGGCGATATACCGAGGCTCTTCGTCCAAGGTCTTACTGGTCTCGACTTTTCCCTGAAGCCACTCCTTCAGACGATTCCTCTCGGTACTCATCGCCTCCGCTCCCATGATCAGCTTTTAACGTGACTGACGGTGTATTATACCGAAAAGATCCGATCGGAAAAACGAGATGAATCCCGGTGGTCATGCGGGCGGGCCTCAGCCACCGTTCGAACCGCGGAGGGAAACAAACGAAAAGGCTCCGGGGGGCTATCCCCGGAGCCTGCGTCATCCGGTGGGCTGTAGAGCAGCAGCGAGTTACCTTTCGGCCCGAGCCTCGAAGGTGACCTCTTGGAGCTTGATCTGCATCCGCTTGACCAGATCGTCGTAGGAGCCCCTGCTGATCACCTTATTAAACTGCGTCCGGTAGACGTGGGAAAGCCGTATGCCATCCACACCCAGGTCGAAGATCTTCCAGTGCCCGTTGTTCCGAATGAGATGGTAGTCGACCGGGATTTCGGTGTCGTCCTCCACCACCATCGCGTGGACGACCGCCCGCTCTCCCTCGATCCGTTCTTCGACAAGGCGCTGCTCTGACCCGGCCTTGCTCGTCATCTTCATAAAGTGGGATTGCTGAAGGAGGTTCCGGAATAGTTGGACGAATTCCTTCCGCTCCTCCGGCGAGCGTTTCTTCCAGTGACGACCTAAGGAAAGCCGCGCCATCTCGGGGAAGTCAAAACGGTCACCGACGAAGCGAGAGATCTCCATCATTTCCTCCTGGGAGAAGCTCTGCCCCGGCGCGTGCTCGGCGAGACTATTTTTCATGTCGGCAACAGAGGCGCGTACCCACTCGGTGGGAGACCCTGCCAGGGCCAAAATTGGAACGAGCAGGAAACAAATGGCCGAGATCCCTACACGGCCTAACTGGTTGATTCTCATGGTATTTACCTCCGAATCGATCAAGTTTATAGCAGGAAAAGATGGGTGCAACTTGTGTGCCACGGCAAGGGAGCTTTTTGAAGTGCGAAACGCCCCTGGTTCCTGTCGAAGGTAGCAGTCCTTTTTTCGCCTATTCGCTTAGGCCATGACTTGTGACTTGAATACAGGATCGTGGAGGTGGTTACAGTGGGTGCAATGAAAATGGGGAGGATGTCTTGGAATTACCGGGGAGGGATCCGCCTAGTTTGCCCGCAGCACATGGGCCCGCCGCCCATCATCAAGAATGTGTTTGAGGGGGTTGACGGGGGAGTTATTGACGAGGACCTCGTAGTGCAGATGGGAGCCCGTGCTGTAGCCGGAGCTTCCGACCGTCCCGATCACCTGGCCGCGCTTTACCCGCTGGCCCTTTCTTACCTTGTTTTCGTGATTGTGACCGTAAAAGGTCTTGAAGCCAAAGCCGTGGGTGATGACAATGGCATGCCCGTAGCCGGGTAATCTTCCGGAATAGGTGACGACCCCGTCCGCCGGGGCCAGGATAGGCGTCCCCCGCGCGGCCGCGACGTCGATGCCCGTGTGCTGCTGCTGTCGGCCGGTGAAAGGTGAGACTCGCGGGCCAAATTTGGAACTCACGTAGCCCTTGGTCGGCCAGATGGACGGCGTAGCGGCCATCCGGTCCTTCTGCTCGCCGAGGTAGGTGC
This sequence comes from uncultured bacterium, assembly GCA_964348275.1. Classification (GTDB taxonomy): domain Bacteria; phylum Methylomirabilota; class Methylomirabilia; order Methylomirabilales; family CSP1-5; genus CSP1-5. The sequence continues at coordinate 23,969 of CAYGBT010000031.1, forward strand.
TGAGGGCCTCGAGGCTCTCGGACCTGAGGGCGACCTCGCGCTCAAGGCGTTCAAGGTCCCCATAGAGCCGTTGAACAACCTGTTGTCGCTCCGCCTGCTCCTCGGCGGTGAGGACCTGCTGGAGTTCCAAGGTTCCGCCCCCTATCCCCACCGCACTCTCTGCCTCGGGCCCGGTCTCCATCCCTGCCAGGCGGCGAATCTGGTGATCCACTGCCCGCAAGCGCGTGACCTCTTGTTCGAGCGCCCGCATCTTCTCCGCCAAGACCTTTTGTTTCTTTACGGTGCGGCGCAGGTGCTCAAGTTCACCCCGACCTACCTGAAACGCAAGATAGTGAACGAGGAGGTAAGCAATCGTCAAGAGGGTAAAGATCCCGCCGAGGAGGATTACGCCAAGCTTCCGTTGGCTCAGTCGTACTTGGCGGGCACGGGCGGTCAGGTCGGTGAGGATCAGGATGGTGTATCCCCGCCCGATCCTACCCATCTCCTGATCACGGGTGCCGGCGACCTGGTCTAGGTTCGGCTTGTGCTGGCCTAGTGATGGTCTCCGCTCCATCGGGCGACGAGCGAGCCAGGTCAAAAACTGAAGTGTCTGTAATTTAAATTCTTGCCATTTTGTCACAAGTTCAGCCCACTATCAGTAATTTGTCATGTACGAGACCACTACTCCCCCCGATCGGTTCCCGGACAACACGAATTACGGTCAAGCCCGCCAAGGACGAAGTCCAGCCCTAAAAACAGGGGTACTGCTTTCCGCCCCGACGACAGGCGATCCCCCCTCCGGCAAGGGATTGGTTGAGGGCGGAGTCGAGCCCCGCAAAGAGTTTCGCCGTCGCCCGAGAGGACGAACCCGATTCGGCCGCGGCCGATACATTCCCGCGGTCATCCCATCCATTCAGGACCCATTGCGCCTCGACGAGGACTGCACGGGCCTCTGAGGGGGTGAGGCCATCCGCATCCAGCCAGGTTGCGATCCGGCGCTTGACCGATAGCAGCCACTCGTATTGAAAGGGCACGGGCCCCTTTGCCACCGCCAGCCAGGTCGCCCGAAAGTCCTGCTCGGCGCGGCCGATCCGCTCTTGCGCGGGGATCCCACATGGCGGGCGAGCATCGACGTAATCCTCCAGCATGCCGCCCCCCTTCTGCTGGTATCGAGCAGGCAAGACGACCCCCTGACGGCGACACCGCTCGGCGGTGTTCCGTCTCCGAGCCACCTGGCGCGCAGCCAGGGCAACTTTGAGATTTTCCCGGACTTTGTCCTCCTGTCGGACCTCGCGGGTTGTCCCACAGGCTGCAAGCAAGATGGCAATACTTCCTAGCCAAATCAATACCTTGAAGTGCCGTTGCATCGTCGTTTCCCCCTTGAGAGTACTCCCTAGAATCCAGCGTGATCAGAAATCCTAGCAAGAGATGGGCCAATTTACGGCACGATATCTCGAATGCCCATTGAGGGCCGTTGGCCCCCTCTCGCGAGGCAATGCGCGAAACGGGCCGCGACACTTGGAACACAATCCGCATGGGACCGTTCCACAGAAGAGCAGGAGGAATACACGGTGAGCCTGGAGATCACACTGCGGGTGAACGGCCTAGAACATTCAACCAACGGGCCGCACGACCCCCTCGAGAAGCTGGTGAAGTTCCTCCAGGATTTGGGGGGAGTTCTGGTAGTCCGCTATGATTCGCGAAGCGGCGCTTCGCCGTGAGCTACAATCCGAACCAGGATACGGTGCTTCGCATCCTCAGTCGGATCGAGCTTGCCGGGCAGCAGATCGGTCTCGGCTTTCGACCCACGGATGTCCAACCTAGCCCAAGGGAATCCTTTGCTTCCCGCACCCGCACCGATTACATTCCGCCGGAACAGCCCCTGGCAGCGGACGCGGTCCACTTGGCGGTTCCTAAACGGCCCTGAGCGGAACAAGACACCGACTACCAGCGTTTCAGGAGCGTCCAAATCACCTTGTCATCACCTCTTGTGCGATCCCCGTATCCACGATCTGCCTGTAAGGATGTCGCTCTTTGATGGCACCCCCGGCGTAGAAGATGTCCTGAATCACGTGAAAGTCCTCCTCAGAAATGAGGGGCTGCAACGCCCACGTTCCTTGGTCCCGATAGCGCGTGACAGCGTGGGCCAGGACTGTCCTATCGACATCAGGGAAGAAAGACTGCACCGCCTCGGCCAGCTCCTTGGGATCGGCGGTCTGCACCCACTGCTGGGCCTTGGCGAAGGCCTTCGCGAAGCTCACGAGCACCGGATCGCGACGGAGAACCCGGTCCCGCGCTGCCGTGAGCGAGCTAAAGGCGACCGATCCTATCTCTGGCCCGATGGCAGCGGCCAGTCGACCCACTCCCTGCGCGATCAGTTGCTCAGTGTAAGGCTGAGGCAGGTGTACGAAATCTCCCACGCCCTGGCGAAAGGCGTGCTCCGCCTCATCCAGGCTGGCATACCGGGTCAGCCGGATCGTGCTCGGGTCCACACCCCGTTTCCGGAGGCAATACTGAAGAGACAGCCACGGTTGCGCTGCAAAGGAGGCCGGCAAGAGCTCGGCCCCCTCGAGGTCCTTCCACTGAAACCCTTCCCTCCCTGGCCTCGCCACGATGAAAAAGCCATCCCGCCGGTTGATTTGGGCAAAATGCAAGGGGAATGCTGATTCCCCTCGGTCAGCACTTACCAGGCCCGACGAGGGACTGGATTGGGCCGCATCGGCCCTCCCCTGGGCCACCACGTCGGCACTATTCTCCCCCGGGGCGCAGGTATAGAGTTCCACCGCCAGTCCCACCTCGCCACAGAATCCGCGGCTGATCGCCGTGTAGACCGGCGTATAGAAGATGGAGTGCATGGCCTCGGCATAGCGGAAAGGCACCTGCGTCGCGTGCGGGTTCATCGTTTGCCCTCCTTACGATTCATAACGCTGGAACCGATTACTGTCGTGCGTAACTAATCCGGTAGATCGCATTTGCGCGATCATCCGAGACCAGGAGGGCCCCATCAGGCATGACCAGCACGTCCACCGGCCGTCCCCATGCCGTCCGACCCTGGAGCCAGCCTTCCGCAAAGACTTCATAGGTCACCGCCCGGTTGTTTTTGAGCCTGACCAGTGTGATGCGGTACCCAATGGGTGTGCTGCGGTTCCACGACCCATGCTCGGCGATAAAGATTTGCTTTCGATACATGTCCGGGAACATGGTACCCGTGTAAAAGCGCATTCCCAGTGAAGCGACATGTGGGCCGAGTTCCATCGCTGGCAGCGTAAATTCTTCACACTGGCGCTGCCTCCCGAATTCCGGGTCGGAAACACTTTTGCCGTGACAATACGGAAAGCCAAAGTGGAGCCCCTTTTTCGGCGCGTGGTTCAACTCGTCCGGCGGGAGATCATCACCCAACCAGTCGCGTCCGTTATCGGTAAACCAGAGCTCCTGTGTGTCGGGATGCCAATCAAATCCCACCGTGTTCCGAACGCCGTGGGCGAACACTTCCAGCCTCGTCCCATCAGGTCTCACTCGTGTGACGGACGCATACCGCTCATCCTGCTCTTTGCAGATATTGCAGGGAGCCCCCACCGGAATGTAGAGCATTCCGTCCGGTCCAAAGCGGATGAACTTCCAGCCATGATGCCGATCTCGGGGATAGCCATCGTTCACCACGACAGGCGTCGGCGGATCCGTGAGGCGGGCTTCGATATTGTCGTATCGCAAGATACGATTTACCTCGGCGACGTACAGCGCGCCATCGCGGAAGGCAACGCCGTTCGGCATATTTAACCCTCGCGCTATCGTAATTATTTCGTCAGCCTTATTATCTCGGTCTCGGTCCAGGATCGCGTAGACGTTTCCCGCGCCCCGCGTCCCGACAAAGAGCGTGCCGGTCGGACTCAACGTCATCGAACGCGCACCGGTCACGTCCCTCGCGTAGACGCGAATCGCAAATCCTTTCGGGAGGGTGATCTTGTCGATGGGAAAGTCCTGGCCGGCGTTCGCTGGGAGGCTCAAACAGGCGACTGCCCCACGCGAAAGCAACACAATCAAAGTCAGAATCCTAGCCGAGTGCTGCCTGGTCAGCTTCATCGCACTCCTGAGGCCTTCCTCTTACACCTCGGTCTGTACAGTACCTGGTCAAGGGGACTTATCTTATCCATTTCTGATCCCGTCTGCAAGGAGTAGGAGTATAATGCACGCGGAATTGCAGAGAGGCGGGAGGAGGGATGAGTGAGCGAACATTGGATGGGGAGACGCAAAGCAGGCCGAGGGCCTAGGATGTGAAAAGAGTATTAAGGGATGTCGCCTGGGCTGTGGCCGGTATCGGCGGCTTCCTTCTTCCTTTTTTTGGGGCCTACGCTCTCGGCATCAGCCTCTGGGTTGGCGTCGCGGTTGCGTGGATCTGGGTCCTTGTCTACCTCTGCATCCGACCTGACTAAGTCAATTAAGTAAAGTGTGGCACGGTCATCCCGAAGGCTGGTCAGCCTTTGTCCGGCCCTCCGGAGTCAATCCCGCTATGAAGGACAGACCGCCACCACCCATTTCCATCAGCTCGACAAAACCGTCCCCTTCTAGGGCAACAAGGTTCATGCAGATAGCATTCGGTCCGGCTTGAAGTTCCGATTCCAGGGCCTCCGACGTTATGAATCGCTCCTCACCTTGATCCTCTCTTGCTTTCAACATCTCCAGGAGCCGACGTCGTAATACGAAATGCCGCTGATCTCCTTGCCTGCGGTCCCACTCGTCTTTTCCCAGCGGCGTAAAAGCCACATGGTAACTGCCCCCGGTTACTGCTCCCGTGACCGTGGCGAGTCGTCCCTCGTGCAGCGAATTGACGTGTCGGTCAATCGTGGCTCGGTCAAGCTGTAATTCCTTAGCCAACGTGCCTGAAGAGACGGGCATGTCAAACTCTCCCTCATATTGCCGGTCAAGGATGCCCAAGATCCGCTGGTTGATTTCGTCGTCAAGGAGATCCATGTGTACCCCCCCTGGTGCCAAAAGACAGGATCAGTGATGATCCAGGCTCACTTCTGGCTACTTACTGAGGCAGCTCCTTGAGGCCCATCTTCGGGGCTGAAATCAGAATCGACACGTTGCCCTCGGGAAGCTTGCCGTCGCCCATGAGCTGGTGGACGTGTCCGGTCTGCTCGTACGGGTAGGTGTGCCCGAGCGTGGTTTTGACCTTGCCATCGATGACGAGCTGATTGAACCCCGCTGCCTGCTCGTCGTTGAACAGATGTGATCCTTGGAACCGCTTCTGCAGGTTCCACAGGAAGCGGAGGTCGACCGTCGAACTGTAGCCCGTGGTCCCGGCACAGATGACGACCATCCCGCCGCGCTCGGCCACAAAGATCGACGTCGGGATCGTGTCCTCCCCAGGATGCTCAAAGACAATGCTCGGGCTCTTCTTTTCACCCACGGCGTCCCAGATGGCCTTGCCGAAGGCCTTCGCGCCATTGAACCACGCGTTCCACGCCTTGGCGTCGTTCCAGTGGGGTGGGATGCCCCAGTGATCGAAGTTCCTGCGGTTGATGTAGCCGACGGCGCCGAGCTTCTTGCAATACTCGCCCTTCTCGTCCGAGCCCACCACGGCCACGGCCTTGGCGCCGGCGTTCTTCACGAGCTGGATTGCAAGCGACCCAAGGCCGCCCGCCCCCCCCCACACGAGCACGACGTCGCCTTCCTTCACCGTGTTTGGCGGCCATCCGAAGAGCATCCGATAGGCGGTCGCACCGGTGAGTGTCGGCGCAGCCGCCTCCTCCCACGTCAGGTGCTGTGCCTTCGGGAGGCACTGGTGAGCCTGCACCAGGCAGAACTGGGCGAACGAACCCCAGCACGTGTCGTAGCCCCACACGCGGAACGATTCGGCCAGGCCCGGATCTTCTCCAGCGCGTACCCTCGGGTCGTCGAGATTCCACTGCCCGGCGTGCACGACGACGCGGTCGCCGACCTTGACGTTCGTGACCTTTGCGCCGACCGCGTAGACGATGCCGGACGCATCGCTGCCGCCGATGTGGAATTCTGTCGGCTCGCCCCAGCGGGCTTGTGTCTTCGTGACGTCGACGGGGACGCCGCGCGCAGCCCATACGTTGTTGAAGTTCACCCCGGCCGCCATGACCATCACGAGCGCGTCGTGTGGACCGACCTCTGGGACGTCGACGATCTCGTCTTGAAACGCATTCTCCGGATCGCCGTAGCGCTCAGGCCTGATGGCCTGAGCGTGCATCTTTTGTGGCACCTCACCGATCGGTGGGATTTCACCGATCTCGTACAGGTCCTTGCCCATGGTCTCACCCCCATTCGTCTCGATTGCGCTGTTCCTGAGGTTCTCCTGCTGGAAAGAGTCGGAGTCGCCTAACTTCTAACCCGAGGGTGCCCCCTTGCGCAAGTCCCGACTGATGTTCGAGGGTCGACAACTTAACCCCTGGTTGCCCCGCTCTTGTTTCTTGCCCGACCGGCCACGCCATGAATCGAGCAAATGGTTTATATTTAACAACTTACGTCTCAGCCCGAGTTCAGGTGGCGGGCCCAGTCCAGGGGAACCCCGGTAGAAAACCTCGCGGGATCCTGCTGTGTTTTGGTCGCGGGAACAAAAATGGAGTGGCCGGAGTTTCATGATTGAATTGCCCGAGTACTGTCGCCTCGCTTGGGCGGAGCGAGATGAGCGACGAAAAACTGGACCACGCTATACCTCGCGTTCGTCACCGTTGTACTGATGCTGCTTGGCCTCGGTAAGTCCTTCTTCGCTGGATAGGCAAAAGTAGAGACCCCGCTCGCCGAGACCAATGGAGCAGTGGACCGCATTGGCACAATCTCTCAATGTCCACTGCTCCATTGTGCCACTGCTCTGCAAACAAAAAAAGCCCGTGAAACCGGGCTTTTTTGTTTGCTGGTCTCCCCTACCAGATCCCCCCTGGAAAAGTAGAGACCCCTTGATCCTCTCCTACTGTTTTATACATCCGTGGAGCTACCCACGGCTTCTCGAGGATTCCATCGTGGATGGCCCAGCTCCGACCTCGCACCGTGCGTTCCGACCCGGGTTGGCGGAAAGGAGTGGACCCGTCGAGGCGCGCGTAGAGCTCTCCTCCCGGTTGAAAGTCTTGGTGAATCCGCTCCATCTCCTCCCGACCAACGATGTAACCGAAACCGTACCGTTCATACAGAATGGCGTTGTGGTAAAACATCGCCTCCAACAAGAAGAGGTGGTGTCCCATCCAGCCAACAAACTCTTCCACCAACCGGACAGCCTCCCTGAGGAGACCAAGCCCTGGTTGTGCCTGGCCTGGGGCCAATCCAGCCCACATCGCCCGGATCTCCTCAGGGACGTTCCGACCGATGGTCCCGAACCGCGTGTCCCGGCCTTCGGGGTCTCGATCTATATTGAACCGTTCGGATCGCGGATCGCTGATGATCACAAAGGCGAGTTCGATTTCGTTGTACATCGTACTGTGGAGTTTGAGGCGGTAGCACCATTTAATGTCCTCTGGTTGCGCGCGGACCTCGATGAGGACCATCTCCTGATCCGGCGGACAATGAAAATTCACCAGGCGATATCCTGCTGGGTTGGTCAACGACGCCCGATCAATTGCGAAGGTAGTCAAGATCGCCTCGGGAATGAGCCGCCGGTAGATCGCCTCCCGCTCCTCGCCGGAAAGCTGATTGATCTGGAGGAGGGAACGGGATTCAGCTGTCCCCAGTAAAGCTTCAAACCGGCGGAGCTGCTCTCGGTCTACTCTGGCACCAACACGGACTAAAAACAGACTCGAGGGATCGTGGCTGAGACCGACATCCAGGGAAAGGGGGTATTCCGCAAAGCCCGCCCTCCGGAAGAGCGAGAGCAACATCTGTCTGTAGGCTGTCTCCGACAGTCTTGCGCCGGGTATGTCCCACCCCTCTGGGTCAAGAGATGCCAGCAAAATCCGCTCCTCCCATTGAGGGGTGAGGGCCGCCTTCAAAAGGCCGTTGGCTATATCCCGTTGTCGCCAGGGGCGCGCCACCTCGAATGCCGCGACTTCATAGAGTCCTTTGACTTGTTCTTGGCCCCACCGGCTCTGCGGATGCGGGAGGCTGAGCAGCAAAAAGCCCACAAGCCGATCCTGAGCGACCGCGACCGTGAGCTGCGCTTCTTCCATCCGTGCCATGCCGATCAGCGTTGCCAGAACAGCATCGGCTTGATAGCCGAAATCCCGCCCCAATCCCTCTGCGATGCCGAGATGTTGGAGGGTGTCCGAAGAAGGGTGCGTTCGATATTGGATCGTTTCAGGTGGAGGGAAGGTATTTATCATGTCACAAAGCAAGATCCTCGGAGTCGGCACTCTCGGGAAGGGCTTCGATCACCGTGCGAACGGAGCTGACGAAATTCGAATCGATCCCAGGACAGTTTTTCTCTGCAATTGAACTTATCCCC
>CAYGBT010000031.1:32445-34369 GCA_964348275.1 uncultured bacterium
CTGAGACGGCGGTTCGGAGGTGCGTGTTTTCCGTAAGTTATTGTAACAAATCGCGGGGTTTTGTCTTTTACGTCACACCCTCCTAAGACATGCGAGGTACCCCCCAAGAGCCGCAGGGGTCGGCTGAGTTGTCGTATCGTATGCGCACTCAGCAGAGTAATTCTAACCGCAGTTGACGTTCGATCTGCTGTTGGTCCTCGGGATTCGGTGCGAACGGGTAGTCTCGGAAAGGTTCGCCAGGGCGGTAACTGCCGAAGGGGCGGGTACAGGCCGGCCCGCCGTCTTCGCCGGGGCAACCCTGTGTCATAAAGGGTTCACCATGCGCGAGGGCGGCGCGCACGTGCGCAGGATTTACCTCACCACGAACAAGACGTCCCCGGTTATCATAGCGGAGCTGTTCCGGTTGAAGATTGTATCGGTCGATGAGGTGGGTGACCAATTGCAATCGCCGCCATCGCACCAAGCTCGGTCGCCGCGTGCGGGCCATGGACGAGCCGGGCTCCGGATAGAACGAGAATAGGTAGGACGACACTTGCATCGCCCGCAGACGGAAACATACCTCGATCAGTTCCGCGTCCCTTTCGCCCAGGCCAACAACGAGGTGACAATTCACCCGGTCCGGTCCAAACACTTCCCGTGCCGCCACCACGGTGCGCCAGTAACCGACCCATGACAGTCCGGGGCGCCGATACCCGAAGACGCGTTCGCTGGCCGCGTCCAGTCCAATACCGATCCGTTCCACCCCCGCCCTTTGCAATTCCCGTAGGCGCGCCTCGTCCACGAGGGGCGGCGCGATCAGTGCGGAAAGCGGGGGGCCGCCGGCCTCTGTGGTCAGTCGTCGAATGAGGACCACAGTGTCAGCGAAGGCCCGGGGATGCGTGACCATGGATAGACATACGCGCCGGATATCCTCACGATGGCGGGACAACCGTGTCAGGACTTTCTCAATGGGCACCGTCGGCCAGTCCACCCGGATGAAGGATTGCCCACCCGCGGCAGTCGCCGTCGGCGACAGCGGGGAGGAGGACACGCGTGCTCGGGCGAGCCCGCAGTATGCGCAGTGAGCCAGACAATTCTCCGGGTAGGTTAACAGGAGATTGATGCAACCGTTGCGCACATCCCGATAAAACCGTCCGGAGCGAATCCGTAGCGCCATCGCCGAAGCGAGGCTGAGGCGAACATAGTCGGGGCTGGACAATCCATTTATGACCGGCTCCATCCTCCGCTCCTGCTCGCTACAAGCACGGCAGTTGATATCGCTTCAGTCAGGGTGTCCGCTGACAGCCCGATGATCGGTGGACCATCCGCGGCGAAGACCGCGCGGACCGTCTTTGCAATTGCCTCAGGGGTCGCACGGGTCCACTTGATCCGAGCTTCAAGGTTGGTCAAGGCTCGCGTCGTGGCGAAGAAATCACCCGTCACCATGACGTTCTTCAGCACCTCTCCGCCCAACGCAACGTACACGCGCAACAGCCCGGCATTCGTCTTCAACAGGCTTGTCCCCACGGCGTCCGGAGTTGGTATACGCTGGAAAACCCACTCGGGGGTCGAATACTTACGCGACGCCAGGGCGCTGATCGCCGCACGCTCTTCCTCCGTCCACGATTTAGGCTCGAATTGCGCCGCGAGTGCCTCCGCAAACCCGCTCCGGACCTGCTCACGCACCTCTGCGGTGAAGACGGGGCTTCCGAGTTCCTGGCGTACCGTCGTCAGCCGCTCCTCGAAGGAGGTGACGGCCCTGCCCGCGATCTTCTCCGGTGGCAGGTTCAACACGGCGAGCATCAGTCTCACGTCGAAGTCCACCAACAGGCTGGCGTGGCACAGGAAGGATCCGTGTTCGTCAACACACAATGCCAGCCCGGCGATCTTCTTCCCACCGACCTCGATGTCGTTCTTGGGCCGGAAGCCCGCAGGGATGCCCAGC
>CAYGBT010000032.1:0-32713 GCA_964348275.1 uncultured bacterium
TCGAGGGAGATCCCACCATCTTCAAGAAGGTCAAAGAGGGATCTCGCGTTCAGATCGACCCCGCCTAATGCCGTCGTCGGTTCTCAGACATCCGTTTCCATCTGTCCCCAAATCTCGCGCCGCTGACCATCCGACTTCTTGATCATCCCAGTCGGACTCCCCTGCAAGCGAGGACTGAGGGAGAAAAACCGTTTCCATTCCACCCCGCATCGGATAGAATACGGGCCGCCTAACCTAGAGGGGGGACGACCGCATGGAATCGAGATGGCAGCTGTCTCACAAGTCGGTCAAGCGGGCCTACGCTGCCGTCTCTCCTGTGTACGATCTTTTGTTCGATCGGATCTTTTTTCCCGGACGCCTCGAGGCCATCAAGCTCTTGGACCTCGGTCCGGACGATCAGATTCTGGAGGTCGGGATCGGCACCGGCTTGAATCTGCCCCTGTACCCGCGTCACCGCCGGCTGGTCGGGATGGATTTCTCGGAGCAGATGCTCCGAAAGGCCCGGGGGCGGGTCCGCGATCTCAACGCCGCCTACGTGCGTCTCGCGGTGATGGACGCCCTGCGGATGGGCTTCCACGACAATAGCTTTGACCATGTCCTCGCCACGTATGTCATCAGCGCTGTCCCGGATCCGACCCAGGTCCTCCGGGAGATCAAGCGCGTGTGTCGGCCGAAGGGCCACATCATCATTCTGAATCACTTCAAAAGCGAGCACCCCGTCATGGGGCGGCTCGAGGGACTGATGGCTCCGCTCATCACCCGGACAGGCTTATTCAAACCGGACCTCCAACTGACGCCGCTCCTCCAGCAGGTGGGTCTCACCGCCGATCAGATCCACCGCGTCAACCTGTTAAGCGGCTGGCGTCTCGTGCGGTGCATCAACTCCAAGGACACCTTCCCAGAAGCCCGACCAATCGAAGGAGGTCACAATGGCAGCTAGCGCCGTTCCAACCTTTCTCACCCAATAGAGAGGTGTGTAATGCGAAGACCTGGCTTGCTGGCTTTCTCGTCCGTGTTCGGGGCAATAAGTTGGAACGGTACTAGCCTCCCTTCCAGGTGGGGGATCGTGCTGCTCCCCCTGCTGCTCTTGAGTACCATTCCCGGCCCTGCCGAGGCCCAGGAGGTCGGAAAGCTCCAGGAGATGGAGGTCCTAGGGGTGGTCGCCCATCCCGGCGGTCAAGCGCGCGTCCTGCTCCGCAGCAAGAATGACAAGCGAGGGCTTTCCATGGTCATAGGGCAGTTTGAGGCAGTCGGAATAGCACTCCCCCTGGAAGGGGTGACCCCTCCGCGACCGTACACTCATGATCTGATCATGACCCTGCTGGGTCACCTGGAGGCCAGCTTGGCGAGAGCGGTGATTACAGAACTGAAGGAGAACACCTACTACGCCACCCTCGTCCTCAACGTGGAAGGCCGAGAGGTGCTGATCGACTCCCGACCGAGCGACGCTGTCGCCATGGCTCTTCGCGCTGGTGTACCGATCTTGGCAACCGAGACGGTGCTCGACGCCCAACCAACGGGAGGCCAGCCGTGACTCAGGACCCGGAGTACCCTCGGGCCTCCCTGCGAGTCCGCATGAGTCACTGCGAAGTCCATTACGCCGGTGGGTTGGTTGCCGGGGCTCAGATTCTCCGCCTCTTTGGCGACCTGGCCACCGAGTTGACCATCCGCTACGATGGAGACGAGGGGCTTCTGCGCGCCTACGAAACGATAGAATTCTTGGCTCCCGTTTACGGGGGGGACTATATCGAGGCCCAGGGACAGATCGTCGCGGTCGGGCGAACCTCGCGCCGCATGGCCTTCGAGGCCCACAAAGTCCTTACCTGCCAGGGCGCAAGTCCTTTCCCCTCGTCGGCGCGAGTTCTCGATCCCCCCACCCTGGTGGCCCGAGCCGTGGGGACGAGCGTGGTCCCCGAGGAGCAGCAGTACCCGGCCTAAAGCGGCGATGGCCCGCGTACACCTAATCACAGGCCCTCCCGGTGTAGGAAAGACGTCCCTACTCCTCTCCCTCATAGAAACGCTCCCGGGGATCAAAGGGGGCTTTTACACGCGAGAGATTCGCAAGGGGAAGGAGCGAGTCGGCTTTCAGGTCGCCGATCTAGCCGGCCACGAAGGGGTCTTAGCTCATGTGGAACATCCAGGGCCGCCCCGAGTTGGACGTTACGGGGTAGACCTCAAGACCTTTGAGGCCATCGGGGTCCAGGCCCTGACTCGCGCATTGCACGAAGCCGACCTCGTCGTGATCGATGAGATCGGCAAGATGGAGCTTTACTCTCCCGGCTTCCAGACGGTCCTCTTCGAGGCGCTCAAGGGCCCGAGACCCCTCGTGGCCACGATCATGGCCAAGGCCCACCCGGTTGCCGACCGTATCAAAGCCCACCCCGAGGCACGGCTGCAACGGCTCACGACCACGAACAGAGACGAGGTCGCCCAAGTCATCACGGCGGACCTCATCCGCTGGCTTGCCGGCTGAGCGATCCATAGCTCTTTCTCTTCCGGCAGCGTCCGCATGCCCCCGGCTCCGGGCCTCACCATTGCAGTCGGGCCCGGAAGGGCTCGGGGAGTGGGTCTTCCGACGCCACCCGACTCTCCTTGCGACACCACCACTCGCCTGGATGACCTCAATTTACCTTAGTTGGGCAGCACCAGCACGCCCCTCGCTCCGGGCCTCTGCGCCAGAGCCCGGAACCCTTCGGGCCCGTGGCGACCCTGCTAGGCGGCTTGCGGCCTGGGTCCCTCCGTGTTCACGCTCCGTGCAAAGAAGTTCGGCACGGATCGCACCTCGGTTTCCCAGGCCGCCGCTCGCCGAAGGGCCCCGCCACTCCCGGCAATGTCGCTCGGAGCGCGCAGGTACTGCCAACCCCGGAGCCGAGGAAGGGGTGGATCTGCGAGGGAGGCGGAATCTGGTTTGCGTCTCCGAAGGAGTCCGGAGTCCTTCGGACCGGTCAGGGGGTCCCTCCCACCGGAACGAAGTGCAGGTGGGGGATGGCCGTCCTGTTGGTTTGCGGAGTGGCTGGCGCGGAACATCGCCATGAACGAACTATTGACAAGTGGAATAATTCCGCCGACGAGCGGAACGACCCTTCCTCGGCTCAAACAATCTGAGGCCCGGAGTGAGGGGCCGAAGGTGTTGTTCTAACACACTCAATGACCCGTGAAATTTTCAGCCCACGAGGGGAGCAAATCCTTCACAAGGATTACTTGGGGAGAGCGGCTCGTGAAGCATCCTTCGTCGGCGGGCCCGCCCTCGCAGTGAAACAGCCGGTTTCCTATTGACGCACCCCTCTTCGATTCGGTAGCGTAACAAGAAAGAACCACTGAGGAGCACCGATGGCGACGCAGTACTTCACAGTCGAGGAGGCCAATGCCCTTCTTCCTCAGCTTCGGGTGATGCTCGAGGACCTCCAAGCGCAGCGGAGGGAGCTTGAGCAGCGACAGCAGCTCCTCGAGGCGATCCGCCAACAGGCAGGCGAAAACGGCTACCGCCTAGGCGGGGATGCCTTCCTCCGCCTCAAGCGAGAGGCAGAATTCATCCTGGAAGGGTGCAACAACGCCGTCAAGAAGATCGAGGACCTGGGATGCCTCCTCAAAGACCTCCACCTGGGTCTCATCGATTTTCCCTCCATCCGCGAGGGTCGCGAGGTATACCTCTGCTGGAAGCCGGATGAGGCCGAGGTGGGCTATTGGCATGGTCTCACCGAAGGCTACGCCGGTCGAAAGCCGATCCGTCCCCATCCCTTCGCATGAGCGATTCGTCACTTGGGTCCGGATTATCCGTTGACACCGAGGGGGCGGTGGTGCTAACAAAGGGACACCTCCCATTACCAATGGGCAATCGCTCGGATCTTGGGTAGGGACACACCCCATGTACAGGCGTCACATTTCGTCCGAGGGAACGCATGTCCCTTCCCTTTCCCAGGTGCCGCCCCAGGGGAGTAGCCCTGATGGCGGCCCGCGCATTCCATCGGAATTTTCCGTCCTCCTCGAATGCGGAAAGGGAGTAGAGTCCCCCTCTACGCATCCACCGGCCCTGGTACCGATTGTTGAGGTGCTGGGACAGTACGCTGAAGTGCTCGGGGTGCCCTTCTGGTTTTTTGGGAAGAGCGACCAATACTCGAGGCCCCACCGCGGCGCGGCTATCTATCTACATCACTTTGCGCTTCCCACCCCTCCTCTGCTGTTTGGGATCTGGCCCCGCATTCCGCAGAGCCGTCTCCCGTTTGCTTTCGGGTATCCCATCGCAGCGGCAGCCCAGCCAGCCTTCCCCCCCGGATCTCAAATCGGGCGGGGACAGCTCCTGAGAGATCCGGAAGGGCGGGCCGTGGGGGAAACAGTCCAAGGGAATCTCTACTTTCTTTTTAACCTTCTCGGCCAAGACGGAGAACTCAAGTCTATCCTCCTGCGGCGCGTCCTCGACTTGGGCCTCTCTCGAATGCTCAAAGAGCTCAGGACGCTCTCCCGTCTCGGACTCGACCCCCTCCGCGCTGCGCTGGAGACCCTCCGACAGGAGACAGAAGAGGCAGCGGCCAGGTGGGACCAAGAGCGCCAGGTCATGGTCCGTCAGGCCTATCTCAGGGAGTGTCGGAGTCGCGTCCAGCAGGAAACGGACTTTCTGGAACAGGAGATGCGGTTCATCGAGAATAACCTGGAGGAGTATGCCCGACGGATCACGGCCGAAACACGGAACCTCAGCGCATTGCAGAACCGCCTCAACACCATCCAGGGCGCTCCCGCCGAGAATGAACAGTACCTGAAAGACATAGACCAGCTCAAAGAGCTCTCCGAGATCCGGGAGGTGCAGATCCAGGATGGCCGGCTCACCATTTTCACCTCGCCGCTCCAGACGGAGTACGACGGCCGCCAGTTTCACCTGGGAAGCTACCGGATGGAGATCTCTTTTGCCGGGGATGTTCGGATTCGAAACCTCACCGACGCGGTGGGAGCCTACGATCATCCGCACATTTATCAGGGCCGCCCCTGTCTGGGCAACATCCGCGAAGGCATTGCCAAGATGATCGGGGAGTACCAGTTTGTGGCTGTCGTGTATGTCCTCCTCGACTTTTTGAAGACGGTCAACCCGAAGGATTGGCGAATTCCGATCGCCTACTGGCCGGAGGCGGGATCGTGAGTTCCACCCAGCCCATGGAGTTCCTCCGACAACTGGATCTGGTGAATCCCGAGGCGCTCGACCTCCCGGTCCACCTCATCGGGTGTGGCGGGATCGGTTCCTTCACGGCCCTGGTGCTCTCGAAGATGGGCGTCCACCGGTTGTTTCTCTACGACCCCGATGGCATCGAAGAGCATAACCTGCCGAACCAACTCTTTCGCCTGAGGGATGTGGGGCGGCTCAAGGTCGAAGCCCTCCGAGAGATCTTGGAGGAATTTGCCGGAGCACCAGTGGAGGGCCTGCCCATCGAGGTCGATACCCGACGGATGACGGGGGTCGTGATCTCAGGAGTTGACAGCATGCGGGCCAGGAAGTCAATCTGGCTCCGTTCCATCCGATACCGTGCCGGCGTATTGAGATATCTGGACGCGAGAATGGGGGCGGAGGTGGCCCGGATTTACGCCGTGAACCCCACCGACCCGGACGACATCAGGTTTTACGAAAAGAGCCTGTACGGTGATGACGAAGCTGAAGTTCTCACTTGCACGGCGGCGGCCATCAGCTACAATGGATTTGCCATCGCCAGCCTGATTGGCAACCTGGTCAAACGCCTGGCGACTGGCGAGGATCTCCCCCGCGAGATCCTCCTCGATCTCAAGACCCTGACCCTAGTCACCAGCTCAGGCGAGCGGTGTTGAGGAAAGGAGGGAGACCATGACGACCGATCTGCTGGAGAGGGAACAGACGGTGGCGGTTAAAGTGGTGATGATGGGGAAGAATGTCACCACCTACGTAGGAAAGGACCCGCTTTCCCTCGGTGAGCTCTTGACAGAGATGAGAACGAACGGGAATACGGAGGTACGGGTCAACGGCGTCACCGTCGATAACAGCCACCGGCTGACCCCCGGGGACACGATTCTCATCGTCCCGAAGATCCGCGGCGGCTGACCGCTCATCACCGAAGATCGCAACAGCCTTTTGAACTCGTGGGCCTGCTCCGCTTCAGGGTGGGCCCAACGGAGTTCTTTTGCACACGCCAGCCCGCCTCTTCACGTGCCATGCCCCCACTAGCTCGGGGCCGCGAGCCAGATCATTTTCTTATCCGCGACAAGCGAATAGGTGATCTCGACCAGCAGGACGGCATATAGAAGCTCTGTCATGGGCTGGGAGACGTCATGCTTCTGCAAGTGCTCCCTCGCAATTTCCTCTGCCTGGGACTGGTCTGGCAGCCTCCACGAGAAACCGGAGAATATTTCTTTCAGATCTCCTTTGAGAACAATTTTCTGCTGCTCGCGCAGATGATAGACGGCCAGGAGGGCTAGGGCTTCACTGACCGCCGCTTGATCCTCTTCTGACATCCCGTAATGCTCAAATATCTTGTCCCGGACAAAGAGGGCCATCTGAAACTCGTGCTCGGTGTACCCTCGCCAGCCCGCCTCTGCCATCGACGCCTCCCCAAACAATGTGCACTCCCTCCTCGCTATTGAGGGAAGAGAAATCTCGTGCATCTTAGCAACTCGCCTAGACCTGGGCAAATTTTTTCCGGCCATTTCCCTTGCCAGCCGGTGGTCAGATCGCATATAGTGGGTGTTGTCGACCACGGGTATCTGTCCGAGTCGACGCCCGGCATCCGTTCTTCTTTGGGGACCCACACCAATGGGAGTGCTTTCTCATGCGCGCCCGCCAACGGTATCAGATCTTTACCTCGGGTCTTCTCGCTTTTCTTCTCCTACTTTCCGGTTGTGCTTCGGCCCCCAAACAGCCGGAGGCGGCACCACCCCTCGAAGGTCCCGCCGGTATCCCCATCCCTGCCGGATTTCAAAAGATTGACCAGGAGTCGGTCCTCATCACCTTCGGCGGATTCCAGGCAGGCCTCATGGTGTACGAGGGCGACAGCGACCCTCCGGGGGTGGTGGATTTCTATCGGGAGGCCCTCCCCTCACAGGGGTGGACGCTGGTGGCAAGCTTCATCAGCAAGGAGACCATCCTCGTCTTCACCAAAGAGCATCAGGCCTCTGTGATCAGCGTGTCCGGTACCCCCTCCTCCACGCGCCTCGAGGTGCGGGTGGGGATCGCAGAGCCGCTCGCTGGAAGCTCTAACCCCCAGCCCCCGCAACCGTCGCCAAGCCCCTCCCCCTGGCCAAAACCGACGAACGCAATCCGATGACCGATGACCGTAAACCGGTGACTGCTGTTCGATGACCGTTGACGGCTCGACTGAGGCCTCGACCGTGAGCTCGGCCGATGGGCTCGCCGATTCCAACGACCGAGAGGCGCCTCGGAATGGCATCCCCTAGTGTGGAACATTGGATTTCGAGGAGCGAGATTGCGCTTGCGCCTGGCGCCTGCCCGGACACTCGTTGATTTGAGACACGTTGCATGGTGACCCGGAGAACTTGGGCTTGACAAGCACTTCTTACTTCGGGTAGCATTTGGTTCACTCCGCTTTCAAGTTAACTCTCCGGGACATCTCGACTGTTCGCTCCGGGATCGGGAAACTCGCACAACAAATCTCGGGCATTGCGGCAGGGTATCCCGGCGGTCGCGCTATGAGCGCGATTTACCACAACATCCCCACTTTATGATGTATGCGAAGGATCCCAGCACCGCATGGGAGGTTTGCCCGAAAAGGCCCAGGGCCCCTCTGGTCTAGCAAAGAATCGTCATCCTAGAGGAAGGGAGGGAACGGCATGAGCATTTCCGAGAGACTTGAGAGCCATGCATGAACATTCGAGGGATGCATGAAACGAAGAGGCATACGCGGTTTCCAAGAGAAGCGAGTCACCGAGCAGTGGAATGAGAGGAGGTAAGTCATGCTTCTTAAGACACTCATAAGCGCAGTGGCAATACTGGTCAGCGGGGCGATGCTGTCTCCGCCTGCTTCCGCTCAGAAATTCATCAGCATCGGCACCGGCGGTCCGACGGGCGTGTATTTCGTGGTCGGGAACGCGGTCTGCCGGATGGTCCACAAGGAAGCCGCGGAAGGACGGAAGAAAGGCCGCAAGCACGGTATCCGGTGTTCAGCGCCGTCGACGGCCGGCTCTACGTACAACATCGCTCAGATCAGCCAAGGTGAGCTCGACTTCGGTGTCGCCCAGTCCGACTGGCAACACCATGCCTACCACGGCACCGCACCGGATAAGGTCCGGCCATTTAAGAAGATACGAGCCGTCTTCTCGGTGCATCCGGAGCCGTACCACATCATCGTCGCCAAGGGGGCCCCCATCAAGTCCTGGAACGACCTCAAGGGCAAGCGGTTCAACATCGGCAACCCGGGTTCCGGCCAGCGCGGGACCACGGAAGTCCTGATGGAGCGCTACGGGACCAAAGTTGGCGATTTCGCCCTGGCCACCGAGCTGACCTCCACCGAGCAGTCGAAGGCGCTTTGCGACGGCAAGATCGACGCCTACGGGTATACAGTTGGCGTGCCCAATGCTGGTGTCGCCGTGGCGACGGATGGGTGCGATGCCAAGATCATCAACCTCAGAGGGAAGGTCGAGCAACAACTGGTCAAAGAGTTCCCCTATTACGCCTTCGCGACGATCCCGAAGGGCACGTACAAGACGACCGACCGTGACGTCACCACGTTCGGCGTCATGGCCACGTTCGTGACCAGCGCGGACGTGCCGGAAGATGTGGTCTACGAGGTCACACGCGCGGTCTTCGAGAATCTCGATGACTTCCGGAGGCTGCATCCGGCGTTTGCGAACCTGGACCCCAAGAAAATGATCAAGGATGGCCTGTCGGCGGCGCTGCATCCGGGCGCCGTCAAGTACTACAAGGAAAAAGGCTGGATGTAAGCCTGGCCCCCTGACAGTGACGGGCGCCTCCAATGACTGGGGGCGCCCGCCCTTTTGTCTCCCTATTGGACTCCGTCTTTCTTCGTCGGGGCGATTTGTATGTCTGAGGTCCAAGCATCTGCGTCGAAAGAGACCCCGGAATCGCCCGAAAAGACTCTGGAAGAGCTTGAGTATAGGACAAGGCATCTCGGGCCCCGCCTTGCCGTCGTCGTCAGCGTAATCGGCGCGCTGTGGTCCCTGTTTCAGTTGTGGATCGCGTCTCCGCTACCCTTCATGGTCGGTGCCGGGATTATCGTCGACGTCCCGGC
Source organism: uncultured bacterium (assembly GCA_964348275.1). Classification (GTDB taxonomy): domain Bacteria; phylum Methylomirabilota; class Methylomirabilia; order Methylomirabilales; family CSP1-5; genus CSP1-5. The sequence continues at coordinate 9,216 of CAYGBT010000032.1, forward strand.
GCGCGGCATTCACTTGGCGTTCGGCCTCTTGCTCTGCTTCCTCATGTACCCGGTGACGCGACACCGGGGGACCCAGCGGCTTCCCCTGTACGACGTCAGCCTGGCGCTACTCGCAACCGCCTGCGCGCTCTACCTGTTCCTCGCATACGAGGGCCTCGTCGCTCGTCAAGGCGTCTTACTCACGTACGACGTCTCCCTCTTCGGCACCCACTTTAAGCTTCCGTTCGAGGCCATTCTTGGCGGCATCGGCCTCGTTCTCTTGCTGGAGGCGACGCGACGTAGCATCGGGGTCCCACTGGTTATTGTCTGCTCCGTGTTTCTCTTCTATTCCGTTTTTGGCCAGGCCATGCCGGACATCATCTCCCATAAGGGTGTCTCACTCACCCGGTTGATCGGGTATCAGTGGCTGGGTGGGGAGGCGATCTTTGGTATCCCGATCGACGTATCCGTCAGCTTTGTATTTCTGTTCGTACTGTTCGGAGCGTTGTTGGACAAGGCCGGGGCTGGCAAGTATTTCCTCGACCTCGCTTTCAGCATGGTCGGGCGGATGCGTGGTGGTCCTGCCAAGGCCGCAATCCTGGCTTCGGGCATGACCGGACTCATCTCTGGCTCCTCCATTGCCAATGTGGTCACGACGGGGACCTTCACGATACCGGTGATGCGGAAAACCGGCCTGCCGGCGGTGAAAGCTGGCGCCATCGAGGTCGCCGCCTCGACAAACGGGCAGATCATGCCGCCAGTTATGGGTGCGGCGGCTTTCATTATTGCCGAATTCGTGGGTATCACGTATTTCGACGTGGTAGTCGCCGCCTTCATTCCGGCGGTTATCACTTATGTGGCGCTATTCTACATCTCTCATCTGGAGGCGGTGAAGCTCGGACTGGCCGGCCTACCCCGGAGCGAGATACCGCCACTGCGGAAGACCTTCCTGAGCGGTGTCCACTTTCTGGTACCGATCGTGGTCCTAATCTATTTACTGATGGTTAAACGGTGGACGGCCAGCAGTTCCGTCTTCTACTCCATTCTTTTAATGATGCTCATCGTCGTGGCGCAGCATGTCGTCTCAGCGGTACGCGGGGGGCACATCTCGATCGGGCGGGCCTTCATGGATGGCATCGGGGGGGTGTACGCCGGCTGCGTCGCGGGCGCCCGCAATATGACCAACATCGCCGTCGCCGTGGCTGCGGCGGGCATCATTGTCGGCTCGGTGTCCTCGACCGGTCTCAACAACGCCCTGATCGGCGTCGTCGAGGCGATCTCGGGCGGCAACGTGTACATCCTCCTGGGCCTCACGGCCGTCTTGTGCATCATTATGGGAATGGGTCTGCCGACGACGGCGAATTACATCGTCGTCGCGTCGCTGCTGGCTGGGGTGGTGGTGGAACTCGGAAGCGCCGCCGGCCTGGTGCTGCCGCTTATCGCAGTGCACCTCTATGTCTTCTATTTCGGACTGATGGCCGATGTCACCCCGCCGGTCTGTTTGGCGGCCTACGCCGCCTCGGCCATCTCTCGTGCGGACCCGCTCAAAACCGGTGTGCAGGCGTTTTATTACGAGATCCGCACGGCCATTCTGCCCCTCGTTTTCATCTTCAACCCGCAGTTGCTGCTCATCGGCATCGCCAGTTTCTGGCACGGTTTAATGGTTTTTGTCGTCTCGCTCCTTGCCATTCTTGCCTTCACTTCGCTCACCCAGGGCTGGATGTTCGTGAAGGTCAAGCTCTACGAGGCACTCCTGCTCCTCGTGGTCACCGTGGCTCTGTTCCGGCCGGGCATTTTCACGGACCAGCTCTACCCACCGTTTGCACCCCTCGCCCTAGACACCTTTTTGGCCGGCGACGTCATGGTCGAGCCAGGCCGCAAACTGCGGCTTCACATAATCCGCGAGACCCCATACGGCGACCGCTTCAGGTTGTTCGTGCTCAAGACGCCCGAGGCCGGCGGCCCGGTCCAACAGGAGACTTACGGTGTGACACTCGTCCGTGAACCCGATGGCCGTTATGCGGTCGCCGATCTCGCATTCAACGGCCTTGCGGAGCAAGCCGGGGTCGACTTCGGAGATTACGTCACCAAGGTGGACATCGAGCAAAAGGGTCAACCCCCAAAGGAACTGATGTACCCGGTCGCGCTGCTTCTACTCGGGCTTGTTGTCGGCTCACAATTGGTTCGGCGTCGTCACCTCTCCCGAAGTACGGCAATACGTAGTGTTTAGCCTCGGCCGAGGGTACTGACTTTCCCATAAAATTCTGTATCTGCATAACGGGCTTGGTGGAGCGGGTGACCCGTGCTATCGTGTGCATTCGGTCCACGAGTCTGCCCTCGCTCAGCCGTGCGGTGGAAATGGATGAGCTTACCCATGTCGGAACCCAAGATGCCTATCCTCTACGAGAAAAAGGACAAGGTCGCCTGGATCCGGTTCAATCGCCCCCACCGGATCAATGCGGTTTCCCATCCGATGTACGAAGCTTTGGGGGCCCGTCTCGTTGAGGCGGAGAATGATCCGGAGGTCCGGGCCGTGGTGATCACCGGCGAGGGGCGGGCCTTCTGCGTCGGGGCGGATCTGCAGCCCCTCGGCGGGTTGCGCGGGAGGTTGCAGTCCTGGATACGCACGTGACGGCTAGAGGAAAGGAGGATCACGCCATGAAAAGAGTACTGGCACCAGCCCTGGCGATCGCGGTTGCCCTGGCAGCAGCGAGCTTTCCGGCGCCCGCCAGGGCAGCCCAACAGTTCCTGGTAATCGGAGGAGGTTCGACGACCGGGGTCTACTACCAGGTCGCTTTGAATGTCTGCAAACTGGTGAACGAGAAGCTCGGCGGAAAGGGCTATAACTGCATAGGTCGGCCAGCCCTGGGATCGGTGTTCAACGTCAACGCCGTCCGGCGCGGATTGCTGAACTTTGGCGTGGTACAGTCCGACCGGAACTGGCAGGCTTACAACGGCAAGGCCGATTGGGATGGCAAGCCGTTTAAGGGCCTCCGGAGCGTGTTCAGTGTCCATCCTGAGACCGTGATGCTGGTGACCCGCGCCGATACCGGCATCAAGTCGGTGAACGACCTCCGCGGCAGGCGGGTCAACATCGGCAATCCCGGTTCCGGCCAGCGCGGCAACGCCGAGGACGTGCTCCGCCTGTACGGCATCAACAAGGACCGGGACATCCGGGCCGAGGGATTACAGCAGCATGAGGCCAACCGGGCCCTGGTGGACAAGAAGATCGACGCCTTCTTTTACACTGTGGGCAACCCCTGGGGCGGCGGTCTGGAGGTCGCCAACAGCACCACGATCCGGATGATTCCCATCGACGCGGACCCCATCAAGAAGTTGGTGGCCGATAATCCTTACTATGTCATGACGGTCGTCCCCGGCGGTGTCTACAAAGGTGTAGACAAGGATGTCCCCACGTACGCCGTGAAGGCCACCTTTGTCACCAGTGAGAAGGAGTCGACCGAGGCGGTTTACAACGTCACCAAGAGCGTCTTCGAAAACCTTGATCGCTTCCGTGGGATGCACGCCGCGTTCAAGTTCCTCAAGCCGAAGGAGATGCTGGGGGGACTCTCGGCTCCTCTGCATCCGGGTGCGATCAAGTATTATAAGGAGAAGGGCTGGATGTAAGCTTGGCTGGCCTGCACCGATCCAGTGGGACAGGGTCCGAGCGGGGGGCGGTGTAGCAACCCGCGTCGGCCCTGTCCCATTGCTTATAGGGGGACCACTGCTTGCCACAGGCCGTGACGCCCTGAGGAGACAAGGATGGCGCATCCACCCACCACCCCTGACCGCGACCAGTCCTCGTATGAGACACCTCCCCCCGAGTCCGCGGAGGCGATCGTTGCTGAAGCCGAGACGGGGGGACGGGAACCGATCAATGTCGCGAGCTGGCTGATCACCCTCCTCGCGCTGGGCTGGTCCCTCTTCCAGCTCTATATCGCCTACCGACCCATCAATTCGATCATCGCGCGAAGCATCCATCTCACCTTCGCCATCACGATGGTCTATCTGACCTTCCCAGGCAAGAAGAAACCTGGGGCACCCAAATGGCTAAACTGGGCTGTGCAGATCTTCCCGGGGTTCACCCGCCCGAGACGCCCCACGCGAGAAGTGATCCCTTGGTATGATTACCTTCTCGCGTTCATTGCCGGGTGCGGGGCGGCCTACATGGCCTGGGACTACAATGGGATCATCCAGCGATCGGGATTGCCGATCACCCGGGATGTGATCGTGGGGGCGATCCTGGTCCTCCTCTTGATGGATGCTGCGCGGCGTGCGCTCGGCCCGGCACTCCCGGCTCTCGCCACGGTCTTCCTCCTCTACTGCTTCATCGGTCCCTGGATGCCGCGCTTTCTGGCCCACCCAGGTGTCCCGGTGGATTTCGTGGTGGATCACATGTACCTGAGCGACAGCGGCATCTGGGGCGTTCCGATCGGCGTCTCCACCAGCTTCGTCTTCCTCTTTGTCCTGTTCGGGTCTTTGCTAGAGAAGGCGGGCGCGGCAAACTACTTCGTCCAGGTAGCGTATGCGGCGCTCGGCCGTTTCCGAGGAGGCCCCGCCAAGGCGGCGGTCGTGGCATCGGGACTCACGGGGCTCGTCTCTGGCTCCTCGATCGCCAACGTGGCGACCACCGGCACGTTTACCATCCCCCTCATGAAGAGGGTCGGCTTGCCCGCCTATAAGGCGGGGGCGGTGGAGGTCGGGGCCAGCACCAACGGTCAACTGATGCCCCCGGTCATGGGCGCGGCGGCGTTCATCATGGCCGAGTTCCTCGGGATAGCCTACCTCGACGTGGTGCGCGCCGCGGTGATCCCGGCCTTCCTCTCCTACATCGCCCTCTTTTACGTGGTCCATCTCGAGGCCGTAAAGCTCCGGCTCAGGCCGATGGACCCGTCAGAGCTGCCGCCGTTCTGGAAGACCTTCTTTGAGGGTATCCATTACCTGATCCCGCTCCTCGTCCTGATCTACACGCTAGTGATCCTTCGCTTCTCGGCCATCTCAGCGGCCTTCAATGCGATTCTGTTGACCATGGCGATTATCGTAGTGGAGCGGCCCTTGGAGGCGTCGCTCCACGTCATCGCCACCATGAAACGGGAGACCGGAGTCCCTCGGGTGCGCCACCTCTTCGGTCCACCCCACTTTAAGCAGCTCGAGCATCGCCTGTGGAATGAAACGCTTCATGCGGTCGCCATAAGCTTTGGCGAGCTGTGGCAGGGGCTGATCGCGGGGGCCCGGAACATGATGGGGATCGGCGTGGCCACGGCAGCGGCCGGGATCATCGTCGGCACTGTCACCCTGACCGGATTGAGCAGTCGATTCATCGAGGCCATCGAGATCATCTCACTCGGCAACGTGGCATTTATGCTGGTCCTCACCGCGGTCACCAGCCTCATCCTGGGCATGGGGCTGCCCACCACAGCCAATTACATCGTCATGGCGACCCTGACTGCACCGGTGATCGTCACGCTCGGGGCCAAGGCCGGGTTGCTGATTCCCACGCTCGCGGCCCATCTCTTTGTGTTTTACTTTGGCATCCTGGCCGATGACACGCCCCCGGTGGGACTGGCGGCGTACGCGGCCGCCGCTATCGCCAAGTCTGACCCCATTAAAACCGGAATCCAGGGGTTCACGTATGATCTTCGTACCGCCGTCCTCCCCTTTGTGTTCATCTTCAATCTTGAACTCTTGATGATCGCGGGTGTGTCGGCGGAAGGCCAGATCATTTGGATGGACAACCTTCTTCAGATCGGCTGGGTGATCCTGGCAGCCTTTGTCGCGATGTTTGCGTTTGCCTCCGGCCTCCAGGGATACTTTGCTGACGAATGCAACTGGGGGGAGCGGATCCTCCTGCTGCTCGTGTGTGCGGTGGCATTTCGGCCCGACCCCGTGGCGGACTTCACAGGCATTGCCCGTCAAATGGTTCAAGGGGGCGCGTCCGCCGTCTTTGTGGGGCTTTATCTCATCCAGCGCAAACGACGGCCGGCCAAGTTGGAACCACCGACCGAAGCCCCCGCCTTTGGGTGATCTGTGATATCCTTTGGATAGCGCAGGGTCGTCCGTCACGGCACCGATGCGGCCGAAACGGAGGAACTCTTCGATGTCCGAACCCGAAACTCCGATCCTCTACCATACAGCAAAAAACGTCGCCTGGATCCGGTTCAATCGCCCCCACCGGCTCAATGCCGTCTCCCAACCGATGTATGAAGCCTTGCAGGCCCGTCTCGTTGAGGCGGAGAATGACATGGAGGTCCGGGCCGTGGTGATCACCGGCGAGGGGCGGGCCTTCTGCGTCGGGGCGGACCTGAAGGCCCACGGCGAACGGGAGTGGACAGCCGACGAGCGACGCGACTACGTGTGGACGGCGCAGCGGGTCTGCGCTGTGATCCAGGACTTTCCCAAGGCGGTCATTGCCGCCGTCAATGGCTATGCCCTCGGCTCCGGTGCCGAGATGGCCCTCAGTTGCGACTTCGTCATCATGGCCGAAGAGGCCGAGATGGGTTTCCCTGAGGTCGGCCTTGGCACCTTCGTCGGCGGTGGAGTGACCTACCTCCTCCCACGGCTCGTGGGCTTGGCCAAGGCCAAGGAACTGATGCTGCTCGGTGATCGGTTCACCGGTCGACAGGCCGCGGAGATGGGTCTGATTGTAATGGCGGTTCATCGTGAAAGATTACACGAGGAGGTGGAGGCCTTTGCGGCGCAGCTCGCCAGGAAGGCTCCGCTCTCATTCCGATTCGCCAAAGAGCAATTGACCCGCAATTGCCTCCTGGACTCGAAGACCGCCATGACCTCTGAGGCCGAAGCGCTGCTTGCCTGCATGGCTTCTGAGGATTGGAAGGAGGGGCTCGCCGCTTTCCGAGAAAAACGCGACCCTCACTTTAAAGGCGAATGAACCATGGAGGATGATCTGCACTGCATCCTGCATCCCCGCTCGGTCGCCATCGTCGGGGCGTCCAGGGATGAAAGTAAGCGGGGACACCAGGCCATCCGGGCCCTCCAAAAAGGCGGTTTTGCCGGCGCCATTTACCCCGTACACCCTAGAGAGACCAAGATCCGGGGGCTCAAGACATACCCCAAGGTCTCGGCAATCGAAGGCCCTGTGGATCTCGCGCTGATCGCCACACCCGCGCCCACCGTGCCAGCCATCCTGGAAGATTGTGGACGAAAAGGCGTCAAGGGTGCGGTGGTCATCGCCGCCGGTTTCGGCGAAAGCGGCGCCGAAGGCCTCGCCCTGGAGAGTCAGATGGTCCAGGTCGCACGCGCGTGTGGGATCCGCCTTATCGGACCGAACACCTCGGGCCTGCTCAACATACCTCATCGGCTGAACCTGGTGGGTCTTCGGGAGGTTCATCACGGCCGGATTGGGCTCCTGTGTCAAAGTGGCAACATGGCCCTGTCCTTGTTCGCGGAGGCCGTCACAAAAAGCCGGCTCGGCTTCAGTTGCTATATCGGGGTCGGCAACGAGGCCGATATCCGTTATCACGAGTACATCCGCTATTTCCGGGAGGATCCCAATACTGACCTGATTTTGATGTACGTTGAGGGTTTCCAGGACGGCCGGGCATTCCTCCGCGAGGCGTGCGCGATGGTCCATCGGAAGCCCATCGTCTTGCTGAAGGCCGGCCGCTCGGAGGCCGGGCAGCGGTCCATCGGTTCCCACACAGGGGCCCTGGCCGGCAGAGCGGTGGTCGCCGAGGCAGCCTTCAAGCAAGCGGGTATTGTCAGCGTTCGCCGATTGGACGAGTTGCTTCCCGCCGCTGAGACGTTGGCAATGCTCCCACCCATGCGCCGTAGACGGGCGGTCGTGCTGGCTGACGGTGGCGGGCATGCCACAGTTGCCGCCGATGCTCTCACCGCTCATGGCTTCGAGCTCCACGAGCTGGACGCCGAAACGCAGCAACTACTGCACAAGATCCTCCCTGACCGCGCCGCCGTCCGGAATCCCGTGGATGTGGCCGGCGCCACCGACAGTGACCCTGCCCTCTTCGCCGAGTGTGCCCACGTCTGTCTGGCGGACCCAAACGTGGACGGGATGCTCATGGTAGGGCTCTTCGGGGGGTACGGGATCCGCTTTGCCGAAGAACTCGGCCCCATCGAATCGGCCACCGCTGGCCGGCTGGGTACCTTGGTCAAGGAGACCGGGAAACCCATGGTGGTGCAAAGCTGTTATGCAGGATTTAAGACGGAGGCCCTCAATATCCTCCGCCAGCACAACGTGCCGGTGTACGAATCCTTGGAGATTGCCGCCACGTGCCTCAAGGCACTCGGGGACTACGGAGACCACCTCCAGTGGGCAGAGGAGAAAACCGACTTTGTCCTCCCATCCAAGACCCTCATGCCTCCCGAGGTGGGTGAGGCACTGAGCGCTGGCCGGAATAGCCTCCTCGAACACGAGGCTCGACATCTGCTCCGGGATTATCAGCTACCTGTCGCCGACTTCATCCTGGCGACCGATGTGGACGCAGCCGTGTCCGCCGCCCGCGAGTTCAGTCGTCCGGTTGCGATGAAGATCGTCTCCCCGGAGATCCTGCACAAGACCGAGGCGGGTGGTGTCAGGCTCAACGTCGACGGCGAGGCGGACGTGCGGAGGGCTTTCGCCGAGATCCTCGAGAACGCCCGCCGCTACAAAGCGGGCGCCGATGTGAGAGGGATCCTCGTTTCGCCCATGATGCCCAAGGGACTCGAGATCATTGTCGGCGTGACGCACGACGACCAGTTCGGCCCGGTCATCATGTTCGGGCTGGGCGGCATCATGGTGGACGTACTCAAAGACGTGGCCTTCCGGGTCCTGCCGCTGACTGAACACGACGCTCGGGGCATGCTCGCCGACATAAAGGCGACACCGATCCTGGATGGCGTCAGAGGAACCCCCCCGGTTGACCGCGAGGCCCTTACTCGGCTGCTTCTTCGAGTTTCCAGCCTGGTCGTGGAATGCCCCCAGATCCGGGAGCTCGACCTCAATCCGGTGTTCGCTTATTCCGACGGGGTGAGCGTGGTGGACGTCCGGATCCTACTGCACGCACCCGAAGGTCTTGATTCCTGCTCTCCCGAAAGGGCGTAAGCCCTTCCCACCGTCCTCGAAGTCTCCGCCCTATCATTTCCTTCTGTTGTGACAATCACGGTGTGCACTTCCTGACAACCCACTTCCCAATGGTCCGCTGGGGCGCTCCGACGTCCCGTGACTGAACATGCCAAGGCCCCTGGCGTGATCCGGCTTGCTGAGGTCGTGGGCATCTCGGACAAGAGTTGGAGCCACGCCGCCCAGCAAGCGGTTGCGCGGGCCGCACAGACCCTGCGGCACGTGACCGGTCTCGATCTCCTCCACAGCACCGGGGTCGTTCGGGACGGAAAAATCGCTGTGGGTCTGCAGATTTTTCTCCCCGGACGCGCGGCGCAAAGTATGCGTGTGTTGCATCCTATCACGTCAAGGGGGACGTTCAGCCGCAGGGGTGGCAGGCGTGCTCTCAGCCGCTCTCCTGTTCATGAACCGGCACCCATCGTCAAGCCATTTCACGCCTTCCCGAGTCCTGAGAAAACATAACAATCCCGAGAGGAAATCAGAGGTACCCATGTGCTAAACGCGCTTCATGTGCCGGAGCGGGGCAAAGATCCATTGACACCCACCCCAAAATGCTCTATGGTGGCTTTGACTCTAGATTCTCACGGTTCTGCCTTTGCACATTGTCGACGCCGCGAGGACTGAAGTCCCGCGGCTTTTTTGTTGGGGCCAGAGCCATCCCGCTGCGGAAAAGCGTGAAACCAACGGAGGGAAGATGCCAGGATATAGGCGGCACGATGATCAAGGGCGAGAGCCCCTGGCGACGCCGGCGGGCCGTCGTTCCCTCGAGGTTATCGTGGACGATCGCGGGGTCGAGTCGGCACTCCGTGCCTTCAAACGCCTGGTGCAGCGGGACGGACTCCTCCGGGAGCTAAAGCGGAAGCAGAGCTACGAGAAACCGGGGGAGCGGAAGCGGCGAAAGGTCCGCGAGGCGGCGCGCCGGCGCCGGCGCCAACTGACACGGGCTCTTCGGCGAAAGACGTAGCGCGCGTAAGCTGACGGGCCGCAGCCGGGCAGCCCGTGGCAGCAGCAGAGGGAAAGGAGACAGAGGTATGGGATCGAGAGTGTACGTGGGCAATCTTCCCTTCAGCGTGGACGCAGACCAACTCCGCACCCTCTTCGAGGAAGGGGGCCGCCAGGTCCTCGAAGTCAAGATCGTGACAGATCGAGTCACTGGGCGTCCACGCGGCTTCGCCTTTGTGGACATGGCAACCTCCGAAGACGCGGAAGCAGCCATCACGGCCCTCAACGGTCGCGACCTGGGGGGGCGCACCCTCACGGTCAGCATGGCTCGTGAGCGAGAACCGAGGCGAGGCGGAGCCGGCCGGGGCGGCGGTGGCCGCCGGGACAGGTACTGATGGCCAGGCGAGCCCGTGCTTACCGGGGGGCCAAGCGCCAGAAGGAGAGAGTCCGGCAGGCACGGCAAGAGGAGAAACGACGCCGGAGATTGGAGAGAAGGCACAGTCCCCGGCTTCCGGAGGACCAGGGACCCGGAGCGGGGGACATTCCCTCTCCATCTCCTGATGAACCGCTAGAGACATGAGTGCAATACGGAGCCTTTGCCGCTTCCATGATCCCGTCAACTGAACTCTTTGGCTTTCCCGCGATTCTATAGCCCTTCATGATCGATCGATGGACAAATGAAAAAGGAGTCAAAAGGTATTCCCCGGTGAGGCTGCATCATCCCTTTTGCTTGGTCTCGCTGTTGAACGACGTGGCTTGCGGAAGGTGTGGCGATTAATGCAAAGTGCCCGTCGGTGAGACGGATAATCATCACAGAAGGAGCAACGAGGAGACAAAGATGCGGATGTCGTGTGTGGTTCTCTCCCTTGTCCTGACCTTCGGGATGATCGGCAACTTCCGCGGATTGGTATCGGCGGCGACGCCTTCTTCCCCAGCGCAGCAAGCTGCCGCCCAGGTGAACGCAACAACGATTACCTACCAAGAATTGAACGAGGAATTTCGTGCCCGCACCCGAGTCCCATTTGAGAGGGTCCAAGCCGATCCCCAGGCCCAGCGGATCCGAAGACAGATCTTAGAACAGATGATCAACGAGGAACTGTTGGGACAGCAAGCCGCGCTAGAAAAGGTGTCGGTAGGACCAGAGTTGGTAAATGAGCGGTTCCAAAACATCCAGGGCCGTTTCCCCTCCGAAGCAGCCTTTAATCAAGAGCTGAATTCCAGAGGATTGACGGCAGAACAACTGAAAAACAATATTCAAAAGGGATTAATGCGTGAACGGATCATCAACAAAGAGGTCTTTGAAAAGGTCTCCGTGGCTCCCGAGGAGTTAAAGCCGTATTTCCAGATGCACAGAGATAACTATGCACAGGAGGAAGCGGTACACGCCCGGCACATCTTGATTAAGGTGGCGCCTGACGCATCCCCCGAAGACGATCAGAAGGCAAAGAACCGGGCGCAAGCCGTGTTGGCGAAAGCAAAAAAGAGAGAAGATTTTGCTCGGCTGGCAAAGCAGTATTCTGAAGGTCCGAGCAGTGTGAAGGAAGGCGATCTCGGCTATTTCGGTCGAGGAAAAATGGTAAAGCCGTTCGAAGATGCTGCCTTCAACCTGAAGGCCGGCGAGATCAGCGATCTGGTACGGACCCAGTTTGGCTACCACATTATTAAGGTGGAAGAGAAAACAGAAGCCAAACGCCTCTCCTATAAGGAGGCAGAGGACCAGGTGAAAAAGGACCTCACGAGAGAAAAGACGGTTGCCCGGTATGGCGAATATATCAAAGGATTGCGCGAGAAGGCCGAAGTGACCGTCAACGTGAAGTAACCATCGTCACGCGTCGCAAAGCAGCCTCGTCCTTGCTCGAACTCAGCCCTCCGAGAGGCATGCTCACCGTGCGAGATCTTCTCTCCTACATGCCATGTCCCTTCCGAAAGTATCCGTCACCCGTACAGATGCCCGGTACTAACAGACGCTGTTTCGCACGCTCCTGCCGCTGTTGTACAGGAGGAAAGTTAGATTGCAGAGAAGGCATCCCCGGTACGATTATGAGGTCCGCGTAAGCCACCGGCAGCTGGATTTCGACAAAGGTGGCATGGTCCGAAACATCAGCGAAGGGGGCCTGATGGCGGAGTTTCCATAGCTGTTCCCGCCCGGGACACCGCTGACGCTCCTCATCCCCCCGGGCGAAAGATTCATCCGTGCAATGGCCGAGGTCGTCTGGTCAAAGGAATTTCCGGACGCAGCGGGCATTGCAAACCGGCACGGGCTGAAGTTCACCAACCTCACACTTCAGGATCGGCTGGCCCTGAAACTCTTCCTCGCGGAGCAGCTCAGCTGATCGCTTTCCGAGCCTGCGAATTCAGACCGCTCCCTCCACGTCTCCTAGCAGCACGTTTTGGATGCTTTCGGACTCCTCGATGAGGGTGCCGAGCTTGCTCAGAGAGTCGTCCACCGCCTGGGCAAAGGTTTCCGCCCCCCCGAATCTGGCGAGCGTCTCCGGCGGAATGAACTTCAAGAGAAGGCTGGATGTCCCGGGAGGGAGGGCAGCGAAGTGAACGGTGAGAATCCCGTATTCGTCGAGGAGCAGCATGGCCAGTGCGGCCGTCGCCTCGTAGGGAACGATGGGCGGCTGCCTGAGTCCTCCACGCTCCATCGCCAGCTCCATGATGTCCTCCGCTAAGAGCTGGGCCGTGACGGGAGACTCATAAAGTCGGGCCCCGAAGACCCGCCGCAGGGCCTCAGCCACGTGTTTCGTTGAGTCGACCAGGGCCTGCACACGGCCAGGGGTGTATCGTTCGAGCGACCGCACTGCTGCGGGGTAAAGCATCGGTCGTGCCTCGAGGCCGAACTCGAAGGCCCGGGCACGGATTCGCTCCACGAGGTCCTTCTCGCCCCCGAGCAGCCCCAGTCTCGGCCCCGAGGTACCGTACTTATCGAGCCCAGTGGCTCCCACGTCCACGCCCAATTCCAGCATCCTCGGTTGAGCGAAGATCGCTGGGCCGACTCGGGCACCTCCTGCATCGTCCATGTACACCGGCACGCCCTCGTCGTGAGCAAGCCGGACCGCTCCCCGTAACACATCCAGCGCGAGCATCTCATACGTCACCGAGAGCCGAGTCAGGGCCACCAGCCGCACCCGCTTTTGCCGCTCCAAGGCCTCGGCAAAGCCCTCCATGTCCACCGTATCCACGAATCTCGCCCCGACGAGTTCCGCGGCACGGACCACTGAAGGATGACTGTACCCGGGCGACAGTCCGACCACAACGTCCCCGGACTTGACGAGCGCCAGGTGCGTCGCCACCGTGGCTGCTGTCGTCCGGTTCAGGAGGAAAGCGTCGTGCCGGTCGGACGAACCCCCCAGGTGCTCAAGGGCGACAGTCCGAAACCGATCGAGGTAGAGTGCGGGAGCCAGCTCATCATCGGCGAAGGCGAGATCTTGGACTTCGACCGGCAGTGAGCGCTCGAGACCCGAAAAGTTGAAGACCGACTCGGGACCGCGTTCGCGGATTCTCCGTTCGACGATACGCCATGCTCGCTGAACCTTTCGGAAGTCGTCTTCGGTGCTGGTGAGAATCCGGCCCCTCGCGTACGGCAGCCCGGGTGCAAAGCGATTACCGAATCGATCTGCGTCTCTCCGTGCCTTCACAATGCCTCAGGGAAGCTCCCCTACCGCAGAGTTTTGAGTCCGGAGCCGGTGAGCGGGATGATCACCTGGTCCTCGTCGGCAATGAGGGTGTTCCGGCGCGCCTCTTCGTAGCCTGCCAAGGCCACAGCCGCGGTGGGTTCGATCAGCAATCCCCGTCCTGCCGCTCTGGCCCGGGCCTGTTGAATCGACGCTTCATTGACGGTGAGCATGGCACCACCCGTCTCCTGAACCGCCGCCAGGATTTCCCGCCAGCGGACCGGTTGGCGAATTGCGATCCCCTCTGCGACTGTCTTGCCGGGGCGAACCTCCACCAGTTCACTACGCTGATCTTTCCACATCCGATAGAGGGGAGCACACCTCGATGCCTGGACGCCCAAAATCCGGGGCATTCGGGGAATCAACCCGAGCTTTTGGAGGTCCCGGAATCCGCGATAGGCCCCCAAGAGGAGAGTGCCGTGCCCTACCGGGCTCACAATGACATCGGGCGTGCTCCGGCCCAGTTGCTCCCAGAGCTCGAAGCTGAATGTCTTGGCCCCTTCCAGGAAGAGGGGGTTCCAGCAGTGGCTGGCATAGTAGCACGTCTTTGCCCACTCCGTTGCCGCGGCAGCAGCCCGCTCTCTCGAGCCGGGCACCACATGCACCTCGGCCCCATACGCCCGGATTTGTCGGAGTTTCCCCAAAGAGACACGGGACGGCACAAAGATATGGCAGCGGATCCCAGCTGCCGCAGCGTAGGCCGCCATGGCCGCCCCGGCATTGCCAGATGAGTCCTCGACTATCTCGGCGATCCCGGCTGCCCGAACCGCATTGATGAGGACTGTCGCCCCCCTATCCTTGAAGGACCCGGTCGGAAAAAGAAAATCCAACTTTACCCGCACGGAGCCGGGCAGCGTCGGGAACGGGACAAGGGGGGTCATCCCCTCCCCGAGACTCACCGGTTCGAGCGACGGCGGCAGCGGCAGCGCTTCCCGATACCGCCAAAGGGTGGCCGCGCGTCCGGCCAGAGCCGCCGGATCGATTCCAACCGGAGCTCCTCGGAGATCCCACGGGCCGCCGCAAGGGCAGCGCCACGGGACGAGAAATCCCTCGGCCTCGTGTCCACAGACGGTACACGACCACTGGAACATCAACGCCTTTTGCCTCCGAAGTGCCGGTCGCTCAGTCACTCTAATCGAGCCATCCGCACTGGTCAACCCCCCGCGAGAGAACAGGAACGTCTCGGAGGCCACAAGCTGTCTCTGTAATGAATATCGGCCCACGCGTGCGGTAAAGAGGTAATCGAGAAAACACATGCGAGGAGAGCATGAGGGAAAGGTCGGACGCGTCCGAATATGCTCCGAGGTAACTCAATGGGCAATAAGGGCGATTCGGGGGGAATTACAAACGACTGACGAATTGACGGAAGCGGCCAATCGCCTCATTCATCGTTGGGTGATGGTCACGCATGAGGGCCTCTGGATCGGCGTTAGCGCGGAAGGAAGCCAGGATTCGTTCGGCGGCCAAGTCGTCTTCCATGTCCAAGTAGCTGGTGGCCAGGCGCAGCGACAAGTCCCCGGGGGGTGTCCCAAAGACTGTGCCCGGGAGGGTCGCCAACTGGTACTCCTCCAGCAAAAAGGCGGCCAGGTCCGGCGAGGTCTTTACACCTTGTACCTCCCGTGATTCCCGCCAGCGGTCAAAATTGGCAAAGAGGTAAAAGCCGCCTTGCGGTTGACCGCAAGATATCCCCACCTCAGTGAGCCCACGACAGAAGTGCTGTGTGCGAATGGCATGAAGGCGGGCACATTGGTCAATGTAAGCGGCCAGTTCAGGATCGTTGCTGTACGCCACAACGGCGGCATATTGCACCGGTGCTGACGGCGTGGACCAGATTTCGCTGGCAATGGTACGTAAGGCCAGCATTAGGTCATGGCTCGCTGACCCGGGCGGGAGCACGGCCACGCCCAAACGCCAGCCGCCCAGCGACAAATGCTTGCTGAGGCTACCCAAGACAACCGTTCCTTCCGGATAATACTGTGCGATCGACACATGCGGCGGATGGCCATGAGGCACCAGGCTGTAGATTTCATCGCTCAACACGAGGATCTGTTCCCGGCGGCAAAAATCGGCAATGGCGTGTAGGAGGGATGGCTCGAGCATATGACCGGTAGGGTTGCTAGGGCTGTTGAGCACGAGGATCTTGGCAGCGCCCTGTGATTGGAGGGCCGTTTCGGCCAATGCACTCAGCGTGAGGGCGTAATTGTCCTGGGGCGAAGCCGGTATGCGCTGTACGCTTTTACCCAGTAACTGCGCCTGAGCTGCATAACTCACCCACGACGGGGTCGGTAGCAACAACTCCGCATCAAGGGCCATTTTCAGGGCAAAAATGAGCGACTTGCTGCCCGGCCCCACCATCACTTCTGCGGCCGACACGGTGCGCCGTAGCTGCTTGCTGTAAAAGGCAGCCACCTGTTCCCGCAATTGCAGTAGCCCTTGGCCGGGGAGATAGCTCCTCTGGTGGGCATTGGCCCGCAGGGCTGCCTGGATCTTGGGATGAACGGGAAAACGCGACTCGCCAAAGCCAAGATGATATACCGTCTGGCCACTTGCCCACCTTGCCTGCACGCGCTCGTTAATGTCTAGGGTAGCGGAGGGTTCTATATTCTGGCGCACGATCGGCGCTAATCGGTAAGGGGGCACGGTGCCAGACATGGGGCTGCCCTTTCCCTCAATGGTGGAAGCAGCGAATTCCAATCGGCGTTGTACCGATATGGCACTGGTTGTCCATAAGCAGGTCCACTCGGGTCGTGTAAGTATCCCCTACCCAGGAAGAGGTGTCAAGCACCGGCCGATTGGAACAAAGGAGTAGAAGGCCTCAATCAAGGAGTTACTTGAGGTTACGACGATACGGTGGAGAGGAAAGAGAGGAGAATATGGTGCCGGGAGGGAGAATCGGACCCCATCGGGTGCAAAGGCCCGAGAGACGGTGAGGCGGGGTGGTGTCGCCTATTTCTTTCGCAGCACGGCTGCCCGTCGGCCCTCATCGACGATGTATTTGAGGGGGTTCACGGGTCTTCCCTTCACGACCACTTCGTAGTGCAAGTGCGAGCCGGTGCTGTAACCGGAGTCCCCTACGGCGGCAATCACCTGGCCCCGCTTCACCCGCTGGCCTTTCTTCACCTTATTCCGGTGATTGTGGCCGTAAAAGGTCTTGTAGCCAAATCCATGATCGATAACAATAACCCGCCCGTAGCCAGCGAGCTTGCCTGAAAAGGTGATCACCCCATCCGCCGGGGCGAGAATGGGCGTGCCCCGCGCGGCCGCGATGTCGATGCCCGTGTGCCGCTGCCGCCGCCCGGTAAAGGGCGAGATGCGGGGGCCAAACTTGGAGCTCACGTAGCCCTTGGCCGGCCAGATCGAGGGGGTCGCGGCCAGCCGGTCCTTCTGCTCGTTCAGGTAGGCGGTGAGGGTCTCGAAGCTCTCAGCCCGAAGGGCGACCTCACGCTCAAGGCGCTCCACATCCTCAAAAAGCTGTGCGATCAGCTGCTGCCGGGCCGCCTGCTCCTCCGCGGTAAGGAGCTCTTCGATCTCCAACGTCCCGCCGCCCATTGCCATGGTACTCTCTGTGGCAGAGGCGGTCTCCAACCCCGCCAGGCGGCGGATCTCGTCGTCAAAGGTGCGCAGACGTCGCATCTCCTGGTGCATTGTCTGGACCTTCCCCACCAGGACCTCTTGTTCCTCGACGGTCCGCCGCAGGTGCTGCACTTCACTATTGATGCTGACAAAGTGATAGAGCATGTACGAGACCGCAACCAGCGCGACGATGCCCCCAACGCGGGTTAATCTCAGCCAAAGCTGGGTGACGTGAAACTGCCGAACACGGGTCGCCTGGCTGGAAAGTATCAGAAATGTGTAAGACCTGCGGGACATGGTCTCCTCCGTGTCACGGGATCGGCGAACCTTTGAAACGCCTGTGTCGAGGGCACCCTCCGCGGCAACCCTCTGCTGGCGAAGAGGGCGGCATCTGACCCCGCAGTCACCCCCACACTTCTTTCCAGTGGTACGTGTTCGCGTTGTTTGATTGGACCTCGGTGGGCCGATACGTGCGACCGATTCGCTGGCCGGCGCACTCGATCTGGCTCAGAATGCCGAGGATCGTGACTCTCTTCGGATTATACTCCACGAAGAAGCGGCGGCTTTCCCAGTCGTAACGTGCCCCTAGGATGCCCTCTAGTTCCCGTAGGACACTCAAGAGGCCGTCGGGTGAGTTGCTCGGACCCTCACCAAAGGATTCCAGGCCACTCACCCGGAGTGTGATCTCCAGGGTTGTCCCTCTCGAAGACGTCATGGTACACCTATCCACCAGCTCGAGTAAGCATCCACCGTGCCAGGGTCGACCAATAAGATGGCCTTCCTCGCCCGAGCCCTTTGCTGGCCAGGACTTAACGATTCAACCCGTGCTCGCGTGCTCGCGGCCAACCTGGCCTGTGGTCCAAGGATTGTAAAAGGGACCGACACCATTGCCCAGCGCTTCTGTAGTCATTCGAATTTAAAGCTCCAGCGGATGTAAAAAAAGCTAACGATCACCCATCGCTACTTTTCAGACTGCTCCGCCGTGAGCCAGCCCCCTGTCGTTCAACGGCTTGCCGTCTCGCCACGGGTCGGAATAAGGCCTCTGGGCGTCGGAAAGGTTGACACCTATCAAACACAGGACAAAACAGGACAAAAGAAGTCGCAGAGGCAGCCTTCTGATACCTTTGCTTGGGCTGTCAGGAGGGAACGTGAAAGCCAGCGCGCAGGGGTTGGAGGCAGAAGCTGACAAGAAGCCCCTATAACTTGACACCCTCTGCCGCCAAGGAGATACTGAGGCCCTGTGCAGGCCTTGCCCCTCGATTCCGACAACCGTTGTGTGCAAAGGAGGCGTGATGTCGACGAACGTCACTCCAACGCTTCGCCGAGTGTTGGGAGAATTGCAGACAGTGAGAGCAAGAATTGACCGCCAGATAGCGGCGATCCGGTCCCTTCTTCGTGCGACCGGGAAGCACCGCACCGTCAAGACCGCTCGTCCCCGCGCGTTGGTGGGTTACGCTCGTGACCGCCGAGCGCTGCTGAAGGAAAAGCGTGGGCGGAAGCCGAGGTAGACCAAGCAAATGGTGGTGCCGGGGGCGGCAAAGGCCCAAAAGATTTTCAGTGTCCCCTTCGGCACAGCAAATTCCATGACTTCGAGCACTTGGGTGTGCAGGACGCGGCAAATTATACGATTTTGTGACTCGAAAACGCAACCTATCCGCAACCGGGCCGGACTGGTCGGCGGTGAGCCAGCTAGAGTCCTTTCGGGTACCATCGTCGCTGTCCACCTCCATCATTGGCGTCCGACAAATGGGACTCGCTGGTCCCATTTGAGGAAAGAAGGTCCCAACATTGCGCGTGAGGAAGAACCAGAAATTATTAGAGGAATTGATCTGCGTCAGGAAAAAGCTGTCCCACCTGTTCATCGAGTTGCCGAGCAGAGTCCTTTAAAAAGAAATGGTTAGCTGTTCTGGCTGATGGGCATTGTTGTTGCTTATTTGACGAGGCGGAAGGGTTTAAACGGAGACTAAAGTGAAACCGGGGGCAGCCATAGCCCCCAGCCCATCACCGGCAGTTTCGGCGGCGCACCAGGCATTAAGACGCCCTCCCTGGCGGAGCATAACCCCGGGAGGGCGTTCTTGTTTTCTGTCGGAATGGCCTGGAAATAAAAGGCGGCTTCACTGCTCCCACTGGCTGGCACAGGCGGGGTCGGACTGTGCGCAGAGCGAAGGTGGCTAATATGGAGGAGATGAAATATCGCTTCCTCTCCGTCCTTCTCGCCGTCACCCTCCTGCTCGGTTGGTCGCCTTTAGCCGGCACGGCGAGGGCCGACCGCCTTCGATGCGCCAATACCAGCGCTACGGTCACCTTCTCTGAGCCAGCGGATGGCGAAACCGCCTGCACGGGTGCGGTCGATGCCATCGCCTTCCTGGAAGCCAACGGATTTAACACGGGAGGGCCGATCGAAATCCACATGGTGACGCGGATACCAGAAGACAAAATGACCGGTGTATGGGGTTGTTTCGACCGCCCGCACGGACAGATCTATGTTCTGAAATACTCGGCATGCCGAGGGGTGAGGCAATGCGCGGGGATATTTGGGCTACCAACGGACCGGGACCTGCACCGGAGCCTGGTGGCCCATGAGGTCGCCCACGCCATCACCAGCCACAACCCTTCGGTAGAGAACGCGCCTTGGGTGGCCCAGGAGTACATTGCCTACGTCACCCAACTTGCCACAATGCCCCCAGGTCTCCGGGGCCGGGTTCTGGCACGTTTCCGCGGGGAAGGTTTTGAGACCTCCGCACAAATCAATTTGACTATCCTGATGGTGGCGCCCGACGTCTTTGCGGTGCGGGCCTACCGGCACTTCGCAAAGCTGGAAAAGGGCGCCGCCTTCTTCCGCCGTCTGTTGACGGGGGAGTTGCACGTCAACCACGAATTTTCGCCATAAGGAGCGTCTTGTTATCTTTGTCCGGGCCAGCCCCTGTAGATCGTGGAACCAATGCGTCGGAAAGGAGGCGCGTCATGAGAACTATACCGAAACTGATGCTCATCGGAACGGTGTTGGTGCTCGCCCCCGCAATTGCTCTTGCCGGAGGCGGAAGCCTCGGTAAAAGGGAATACAAGTCAAACTGTGCCGTCTGCCACGGCCTTGCTGGAAAAGGTGACGGACCATACGCCGGTTACCTGGAGCGCTCGTTGCCCAGTCTGACCGTGCTTGCAAAGAACAATAATGGGGTATTTCCTTTCGACCGGGTGTTTGAGGTGATTGACGGCAGGGCCGAGGTAAAGGCTCATGGCCTGAGAGCCATGCCCATATGGGGCGACGAGTACAACGACAAGGCAATTGAGTATCACAGTGACTTTTACAGCCCATACAACGCCGAATCCTTCGTGCGCGGTCGTATCCTTGCGCTGATTACCTACATCTACGGCCTTCAAGAAAGGTAACTCGCTGATCTGGCAGCCACGTAGGAAAGTGCCGCCCTGGGCAAGCGGAATTGGTTCTTCGGGAAGGTGTAAGAAGCGGAAAGGGGGACTGCTCCGCGCCACCTTGTAGCAGTAAAGAGAGGCTGGCGGGTTATCTCGTGGCTTCCCTTCGCATCTATCGTTACGTTCGCGTAGTGGTGTTTTGGGGCAGGCGGGCAGATCCACCCCCGTTGTGAATCCGACGACTCCTCTTTCGCGTATCGCGCTTCCCAAATGCAAAACGCCCTCCAGGCCGTGCTCCGCCGGGAGGGCGTTTGCGTGTTTGGCGCGCCGTCGTTTCTGCCTGCGCTGGACAGAACCATTATCCTTCACCCCGGGGGGTGTGTGGCTCAGGCATCGATATCTTGACAATCTTCAGGGCGTTGGAGCGGTGGTGCCGGGGGCGGGAAAGGTTCAACAGATTTTGAGTCCAATTTTCCGGCCTCCTGCGTCCCCCATTGGAACGGGCAGATAGCTTCTTGTCGCGGGGTTTTCAATCTCAGGGGAGTGTGACCTAAAACGACAGAGTACGCCCAAAACTGACACCGTTCTGGCACCTGTACTAGCACCAATTAAATTTAAATACCCCCTATGATCCGCCACAAGGTCCCATTCCTTCCATTGTTCCACCTCCTCGCTGGAGAAGCTCTGGCAAAGTGAGTCTCTCCCTCGTTTCACCTCGGGGGGCAACCACCGAAGGGACTTCTAATCCCCGCCGCCTCTCGAACTCTTGGAGATCTCTGGAACTCTGTTCCGACTCTGCCACAACGTGGCCAGACCCCGGAGTCTTGGATAGCTGGGAAGGGAACACAGGGAGCGTATCGACCGGCGGATTCTACGGCTCGCCAGCGTGTGGGCCAAGGCCGAGCCGAGTGGTGAGCAGGAAAGAGAGCGGCCCGAGGGAACGCGCCCCCGGGCCGTACTGATCAAAAGGGCTGGAAGGTTGTCGTCGGCAAGACGACGCACGCCCCGTCCTGAGACGGCACGGAGCGCCCACCGTCGGCGGCCGCCCGCACTCCTCCCGGAAGGGGATTACCTGTAATAGCCGACCGCACAGACCTGGTCGCCGACCTTGGTGACGAACGTCACCTTCGGGACCGGCTTGTCGCTGCCGGGCCGCGGCCACATGTAGCTGACCTCGCCGATCTTGCCCTCCTCAGCAACCTTGTAGATCTCCTCGCCGAGCGGCTTGCCGGTCTTGTCCTTCAGTCCCTTGAGGCTCTTGCCAGCGAGCTTCGGATGGGCGGTGAAATTGCCGTCGGGACCGCCGCAGAACGGATACAGGTCCCGGTCCTTGAACCCCCCCTCGCCCTTGGTGAACATGTCCAGGGCCTTGGCCTTGTCCGCCTTGACCGCGGTTACCGCCCGCTCCAACATGGCCTTGGCCTCGGCCGCGGTGCCAAATTTGGCGGCGACCGCCGTCGCCACACCGGTCACGGCAATTCCAAAGAGGGCGGCAATAAAAACAACGCTAAGCCTCTTTATCATCGGTCACCTCCTTAGATTATTAAGGTTGTCATGTTAGGTGGGCTGATGGCTGATGGGCTACAGTGTGTCCATAGGCAACCTCCATGCCAAGATTGGACGAGATTCGACGCCTTTGGGGGCAGTCGCCTAGTGTTCAACGTGTTGTGTTTGTACCCCTCAACCCTCGTATCAAGGTCGAAAGACCCCTTGAGGTCGGGCGAGGGTGTAAGATTTACCCAATCGCAAATCAGCTATACCCAACGAGAGGGCGAAGGAGGTGCCACCGGAGCCTGAAGCGAAATGCGGTAAACGGCCCTTACACTCGGAATCCAGCCCATCGGCCCATGGAGGATAGGCCAGAGAGCAAGCAATGAGATTTTTGACGCAGGGTCTTGGCCTTTATGGGAGTGCGATCTAAAACGACAAAGTATGCCCGAAACTGACACCGTACTGGCACCTCTACTCGCACCAGATTCCCCCCCCGGCATGCCGCCACAGGCTCCCATCAGCCGGGGTATAGCTACGGGAATGCGGCGAGCAGGTGTACGTCTCCCTCTGCCTGTCCAGTTCACAACATTTTCGATCCAAGGCAATCCGGTTGAATAAGAGTCCCAGGCCCGCCTCCAGCAAAGTCGGCGGCGCATCAGCAAAAAAGCCCTCCCGAAATAAAACGGAACGGGAGGTTTTTTTCTTTTTGAATAGAGCATTTTCAATTTTTAGCACTCGTCAGCTACCACGCATTTCAAACGCAATGGTATTGAATCATATTAACACCTGACATCCGTCATAGACATATTCTATACCTTATCATAATTTGTCCTGACAAATGACGAACCTCTATGCGGCCTCCCGCGTTGTCGCGTGGGTAACCGGTCGTGGAGGGGAGCGCAAAGCTTCCCGTAGGCAGGAGCAGCATGGAACCGGGGTGACCGTAGCTCCCCAGCCCACCTGCAGGCAGTTCAGGTGGCATATCAGACAATCAGACGCCTTCTCGGGCAGGTCGCCAAAATAGAGGCGGGTGACACCAATTCTCTCAACCAAATCCATGAGAAATCTCAAACGCAAGTTGAAAAGTAAAATTCAAGGGGTGGGTAAATGGCAGAAACGTTGAGAATCGATCTAGGGAGAATGGGAATCACTGGCAACCAGGCAATTGCAAGGGGAGCGATAGAGGCAGGGGTTGCAATTACATGCGCATACCCGGGTGCACCTATTTCAGATCTGCAGCATACCTTTGAATCTCTGGCAAGAAAACCAGGATTCCCGAGGAATAATCCATTCACACGGACACTTGGCGAGGCTCTGGATAAAGCTGGCTATCAGCTTGTTGCCAAGTGGGGCGAGATGACCAACGAGCCCAATGCACTATCTTTTGC